>JBGTES010000008.1:0-104841 GCA_041747675.1 Flavobacteriales bacterium
ATAAAACCTCAAAAAGCTTCTAATGAATTCATTTTTACATATTTTTGAAGATGGATTGGTTTTTTTTAAAGCCTGTCCCCCGGTGGGGGGAACTGACGTGATAGGCAACTCTATGACGACATTTGAAACAATGAACATACAGACTATGAAATTGCATACTATACTACTTTTTTGCCTCTTTACAATATTGACTTCTTGCAACGGACAAAACACTTCTCAAGTTGCTACCGACAACATAACTATTGCTGTAGGTGACACCGTTTCAGAACTTGATAAAACTATTTGGGTTATTTTTCAAGACAAGAACAATCACTACTGGTTTGGAAGTGATGGACAAGGAGTTTATCGCTATGATGGTAAAACAATTCTTCACTTTTCAACCAAAGACGGATTACTCAACGACAGAATTCGAGGAATTCAGGAAGACAAATTAGGCAATCTTTTCATCACAAGTTTGGAAGGTATCAATAAATTTGACGGACAAAAATTTACCACATTGCCTGTAACAGAAAGCAATGAATGGAAGCTGGACTCGAATGATTTGTGGTTCGCAGTTTTGGGCAAACCAGGAGAGAACGGACCTTACCGATACGATGGAAGAACCCTACACCATTTGCAATTTCCAAAACACTTCATGGAAGATGAATATTATGCAGCAAACGGGAAGCACCCCTGGAGCCCTTATGAGCCTTATACTATTTATAAAGATAGCAAAGGAAATATTTGGTTCGGCACTTCCGGATTTGGAATTTGCCGCTACGATGGAAAATCGTTAAGCTGGATGTATGAAAAACACTTGACATTAATAGAAGGCGGTGGCGATTTTGGCATCCGTTCAATTATCGAAGACAAAGAAGGAAACTTTTGGTTCACCAATACCAGCTATCGTTATAATATCCATCCCACCCCTTCAATCGAACAAGGCAAAGTTTTAATAGACTACAAACGAGAACAAGGAATTGACAATGTAAAATCACCTGAAGGAAAGGAGATGATTTACTTCATGTCCGCTATCGAAGATGACAAAGGGGATCTCTGGATGGTGACTTATGAACAGGGTGTTTGGCGATATGATGGAAAAACCATTTCCCATTATTCTGTCAAAGATGGTTCTAAAGATATTACGCTGTTCTCCATTTACAAAGACAAACAAGGCGACCTATGGCTTGGCACACACGAAGCAGGAGCATATAAATTCAATGGTAATTCATTTGAAAAATTCAAACCATGACGACAGCATGGCAACTGAAAGAAAAGCAGCCGCTAACAACGCATATCTGCCCATGCCTCCCAAAGGTCGGCACGTCAGATATGCCCCCGTTAGTGGCCCCCTGATCACGCCACCTGTTCGCACAAGCCTGGCACTACCGTTCTGAACGCCACCTGCAAGCGCTTCAGCAGCGATCCACCTTCATCGTTTCCCACGGCGCGCCCGTCGATCTCATTCACCGGCGTCAACTCTCCCATGGTGCCCGTCGCAAAGACGGCATCGGCGTTCATCATCTCGAAGACACTGATGTCGCGCTCATGCACGGCGATGCCTTCCTTCCGCGCCAGTTCCATCACCAGTCCACGTGTGATGCCCCCCAGGCAGGAGGTGGTGGTGGGCGTATGCACCGCACCACCGATGATGGCGAAGAGGTTGGTGTCGTTCAACTCGGCCACGTGACCGTTGCGGTCCAGCATGATCGCCGCATCCGCACCGGCCACGTTCGCTTCCAGCTTTGCCAGGATATTGTTCAGCAGGTTGTTGTGGTGGATCTTGGGGTCGAGCACTTCGGCACCCATGCGGCGGATGGAGGAAGTGATCACGCGGATGCCCTTGCTGTTGTCGAACACCGGCGGCTTCCATTCGGCCAGCACGATGAGGCCGCAACCTTTCTGGTTCAAACGCGGGTCCATGCCGCTGGTGATCTTCTCGCCGCGCGTAAGAGTGAGACGGATGTGTGTGTCCTGCTGCATGCCGTTCGCTTGCAGCGTGTCGAAGATGGCGCGGCGGATCGTGGCTTCATCCGGCACAGCGGCGAATGCCAGCGCGTGGGCGCTTTCGCGCAACCGCTTCAGGTGGCGGCGCAACATCAACACGCCTTCGGGATATACGCGCAGCCCTTCCCAGACGGCGTCACCACCCTGCACCACACTGTCGAACACTGAAATGCGCGCCTGGCTTCGCGGCAGTAACTCCCCATTCACATGGATGAGGATCTCGGCATTGCGGGGATCGTAAGTCTGCAGCATGTTTCAGGGTCGGATGGCGTGTACGTGCAGTGCATCGTAGAGCGGACGCGCTTCGTTGTAGAGACCCTCGCAATGCGACGGCAGCGGGCGTGTGCTGGTGGGCTGCGGCACGAACCTCGTGCTACGATGCACATTGGCATACCAGTACGGCGCCCACACACCGTCCTCTGGTCGCGGACCTGCGTTCCAACTCAGCATGGAGAAGTCGAAGGGGATCCCCAGCCGTTCGCAGACAGCCATAAGTGTCCGCTCGGGATCGGCCACGAGGTCCGCACTGTCCAGCACGTATGCATCGCCGCCTGCGGTGCGGATCGCCTCGAACAGATCCACCATGTGGCGCATGCCGATATCACGCATGGTGGGCTGTGGCACTACTTGCGCGTAAGAGGCGATCAACTGCCTGGGGTCACGGATGAAGAAGAGGCTCTTCCAATCCGCCAGCCTTTGCACGTCCACGCCATCGAGCTGATGCGCCATGCCTTTGATGAACAGCACCTGCCGGTCGTCCATACGGTCCAAACCTGCGAAGACCCCATCGAGGTCGTTCAGCTGGCTTTCCAGAACGGCTTTACGGCCCGGGTGATAGGCACCGCTGCGGGCCAGGTAGTACGCATAGAAGGGCTCGTCCACCACGCGGGTATCGGTGCGCTGCGCGAAGCTGTACATCAGCGCCGTGCTCACATTGCGGGGGGTGGAGATCAGGTGGATGCGCATGGGGCGAAAAGTAGTGGTCAGCAGGGCATGGCGGACGCCGATCGCTGCGATCGGATACCTTGCCCGCGTCATGCGAACGTTCCGCGTCCTCCTTTGGATGGCCCTGTTCACCGCCTGTGCATCGCCCACTGTGGAGATGCGGGACGATGGTGTGCGGACGGATACCAGCGGGCAGCACATCGCCGTACGCGCGAATGCGCTTTACCAGCACGGTGCGCAGGACAGCGCGGTAACGCTGATGCACGGCCTGCTTGAAGCACCCTCACAAGAGGTGAGCCCCAAGGCGCGGTTCTCGGCGCACAACATGCTGGGCGTCCATGCGCAGCGGCAGGGCCGCTTCGATGATGGCATCGCGCATCATCACCAGGGGCTGTCGATCTGCCGCGACATGGGCGACCGTGAATGCGAAGGCAGGGCGCACACCAACCTCTGCATCATCCACCGGATGAAGGGGGACCATGAGGCAGCGCTATTCCACGGTTTCGAGGCCATGCGGATCAAGCATGAACAGGCGGACAGTGCCGGCCTGGCGCGCGCCCACCACAATCTGGCCATGGTTTACCAGGAGCAGGGTGATCTCCAGGCGGCTGATAGTGCACTCGCCATTTCGCTATCCATCAAGGAGCGCATGGGTGATAGTCTGGGCATACAGAACACCCTCTCGGTGATGAGCCTGGTGGCGATCGATCGCGGCGAATACGTCGAGGCCATCGGCATGCTGGAGCGGGCGCGCGGCATCGCGCAGCGGAACTTCCCGGACGAGAACATCGCAGACCTGTATACCAACCTGGGTCTGGCGCAAGAGGGTGCGGGCCAGCGTGGGGAAGCGATGCGCATGTTCCACCAAGCCCTTGCCGAAGTGGAACGCTTCCCCAACGATGCGCACCGTGCGATCATCATTGGCAACATCGGGCGCATGCTGTTGGAGGATGGCCGCACCGCCGAAGCCGGACCGTGGCTGGAGGAAAGCCTGACACTGGCCCGCAATGTGGGTTCGTTGCTGGACGAGAAGATCGGTCTTGCCACGTTGCTGGCGCAGCGAAAGGCGCAAGGCCGCGATCGCGAGGCGTTGGAACTGAGCGAGGCCCTGTTGGCAGTGAACGATAGCCTGCTGAACGAGCGCAACCTGGAGAGCATGAATGAGCTGCGCGTACGCTACGAGACCGAGCGGCATGAGGCGGAGAATCGCCTGCTGCAACAGGAGAATGAGCTGGCAACAGCACGACTGCAGCGCCAGCGCACAGTGATCGCTGCGCTGGTGGGAGGTGTGCTGCTGGTGGCCCTGGTGGTGTTGCTGCTGTTGCGCACATGGCGCCGACGCACGGCCCAACGCATCCTCGAACTGGAGCACCAGGCCTTGCGTGCGCAGATGGATCCACACTTCCTATTCAACGCGCTGAACACCGTGCCTGGGTTGTACCATACGCATGGTGTTGCACAGGCCACCGATTATGTGGGCCACCTCGGTCAGCTGCTGCGAATGATCCTGGACAGTTCCGCCAAGCGCGTGGTGAGCGTGCGTGAAGAAGAGGAACTGCTCAACCACTACCTGCAAGTGATGGTCTTCCGGCACCCAGGCCGCTTCACCTACACCATCGAAGTGGATGCCGCGGTCGATGCGGAAGGCACCGGTCTGCCGCCCATGCTGCTGCAACCACTGGTGGAGAACGCGGTCTTGCACGGAGTGCTCAAGCGTGATGGGGGAGGAGTGGTGCAGGTGTTGTTCAAACTTGCCGATGCTGACCTGCGCTGCGTGGTACGTGACAACGGCCCCGGCCTGGAGCGCATGCCGGACCTCAAGCCCAACGAGAAACCCTCGGGTCTGCGCATCACCCATGAACGGATCCGGCTCTCGGATGGACGCCGATCGCGTGGGCGGGGACTTTTGCTGCGCACGCTCCAGGATGAACAGGGCAGCGCCATAGGCACCGAAGCAGCATTCCAACTCCGTGCGATCGAACTTTGGGACCGATGATGCGCGTGTTTATCGTTGATGATGAAACCGCTGCGCGACGTGGCCTGTTGGAAATGGTCAACGCCAGCGGCCTGCCCGTGGAGGTGGTGGGCGAAGCGGGCGATGTGGTCAGCGCCATGGACGGCATCACCACCATACGCCCGGACCTCCTTCTGCTGGACATCCACCTTGGCCAGGGCAACGGCTTCGATCTGCTGGATCGCCTGGGCGATGCGGCGCCACGCGTGGTCTTCATCACCGCGCACGACCAATATGCCGTGCGGGCCTTCCGCCTTGCCGCGGTGGACTACCTGCTGAAGCCCATCACCGGAAGTATGCTGCGCGAAGCACTGACCCGTGCCATGGCGGCACAGGGATCCACAACGTTCGCAGTGGACGTACTTCGTGCCAACCGTACCCATCCGGAGGAACCACGCATAGCAGTGCCCGCAGCTGATGGGTTGCACCTTTTCGATCCACGGCGCATCATCCGCTGCGCTTCAGAAGGCAACTACACCACACTGTGGGATGCCGACGGCCGCCGACTGGTCTGTGCGCGCACGTTGAAAGACTTTGACGAGCTGCTCACACCCTTCGGCTTTCTCCGCACCCATGCCAGCCACCTGGTGAACTTGCGCTTTGTGCAGCGATATTCCCCGCGTGATGGCGGTTTCGTGGAATTGCACGATCACAGCCGCGTGCCTGTGGCCCAACGCAAACGGCAGCAGGTGTTGGATGCGCTGGCCTCACCATCCCGCTGAGCACATCGATCTAGCGACGGGGGCCTGCGAACGATCGATCATACGCTGCACCGGACACGCCATGCCTAGGGTGTCCTTATTCTTGTTGCATCACAGTTGAACATTACTGCTCCGATCATGAACAGACTCTCCGCGACCTTCCTGATCCTCGTCTCCCTCGCATATCGTCCGGTCTCAGCCCAGGAACTGATGCCTCTGACCCTGGAGTTCCTGGTGAACCAGCACATCCCCAACCAGCAGACCTTCCCCCATGTAGTGAGCGGTGAGGATGGAGAGTACGTGATCGCGTGGCGCAGTTGGAGCCAGGGCGGCAGCAATGGCAGCATCTGGGCAAGGCGCTACGGTGCCGACCACCAGCCGCTGACGGATGAGTTCCAAGTGGCCTCCGCACTCGGTACGGCAAGCCGGCCCTACGTGTACTACTGGAAGGAGAACCGCTATGTGATCGTGTGGACCACCGGCGTGGAACCGGGCAACTGCAGCATGCGTGTACTGAATGCTGATGATACGCTCGGTGACACGTACATCCTCGGCGTTCCGCATGACCAGGATATGAATATCCGGGGCGATGAGCTGCTGGTGGCCTATACCTCCAGCCAACACATCCGCTTACGCAAGTGGGACCTGCTGACCAATGATTGGATGGGTGCAGCGGTGCAGGCCAGCGAAACACCGAACGCCAACTATCAGTTACCACAGGTGCGCTGGACCAGCACGGGCGGTATCGTCACTGTCTATCGCGGCAACTCCCCCTCGCCACACGGACTCTACCGCAAGACCTTCAATGCCAACCTGCTGGCACAGACACCCGAGTTCAGCATACATACCCAGAGTGGGTCGCTGGGTGTGATCAACCTCTCCATCAATTCCCTGGTCCAACTCCTCATTTATGTGCGCTACGGCGTGAACGGTATCGACGTTTTCCGCAGTTGGGTGTTGGATGCGCAGGGCAACACACTTGTGGAAGGTTTTGGCAATATGAGCGCGCCCTATGCCTACTACTACACGGATTGTGAGCTGTACGACAACGGCAACGTGGTGCTCACGAACAATTACAAGACTTCGCTCAATGACCCGCTGGACTATTGCGTACGCGCGAATTATGCGCTCTACCTGGGCGCGCCCAGCACAGGTTATCAATTCGCCACTACCACCACCAGCGGCCCGCAGCGCTATCCGGCAGTGACCAAACTGCCCAACGAAGGATTCCTCGTGGTCTGGAATGGCAATGGATTCCAAGGAGATGATGACGGCGTCTACGCACGGGCTTACGCAGCTGCGGATTTCCCAACCGCGGCGCCGGAGCGTGAAGGACTGGCTTTCGAGGCCTACCCAAATCCCTTCCGTGATCGTCTGGTGGTGAGCATGGAGGAGCCCGGTCCGTTACAGGTCTTCGATGCCACCGGCCGCCTGGTGCATACGGAACGCCTGGTGGGAGGCCCCAATTCGTTACCACTTGAAGAACTATCGCCTGGGACCTACCTGCTGGTCTGGCATGCGGCGAATGGCGTCAGACTGACGCACCGTGTGATCAAGAATTAGCCCACCATCCTTGCCAAGGACCATGATCAGGCGTAGCCCGGCATACGGCAAACCCTCGCAACAATGAACCATCATCTCGCGCTCCTCCTTCCAGTCGCACTGTCCATTGTGGTCCAATGCCATTGTGCAAGGGCCCAGGAACTGGTACCCCTCACCATGGAATTCCTCGTCAACCAGCACATACCAGGGGACCAGGCATATCCCCACGTGGTGAGCGGTGATGATGACACCTACGTCATCGTCTGGCGCAGTTGGGGCCAGCACGGCAGTGGAGGCAGCGTTCTGGCGCGCCGCTATGATGCCAGCCACACGGCGCTTACGGATGAGATCCTTGTAAGTACCGGCCTGGGCAGCTCGGACCAGGCGCGTGTGTATCGTTGGAGCGAGGGGCGTTTTGTGATCGTGTGGAGCATCGGCGGCAGCAAGAGTTTTCGTGTAATGCAAGCGGACAACTCCCTGGGGGATGTCCATGGATTGCCCATCGGTGTGGAGTATGATATCGACATCGACAACGATATGCTGGTCGCAGCGTACCGTTCCCAGCCACACATTTATGTCCGCAAGTGGGACCTGCTGACCAATGCATGGACGGGGAGCGCCGTGCAGGTCAGTGAGGCACCTGCGGACAACTACCAGTTACCGCAGGTGCGGTGGACCAGCACAGGTAGCATAGTGATCATCTATAAGCGTAACGTCAGCCCACAACACATCTACAGAAAGACCTTCAATGCCGCTCTGCTCGCACAGACCCCTGAGACCAGCGTTTACACACAGGGTGGTTCGCTGGGGGCGATCACGGTTTCCATCAATGCCCAGGACCAGTTGCTCATCTACACCCGCTGGGGCGTGAATGGTCCGAGTGTCTTCCGTGGGTTGGTGCTGGATGCCACCGGAGATGTTCTCGTGGACTACGTCGGGGGTGCGGGCGCCCCGTACGCGTACCCGTACACCGACTGCGAACTGTACGACAATGGTTCATTGGTGTTGACCAACAACTACAAGACGAGTCTGGATGATCCCTTGGACTATTGCGTGCGTGTCAACTACGCCATGTACCTGGGCGCACCGAGCACGGGCTTCCAGTTCGCCACCACCACCACGAGCGGCCCGCAGCGCTTTCCGGCGGTGACCAAGCTGCCCAACGAGGGATTCCTGGTGGTGTGGACCGGCAACGGCTTCCAGGGTGATGATGAAGGCGTCTACGCTCGGGCATTCGCTGCTGCGGACTTCCCAACCGCAGCGCCGGAGCATGAGGGGCTGGCTTTCGAGGCCTATCCGAATCCCTTCCGTGATCGCCTGGTGGTGAGCCTGGAAGAGCCGGGTCCGCTGCAGGTGTTCGATGCCACCGGCCGCGTGGTGCATACCGAACGCATGGTGGCCGGGCCCAATGCGTTCCCGCTGGAGCAGTTGGCGTCGGGCACTTACTTGTTGGTATGGCACGCGGCGAATGGTACGCGCCTCACGCACCGGGTGGTGAAGGAGTGAGCCCTTCCCCCGGCTCGTTCGCCAACCTGCTCCACAGGTAGGTGTCCAGCCAGCGGCCCTTCCACAGAACGTTCTCCCGCAAATGCGCTTCGCATGTGAAACCGTGCCGTTCCAACAACCGGTTGCTCGCTTCGTTCAGTGGATCGGTGTCCGCTTCGATGCGGTGGAACCCGATGACCCGGAAGCCGTGCTCCACAACAGCATCCAGCGCTTCGCCCATCAGACCCTTGCCCCAGTGATCGGGGTGGAGTATATAGCCCACCTCACCGCCGTGGTGTTCCTTCTTCAGTCGGTAGAATCCAATAGTGCCGATCAATGTGCGATCCCCTCGCAACTGTATGGCCCATGAGATGCCATTCTCCTCCATCAGATCTTTCTGGATCGAATCGATCAGCTTTTCCGCGTCGGCTTGTGTGGTGGCCCTGGGACGGGCGAGATGTCGCATCACACGCTCATCATTGCGCATGGTGAAGAGGGCCGGCGCATCATCCATGTGGAAGGCGCGCAGCCGCAGCCTCGGCGTATCCAGTTCCAGAAAGGGGAGCAAACGCAGGTCTCCCATGGATGCTCAGCCTTGTTCCGGCTCGCCGTAGGAGATCATCCAGTTGATCCCGAAGCGGTCGGTGACCATGGCGAAGAGCCTGGCCCAGAAAGTGGGTTCGAGCTCCATGCTCACCTGGCCGCCTTCGCTCAGCGCATCGTACAGGCGGCGGGCCTCTTCGGGGCTCTTCGCATCCAGGGAGAGATGGACGTTGTTGCCCGCATTGAACGGCGGGCCGAAACCTTCGGGTGCATCGCTTCCCATGAGGAAGTCGCTGCCGTTGCGGGCCAGGGTCACGTGCATCAATTTGTCCGCGTAGCCTTCGGGTACGGGCACATCGGGGGGCATCTCGGAGAAGCGGCCCAGGTAGCTGATGGAAGCCCCGAAGACCTTGCTGTAGAAGTTGAAGGCTTCCTCGCAATTGCCGGCGAAATTCAGATAGGGGGTGACCATGCGATGCGAGATCTGTGGGCAATATAGCCCGGCGTAAGCTGGATGGAGGTCTACATTCTGAAGCACTCCAGGCCTCAGTGATTCCCCTGTGCCGCCAGCCAGCGCTCAGCATCGAGCGCGGCCATACAACCGGTGCCAGCACTCGTTACGGCCTGGCGATACACCTTGTCGGCGGCATCGCCCGCTACGAACACCCCGGGCACATTGGTGTACGTGCTATCCGGTCTATGCTTGATATATCCTTGTGCATCCATGTCCAGCTGCCCTTTGAAGATCTCCGTGGCGGGCGTGTGGCCAATGGCCAGGAATAGGCCGGTGACATGCAGGCGGCTTTCCTCACCGGTCATGTTGTTCACGATGGTAAGGCCCTCCACGACATGCTCGCCCAGCACATCCTTCACCTCGGTATTGAACATCACTTCGATGTTGGGTGTGTTCAATACGCGATGCACCATGGCCTTGCTGGCCTTGAACTCGTCCTTCCGCACCAGCATGTACACCTTGGGGCAGAGCTTGGCCAGGTAGGTGGCCTCTTCGCAGGCGCTATCGCCGGCACCCACCAGTGCCACGGTCTGGCCCTTGTAGAAAAAGCCGTCGCACACGGCGCAGGCAGTTACACCGCCGCCTGCATCGCGGAGGCGGATCTCGTTGGGAAGGCCCAGCCACTTGGCGTTGGCACCGGTGCTGATGATCACCGTATCCGCATGGATCTCCGTCTTCTCGTCCACCCAGACCATGTGTACGTCGCCGCCCAATTCCACCTTGGTCACCCAGCCGTGGCGCACATCGGTCTCGAAGCGCTGGGCCTGTTTTTTCAGGTCCTCCATCATCTCAGGCCCGGTGCGGCCATTCGGATAACCTGGGTAGTTGTCCACCTCGGTGGTCTGTGTCAGCTGGCCGCCGGGCAAAGGCCCTTCATAGAGCACCGGCTTCAAGTCGGCACGAGCGGCATAGATGGCTGCTGAATAGCCTGCGGGTCCCGATCCGATGATCAGGCATTTCACATGTTCTGGTCGTTCGCTCATGGTCGCTACGGAAGGCCCCCTACTGGTCAGGAGGATGCAAAGGTACCTTGACGGGGGTAGTGGACCTGTGATACATGTCACGGCACAAGTGGATCTGCTCCACCGTGGTATCAGGGCACACACACCACCGTATCGTACCGCACACCCCAGCCGGCCCAGATCCCCAGGCCGCCGTTGATGTTGCCCATCGCATTGGCGGGGTTGCTGAACACATCGCCCTGGGTGGCGACATTGTTCTGGAAGCTGTTGTAGAAGGTGAATTCATCCACCCCGATGCTCACGAACTTCACGGCAACGGTATCGCCCACCTTGAAGAATCCGCGCTCCTCGTTGTTGTCATCATCGGCCTCGCTGAAGGGCAGAGCCCCGCGGTTGAAGTTGAAGTCGATCGTGAGGCCATTGATGTAGCGATCCTCGAACACCGAAAAGAACGGTGGCACGAAGCCTCCATCCTTGTCACCATTGAGTCGTTTGGCGAGCCAGCGATAACTGTTCCCGATGGTGTCCGGATCGCTCAGGCGTGCCCAGATGAAGCCCAGGGTATCGTCGTCCGGACGTTGCATGGCCAATCGGAACCAAAGGGAGTCCAGTGCCACGGCGTTCGGTATGGTGGTGATGGCGCTGAGACTTTTCCCATCGGCCTGCACATCCAGCCTGTAGGTGCGGCCTTCCTCGCCCTGCATATCCAGTTTGGTCCAGATGCAGATGTTGGCCGCAGCGAGCAATGCGGCGTCGATGCCGATGGCGGCGGCGGCTTCCTCCAGCAGCGAATCGGGAATAAGGTCGCTGCAGATGCGGTCCAGCACATGGATGGTGGAACCATCATCAATGGTGACCACCGCTTCGCTGATGAAGCTGGCGGCGATGGAGGCGACGCTGGTCTCCGCGAAGTAGCTCTGTGTGCGGGTGAGGATCACCAACGGTGGCTGGCCGCTCTCAATGGTGCCTTCCACCACCACCTTGGGTTCGGTGATGGGCAGGTCCACGGTGATCTCCTTTTCGCAGGCCTGGAGCATCAGGGCACCGAGCGCAATGGCTGGCAGGAGGCGATTTGTGTTCAAGTGGATCATCAGAATTCGAAATTCCAGGTGACTGATGGAAGGATCGAGAAGAGGGACACCTGCTTGGCCACCACCTGGAAGGTGCCCGCGCCGGGGTTGCCAGCGGAATCGAAGTAGATGAAATAGGGGTTGGCGCGATTGTAGGCGTTATACACGGCGAAAGTCCAACTGCTGCGCCAGCGGCGGTCCACCTCGGTCTCCTGGCCGGTGGTGGGGTCGGTGACGGTCCTCGTGGCGCGGTTCTTCAGTGTGGCGGCAAGGTCCATGCGGTGGAAGGCGACCATGCGATAGCCGTTGCGTTCGGTGTATTCGCTCACCAGTTGCCCTTCTATGAAGTAGCGGTTCACCGGCAGGGTCACCGCCTGCCCGGTGGCATAAACAAAGGTGGCGCCCAGGCTCCAGCGGCCGGTGAGGTCGTAGGCCAGCACCAGGCTCAGGTCGTGGCGGCGGTCCCAGCGGCTGGGGAACTCACGGCCCTCGTTGATGTCCGGGAACTGTCGCATGGTACGGCTCCAGGTATAGCCGCCCCAGCCGTTGAAACGCCCCATCCGTTTCTTGATGAACAATTCCGCCCCATAGCTGTAGCCATCACCAAAGACCAGTTGGGCATCATAGTTCGTGTTGCCATTGTTGGCCGGTTCAGCACCCTCGGCGTATTCGATCAGATTGTCGAAGTCCTTGTAGTACACCTCCAGGCTTGTTTCGAACATGCCCTCCAGCAGGTCCCTGAAATACCCGGCGGAATACTGGGTGCCGATCTGGGGCTTCACGTTGCTGCTGCTGGGGATCCACACATCGGTGGGCAGGGCGGTGCTGCTGAAGCTGGCCAGATGTACATACTGCTGCCCACGGTTGAAGCTGGCCTTCACACTGCTTTTGCCATCGATGCGGTAGCGCAAGGCCAGGCGTGGCTCCAGGGCGGCGTATGAGGCGATGGGCTCGCTGCTGCCGAACTCGCGTGTACCGGTGGCACGGCCGCGGTCATCCAGTTCGTAGAGGGTGTATGGCCCCACATGGGCGAAGGTGGTAAGGCGCACTCCGGCATTCAGGCGTAGTTGGTCGGTGATGTCGAAGTCGTCCATCACATAGAGCGCGGTCTCGTGTGCGTGCAGTTTGGGTGGCGTATCGATGTTGAAGTCCGTGTCACCGCTGCTCACATTCACGGTGCTGGTGGTATAGATATGATAGATGTACTGCCCGCCATATTTCAACCGGTGGCGCGCATTGGGGTAGTGGCTCAGATCCACCTTCAGTCCGTAGTCCTTGATCCCGCTGAAAAGCTCGAATTCAAATTGGTCCTGCCTGGCTTCGAAGGCGAAGGAATAGTCGCTGAAAGTAGCCGTGGTGTTCATGAAAAGCTTCGGGCCGAACACATGGTTCCACCGGGCGGCGACGGTGGCATTGCCCCAGGGGATCCGGAACTGCGGGTCGCCTTCGTTGCTGCCGCTGAAGTCGAACACATCCCGCCCGAAGTAGCCGCTGAGATAGAATCGGTCCTTGTCGCTGAGCCGGTAGCTGGCCTTGGCATTGAGGTCGTAGAAATAATAGCCGCTTCCGCTGAAGGCGCTCTCCGGGTTGATCAGTGGCTTGGTGAGCACATCGATGTAGGTGCGCCGGCCGCTCACCAGAAAGGAGCTGCGATCCTTGATGATGGGCCCCTCAAGGGTGAGTCGCGAGGAGATCAATCCGATGCCGCCCTGCCCGTGGAAGCTTTTGTCATTGCCGTCGCGCATGCTGATGTCGAGCACCGAGGAGATGCGCCCGCCGTAGTTGGCAGGCATGCCGCCCTTGATCAACTCGATGTTCTTCACCGCATCTGCATTGAACACGCTGAAGAAACCGAATAGGTGGCTGGCGTTGTACACCGTGGCCTCGTCCAGCAGGATCAGATTCTGGTCCGGCCCGCCACCGCGCACATAGAAACCGCTGTTACCCTCACCATTGCTGGCGACCCCCGGCAGGAATTGCAGGGTCCTCAGGATGTCCACTTCGCCCAGCAGGGCGGGCAGGGTGTTCAGCTTCTGTACGTCCACGTCCATCGTGCCCATACGTGTGTCGTCCACATTCCCACCGCTCCGCTCACCGATCACTTCGACCTCACGTGCCATGATCGCCTTGGGCTTCGCCTGTATATTGAGCTTGGCGTCTTCCTTCACCTCGATCACCGCGGTGAATTCCTCATAGCCGATGAAGCTCATGGCGATGGTATGCGTGCCTGCCTCGAGGTTCAACACATAATACCCGTAGACATTGGTGGCAGTGCCACGCATGGTCTCCTTCACATACACATTGGCACCGATCAGGGCTTCACCACTGCTGGCGTCCTGCACATAGCCGCTCACGGTATGCCTGGTGGGCGCTTGACCCAGGGCCACGGTGCAGAACAGGAAGGGTAGGAGAAGGGCGTATATGCGCGTCACGATCGCGGTCTGTTCGATGAGGGCGGCAAAAGTACCGGCCGCTCCCGTTGTGAACGAGCCGCTCGTCCCATTGTTCGGATCGTGGGTGAGGTGTGGTGGGATCCTGTCACTTCGCCCGTCATTGTCGCCGGGCCTTCGTATGTGCCCTCCGGTCTCCATACCCTGTTTCGGGTACAGCAGCCATTTCAAGACTTGCCAAGGGCCTGGAATTACCAATGATCGGGTATGGCATTCGGCCCATGAATGCGGACACTTTTGGGATACCGGCACCGATGCCGGCCCCAATACTCCCGGAACCATGAGACCCAGCCCTTACATTTTCATCGCAGTGATCGTCGCACTGTCCCACCCCGGCGGCCTGTCCGCGCAATCGGGCTCCGGCCTGATCTCCGGGAATGCTGATCACGCGGTTCATCCTTTCGCAACGCCCGGTCCCGTGGTGGGCGCCGATCTGGTGGATGAGCGCTTCCGCCCGGTGGCGTACCACGCGAACGCCTTGCGCCGGACCGTGTACCGCACCAGTGATGGTCGCTTTCAAGTGCGTGTGGTGAGCGCCTCGGGTACCCTGCGCCTGGAAGGCTCTTACCTGGACGAGGAACTCCAGATGCCGCATGGGCCCTTTACCTATTACCACCCGAGCGGCCAGTTGGAGAGCAGCGGTCTGTACGACCACGGCGTGAAGGCGGGTGTGTGGGAACGTGGTTCGTGGGATGGAGTGCGCCTGGCCGAACGGGTCTACACGGGCCTGTGCTGGGACGACCTGCAGGTGCATCTTGGACTGGCCACCCGCGCCGTGACCCTCGCTTCGATCGAATAATGCCCAGGTCCATGGAAATTCTCAAGCCCTTTCATGAAAAATACCCGGGATCGGGTATTTTTCATGCGGATAAGGTCGAACCACCTTTGACCGGACCTGCCATGGCTACCACCTCGCTGCTCCTTGTGGACGATCAATCCATTATCCTGGATGGCCTTGAGGCCGTTCTCGCACACGAGGAGGGATTCTCCGTGGTAGGCCGTGCGGCCAATGGGAATGAAGCCGTAGCTCAGGCCAGGCTGCTCAAACCCGATGTGGTGTTGATGGACATCAGCATGCCGGAGATGGATGGCATCGAAGCCACCCGGGCACTGCTGAAATGCTGCCGCAAAAGCCGGGTACTGGTGCTGAGCATGTACAACAACAAGGAGTTCGTGAACGAGATCATGGACGCTGGGGCCAGCGGCTATGTGCTGAAGAATACCGGCAAGGAGGAGCTGATGGAAGCACTGCGCAGCGTGGCCGCCGGATTCCGTTACCTCGGCCGCGCGGTGCAGGAGAGCCTGGAGGAGGGCGATCGTTTCAAAGATCGTGATGGGGAACAAGGCTACCAGGCGATCACCAAGCGCGAAAAGCAGGTGATGAAGTTGATCTGCCTGGAGTGCACCACTCAGGAGATCGCGGCAGCACTGGGTATCAGCCCGCAGACCGTGGAGACCCATCGCAAGAACATCATGCACAAACTCGACATCCGCAACACGGCAGGTCTGGTGAAGTACGCCCTGGAGCGGGGATGGAACGTGTGATCACATCCGCCCGCTCCGATGGCAAGTAACGGGAGTGGCGGGAAAGACGGAAGCAACATTACCAACCAACCCCCCCGAACCCATGGCAGCTTGGACGATCCATACCATAGAACCCAGTGGTACTGGCCTTCACTACTACGCTCTGGTCGAATGCCCACGAAATTTCAGGCCGGATCCCTTGTGCACTCAGCCGGTCAGGGAGGATCCGTCGGGGCGGTTCGAATTGGAGTACACGGTCGCCGCCAGGTCGTCGCAATGGGATATTTGGCAGTTGGATTCCCGTTTTATTGGGACCCATCCTCGGTTCGTTGAAGTCAGCGCTATGGTTGGCGGTGTTACTAAAGGGACCGATCGGCCTGAGTTGTTGGACGGCCACGGTGGTGGACCTGGCAGCAGTTCTGTACCGCGCACAAAGAAGCCCAAGTATATCGGATCCCTTAGAACAAGACTCAGGAAGATCCCCACGTCTGCGGAGATCGGCAAACTGCTTTCTGGGGGCAAGATCACGAAGCTGGCCAAGTCCGGGAAGCCGGCCAGGAAGGTGGGGAAGAAGGTGGACCGGAAGAAAGCCCCAGGCAGATAGCCGATGGCGACCCACCTGGCATCAACTGTGGCCGTGGGCCTGCTGCTCGCCGCCCACGGCCTGTGCGCCCAACCCGTAGGCCGTTGTCCTGACCAACCCGGACTGCGCCAGCGGGTGGACCGCGTGTGTATGGAAACATTGCCCTATGATGCCCGCGTCCATTTCCGCACTGCGAACGGAGGTACCTGTTATTGCACTTGCGACACCTTGATCAACAAGACGGTGAAGGAGATCGATGAATTGCGGGTGGTAAGGGCCAGACGGTACGCGCATAATATTCGAAAATTCTCCGAGCAGGTGGGTGATTCCATTGTTCGCGGAGCGCCGGGAAAGGCCATGCGCCCGCCGGACGATCGATGTTCCTCTGACCTGGTGGAGGTGGCCGAAGGCATGGAGCGATGTGGCGTGCTGACATGTGATGCGGACGATCGTTTGGACAAGGTGTTGTCCAGGATCTCGGCGTCCGGATTCAGCAGGCCGTCCAGTATCCTCTCCTTTTTCGTCAATTTCTACCCTGATGCGGATGAGTGCGGGGAACTCTTTCCTTGGAAACAAGGTTTCTCCTGCGCTCCTGATGCACCGGACAACGCAGTATGTCCCAACATCCACGTGCCATCCTCTTTCATCCGGCATCCCGCCGTGGGCGAAGAGCTTCTGATGTTCATGATATTGCACGAGATCGGTCATGGGGTGGCGGATGAGGAGACCGCTTTTCAGAATTGTGAGGCCAATGCTGACGCCTGGGCCATTGAAGTGGGCTTCAACGCGGTATACGGGGAGGGCCTTGGTGAAGCGGTAGACCTTCTGGTAGATCAGTTCGACAAGTTCTACAGGGACATTTTCACCAGCAGTACCGTGGAACAGGCGAAAGTGAATGGGGGGCAGTTCTGTTACGGATCCTATCCCGCTTTGCGCTGTCGCACCAACATGATACAACAAGTGGCGAGCGTGGAAACGCCCATGGAACTGGAGCGATTGGGCGAATTCGTGCAGGAATACCTCACGGCGAACAACTGCTGGGAGCCTTTGGGTGGCCCCACATTCGATCCGGCCGCGGAGGTCCATTGCGGGGATTGCCCGGATCTGGTGATCGTCGATCCGTGGTGGTACCATGATCTGTGGTTCCCCGACAATATCAGGCTGGACCAACGCATACTACATATGTGTGAAATACATCCTTGTTTGTGTCTGCCACGCCATAAGTCCTGTTTCCCCCCTGCCTTGTTGAAGGACCTCCATCGGCTCGAAGGGGATTGGATCAACTTGGTCACACGCTTGGAGAAGATCATGCTGGCCAAGCCCATACCTCCGATCAAATGACGGCCTCGGCACGTGCTGGTCTGCTGGTGGTCATATTGTTCCATGGTGTGACCGTGGCTCCACAGGCGCTACCAGACGAGGTGGTATATGCGCGCTTCACCAAGGCCTATCGCTCCCTGGAGTTGCAGGAACTGAAGTCCCTTGGGGAGGAACTCGCTGCGGGAGGGGATCAGTGGTCGCAAGAGTTGTCCATCCTGGCCCAGGCCTGCCACGCATATCGCGCCGATGACATACGTGGTTGCATGGCGGCTCTGGCCACGCTCGATCCGATCACACCCCCACCGCATCCCGTGATCAGGTCCTGGGGTCATCGCATCCGGGCACTGGTGTATAAGCGCATGGGCGAACCGGATCAGGCCGAAACGGAGATACGGGAGGCGATCGCTCTGCTGGGAGGTACGGCCCATATGATCGAGTACACCGATGCGCTTGTTGTGCTTGCCGAAGTGCTGCGCAAGAAGGCCGAATATGGGGCCAGCCTGGAGGTGTTGATCCGCGCAGGCGACCTGGTCGATAGTCTGGGGCACATGCCCGGGATCTGCAATGTGCTGATCAACCGCGGCAACCTGCTCTATGAGCAAGACCGGTATCCCGAAGCCTTATCCATGTATCGGCGGGTGTTGGAGTGCACAGTGGAGGGGGACCTGGGTGTGCTGGCCAACAACGCTGCGGTGAATATGGGCTCCGTGTTCCAGGTCACCGGAGAACGGGACAAGGCCATCCATCTCTATGACAGTCTGTATCATGCATTGGGGGAAGGCCACCTACAGTTGCGTGCCCTTTTGCGCATGAACCAGGCCCTTGCGCATGCAGGCAAAGGGGAGTACATACGGGCGCTGGTGTTGTATGACGAAGCATTGCCGATGTGCGATGCCGCTGGCGATCGCAGTGGGCGCATGAAAGTGCTTCAGCTGCGATCCACTTCGGAATGGGCCATCGGGCAGCGCGACAAGGCTTTGCGGTCCCTGTTGGCATCCATGGAGCTGGCCAGGAAGATCGGCCGGCGGGACGAGGTGTCCCGAAGCCTGAGCAAACTCGCGGGTTGGTATGAGGAATTGGGAGACCGGGCGAATGCGCTGCAGACACTACGCACGCACATCGCTCTATCAGATTCCCTTACGGAACAACGTTTCAGCGATCGCATGGCCATGTTGGAAGTGAAACATGAGACCGACAAGAAGGAGCGTCTGCTGCAATTGCGTGTGGCAGAGTTGGACCGGGAGCGGGCCATTGCCGAGAACCGCTCGCTCCAGCGCGATCTTCTGTTGGGTGCACTCGCTTTCCTATTGGTGGCGGGCTTTCTATTCTTTCGAAACCTGCGTCAAAGACAGACCCTCGCACTCCAGGAGAAGGAGCTTTCGGAGAAACGCATCGAGGAGATCCTGCGCTCGCAGGAGTTGCGGCTCATCAGTGCCATGGCGGCCGCACAGGAGCAGGAACGCGAACGCATCGCACGCGAGTTACACGACAGGGTGGGCAGCATGCTGAGCGCGATCAAGTTCCAGTTCAGTACACTCGAATCAATGGTGGCGGGTCTGCGCATTGAGCAGCAACAGAGTTACGAGAAGGTGATGGGAATGATCGACGAGGCGGTGGGGGTGGTGCGGCGTATCTCTCATGACATGGTGCGCGGTGATCTTGCCGAGTTCGGCCTGGAGCAGGCCCTGCACGACCTTCGCGACAGCATCGCGGTGAAGGGAAAATTGGAGGTGGAACTGAGCCTTTTTGGATTGGATATGCGCATGGACCGCAAAGTGGAGATAGCCGCCTACCGTATCACGCAGGAGTTGGTCAGCAATGCCCTCAAGCATGGGCGCCCCACCGATCTGAGCATCTCCTTCACACGAGCGCCCGACAGGCTCAGCATCATCGTGGAGGACAATGGTGCAGGCTTCGATACGACCAGGTCGAGCGCTGGTATGGGCCTTGGTAATGTGCGCTCGCGGATCTCCACACTCAATGGAGAGATCAGCATCGACTCGGCTCCGGGTCGTGGCACCACGGTGAGCGTGGAGATCCCCTTGATGGGCTAAGGAGTACCCCTGATCGGGTATGAAGCCGTTGGAAACCCCATTGAATACTGATTAACTCCCCTTTATTGGGTATTTGCACGGTGCCTGCACTGGGCCAGTTTTGGATCGTAACATCCAACCAAAACTCCCGCGCAATGAGAACCCTGATCAAGCATACTTCAGCCGGCATGCTGGCCCTCCTCACGGTGGCCTTCATCCTTCTTTTCGCCCTGGTCGCCAAAGCACAGGCTCCCCTCATCATACAAGGTGACATCCTCTCCCCTGAGGAGGTGATCTCCACTGAAGCGCTCGAACTGATCACCCCGGACGGAGGCACCATGACTTTGCCCCTCAGGAGTGGCAAGCGTTTCAAAGTGGCCATTCACGAAGTTGGGGTCCACTTCCTGTGTGTTCACAAACCGGGATGCCGCACCAAGGTGGTGGTCATCGATACGCGCCATCATGATAGCCGTCCGGACAGCAAGCCGGTTCGATTCGATGTAGCCCTGGAACCTGCTGATGCCGTGGTGAATGGCCACGATGTACACCTCGCAGGCAGTGTCCGTTTCCATCGCTCCAATGGAAGGCTCATCGCCGAGCAACTGCCCTATACTCCTACGGACTTTGCTGTTCTGGTCGCTGCGGACCCACAGTGAGTCCCGATCGTTTACATTTGCCGCCCCTCGGGGTGTAGCGCAGCCCGGTAGCGCACTTGCATGGGGTGCAAGTGGTCGCTGGTTCGAATCCAGTCACCCCGACCGGTATGGAAGGCCGCCAATTGGCGGCCTTCCCCCATTGCTGCCAATGAGCGCCCTTTTCTACATCCTCTACTCCGCCTACCTGGACCGCTATTATCTGGGCCACACCACTGAGTCCATGGAGGAGCGACTACGCAAGCACCTGAGCGGACACAGACGATGGACCGCCCGTACCAAGGACTGGCGCGTGGTACACACCGAGCAGCTGCCCGATAAGAGCGCTGCATACCGGCGGGAGCTCGAAGTGAAAGGATGGAAGAAGCGTGAACGCATCGAAACCCTGATCGGTGCGGCCCGGTAGCGCATCCCGCCCTGGGGCGGGATGGTCGCTGGTTGGATCCAGTCACCCCGACCGGTATGGAAGGCCGCCAATTGGCGGCCTTCTGCTTTCCCACCCCTGACACTCTGGTGAAGCCCCGTCCTACCTGGGCACATGCGTGCGTGTGAAGGTTCTCGTGACGAGCGCTCGTGCCCATATGCGCCCGGGTCATCCAGATGCGGTGCTGCTCCCATGCGCTCCCATACCTTCGCGGCCGCTCCGGCATGACGAAATTTCTTCTCACCCACCCGATCGCGGGCATAGCCACGATCGCCCTGTTCGCCGCTTCCTGTACCACCGAGGGTACCGGTGAAGTCGCACTGGGCCACTCCGATCACCCCATGGACCACCACAGCAACGCCCGTCCATCCGAGGCCTCGATCACCCATCTCGACCTGGATATCACCGTGGATATGGATGCGCGCCGGATAGAGGGTTCAGCGAGCTATGATGTGGTCCGCCCGGGGCGTGCAGGTAGGATCATATTCGACACCGAGGGCTTGGAGATCTTGGGGGTCACGATCGATGGGGTCGGAGAGGCGGCTTACCGACTGGGTCCGAAAAGCTTCCTGGGCCAGGCTTTGGAGGTGGATCTGCCCCCGGAGGCCGAACGCGTGCGGATCGACTATCGCACCGGTCCCGATGCAAAGGCCCTGCAGTGGTTGGCGCCACATCAGACCGCCGGCGGCAATGCCCCTTTCCTTTTCACACAAGGCCAGGCCATCCTCACCCGCACCTGGATCCCCGTGCAGGACAGCCCTGGCATCCGCTTTACTTACACCGCCAAGGTGCGTGTGCCCACCGGTCTGTTGGCGCTTATGAGCGCGGAGAATCCGCAGCGGATAAGCGCGGATGGCCAATACACCTTCCGCATGGACCAACCCATCCCGGCCTATCTCATCGCCCTGGCAGTAGGCGACCTGGAGTTCCGCGGACTCGGTGCACGTACAGGGGTCTATGCCGAGCCATCGGTGGTGGAAAAGGCCGCCTGGGAGTTCGCCGATACCGAACGCATGCTTGAAGTCAGCGAGGATCTGTATGGCCCGTACCGTTGGGAACGATACGACGTGATCGTACTACCCCCAAGTTTCCCCTTCGGTGGCATGGAGAACCCGCGTCTCACCTTCGCCACACCGACCATCATCGCGGGCGACCGTTCCCTCACGGCGCTCATCGCACATGAGATGGCCCATAGCTGGAGTGGCAACCTCGTGACCAATGCCACATGGGATGACTTCTGGCTGAATGAAGGTTTCACGGTCTATTTCGAGAACCGGATATGCGAGGCCGTGTATGGCCAGGACTACGCGCATATGCACCATCTATTGGGTCATCAGGATCTGGAAGCCACCGTTGCACGTCTCAAAGCCAAAGGCCAAACGGCCGATACCCATCTACGCCTGGATCTTACCGGCCGCGATCCGGATGAAGGTCTGACCGACGTCGCCTATGAGAAGGGCTTTGCGTTCCTGCGCGCGATCGAGGAGCGCGTGGGAAGGGAGGTGTTCGACGGATTCCTGCGCGACTACTTCGATCGGTTCGCCTTTCAGAGCATGACCACCGATCGCTTCCTGGATCACCTGCGCATCAACCTGTTGGAGCCACATGGAGTAACGATGGATGTGGCCGCATGGGTGGATGGCCCCGGGATCCCGGCGGATGCTGTGGTTCCGGTGTCCGACCGTTTCATCAAGGTGGAGGCCGAGATGGAAAGATGGATGGCCGGTGCACCAGCGCGCGATCTGATCACCACAGAATGGACCACGCATGAGTGGCTGCATTTCCTGCGTGCGTTGCAGCCCGGTATTGGTGCGGCGCGCCTGGCCGAATTGGATCAGGCCTTCCAGTTCACCGCTTCGGGCAATTCAGAGATCCTCGCCGTATGGCTTGATCAAAGCATCGCCAACGACTATGGTGTTGCCTACGAGCGCCTGGATCAGTTCCTCACCACCGTGGGACGCCGTAAATTCCTCGTACCACTTTACCAGCGTCTGCTGGAGACGGAGAAGGGCCGCATCATGGCCCAAACGATCTACCGCAATGCGCGGCCCAACTACCACAGCGTGTCGGTACGCACCATCGACGAACTGCTGGCCTGGAAGGACACGAGCCCTCCCGTGGATTTCTGACGCAGATGGCCAGGCAGATATCTGGCAGTGCGGCCGGATCAGCGATGATCGCTCACCGTGGGATCAGCGTGCTATCACGATCTGTTGCACAGCGAACTGACCATCTTCACTGCGCAGGGTGAGCAGGTACCGGCCATTCGGGAGCCCTTCCAGGTCCATCACTGCGGACGCGCTGCTCATGCTGAGGTGTTCGTTATGCACGATACGGCCCGCAGCATCCGTCACCTCGGCCAGCAGGGTGCCCTGCATGTAAGAAGTGCGAACCACCTGAAGTGAGCCATTGGTCGGCACCGGGAAAACGCGCAGATCTTGCAACGCCCGGTGGTCTTCCATGTCCACGGTAAGGCATGGCATCGGCTGGATATCGCTCTCCGGGGGGAAGGCGTTCAAGAAATTCTGGATCGTGTACACGGGCCAGATGGCGTTGTTGTGGACCACATTGTCCGGCCGGATGAGCGCGTAGGTGGGGTAGGTGTACACTCCCAGGGTCCACGCGATCTGTGCGCTTCCTGCTTCATTGATGGCGGGGGGTTGCTGGTAGGGCCCGCCGTGGAGTGCGCCGAACTGCGCGATCTGCCAGTCCATGTCGATGCCGGCGTTGACGCGCAGCACCACCAGGTCGCCGCTGTTGCAGCCATAGGTCTCGTACAGTTCCGCCACTTTCGGAGCCGTCTGTTCGCAGGGAATGCAACCCACGAACCAGAAAGCCAGCAGCAGATGCTTCCCTTGCGCGGTATAGTTGTACAGGTCATGCTGGACTCCATCCACATCCGTCACTGTGAAGTTGGGGATGACGCTGCCGTTGGGATAGTTGCTGGTCTGACCCACCATCAAGGAGGCGGAAGCCATAAAGGCGATCGCGTACAAGTATTTGCTCATGGCTGCTTGCGTGTATGGTCCTTGACATCAGGACGCGTAAGGCATTTGGGTCGCTGCCCGAACATGGCCGTCATCTCTGCTTATCATATCCAACAAAGGGGTGGTGCGCTTTGTGCTGGCATTCTCCTTCGCGGGGCGGATAAGCGAAGGCCCCTGGACATCGGTGGGCCTTCGCCAGGGGTAGGGGCCGATCAGCTATTGAGCAGGCGACCCAGCAACACGGGTTCCAATTCATGCGCGCCTTCAAAGCGATGTACCACATGTCCGACCCCGGCAGCGGTCAGGCGGTTGCGCTGGTTTTGCAACTCGGCTTCACCGGCGAAGGGATCCCGCGTGCCCAGCACCACATCGATGCGGATGTTCGCCCATCGCTCGCGCAACTGTCCAGCGGATGGTTCGGGAGGAAGTCCACCAGCCCAGAGGACCAGCCGGGTGATCTCTGTACGGCCCAACAAGCTCCAACGGCAGGCGGTGGCCACGCCCTGCGAGAAACCCAGCACGTGCACCGGCAACTTGCCTCGTTCGCTGTGCATCATTTCCACGAGCGTGTCCAGGTACCCCACCTGGTCCTGGATCTCATTTTCACGGTCCTCGCGTGTCATCCAAGTGGCACCTACACGTTGGTGGACCTCATCGAGGTAGAAGCGATTCATTCCTTCAGGGGCAACGATCAGCAGGGCCTTTTCGAGGCCCTCGAACTTCGAAAGGAAGTAGCGCGCGAGCTGACCGTAACCATGTAGTACGATCCAAAGGGCGCGTGCCTGATCCGCATCGCCAAGCACATGATACCGGGCGGTGCGTTGCACACGGATGAAGCGTTCCTCCATCGGTCCGATCAGTAGCCGAGCAGTTCACGCAATACGACTTCCACTTTCTCCGCACTGGGGATCATGGTGGCCTCCAGCGTGCTGTTCAGCGGAATGGCGGGCATGTCCACCGATCCGATCGTGCGCACCGGCGCATCGAGTTGTTCGAAACAGGCGTCGCTGATCCGGCCGGCAAGTGCCTGCGCGAAGCTGTTCGTGAGCTGTTCCTCGGTGACCACCAGGCAGCGGCCGTGGGCGCGCACCTGTTCCATCACGGTCTCCTCGTCCAGCGGCACCAGGGTGCGCAGGTCGATGATGGTGACACGCCCGGGGAATGCCATGGCAGCGCCCCTGGCCCAATACACCCCCATGCCGTATGTGATGATCACCGCTGCCTCACCTTTCCCGACAAGGTCTGGATCGGCTTCAAGTACCATGCGCGCCTTGCCGAATGGGATGATGTAATCGGCACTGGGTTCAATGGTCTTCGCATCTTCAGTGCCCTTGATCTTGCTCCAGTAGAGGCCTTTGTGCTCCAGCATCACCACGGGATTGGGATCGTGGTATGCGGCCTTCATCAGGCCCTTCAGGTCGGCACCGGTGCTGGGGTAGGCGATCTTGATGCCCTTGATGTTGCACAGCACACTTTCCACGCTGCTGCTGTGGTATGGGCCGCCGCTCCCATATGCACCAATGGGCACACGGATGATGCAGGACACAGGCCACTTGCCCATGCTGAGATAACAGCTGCGTGCCACCTCGGTGAAGAGCTGGTTGAGGCCCGGCCAGATGTAATCGGCGAACTGGACTTCCACGATTGGCTTCAAACCGGCGGCACTCATACCTACGGTGCTGCCAATGATGAAAGCCTCCTGGATCGGGGTGTTGAATACACGGTGGTCGCCGAAATCGCGCGCCAGTGTGGCGGCCTCACGGAATACCCCGCCAAGGCGTGCGCCCACATCCTGTCCGTACAGAAGGCAGCGCGGATCTTCCTGCATCAACTCGCGGATGGCGAAGAGCGCGCTGTCCACCATTACGGTGGGTTGGCGATCCGCCGGGGCACGCTCGCCCTTCTCTTCGGTGACCGGAGTGGGTGCGAAGGCGTGGGTGGTGAGATCCTCCGGCGTGGGATCGTCGGCAGCGCGGGCACGTTCGAAGTCGGCGCGTACGCGGGCATCCGCTTCGGTCTCGATGCGGTCCAGCTCGGCGGGCTTGATGCGCATGTCCAGCAATTGCTTTCGGAAGCGGGGCCAGGGATCGCGCTCACGATGCTGTGCAAGGTCCTCCTCGCTGCGGTAGAATTCCATGCGCACCCCGCTGGTATGATGGTTCAGAAGGGGCACCCTGGCGTGTACAAGGAACGGCCGCCGTTCGGCACGGACCGTGGCGATCACCTCTGCCAGCGTAGTGTAGCAGGTGGTGAAGTCGCTGCCATCGATGCTGCGTGTTTCCAATCCCTTGAAGCCCTTCGCGTACTCCGATGCGTCGGCCACGCGGATCTCATTGGCACTGGCGCTGATGTCCCACTCGTTATCCTGCACGAGATAGATGATGGGCAGCTTCTTTAGCACGGCCATCTGGAATGCTTCGGCCACTTCACCCTCCGTGATGGATGCATCGCCCAGCGAGCAGACCACCACCGGCATTCCCGAGGATCGAGGACCCTCGGAAATGCCGTCGTGCGCGATCCCCGCCTGTTCCTTATACCACAGGCCCAGCGCGATGCCTGTGGTGGGAATGGCCTGCATGCCCGTTGCGCTGCTCTGGTGCGGGATCTTGGGCATATCGTCGCGACGCAGGCTCGGATGGCCGTAGTAAGTGCGTCCGCCGCTGAACGGGTCGTCGCGCTTGGCCATCAGTTGCAGCATCAACTCATAAGGCTCCATGCCGATGCCGAGCAGGATGCTGTCATCCCGGTAATAGGGCGCCACGTAGTCCTGGGGTTCCAGTTGAAGGCCCAGTGCAAGTTGGATGGCCTCGTGGCCCCGGCTGGTGGCATGCACATACCTGGCGGTGAATTTGGCGTGCTCCTCATACACCGTGGTCATCGCCCTGGCGGTGCACATCAGTTCCCAGGCCTTCAGCAGGGTATCCACGCGCAATGCGTTCTTCACGTCCTTTTCGGGTGCTGTGATGGGCATGTTCGCAGGCGCGGAATGTTGGGCACGCAAGATACACGTCGTCCCCGGAGGCCTCAGCGTCCCAGCTGGGCCTCAATGCGGCGCATCAGGCTGTCGCCATGGGCGATCTCGTCCTTCAGCCGCTGTACGATCCGTTGCTTGTGCATATGGCCATGTTCCATCAGATTTCTCCATTCCAGATCGGCCATCAGCCGCTCGAACTCCACCATGTTCGCATCCAGCAGGAACAGTTGGCGTTCCAGCACTGGGAACATCCGGTCCAGCACCATGTGCTTGTCGATGCTGGCCATCTCGCGCAGCATGAAATAACGCTGTTCATACAGGTTGAAAATATCCTTCAGGAGCGCGTCATCGCGAATGAGCGCCGCGGATCGCGTGGCACGCATGGCTTGGTAGGTCACCTCCTGGAAGGGGGCCGTGAAATAGGAAAGGGGTGGACCAAGGTATTGGAGGAGGGAATCCTCGGGAATGGGGTATTGGGAGTGGGTTTTCAAACGTTCGGACCGTGCCAGGATCCACTCCAGGTCGTGAAGTTCGATGCTCATGGCCAGGGAATCCTGCCGTAAGTCGTCCCGCAGGTCATGCAACAGCTGTTGCTCATCCTGTTGGTCCTGCCGGTCCTGTCGCCATTCATTCAGCAGGAAGCTGACCATGATGCCGGCCACGATCACGAAGAACTCCACCGCGTGCCGTTGCCAGTGGATACCGTGTTTTCGTGGCGGGCGGGGTCTGCCTTCACGTTGGAGCTGTGGCTGGCGTGAAGCGCCCGCACTTTGCGGCTTGCGCCGTCGTGGGCGGCGATCGTCGTTGGGTTTCCGTTCGTCCATCATTTGTGCTTTTCATCGCCCGATCATTGCTGGGTCCTCACCTGGGGGCAAGTTTACCGAACCTCCATGGACCGCCGTACCGGATCCACACGCGGCGAGGTCCACCGACTACTTTCGCGCTCCCGTTGAGCGCCATGCGAGGTCTGTGCACCGCCCTACTTTGCTGCATAGTCGTGCATCATGGCATGGCCCAGGCAGCGGCCAAGCGGATCACCCATCAGCAGCTGGTATGGTTCGCTTATTTCAACCGGGTGGACCTCGGCCCGAATTGGTATCTGGTCTCAGAGCTGCAGGAGCGCCGTTTCGCATTCCCAGACCGGCAGCACCAGTTCGTCACACGAGCACACCTCCACAGGGTCTTGGCGGAAGGGTGGGACGTTTCCGCGGGGTTCACGTACTTCCTGCAAAGTCCGCAAGATCCGCGATCACCATCTTCGCTGGTGGTGCCCGAGCTGCGCCCACATGTGCAGGTGGACGGCCGAAGCAAGTTGCATCCGCGATGGGAACTCTTGCATCGTTACCGCCTGGAAAAGCGCTTCTTCCGTAATGTTGAGGGAGGGGAATTGTCGCCGGGGTATGATGGCTGGTTCCGTACCCGCTACCGGATCGGTGTGCAGTTCAAGCTATGGAACAAGGACGAGCGCAGTCTCAAGGCCGTGATCAGCGACGAGATCCACTTCAACTTCGGATCACGCGTGTTGATGAACAGCTTCGACCAGAACAGGTACTATGCGGGCGTGGTCTATGGCTTCACCAAGGAGATCAACTTGGGCCTGGGCTACCTGAACTGGTTCCAACAGCGTTCGACCGGTGTGGACTATTATGACCGGGATATCATGCGTTTCATTGTGGAACACCGCATGGGCCGCACTAGTCCGAAGGCGAAGCCCGAAGGTTGAGGGGTCACCCAGGGGTCGATCGGCTGCTGCGCCCTGGCTAACCTGGCATTTCCTCCCCCGGCCGGTACACCGTCTTCTCGATGAGGCGCTGTACCGGTCCAAGGCTGTGCAGGTAGCGATAGAGCGCCTTCAGATCGATCGTGTCCATCTGTGAGAAAGCGCCCCAGGGCATGGGCGTGCCTTGGATCAACCGGCCCGCCTTGAATCGGCGGATGAAGGTCTCTTCATCCCAATGTGCCATTACGCCAGTCCCGGGATCCGGGGTGATGTTCGGCGACATGTGCCCGTGGCCCTCGCTGAATTCGTCGGGCATGAAGAACATGCCGCCGGCGAAGTCCTTGCCGACGAACTCCCCCGTGGTCAGGTCGCGCTCGGTGTGGCATCCTGCGCAGTTGGCCACGCTGTTGGCGAGATAACGGCCGTATTCCGCAGTGCTGTCGCGCTGCACACGCGCGGGTGGTGTGTTCTTCGGCCCCAGTGGGGTGTAGCCCGTGGCGGTGAAGATGGCCTTACCCAGGAAGCTGTACTCAGAGCGCGGCACATGGTGCTTCACCGGTGGTTGCGAGCGCAGGAAGGAGATCACTGCCGTGAGGTCCTCGTCACTCAGTTCCTGGAAAGGCATGAACTCCATGAGGATCGCACCGTCGTGTGCCACTGAATAGCGCAGGGCGCGGGCCAGTTGTGCGTCGGACCAGGTGCCGATGCCGGTCTCCTCATCCGGTGTGAGGTTCGGTGCATGGAAGGTGCCGAGGGGGAAGGTGATCTCCCAGCCACCACTCAGGGGAAGCACCTCCTGCCCGTTCTCCACGGCCATGATCTTGTCCATGGGCATGTGGCAGGTGGCGCAATGTGCGGGACCGTAGGCGAGGTAGCGACCACGTTCGATCAGCGCGGGATCCGTGCTGGCGTGTAGGTCCGGGAGCGGTGCTTCATGTGCCTTGCCCCAGGCGATGTTCACGTACACGACGAAGCCGATGACGATGACGGCAAGGACGGCGATGATCTTCAACAGGATCTTCATGGGAAGGTGGTTCGGTGGTGCTGAGATCGATCAGGCGTTGAGGATGACGCGTCCGGAACTTCCGTCCACGGTCACCGTGCTTCCATCCGTTATCCACTGCGTGGCGCCATCGGTGTTCACCACGGCGGGTATGCCGAACTCGCGGGCGATGATGGCCGGGTGGCTGAGCATGCCTCCCTCGTCGGTGACCAAGGCGCCCACACGGCCGAAGACCATGCTCCACTCGCCGCTGGTGATGCGGCACACCATGACGTCGCCGGGCAGCACGCGGTGGAAGTCCTGCGGCCCGGTGATCACGCGTGCGGTCCCGGTGTAGGTGCCTGCGCTCGCCGGTTGACCGACCAACATCCCGTCCGTTCGCTCCGTTGCATCAGGCGCGGTCATCTCCACCTCTATCATCCATCCGAAGAGGCGGAAGAGTTTGCGCAACGGTGGCGGGAACGGGTCTGCGGGTGGCATGGGCGCTTCGGGTGGGCCATATACGCGTGGCCCCCGGTTGAACTTCGCCCATTGCTCCTCACCGCGTCGCCGATCGATGCGTGCGTTCATATCCGGCAGCTCGCCCAGGAAGGCGGGTTCCAGTTCCCCGGGCTTCAGGTAGAAGAGGTGTCCGGGTTCCTTCAGCCCGTTCATGCGTCGGCCCATCTCCAACAGGTGCAGGCGCAGCATGCCGAAGATGGTGGCAATGGTGTAGAAGCCATTCTCGTCGCGGTAACTATACCCGCGCTTCGCCCAGGTGGCCAGGTCCTCGAATTCCGCAAGCAAGGGTGTTCCCGCGAGCTTCGCGCGCGCCGCTGCGTGCAATTGCTCGCGTTCGGCATCCACGGCTTTGGCAGGATCGGGCCTTCCTTCTGCGATGCCGGTGAGGATGTCGCGCACCTGCCGCTCCACCAGTTCAGGCGTTTCACCCAAGGTAGGGTTGTACAGATCGTAGTGCTGGATCCGCAAGCGGTTGGCATGTTTCCACGCATCGAGCTCGGATCTGAATGCAGGCTTCGCAGCGATCGCAGCCACAAAGTCCTGGGTCATTGAAGCCACTAACGCCTTCGCCTCGGAAGCGTTGAAGTGCGCCTTGCAGATCGCCGTGAGTTCATCGTGGACCGCCGTGGTGGCCTTGCTCCAGCCGCCCATGGCGCGAAAGACGGTGGCGTTGTCCCAGCCGAGGTGGTCCCTGGTGAACAGCCCGAATTCGCAGATCGCGAGCCAGTTGCCCATCGTTTGCGCATGCACGCGCAAGCCGTCCCGGAAATGCTCCTTCAGTTCCCGGTAGGAGACCAGCAATGCCGCATCATCCAGCGCGCTCAGTCCTTCGGGATCGAAGCGCGCGAGCCGCTGTTGGAAGTATGGCTTCCATTTCTCTTCCCACACGCGCATCTCCGCATGGTGCGGCTTCTCCCGGAAGATGCCACCGGCCTGCTTGTTCATCTTGCGCATCATGGGCAGCAAGCGCGCCACCAGCCACATCACCCAGTTGGGCGGAGTGCCTTTCTGTTCGCCACCCTCCATGGCGAACTGCGTATAGAGGTGACCACCGATCATGCGCGACTGGACGACCTTGATGGGCATGGCGTAGGTGCGCATCGCTCCGGTCTGTGCCGCATCGTAGTCCGCGCAGAAGAGCCCGAAGCCCATGGGCGAGAGCGTGGTGTGGTGGTCGTTACGGGTCCAGGTGCCGGGCGGGATCTCCAAGGGGATGGGGATCGGTTCGGGCGGCAGCGCGGTGATGGGACGCGATTGAAGGATGAAGAGCGTGTCCCCGTGAAATGCCCACTCCACGTCCTGCGGCGCACCGGATCGCGTTTCGAGCTGCTTCACGGTGGCGGCGAGTTCTTTCGCGTGCGCATCGCTGAGCACGATCCCGCCTTTCCCATTCCGTGTGACATTTCCATCCTTCACTTTCACTTCCTCGGGCGTCACTTCGCCGCTCACGAGTTTGTCGCCCAGGCCTTCCACCGCGTTGATCAGCACTTCGTCCCGTACACCTGTGATGGGATCCGCAGAGAAGGCCACGCCCGCCGTGGTCGCTTGCACTTGCTGCTGCACGATGATGGCGATGGGCTGCGTGCCGACCATGCCATAGGCCTTCACCTGCGCCGAGGAGGCGGAATCCCGGCAGGAACGAAGCGCGGTGGCCAACGCTTCGCGGCCGCGCACGTTGAGGACGGTCTCGAACTGCCCGGCGAAGCTGTGGTCCGCGCCATCCTCGGCGATGCCGGAGCTGCGCACGGCGAGTGGCGCATCGCCCCACGCCACCACCGTTTCGTGGATCGCATCCACCAGTTCTTCGGTGACGCCATCCTGCACCGCATCGCAGGGAATTACGATTCCCTTCGGCACACGCATACCGAAAGCGATGGCGCTGGCGAGGTGTTTCGCCTTGCCGCCCACCTCGTTGATCGGGTTGTGCAGGCATTCCTCGAGTGTGAGCGTGCGGGTCATGGTCAGGGGTCTCATGGCTTCAGCAGTTTCAGGATCGCGTTGAAGGTGGTGTGGAAGGTGTCGCCGGGCCGGGCGGGGTCGATGCGCAGGCCCACCATACCCGATCCCTGGAAGAGCGAACCGAAAAGGATGGCCTGGCTCTCTGCGGTCATGTCCGTGCGGAAGTCTCCGGCCTTGCGCGCTTTCAGCACATGGCCGCGGAAGAATTCACCGAGACTGTAGTTGATATCGAGGCCCACCGTACTGCCATCAGGATACAGGGCCAGCTTCTCCGCATCGCTGAGCAGGGGGCGTAGCTCGCCGCTGATCTGCATGCTGTTCACGCTGAAGTAGTAGCCGAACAGGTTGATGTGTTCGTTGAAGTGCATTGCCATGTCATTGAAGAGGAAGCGCAACGCGGCGATCCCTTCCAGGCGCTTCAGCAGGCAGTCGGCCTTCACGCTATAGATCCATACGGTGCTGTGGTACCAGAGCAGGGCATCCTTGGTGGGGAAGTACTTGAAGAAGGTGACCTTGCTGATCATCGCCTTCTCGCAGAGTTCCTCCACGCCGATCTCGTGGAAGCCGCGCTTCTGCAACTCCTTTGTGAGCAGGTCCACCAGGCCGATCTTCAGTTGGGCGGCCTTCCGTTCCCGCAATCCCGGCTGCGCGATGGTGCTCGACATACTGTGCAATGGTTAAATAGTGAACAAAGGTAAAGAAATAGTTTTCGAACAAGCAAATGGTTCCGGCATGATGGACATCCCGGCCCAGTGCATGAGGGCTCCAGGGTGACTCTCCGGCGGGATAGGTTTGATGCCGGGGGGCTATAGATCCGGGTTCCTCTTCGGCTTATCCAGCCCTTGCAGGAACCCTTGCACGATGCTGAGGATGATGCTGAAGCCCAGCGCCCACCACCAGCCATCCACCTGGAACCCGTCCACGATCCGGGCGGCGAGCATCACCATGCACGCATTGATCACAAAGAGGAAAAGTCCCAGGGTGATCACGCTGACGGGCAGGGTGAGCAGGACCAGCACGGGACGTAGGAAGGTGTTCAGCAACCCCAACACCACTGCGACCAGTAGGCCGCTCAAGAAATCCTCGGCATGCACGCCAGGCAGCAGCAGGTCCGTGACGAGTACCGCAATGGTGGAGATGATCAGGCGGATGAGGAGGTCCATGGGCGAAAAGTAAGAAAGGACCCGAAGGCCCTTTCTTCATTGCGGTCGATCCGCTTCACTGCTTCACCACTTTCGCCGTGGCGGCCCTGCCTTCCTGCTGGATGACGATGAAGTAGCTGCCGGCCGCCTTGTCGCTGATGTCGATGGCCCGCTCGTAGCGCCCTTGGAAGCCCATAATGGATTCCTCGTAGACGCGTTCCCCGGTGGCGTCGTGCAGCAGCACACGCAGGTCGCCGCGCCCTGGGGCGGTGAAACGCAGCCATACGCGGTCGCTGGCGGGGTTCGGGAATACGCGCAGATCCTCCAACTGTAGCTCCTGATCCAATCCGGCCACGCCCCTGGCACGCAGCAGGGCCTTCTCTTCCTCGGAAAGTGAACGCGCCGCGATGGTCACGCGCATCTCCTTGCGGATCTCGCTGCCCAGTTCGCGGCCCAGCTGGCGCATTTCCTCGCGCAGTTGCTCCATCTCTTTGCGCAATTCCTCGCGATCCTCCGGTAGGAAACCCTCGAAGTGGAAGTCGCGCATGCCTGGCATGTCATCGCCCATGGTGCGGAAGCGCGTCATCGCGGGACGTCCTCCCATGGCGCCCTTCAGGGTTACCTCCCTGCCTTCGCGTAACACCACGATCGTGGCCTCGTCACCGGGCTTCATCTCGCGGATGGATCCACGCAAGGAGTTGAAATCGGCGACGACCTTTCCGTTGATGGACTTCACGACATCGCCTACCTGCATGCCCATCTGTTCAGCTGCCGAGCCTTCTTCCACACTGCCGATGCCTGCGCCGCTTTCCGAACCTTCTTCCGAAGGAGTAACACCCAGAAAGGCACGCTCCTCGCCGGTCTGTTCCATCCACTTGCTGTCATTCAAGCGCTGCGCAGGGCCACTGCCATACTGGAACGCGTAGGCATCACGCTTTTTTTCCGCCAGCACAACTTCGCCTGTCCGCTTCTTCGCGCCCCGGTACCATGTGATCTTCACCTTGTCGCCCGGCGCATGCGCACGGATGGCCTCTGTGAGTTGCCGTGGGCCTTCAATGGCCTTGTCATCCACTGACACGATCACGTCATCCGCCAGAAGGCCGAGTTCCTTCGCTGGACTGTCCTCCATGACTTCCAGTATGTGTGCGCCAGCCTTCACGGGCACCTTGGTGCGATCCTGTTTCTCCTCGTCAAGCGGCGAGGTGCTGACACCCAGGTAACCCACCGGTTTGCTGTTGTCACTCATTCGCTGGGCCCAAAGCGTCATGTCCATGGCCCGTTGGGTGGCGTCGCCGGCCATGCGTCGTATATCGATCGTCACCTGTTCCCCATCGGTGTCCAATTTGAATTCACCCAGGACGCCCATTTCACGCAGGGCATCCTCAATGGCCTGTTCATCGGCCTGGTCCAGTTCCACACGCTTGGTGGTGGTCTCGCCGTTCTCGGTCACGATCATCTCGATGGTGACCTTGCGTTCCGGCGTGGGACTCTGTGCCTTCGCAGGTTTCGGTCCGGCGAATACGACGGCGAGCAGCAGCAGTGGGAGGAGTCGGCGAAGCTTCATGGCGATCGTGTTGGATGCCCGAAACTAATCTCCCGGCCATGGGGATGGGCTGTTAACGAACATGAAGAAGTGTTAAGCTGGTGATGGAACGTTCAACTTTCGTCGAACCGTTGCAGATCTCGCCGGTCCCGTTTCGTGGGCCGGCCAGACCCAGGCTCCCGATGCTGGGCGCGCACCAGTCGGGCCATTTCCAGCTTCTCCAGGTCTTCGTACGATGTCCGTTCCGCGATCAGGTCCTGCACCATCTTGGGCCCCACACGTGAGCTTGGCATTGCGATGATCTCCCAGCTGCGCCAGATGGGCGGCGTTCGCACAGCAAAGCTGTCGCCCACCTTCACCTCCGTGGAAGGCTTCACCACCCGCCCGTTCAGCATGACCTGTTCGCGCCGCAGGGCATCGGTGGCCAGGCTGCGGGTCTTGAAGAGGCGCACGCACCAGAGGAATTTGTCGAGGCGCATGGCACAAAGAACGGCAGGGGAGGAGGTGGGATGCCATGCGATCATGATCACGAGGTGAGCACTCACCGCTTCAGCGTAGCGCATGTAACTTCGTCACGAAGCAGCGCCCCGGCTCTTCATTGCGTCTTAGCGATCAAAACCCAAACTCCTCGGCACATGAGACATACCGCTACACTTCTTTTCCTTTTAACCTGCCCGGCCCTGTTCGCGCAGTCCATCACCACATCGGGCCTCGCCTTTGCCCCGGATCTGCTCACTGTACAAGCTGGCACTGAGATCTCCATTTCCATTAGTGGTGGGCACACCATGACCGAAGTGAGCGAAGCCACCTGGAATGCCAATGGTAACACCTCCAACGGCGGCTTCAATTTCAACCCGGGCAACCACACCCTTACCCTTACTGATCCGGGGACCTACTACTACGTCTGCGCGTTACACAATGGAATGGGGATGAAGGGCCGGATCGTTGTGGAGACCAACACGAGCGTGGATGAACAGGCGGAGGCAGGCTTCTTCACGATCTTCCCCAATCCTGCCAGCGAAGGGATCACGATCTCTCTTGGTGGCCAGCCCGGCATGACGATGCGCCTGATCGATGCACAAGGCCGGGAAGCACTCGTACATCGTCTGGTGGGCGACGACCAGATCACCATTGCACACCTGGCCAAGGGTAGCTATACCGCGCTCCTGCACGACGCCCGCGGTGCCATCATCGCAAGGCGCCCGCTGACGATCACCCGCTGACCGGAACTTTGATCCTTGATGAGGGGGAACTACCTTGGCGGGACCAAGGCATGTTCCCCCTCATCGCATCCGGACTGTTCGAGTACCTGCTGATCACCATGGCAGGGATCCTGGTGATCGTGAACCCGCTCACCACGGCCTTCGTATTTCTGGCGTTGGTGCCGGATGCTGAGGCGGACGAACGCCGCGCCATCGCCCGGAAGGCCACGCTCACCGCGACGGGCATCCTGGTGACCTTCGCGTTGATGGGTGGGTTGATCTTCCACGTCTTCGGGATCACGCTGCATGCCTTCCGCATCGCCGGTGGCATCATCCTGTTCGGGATCGCCATGGGCATGCTGGGCCGCCGCAGCGAACACAAGGGGATCAGCGGCACGGAACGCAATGATGTGTCCATCATCCCGCTGGCCATACCATTCATCAGCGGCCCCGGCAGCATCGCCACGGTGATGATGCTGATATCAGAAGCACCTTCGATCTGGCATACCGGTGTGGTCTACCTCGCCATCATCATCACCACGGGGCTCACCTATTTCGCCATGGTGAACTCGCGCCATTTGGTGCGCTACATCGGTGCAACAGGCCTGCAGGTGATCACGCGCCTCTTTGGTTTGATCCTCGCCGTGCTGGCCGTGCAGTTCGTGATCAATGGCATCGTGGATCTGTTGCACGAGCAGTTGCCAGGGATGATCGAACCGTGAACGGAATTGACCGGGGCTGCACTTGCCAGGTCGACCCGGTGGGTCGTCGCTAGAGGTGCAGCCCCGGGCCGTCGTATCATGGAGCCACCGTCGCTCACCGCTTCACCGTCGCCCCCTGCGCCAACAGCTGATCGATGTCGTTGTTGATGCTGAGGATGAGCAGCGAGGTGGCCGTGCAGAACACCGGGCTGGTGATGCAGTGGTGACCCTGCCAGCTGCCATCATTGTTCTGGATCGCAAGCAGCCGGTCGGTGGTGGCACCATACCAGTTGCGCCAGCCGGCGTCCTTGGCGATGATCAGAGATTCTCCCGTCTGGAGGAAGCTGAGGAATTCCTCGCCGCCATTGTTGCCGAAACCGGTGAGCACCCGTTCATCCTGCGCCTGTTGCTTTGCTGAATTGTAGACCTGGTAGGCGGTGTTCAGCCGTTCGGCCTCACTGCGCGACAAGCCTGCTTCCTGCAGATTGTCCAGGCTCACGGGTGCGTTGGCGGCGAGCTTGCCCTCCTTGCGGGCCCGCTCCACCTTCTCGCTGGCCTCGCGTGCTTCCACCGCCGCATTGCGCGTACTTCCACTTACCGCGTAGAGCGTGATGCCCGCAGCACGTTCGGTGGCCACGGAACCCTTGTCCGCATCGAAGTTTCCCTTGTTGTAGGCGCGCGCCTGCTGCAATGCCTTTTCATCCACCACGGCACCCTGGGCTTTCGCGGATTCCAACGCACTGGCTGCGAAGGAGCTCTGCAGGACACCCGCCCAGCCGTCGCCCTTCATGCTGCCATCCGTGTTCTGCGCCCGTTGGAGGATCCCCGTACAGATATTCATCGCCTGTAGCACACGGCCCTTCATGGCATGCTGACCATCGAGTTTCGCGCTGAGGTTGCTGAGGTACTGCGTGGTCAACGCCACATCGATGTTCGCGCCCAGCTTGCTCTGGATCTGGGTCCCCTTCAACTCGGTGATGTTCGTGGCGTGGGGACCGGCCTGTTCCACATGGCGCAGAAGATAGTCCGTGAGCTTCTTCAACTGCCCGCTGTATTGTCCCTTCGAAGGCGTACTACCCATGCGGAGGATGGCCATGCCCACCATGGCGGTGGTGGCGGGATCGGTGGCCACCGCGTGGGGGTCGCGGATGTCCTGCCGGGCATGGGCACCGGCACCATAGCCACCATCCTGCGACTGCGCACGCACCAGCCAGTCCAGGGCGCGTTGCTCAGCTTGCAGCACCGTGGCGGGCGTGGCCAGGATGAAGCTGCTGTCCAGGCCCGTGCCCTCGTATACGGTCATGAACACACAGTGCGGATGTTCGTCCACCAAAGGAGGAACAGGGCAGTGCGCCACCCCCAGATGGGGCTCCTCACTGCGGAAAGAGGCGAGCAACACGATGGTGCCCGAGGTGGCCACCAGGGCCAATGCGATGAAGGTCTTGCGGTACATGGTCGAAAAGTTTTGTGGCACCTGCGCAGCGCCCCGGTGCCTGTTGTGGAAGCCCGTACACCCATGCCAGCGCCGGGTTCGATCCGGTCTCCCAAGCCCGACCTTTGCACTACCATCCCAATGCCGTTTTCGAGCCTTCCCATACGCCTTTGCCCGGCACTTATGCTGCTGGCATCGTGCGTATCACTCCCCCTGCATGCGCAGAAGCACAAGGAGACCTTCGACACGCTTTATGTCAACGACTATTCGCATATCCTCACCGGCAGGGCCTATTTCAGCACCAAGGACAACTCATTCGCCCTGCGGAGCGAGGCACCTGGTCGTGATCTCGTGTACCGCCCCAACAACCAGATCAACTGGGGGCTGGGTGCGAGCTATCGGGCGCTCACGCTGAACATCGGGATACGCATGCCACTGGTGAACGACAACAATGAACGATTCGGCAAAACACGTTACCTGGATGCACAAGCCAACATCCACACAAAGCGCACAGCCACCAACCTGTTCCTCCAGGTCTTCAGAGGTTATAATCTGAGCTCCCACACCCTGGCGGAGGTCGGTTGGCCGGCACTTGCGGAAAGGCCCTACCGGCCCGAGTTGTACCAGTTCAACATCGGCTTCAGCAGTCTGCGCATCGCCAACAACGACCGCTTCAGTTATCGTGCCTCCTTCTCGCAGGATGCCTGGCAGAAACGCAGCCAGGGCTCATGGTTGGTGGGGGGTTACGCAACGTTCTTCGGTGTGCGCGCAGATTCGTCGTTGGTTCCGAGCACCCTTGCGGACCAGTTCACACCGGAAGTAAGCCTGCGTCGTGGCAGTCTCTTCGATGCCGGGCCTATGGGTGGCTACGTTTACACCCTGGTCCACCGGGAACACTGGTTCGCCACGCTTTCCACCGTGGGTGGTATGGGTATCGCCATGCAGGGCCTTACCCATCCCGATCCGCTCGATGGGTCCGAAGAGTACAGCTTTGGGGCCGGTGCAGGCTATCGCTTCCAGTTGCGTGCAGCAGCGGGTTACAACAGCAGGCGCCACTACGTGGGCCTTTCCTTCAACCAGGAACGTGTGGGACACTTCCTCGGCGACGGACAGCAGTTCACATGGACCGTATCGAACATCCGTTTCAATATGGTGCGCCGCTTCGATATGCGCGTGAAGTTCATGGACCGCGGCATCCGTTGGTTGAAGAAGAAAGGGCCGCCGATCATGGAGGATGTGCTTCCCCCGGAGACCTTGGAAGAGGCCCCGGCCGAGTGATCGAGATGGTCCGGCTTTACCTTCGTTACATGCGCCGTTTTCTACTACTTTCATGGATCACCGTTTCTTCCCTGGGCCTCCGCGCTCAGCAAGTGCTGCACTTCACCCGCACCTCCGGTTGGGATCACCAGACGCGGGAGGTGTCTTACGCGATGTTCCAGAGCATCGCGACCGAACTGGGTGTGGCGGTGGATGACGATGCCACAGGTGACTCCTTCAGTGACCCGACCACCCTTGCCCAGTATGCGGTGATCGTCTTTAGCAACACCAGTGGGAACGCGATCCTCACGGAACAACAGCGGGCCAACTTCGAAGCGTGGGTCGCCAATGGAGGCCACGTCATGGGCATCCATGCGGCCAGCGACACCTACCGGCACAGTACGGCAAACGGGAACAATACCGGCACCTGGGACTTTTACCCCGAGGTGATCGGTGCCAGTGTGCAGGAGAACCCGAACCATGTGAACGGCACACCTACCTACACCATGCAAGCGCAAGGTGCCCATCCCAGCATCTACAATGTTCCCAGCCAATGGGAGAAGGCCGAGGAGTACTACTACTGGGAGGGTGGATACTACGCGGAGTTCAATACCGAGGTGCTCATCGTGGAGGAGACCTTAGGACCGAACGGAATGGTGAACAGCTATGATGCGCCACGTCCCATGAGCTGGTATCGCTTTCTACCACAAAGCAACACCAAGGTCTTCTACACGGCGCTGGGCCACGCTCCGGACAACTACACCAGCGATACCGTGTTCCGCGCGCATATCCGGGATGCCTTGGGATGGTTGCTCCAGGGGACCACGGATATATTGACGATCCATGGTGCGATGGAAATGCATCTGTACCCGAACCCGGCGACGGACATGTTATATGTACACACAGATGCGTCCACTGCCGGTGAGCCGCTCCAGCTCCTGGACGCAACAGGCCGTGTATTGATCAACACTACTTTGACCGGGGAACGGACAGCGCTACCGACCCAGGGATTGGCAGCTGGGAATTATGTGGTGCGGACGCCGGGATCCGTAATGACGGTCCAGATCATCCGATAACGTGGGGGTCGGCTGAAATGGGCACATGAGCACATGCCCGCATGAGCACATGTCCTACGCCTCCTGCAGCTTCTTCGCCGCCTTCTTCCGCTCGTTCTCGTCCAGCAGGATCTTGCGGATGCGGAGGCTCTTGGGCGTCACTTCCAGGTATTCATCCCCGGCGATGTACTCCATGCACTCTTCCAGACTGAACTTCACGGCGGGCGCGATGTTCAGCTTCTCGTCGGTGCCACTGGCGCGCATGTTCGTGAGTTTCTTGGTGCGCACCACATTCACCACCAGCTCTTCGCCGGGCTTGGGGCTCTCGCCGATCACCTGGCCCACGTAGATCTCTTCCGAAGGGTCCACGAAGAACTTGCCACGGTCTTGCAACTTGTCGATGGCATAAGGCACCACGGCGCCCTGTTCACCGCTGACGATGCAGCCGGGACGCGGTGCCTGGATGGCTCCCTTGAAGGGCTCGTAGCCTTTGAAGCGGTGCGCGATGATGGCCTCGCCCTCGGTGGCGGTGAGCAGCGTGTTGCGCAGACCGATGATGCCACGTGCCGGGATGTTGAATTCCAGCACTGTGCGATCGCTCTTCTGCTCGATGTTGAGGATCTCGCCCTTGCGCCGCGTCACATTGTCGATCACACGACTGCTGAACTGTTCCGGCACCTGCACGGTGAGCAGTTCGATGGGCTCGTGGCGGGTCCCGTCGATCTCCTTGTACAGCACCTGCGGCTGGCCCAGCTGGAACTCATAGCCCTCGCGGCGCATGGTCTCCACCAAAATGCTCAGATGCAGGATGCCGCGGCCGAACACCAGCAGGCGGTCCGGGCTTTCGGTCTCCTGCAACCGCATGGCCAGGTTCTTCTCGATCTCCTTGAACAGACGGTCACGCAGGTGACGGCTGGTCACGAACTGGCCTTCCTTGCCGAAGAATGGCGAGTTGTTGATGGTGAAGAGCATGCTCATCGTGGGCTCATCCACTTTGAACTTCGACAAGCCTTCCGGATTCTCCGCATCAGCCACCGTATCGCCGATATCGAAGTTCTCCAGCCCCATCACCGCCACGATCTCGCCGCAACCCACCTCCTCCTTCACTTTGATCTTGCCCAATCCTTCGAAGACCATCAGCTCCTTCACCTGGCCCTTTTTCACGGTGCCATCATTCTTCATCAGGGTGATCTGCTGGCCGGGCTTGATGCTGCCGCGCGTGATGCGCCCCACGGCGATACGACCCTGGAAGCTGCTGTAGTCCAGGCTGGTGATGCGCATCTGAAGTGTGCCTTCCACCTGTTTGGGCGCAGGCACATGCTCCAGGATCACGTCCAGCAGGTGGCTCACGTCCTCGGTCGGCGTCTTCCAATCGGGTCCCATCCAGCCGTTCTTGCTGCTGCCGTATACAGTGGGGAAGTTCAATTGGTCCTCTGTCGCATCCAATGCGAACATCAGGTCGAATACGGCCTCATGCACCTCATCAGGTGTGCAGTTGGGCTTGTCCACCTTGTTCACCACCACCACGGGCTTCAGGCCCAACTCAATGGCCTTGCCCAATACGAAGCGTGTCTGCGGCATGGGGCCCTCGAATGCATCCACCAGCAGGATCACGCCATCTGCCATGTTCAGCACGCGTTCCACCTCCCCACCGAAGTCGCTGTGGCCGGGGGTGTCGATGATGTTGATCTTCACACCCTTGTATCGCACGCTCACGTTCTTGCTGAGGATCGTGATGCCACGTTCGCGCTCCAGGTCGTTGTTGTCCAGGAGCAGGTCCTGCACCTCCTCGTTCACGCGGAAGAGCTGGCACTGATGCAGGATACGGTCCACCAGGGTGGTCTTGCCATGGTCCACGTGGGCGATGATGGCGATGTTGCGCAATTCGGTCATGAGGGGTGCCTGAAAAGGCGCGCAAAGGTAGGGCTTCCGCTCCGGGTGTTCAGCCCCCGGCTATCTTTGTCGCCACCCGGGGAAGCCCGGGCCACATGGCCCCGTAGTTCAATTGGATAGAATGACAGATTCCGGTTCTGTTGGTTGCAGGTTCGAATCCTGCCGGGGTCACGCGTAGATGTAAGCTTGAGAGCTCACGCCCATAACGCCGGGTGCATGGCTTAGTTGGAGACACCGCCACGCGATCCCGCGCTTCATCGCACGGGTATGAGCAGCCTTGAAAGGATCGCTGGGGGGTGAAAAAAGTGGGGCAAGCGACCCGCATCGCACCGCTACGACCGCCTGCCCTTGCTTCCTTCCGGACCTGGGGGATTCAGCGGGAGCTGGTCGTACGGGACTTGCCCCGGCACAAAGGTAGGCACAAAGCACCACCAGGGCTTGGGCGGGAGTTGGAGGACGATGCCACCCCGCGCCTTATCCTTGCAGCATGGACCTCTCCATCGTCATTCCCTTGTTCAATGAAGAGGAGTCGCTGGCCCCGCTGGTGGAGCGCCTGCATGCGGTGATCGGTGGCATGGGCAGGACCTACGAGCTGATCCTGGTGGACGACGGCAGCACCGACAACTCGTGGGTGGAGATACAACGCCTGGCCACGGTGGATGGCCGCGTGAAGGGCATCCGCTTCGGCCGCAACTATGGCAAGAGCCCTGCGCTGAACGAGGGCTTCCGCGCCGCACAGGGTGCGGTGGTGATCACCATGGACGCCGATCTGCAGGATGATCCCGAGGAGGTGCCGGCTCTCTACAGCATGATCGCGACCGAAGGCTACGATATGGTGAGCGGCTGGAAGAAGAAGCGTTTCGATCCCATCACCAAGACGATCCCCACCAAACTCTTCAACTGGACCATCCGCCGGGCGAGCGGGTTGAAACTGCACGATTTCAATTGTGGGCTGAAGGCTTACCGCAGTGAGGTGGTGAAGAACATCGAGGTCTTCGGCGAGATGCACCGGTATATCCCCTTCATCGTGCACAAGGAGGGTTTCCGCCGCATTGGCGAGAAGGTGGTACGGCATCACCGCCGCAAGTACGGCCACAGCAAGTTCGGGTTCGACCGCTTCATCAACGGCTTTCTCGACCTGCTCACGATCACCTATATCTTCCGATTCGGCAAAAAACCCATGCACTTCTTCGGGGGCCTGGGCACGCTGATGTTCATCCTCGGTTTCGGAGCTTCGGCTTGGTTGGTGGGCAGTAAGCTGTGGCATCTCTTCGTCCTGGAACGCGCCGCGCCCCTGGTGGCGGATCAAGCCCTGTTCTTCGTAGCGCTAACGGCCATGATCATCGGTGTACAGCTGTTCACCGCGGGATTCGTGGCCGAGTTGGTGAGCCGTAACAGCGACGACCGCAACCGCTACCGCGTGCAGGAGCGTTTCGGTTGCTGAGCCCGGTCAACGATCGCCGTGCATGGGAACACGCAGGCCCGATATCCTTCTCCTTCTGCTTCTTGTGTTGCTCCTGGCCCGCCATGCCTGGCTCGCGACATATGTAAATCCCTATGCGGACGATCTGAACTATGCCGTGGTAGGTCAGCGGGAAGGGCTGATGACGCAGCTGGGGGTGGAGTACCGATCCTGGAATGGTCGCTGGGCCTCGAATGTCGCCGTGCTGCGCGGGCCGCTCACTTGGGGAGAAGCGGGAGACCTATTCTGGTACCGTCTGATGCCAGTGGTCTTCATCCTGCTTACCGCCCTGGCCGCATTCGTCTTGCTGCGCACACTGTTCCGCGATGCGCTGGATCGCCTGCGTACGGCCATCGTGGCATTGTCCTTCACAGCGTTCTATCTGCACCTGATGCCGCACCTGGGCCAGGGGATCTTTTGGTATACGGGTGCCGTCACCTACCAACTGGCCAATGTGCTGATGTTGTTCCACATGGCCACGGTGATCGTGCTGCTGCGACCTGGTGCTCCAAGGCCCGGGCTGATCCTCATGTCCGCACTGTCATTGCTGCTGGCATCGGGTTTCAATGAAGTGGCGATGGTGTTGCTGGTGGTCTTCCATGCCGTGCTGCTTTTCATTCGCTGGAAGTCCGGCGCCGGTGTGCCGGTGCTTTCCGTGGCATGGCTGCTGATCGCACTGGGCGGGGCCTTCGTGATGGCGACCGCGCCGGGCAACGCGGTGCGTGCGGATCATTTCCCGGCCCGCCATGATCCATTTCTCACCCTCGCATGGTCCACGCTTCAGACAGGTCGTTTTGGCGTGATCTGGATCTTCGCTCCAGCCATGCTGGTGACGGTGCTACTGGCGCTGCCCTGGTGCAGGCGGTTGGTGGAACGGTCTGAGGAATTCGCGGCACTGGTCGCCATGCACCCGCATCTTTGGCTGGCCATCACCTTCGGGATGGTCTTCGTTGTGATGGTTCTGCCCTACTGGTCCACTGGCCTGTTGGGCCAGCACCGCACGGTGAATGTGGCGCTCTTCTTTTTCATCCCACTGTGGTTCGTCACGGTGGCTTCGATCGACCGTGCCTTTTCCAGGGGGCGCGCATGGACTGTGCCTTTTGCTGGTCCGCGTGCGCGGTGGATCCCACTGGCATTGCTGGTGGCCATGCTTTTCTATACAGGCAATGATCGCCGGGTGTCTCACGACCTGATCATGGGTGTCGCGGTGCGCCATGATGCACGGATGCAGGAGCGTTACAGCACGGTACGCACAGCGATGGAGGAAGGTCGGCGGGAGGTGGTCGTGCCTGCGATGTTGGAAGTCCCTGCGAGCCTGGGCCCGTTGGACGCCGGACCGGAGCCCACGCACTGGATCAACCGCAGCCTGGCCGCGTGGCTGGGTGACGAGGAGTTCCGGATCACCGTGGCCGCTGGGCAATGATCAGCTTGCGATCTTTAGCGGCGCATCCTCCACGAAGAGCTCCTTGAATAGTCGTTCATCGTGGCCGTAAACATCCTCGCGGAAGTTCAAGCGGCCCTCACCATCCACCCAGGCGGTGAAATAGACGATGCTCACCGGTCGCTTCCGTTCCAGCATGATGGTGCGTTCCCGACCTGCGCGCATGGCCTGGCGGATCCGTTCCGGTGTCCACTCGGGATCTTCCTGCAGCAGGTATTCCGCAAGCCATACCGGTTCGCTGATGCGGATGCATCCATAACTGAATGCGCGTTGCTCCCTGGCGAAGTGACCCTTGCTCGGGGTGTCATGGAAATAGATGTGATACTGGTTCGGGAACAGGAATTTCACAAGCCCCAAAGCATTTGACGGGCCTGGTTTCTGGCGCACGGTGTAGGGGATGCCGGAGCTGTACCTGCTCCAGTCGATACCATGTGGCGAGACCACCTTCCCGCCGCTGAGCAGTTCCATCTGGCGCGAAGCCAGGTAATTGGTGTTCTTCTTCAGGTTGGGAAGGATCTCCGCACGTATGATCCCGGGGGGCACGGTCCAGGTGGGGCTCAGCGCCAGGCGATCCATCACGTTGCTGAAGATCACGGTGCGTGAAGCGGCCTTGCCCACCACTACATCCATACTCTTCACCAGGCTGTCGCGGTCGTACACATGCAGGCGGAATTCCGGGATGTTCACCAGGATGAGGTCCGCAGGCTGCTCGGCATCCACCCAGCGCAGTCGTTCCATGTTGATCAGGATGGTGCGCAGCCGATCGGCCATGGGAATATTGATCGCCTTGAGCAGTCCAGGGCCGATCACGCCATCGGGATGCAGACCATGGCGCACCTGGAAGCGCTGTATGGCAGGCACCATGCTGCTATCGTATACCGTACCGGTCCCGCTACTGTCCAGATCACCGATCAATACCAGTCGTTCGCGCAGCATAGCGATCACCTCGGAGCTGTCGCCAGGCTCCAATTTGCGCGTACCGTTGGGCAGGACCAAAGCAGGCCAGAATGTGTCGGCGAGTTCATGGTAGCCTTGCACGTACCGTTTCAGCTGCCCATATTGGGGGTGGACGGGCTCGTAGGCTGATAGATCCGTGATGCCCTTGGCGAGTGAGTCCAGGAGGCGGGAGGCATCCTTCCGGCCCTGTGGGATGAACCAATCCAGTTCGCGGAGGTCGCGCTTCAGGTAGCCGCCATACTTCTTGTCAGCGAAGCGGAAGAACTGGGCCGTGAGGCGAAGCTCAAGGTCGGTGGCGCAACTGTCACACAACACGATGCGGCGGCCCTCGGCGAATCCCTGTTGATAGAGCTCCACCAGCCGTTGGTTCAACTCAGTGGCCTTGGGCAGGGTGGTGTCTGCGGTGCTCACCAGGGCGATGAAGGCATCGGCGGAGGCGGACAAAGAATCGCTGACGATCCATGCGAACTGCATCGCACGGCGCCCATAGAATGCGGCGATGGCGGCCGAGTCGACGAGATATTCGGGGTGCTGGCTGAAGAAGGCGGCCAGGTCCAGGCTGTCCAGCGCGCGCACGCTGTAGGGGGCCGGCGTCTCAAAAACCTCGGCGATCGCCAGGCTCTGCTGTGCCAGGGTCAGATCTTCCGGAGGTGTTTCTGGTGTGCAGGCGCAGAGGATGACGACGGGGAAGAGGACGGGTATCGAACGTTCCATGACCACAAAGGAACGTGTACAAGGCCGAACACTCCTGGCTATTGGCCGTGCACGTACAGCAGACCGCCATCGGCGAGCAGGTCGATCAGCAGCTGCATCTCCGTACGTTCCACCGCCGGGCAACCCCAGCTGCGGCCCAGGCGCCCATGCTGTGCGATGAAATCCTCGCTCACATAATCCGCCCCGTGGATGATCACCTCCCTTGCCAGGGCTTGATCGTTCAGGCCCGGATCTAGTCCATGTAACAACAGCGCCGGGCCATGCTTTGGGCTCACGATCTCCACGCCGACACGGTAGAGTCCCAGGCTCGTCTGGTGCGAGCCATGCCGGTTGCTGAAATCTTCGGCCATCAACTCACCGGTGCCTTGCCCGTGGGCCACCAGGGTGCGCTTCACCAGCCGGCGAGATGCCAGATCGATCAGGTAGAGCCGCTTCTCCGTGCTCGGAAGTGTCATATCCGCGATGGCAAGGGTCTTCAATTCTCCGTCATGCACTTCCAGCCGCTCATATGCTGCGCGGAATACCGGTTCGGGCATCACACCATCCAACCCCAACTGGGAATGCATCTCAACCACCGGGTCGGCCGGGATCACCACCAATGTGGGCCCTGCTGGCGCTGTGGGCAACAGGCGCAGCAGCAGCGAGGACAGAAAGAGAAAGGTGGTCAGCATTGTTCCGAAGCAGGTCTACCGCGATCCCCATGTGCCGGTCTTCCATTCCGGCGGGCCTCATCGGCGGCGTGAAGATAACGATCGTGCGATAGGGTTCTTGTACGGGAATGTAACCCAGTGGTTCACCGTGGGATGATCTCCCATGTTCTGCTCATCCAGGGATCCTGAAGATGCAGGAAGTGTCAATGGTGCTGTCCAATGCCGTGGTGGCCTCCAGCCGCCCCAGAAGTTCGAAGGGTATGCGTGCGATATAGCCATCCAGGTCGGTGAACCATTCGGTGCCGTAACGCTGGCTGCCCTTGTAGAACACCAGGTTGTTGATGAAGTACTTGCCGGCATGCCGCTCGCGCAGAAGCTCAAGGATCCGCGCGAAGTCATCCAGGATGTACCAGCCGAGCTCCGCGAAAAGAATGGCCTCGGCCTCGATCGGTCCTTCCAGCATGGACATCACCTCACCCACCTCGAAGCGCAGGTGCGGAAAATTTTGCCGGGCCTTTTCTACGGCCGACGGGGAGATGTCCACCCCCAGCGGCACGATACCGGTCTCACGATGGATCCAGTCGCTGTAGTAGCCAAGCCCACATCCGAACTCCACCACGGAGCGGATGCCGAAGCGCTGCATGCACTGAATGGACCACCAGCGGCTTGCACGGTTGGGCTGCGAACTCTGTTCCCAGGGGTCGTCGAAGCACTGGTACATCTCCTCGAAGCGCCCAATGAAACTGCCGTCCTTGATCACAAAGTCATGGTAGTCCTTCGTGTCCTTCATGGCGGGAATTTAGGAGCACTCTCCCGATCCGTCATCCGCGCAGCCCATCCAGGAAGCGCGCGCGCAGCTCCGGGGTGGGGATCATGCAGCTGTCACGTCTCCCGAACCAGCGGTAACGATTGTTGGCCACCCAGCGGTAAACAGCATCGCGCAGGAATGATGGCACGATCATGAAACCATAAAGCAGCGCCCATGCGCCACCGATGTCGCGAAGCAAATGCAACGCTGCTGATGAACGCGTGAGCAAGCGGCCCTTCCGCAGGTAGATCACCGTGTCCAGTTCACGCGGATCCAGCGTGCTTCCGGCCAGCAGCTTTTGGGCTTCATCGGACTGTAGTGTACCGAACCGGAAACTGGCCTTTGGATCGCGTTCGATGATGAATTGTACGAAGCCATTGCACAGGTTGCATACCCCGTCGAATAGAACGATGCGGGCCTGCGCTATGCTTGATCCGGGAAGTGGCGTGATGCCGGTGGGCCGGGCGGCTTCCATGGGCCGGCAAAGGTAGAGCCGGTCCAGGCCTGCCCGCATCCGCTGTTCCACTTAGAACTGGAAGTAAATGAACGGCACCATCTCAGCCGTCACCGTCTGGTAGACCACCAGCACCACCACGGCGCACACCAGCACCATGGCCCACAGCGGCAGCGCGATAAAGCGTTCGCGGTACCAGTGTTTGGTGCGCTCGGGCAGCCAATGGATGATGAAGCCTGCGAGCATCACCAAAATCACGTAACGGAAACCGTTGAGCACGTCGCCCATGAGTGCCCACCCGAAATCCCCTGTGATCTGGCCGAACATGTCGTTCACATCCTCCAGGCTTTCACCGCGGAACCAGAAGCGCGTGAAGGTGATGAAGGTGAAGGTGATGGCCACGGCCTGCAGGTGCGCGAACCAGTGCGTGCTCTTCCCCCACGGACTGATGCGCGACCAGCCCTTGTACACCAGCAGCCCGATGCCGTTGAGGCCGCCCCAGATCACGAACATCCAACTGGCGCCGTGCCACAGCCCGCCGATGAGCATGGTGAGCATCAGGTTGATGTTGGTGGTGATCATGTTGCGGAAGGGCGGCCACCAGTGGGCGATCACCACGAAGAGCGCCACTGCACTGAGGGCGATGAAGGGCAGCAGCCATTCGCCGGTGAGCAGGGTGAACATCGCCAGCACCACGCCGGTCATGATCCACGAGAAGGGCGAGCCGCTGCGGTTGCCGCCCATGGGGATGTAGAGGTAGTCGCGCAGCCAGGTGCTCAGGCTCATGTGCCAGCGCTTCCAGAACTCGGCCGCGCTGCGCGCCTTGTAGGGGCTGTTGAAGTTCACCGGCAGGGTGAAGCCCATCAGCAGGGCCACGCCGATGGCGATGTCGGTGTAGCCACTGAAGTCGGCGTACACCTGCAGCGAGTAGCCGAATATGGCCAGCACGTTCTCGAAGCCGGTGAAGCGCAGCGGATCGGCGAAGACGCGATCGATGAAGTTCACCGCGATGTAGTCGCCCACGACCATCTTCTTCAGCAGGCCGTTCAGGATCCAGAATACCGCCAAACCGAACTGTGCGCGGGTGAGCTTGAATTCGGTGTATAGCTGCGGGATGAACTCGGAAGCACGCACGATGGGACCGGCCACCAGCTGCGGAAAGAAGCTGACATAAAAGCCGAAGTCGAGGACGTTGCGCACGGGCTTCACGTGGCCGCGGTACACATCCACCGCGTAGCTGATGGTCTGGAAGGTGTAGAAGCTGATGCCCACCGGCAGCAGGATCTTGTCGGCAACGAAGGTGCTGTCCCACACCAGATTGGTCCAGTGGGCGAAGTAATTCACCGCGTGGAAGCTGGTGCCGAAGAGCGCGTTGATGTTGTCCACCACGAAATGCGCGTACTTGAAGTAGGCCAGCACGCCGAGGTTGAGGAAGATGCTCAGCGCCAGCAGCCACTTGCGTTTCACTTCGGATCGCGAGTCGTGGATGCCCTGGCCGATGAAGAAATCCGCCAGCGTGCTGAAGAGCAGGATGCTCACGAAGAATCCGCTGGTCTTCCAGTAGAAGAAGAGGCTGGCGAAGAAGAGGAAGGCGTTGCGCAGTGCGCGGCGCTTGTAGATGATGCTGTATATAGCCAGCACCACGGCGAAGAAGCCCCAGAAGAAGAAGCGGGTGAAGATCAGCGGCGTGTCCTCATCGTAGTCCAGGAGGCCGAGCCAGTCGATGGAGGATATGGATAGGAGGGGTAGCACCGGGTCTATCGCTGTGCGGTGGTGGAAAAGTGGAAAGGTGCGAGGGTGGAAGGTGCCCTGTGATCAATGTGGGTCTGGCACCTTTCCACTCTTGCACCTTTCCACTTCTGGATTGGCCCGCTCATGGTCCCACGCTCCGTTTCACATGTTCGCCATACGCTGCCATCAACGCCGCCACCTGCAGGTCGCCCAGCAGCATGTAGCCCTGGCGGTTGAAGTGGATGCGATCCTTTTGTGCCAGGCCGGCCGACTCCCACTTCGCGATGGAGCCGAGCCCGCCCATCACGGTGAAGAGGTCCCACACGGCCACGCCCTGTTCGGCGCTCAGTTCAAGCATCACCTCGCGCACTTTGTGGGCGTTGCGGTTGGCCACCTTGCGCTTGAAGTAGCTGTCGCTGTTGGTGGTGAGCAGGATGGCGGCACCGGGGTTGGCCAGCCGCACACGCGCGATAAGGTCCGTGTAGTTGCGCTTGAAACGCTTGGGATCGAAGTCGCTGTCGTGCGCGTCGTTGATGCCCACGCTGAAGATGACGAGGTCGGGTTTCACCACTGCGAGGTGGTCTGCGAAACGCTGGCAGCGCAGATAGCTTCTGGTGCTGGCGCCGTTCACGCCGATGGCATGGTAGAAGAAGCCGGGGTCGTCGCTTTCCAACAGGATGCCATGCAGGGTGAAGTGCGTCTGTAGGACGTCCCTGCGGCGGAAGCGCAGTCGCAAAGTGTCCATGTACCGGTCATACTGGAATGTGGTGATGCCATCCTTCGCATTCACACTGCGATCGATATACACGGTGCTGTCGCGCGACCAGGCCTCCACGGCGAAGCTGCTGTCACGGCCGTGAAGCACACGGATCCTGTTGAATTCGTAGCCCGGGTAGACATCCCCCCGGAAGCTCACCTTCAATTCAGTAAGCGTGTCGCGCGTGGTGACGGAGATGCCGCTGAGGCCGAGCATGCTGGTGTCGGCCTTGGTCACGTTGCGTACGGCCGTCCAGTTGCCTGTGTATTCGGGCAGGTACCAATGCGAATTGTTCGTCTTCGCCATGGTGAATGGGAAGATGAAACCACGGCCTGCGCGCACACCGGGCACCACTTGCTGTAGACGGTGACGAACCTGCATGCTCCACATATCCGCCTGGATATGCGAGCCGCCGATGTGTACCACGTTCATCTGTCCTGCGCCTTCCAGCAGGAGCTTGTCCAGCTTTTCGTGCCAGGCCGCGAAGCCGTTGCTGTCACCGCGGTGTATGATGTGGTTGGCATCGTGCTCCACGAAGGGTGGAGCGCTCACGCGTAGCGGATCGGGCTGAGCGAAGGCGGGGAGGGTGAGGAGGGCTCCGACTATGAGGCTCGTTCCATGCATGATCGCGGCGAGGCCTGCCTCGCCCGGTTCGCCAGGGTGCTTTGGATCGGGGGAGGTCAAGGGCTATCCGGAGCTTTCTGTGGTGAGGGGGCGGTCTTCGCGGGCGAGGCAGGCATCTTGTCGGATGTAGGGGATCCTTCTTTTTTGGGCGAGGCAGGCCTCGCCTTTTCGGAGCTGGGTGCGAAGATGCTGCGCCATTCGGCATAGTCGTTGATCAGGGCGGTGTAGAAGAGCTCGCCGATCTTCTTCGATCCAGCAGGGGTGAAGTGCGTGTGGTCCGTGGTGGCCAGCGGCGGATCGGCCTCCACCCAGCTCACCATGCTGCTCCGTCCGCCCATGGCTTCGTACATGTCCCAGAATACCGCACCCTGCTTCAGGCTGTGCTCCTTCATCGCATCACGCACTTCTTCCAGGAATGGCCGCGTCACGTAGTGCTCTCCTTCCTTGATGCTCATGTCGCTGGGGCCGATCACGATGATGCTCACACCAGGGATCATCTTCCTGAAGCGTGTGATCTGCGTCCCGAAGAAGCGGCCATACTGCGCGGCTTCCTCCTCGCTCTTGATGTTGGGCAGCACGTTGCCCCCGTACTGCAGGATCAGCAGCTTTATGCCAAGGTCGTTATACATGGCCTGCGAAAGGGCCTGGTCCACCTTGCGGAACTCGTAGCCCGCCCCGCCACGCGCCGCGATGTTGTCCACGGCCACGCCCGTGTGCCCTTCCAGCGATACGCCGAACACGTCCGGGCTGTCCATTCCGTGCAATGTCAGCGTCACTTCTTCAGAGGGACCGGGGAAGCGCCACTCCTTGATGTGCAGGTGATCATGCGGCTGTATGGTCTCGGTGCTCACACGCTCGCCATTGCGCGACACTTCGATGGTAAGTGGGGCGCGGTGCCAGCCGAAGTAGAGGCGGCACACGGTCCAATCGCGGGCCCGGGCGTAGGAGCGTTTGTGGGGCTTGAGGGTGATGGTGGCCGTGTGCACCACGGTATCCGGCGGCACCGTATCGGGCAAAATGGGCGTGTAGCGCGAGAAGCTGCTGATGGCGCCGAAGCGGTCGTGCGTGAGCGTGCTGTCGCGCCGGCCCATCACGCTGAAGCGCTGCCAGTTGGGGCTGATGATGCGTTCCAAGGAAAAGTTGGATACGATGTCCGCCACGCTCACCAGCCCGGGACCCTGTCCGCCGAATTGCGTTTGCAGTTTGTTGCGCACGTAGCTGGTGATGCGGTCGCCTTCCAACTGCGAATCGCCGTAGTGCATGATGCGGATGGGCCGCCTGGCCATGTGCGCCTGCGTGAGCGCCTCAAAGAAGGGGTGCAGTACGGACTTGCCGGCGTCGGGGTAGTGCAGCGCGATGCGTTCCTCCAAAGCAGGGATGCGGTCCGGGTCGAAGAGGAAACGCTCCGGTGCCATGTAGGGCAGGGTGTCCATGCCGAGCGTGTCCAGCGCGGTGAGCCCATCATCCACGGTGATCTTCAGGTCGATCTCCGCGTCCTCATCCGTGGGGATGGCGAGGATGTCGCTGATGTCCACCTTGTCGCGCTTCTCGGGGAAGAGCAACTGCCGTGGCGAGGGGAAGTGGATGGTGAACAGATCCCCGATGCGGATGCCTTCCGCGGGGATCAGCGCACCGGCCCCGGCCAGCAGTGCGAGCACCGCCATGAAGAACAGGCCGGTTTGGGCGGGCTTCATCGCTTGGGGATCTTGATCTTCTGCCCGGGGCGGATGTCGGCACCGATGCCATTGTGGCGCATCAGGTCATCGGAGGAGATGCCGGGATACTTCTTGGCGATCAGGTAAAGCGAATCCCCAGCGCGCACGGTGTACCACATGTACTCGGGATCCTCAGAGAGGGCCTCTTGCGGCCTGCTGCGCACGGCTTCCGGCGTAGGCGTGGCCACACGCACGGTGTCGCTCTCATAGCGCAGCCGTTCCATTCTGGGTAGGTAGACGATGAGCGTATTGCCCAGTTCGATGTCATCGCTTTTCAGTTCGTTCCAATTCTTCAGCTCGGAGAGTCCCACGCCGAAGCGGTCCGCGATGCAGCCCAGACAGTCGCCTTCCGCGATGCGGTACAATGTGGCCTCGCGCCCGTCCGGCAGCTTGTCGCTGGGCTCCTCTTCCTTGCGGACCTCGGCCACAGGTTGGCGCGGCCGTGTGTTCTGCGCCTCCAGCACCACGAAGGCGAGATCACCGAAACGCTGGGCCTCACTGCGTGGCAGGAGGAAGGTTTGACCTGCCGGCACCACGCCTCCGGTGAGCGTGGGGTTGATGGCTTGGAAGCGCCCAGGTCGGGTGCCCACCACGCGGATGAGCGCTTCGATCTGCAGCGTGCTGTCGAAGCGTACCGTATCGTTGGGTTCGGTGATGCGGTAAACGAGCGGTTCCAGATCGCTTTGCTCCGCATGCATCGCCAGATACGTGAAGGCCATCAGTCTTGGCAAAACAGCACGGTGGCCGGGCGAGAAATGCGGATACAACAAACGCGGATCCATGTCGATCCCGCTGCGTTGGCGGGCGCGCGTCAGGTTGGCCGGGCCGCAGGTGAAGGCGATCACGGCGGTGGGCCAATCCCCGTAACGGGCGTGCAGATCCTGTAGGTGGCGCATGGCCGCCACGGTGCTCTTCAGCGGGTCGCGCCGTTCATCGATCGTGGTCGATATCTCCAGCCCATGCTTCATTGCCACGGGGTAGGTCAGCATCCACAAGCCGGCCTCGCCATTGTTCGATGCGGCCTGCGGATTGAATGCACTCAGCGCGAAGGGCAGGTATTTCAGCTCGTTGGGGAGTCCATGGCGCGCCAGCTCCCGTTCGATCATGGGCATGTGGGCTTCCGCCGCGCCCAGCACCACACGAAAATGATCGCGACGTGGACCGGAGAAAAGCGTCACGGATCGATCCACGAGATCGTCGGCGAAGACGGGCAGGGCAGGAGCGGCCCGCTGTAGTGCGGTATACAGCCCATCGGTACCATGTGCGCCCAACCCTGGTCTCACACGTGGCTCCTGGAAACGCTGCTGTATGGGCCAGGTGGTGAGCAGGCTGTCCACCGGCCAGGCATCCTGGCCATGGACCATGTCTCCTCCCAACGCACCACACACGAAGGCGATATGTTGACCAAGCCGCTTCAAGCGATCATGTAAAGCAATTCCTGCCTGACAAGCAACGCGCCGTAGTGCCCGGGAATTCTTCCACGCGCACGTGTTCACGCCCGGGCATGTGCGTAGAGAACGAATGATCCCGATCCGGTATCGTTCCTTTGTCCCCATGCGCAGGAAGCCGGGTATCCGTTGTGGCATGGGCGTCGGCATGGCCGCGGTGCTGCTGCTCCCGGCCTGTGCGCAGGAATCCTCTCCGAGTGCCACCGCCCATGCATCCGCTGCACCCGGACAGAACGCCCCGAGAGCCATGACGGTAGAGATCTGGAGTGATGTGGTGTGCCCCTTCTGTTACATCGGCAAGCGCGAGTTCGAGAAGGCGCTGGCGCAGTTCCCCGACCGTGATCGGGTGCAGGTGGTGTGGAAAAGCTTCGAGCTGGATCCTAATGCTCCCGCGCGGAGTGAACATGACATGTACGGCATGTTGGTGGAAAAGTATGGCGGCACGCGCGAGGATGCCAGGGCCCGTGTGGACGGTGTGGTGCGACGCGCCAGGACAGTGGGGCTCGACTACCAGATGGACAGGGCGGTCATCGGCAGCAGCTTCGATGCGCACCGTCTGCTGCAAATGGCGAAGACAAAGGGCCTGGGCGATGCCATGAAGGAGCGGCTGTTCAAGGCCTACTTCACCGAAGGCGCGCATCTGGCAGATGTGCCCACGCTGGTCCGTCTTGGCACTGAGGCCGGCATGAATGGCGCCGAGGTGGTGGCGATGCTGAGCACTTCCGGGTACACCGATGCGGTGCGCGGGGATGAGCAGGAAGCCCGGAGGCTCGGCGTAAGAGGCGTGCCCTACTTTCTGTTCGATGGGAAGCACAGCGTGAATGGCGCCCAGCCGAGCGATGTGTTCCTTCGGGCCCTGCAGCAGGCCGGCGCAGGGCAGTAGGCGGTCTGGCGTTTCAGAGCCCCTTCACCAGACGACGGGTGATGCGCCCACCATTGAATTCCAAGGTGACCACATAAACGCCGGGCGACCAGCCGCTGGCATCAACATCATATCCCAGCCACCCTTCCTGAATGACAAGGCTCTCCACCAACACCTGCCGCCCGGATGGATCGGCGATGGTGAGTCTGGCCAGACCGGAAGCATATCCACGCGACGCGATGCGGAACAGCCCTGTGGTCGGGTTGGGGTGTACCGTCAGGCCTGTGAGCCCCACGATCTGCACAATGCCCGTTGGGATACCCTCCTCGTCGGCATCGATCTCGCCGTCGCAGTTGTTGTCCACGCCCATGCCGGTGGGCGGCGCACCAGGGTACATGGAATCATCCGCGTCGTTGCAGTCATCGCCATTGGCCACATATCCTTCAGGTTGCACGCAATCCGTCACGGTCACATCGGGATCACCGAAGCCATCACCATCGGCATCGGCATGGTAGACCATTTCCTCCGTCACGGTCACCTCCATGGAATGGCTGTCTTCGGCAGGAGCGACGGCGGCGCCTTCCATGGCCACCACATGATAGGTGATGATATGGGTTCCGATCCCTGCGGCTTGTGGGTCGAACATGTCGCCTGTGACACCCGGGCCACTGAATCCACCGCCCTGGGTACCGGTGGGTACAAGGGTGACCGGTGCGTCATTCACACAAAGCGTATCCGGCAGGCCGGTGAAGGAGGGATCTGGCAAGATCACCAGGTCGAGCGAGACGTTCGCTTCGTTGTCGTTCTGCGCGATGGGCGGCAGGAAGCCACCGCAGGACGCGGAAAAGGGCCAGTAGTTCACGTTTATCATCAGGTCGAGCCACACCACGAATACACCCGCTTCCGTGGGCGTGCCTTCAAGCCATCCACAGCCGTTGGCGGGAGGGGAATAGGAGGGGGCGGTGGTCTGGGCCGTCAGCCCGGCCGGCATGTCGTAGAAGTTGAACGAGTGCATCAGCGTGAGGCGCATCGAGGTGCCCGCCAGGTCGGGGGAAATGAGGCCCGCATCCACACAGGCGTTGGTGGCATGGAAGGAGAGCTGGTCATAATAGGCTTCGCCGACGCGGCCATCCGTGATGGTGCTGTCGCACACACCGCCATAGGCCGGCAGGTTGTCCAGACAATCGACCGGTACGCACTGTGACGATGCGGAGTGGGCGATGAGCAGGAGGAAGAATGGAAGTAGTGGGCGTATCGTTCGGACCATGGTAGATGGGTGAAAAGGGGAGCGAATAAGCGTGGCAAGTTAGGGGCTATGTCGGGTGGGGAGCACCAGCGGAGGTCTTCCGCACCTTGTGCAGGAGATCAGGGTCCACGGCGTAGTTGGCCATGGCGAGCTTGCGCCATTCGGCATGGAGGAAGGCGCGTTCAGCCATGGAACATCGGAGAAGCGGTCCATACCGATCTACTTCCGTCCCCCCAGCACCCCGCACAAATGCCACAGCAAACGCGCTCCCACGTTGGCGTCCCATTCATCGTGCTTGCCGGGCGTCACTTCCACCAGGTCGAAGCCGATGATGGTGCGTTTGGAGGCAAGACGTGATAGGAGGTAAGTGGCCTCCTCGAATTGGAAGCCGCCAGGTACGGGTGTGCCGGTGTTTGGACAGAGGACGGGATCGAGACCATCAATGTCAAAGGTGATGTGGACCTTTTCCGGCAGTGCATCGATGATGGCGTCGCACTGCTCATGCCAGGTGACACCGTTGTACTGCTGGCGGCGTATATCGGCACTGCGCACCACTTTCACGCGACCCTTCTCCTTCAGGAAGACCTCATTCTCCTGCTCGCAGAAGTCGCGTATGCCAACGCAGTTGAAGGACATGATCTGTTTTAGTGCGAGTGCGTTGTACAGGATGCTCGCATGGCTGTATGTGAAGCCTTCGTATGCGATGCGCAGGTCGAGGTGGGCATCGATGCTGAGGATGCCGAACTCCTTGTGGCGCCCGGCCTGTGCGCGGAACAGCCCCAGCGGCGTGCTGTGGTCGCCGCCCAGCAAGCCCACTTTCTTGCCCTGGTCCATCCAGAACGCACAGCGCTGTTCAACCCACTCATTCATCACCTCGCATTCCTCGTTCACCAGCTCCAGAGCTTTTTGGGCACGTGCCATCTTCTTCGCATCACCGCCCCCGACCAGCGCATCGATCACGCGTTGCGCCTCCTTCTTCAGCGCATCGCTCTGCTCCAGCAAGGCCTCGGGGATCTCGTCCAGCCAGATGCCGCGTTTCCACAGGTCCGGGAACTCGGGGTGGAAGAGGTCCACCTGAAGGCTGGCCTCCCTGATGGCCGCTGGTCCGCGGGAAGTGCCGCCCCCATAGCTGGTGGTCACTTCCCAGGGCACGGGCACGATGACGATCTCGCACTCACTTGCGGTGAAGGGAAGTCCGTACAGCCCGGCGTTCGCTGCAGCGGGGCTGTTGGGGTCGAAGGTCTTGATCTTGGCGGCTTTGCTCATGGGGATCTGTTCTGGCGACCAAGTTAGCCCCGTGGGTTTTCCCTCTTCGCTACCTTCGGCCACCCTCATTCCCAAGCTCATGATCCGCCTCACCAGACTATTCATCGCCCTCTCCCTCCCGGCGCTCGTCGAACCTTCCGGTGTGATCGCCCAGGATGCCTACCCCGAGAACATCGCGGTCCCACTGTTCGTGGCCATGGGCGCCGCACAGCCGATCAGCGGTTATGTGCGCAACGCCGCCCCCACGCCACTGACGGGTTTCAACACGGGCTGGCGCTGGAACAACGGACCCGTGCAAAAGGGCAATTTCCTCAACCTGGGGGGAGGCATCACGTCCAATAACATGGCCAAGTTCACCCATCCGATCCCCTTCCAACCCAGCATGGCCGGCAAGGGCACGTTGAAGGTGTGGGTGGAAGGTTCGGGCGACAATAACCGCAGGAATGATACGCTGACATTCAGTGTGACCGTGCTCGATCAATGGGTGAGCAAGCGCATCCTGATGGAAGTGCGCACCTCATTGAATTGCCACAACTGCCAGATGGCCAAACCGAAGGTGGATGCCATGCTGGATGACCCCGGACTGGTGCTGGCCAAGTATCACTACAGGGATGATCTTACAGCCACGGCACCCGATCGCTATTTCAACCAATACACAACGGAATTCACTCCTGCGGGGGTGATCGACCAGGGCGAATTCGGACGCTACACGCCCAACCCCAATCACTCCCAATGGCAGAACCAGTTGAACGGACGGGTGAATGGTGTTTCCCCGGTATTGTGCTGGGTGGAGCCTGTGCTGGACAGCACGACGAACCGCCTTCATGTGACGGTGGCCGCATCGTTCACCACCGCCATGCAGGGCGATTTCACGGTGAACGCCCTGGTGAAGGCCAATAACGTCTACGCCACAGGAGGGTCAGGGAAGCCCTGGCACCATGGTGTGGTGCGCGCCATGCTCGCCGGCCCCGATGGCGACGGTGAGGTGATCCCGGAACAGCCTGTGCCGGGCATCACCTATACGGTGACCTACGAAGTGAACATGCCCGATGGCGTGAAGGCATCCGACCTATGCATCACGGGCTACGTGACAGAGAACAAAGGCCTGGAACGCAATACCCTCAACGCCCGAGATGCTTCCGTGAATGTGGGGGTCGTGGTGGAACGCACGGCGATGCTCCCTGCCGTGTCGTGGGGTGCGGGATCATTCCTTTCTTCTCCAGGGACCCCAATGCCGGATGACGCGGGCCAACGGACTGAACGGTCCTGTGCCATCCTTTCATGTACCGCCCATCGTGTGCGACACCGCCGGATGGCATAAGGCGGAACTTCAACCCAGGCGTCCCGGGCGCAACAACAGGAACAGGTCGGGCATGCTCCATGCGGGAAGGGCGATGGCTTTTCCGCGTAGGCTTATCTCGGCCGGAGCGGGAGGGGCTTCCTCCTCCTCGCTCGCTTCTTCCTTTTCGACCTCTGCTGGCTGGGTCACTTCACCGGGTGTGGCCTCCTTACTCAGTCCATGGGGGGTCATCGTCCAGGTGCGGCCCACCATGTCCCGGTCCAGCGTGTTGGTCACGTTCTTCACATCGTCCAGCATGAAGCCGATATCCTCATGGAAACGGACAGCCTTACCTAGTGGGACCTGTACAACGAAACGTATGCGCTGACCGCGGATCTTGTCAGCCTTGGGCCAGGCCAGCCAGGGCGACAGGGTTAGCACATCGCCATCCTGATGCACGCCGATGGAGATGTTGCCCGAACGGTGCAACGCGGTCTTGGCGTTGCGGGCCTGGGTGCGGCGTTCCACCAGCAGATGGAATTTGTCATCGGGACTGCGCCGCACATCCAGTCTGGCCCACGCGCCACGCACGCTGTCGCCTGCCATGTCGAGGAAGTCAAGGTCCACGCCCATGTGGCGGCGCTTGCCACGATGACCCCAATGGCTGCTGTATGCGTCCAGGATTTCGGCAGGGTGGAGGTGCAACACATCGTTCACGGGCTGGTCGATGTGAACTTCGTTACGCAGCAGTTCCGTACGGCGGAAGTCACTGCCGAGCCGCGCGCCGATGAAGATGGCGGCGATGAGTGCGATGATCCACAAGGGAACCAATGTCCAACCCAGCCAACGAGGCGCACGCAGCCCCAGCAGGAGTTGAAGACCTGCCGTGAGGATCCCGATCACCGGAATAAGCATCACCAGGAAAAGTGCCAGTGCGAACCATAGGGCCTGGGTCGTTGATGCGAAGATGAGTCCGGCGGTCTCATACAGCCCCAGACCGCTGCCGAACCCGATGACGCCACCGCCCACCACAGCGCTCAGAAGGCTGACCGCCAATCCCACACCGATCACCAGCAGCACAAGCCCCACCACCCTGCCGATCACCTCGGCCGTGCCGGTGGCGGCGCGGCGCGTATGGCTGCGGAAGGCCGCCCTGTGCTTTTTGCCCTCCTCGCCGGACCATTTCTTGCCGAGTTCATCCACCTCGTTGGCCACGCGTTTCGTGCCTTCCTCGAAGGTCCGCTTCAGGTTGTCCACCGTCACCGGTTCACCCTCCATCATCAGCCGGTCTGCCGCGGAACTCGCCACGGGTATCAAGATCCACAACAGGATGTACAGGACCACCGGACTGCCCACACCCAGCACCAGCAGTGCGATGAAGGCGAGGCGCAACCAGAGCGGATCCATACCGATGTACGCTGCGATACCACCGAGTACCCCGCCTATCCAACGGTCGTCCGGATCACGGAACAGACGCTTGTAACGGCGGCCACGTGCGGTTTCCGGACCGTTGTCATCGCCGCCGGGAGCCATGTAATCCTCGGGCTGCCCCATCACACCGATCACGTGTTCCACGTCCGCCAGTGTCACGACTTCGCCGCGTCCTTCCAAACGCTCGGTGAACAGTTCGGCGATGCGCGACTCGATGTCGGCCATGATCTCATCACGGCCCGGGCTGCCATCGAACTGGCCCCGGATGTTGGCGAGGTAGCGGTTGAGGGCCTCGTAGGCATCCTCCTCGATGTGGTACACCGTGCCGCTGATGTTGACTGTGAGGGTCTTTTTCATGATGAGGGACGCTGGGCGTATTTGATCGGGCCGGGGGCGTTTGTTCTTGTGGGTGGTCAGTTCCTACGGGTGGTCTCTTTCACGGCCTGGGCGAGTTCCTCCCAGGTCTGGTCCAACTCGTCTAAAAATTTGCTGCCGAGCGGGGTGATCTTGTAGTACTTGCGGGGTGGGCCGCTGCGCGATTCCTCCCAACGGTAGGTGAGCAGGCCGGCATCCTTCAAGCGGGTGAGCAGGGGATAAAGGGTCCCCTCCACCACGATCAGTTTCGCCTCTTTCAACTTGGCGATGATGTCCGAAGGATAGGATTCGCCCTGCGCAAGCACGCCGAGTATGCAATACTCCAGCACGCCTTTGCGCATCTGTGCCTTGGTGTTCTCAACGTTCATCGCCGTGCGCCGAACTTGGTCTTCGACATGGCAAAGATATGGGCATGGATTGGTACTATGCAAGACCATGTACTATATATTGATGAATGGCTTCGCCGCGTGACGAACGGCACCGACCCGCGTCCGCATGTCCTGCACGGCTACCTTTCGCCCACAAGTTCCCATCCCATGCGCAGGCACTTATGGAAGGTCGTGTTGGTCTCTATGGTGCTCCTTGTTGGTGTGGTCTACTTCAAGTATTTCTGGGTCTTCGGCACCGGTGTGAAGGCCGGCGAGTTGAACTACGTGGTGCACAAGGGGGTGCTGTTCAAGACCTATGAGGGGAAGATGGTGCAGACCGGCATCCGTAGCCAGCATGGCACATTCGAGAGCTTTGAGTTCAGTTTCTCCGTCGACGATGCCACCGTGGCGCAGGAACTGATGGTGAACAGCGGCAAGCAATTCAACCTCCACTACCGGGAATATCTGGGTGCCCTTCCCTGGCGGGGGCACACGAAATACGTGGTGGACAGCATCATCTCCATGGGACCCGTGGTGCGTTGAGGGGACCGGGCGGCAATGGAACAAAGTCTAATTTGCCGGGATGCGTGCGACGGGATACGGAGTGTATATGGTCATCCTCCTGCTCATGGTATTGGCGATAGTGGCTTGGATCGCGTCGCGCTGGGTGCATGCCCGTGTGCCGGGCCACCTGAACACAGCGGCCCCTAATGGTGATGAGGAGCGCTATTCGATGGCGTTCCAAGCCCGTGTGCAGGGCGACCTTGGTGTCCTGGCAGGGGTATCGGGCATAGTGGCCGGAATGCTGTTATGGATGCGGGACCAGCTCGTTGTGGTGGCCACTCCCGCCCTGCCAGGCGGCGTCTGGGGCCGGTTCCGCACCGACCTGCGCGAGGTGTGGCACCGCTACACGAAGCGCACCTCCTTCGCGCACAAGCGCTCTGTGCTGTTGCTGATCCTTGCCGGAGTCGCACTGCGCGCCTGGCTGCTGCCAGCAGCGATCACATACGACGAGGCCTTCACCTGGACCTACTATGCCAGCCGGCCTGTGCATGTCATCGTCAGCGACTGGACCTATCCCAATAACCATGTGCTTCACAACTTGTTGGTGAAGCTCTCCACATCGCTCTTTGGGTTGGGGACCATATCGCTACGTCTGCCCGCCTTCGTAGCGGGGGTGTTGGTGATGCCCCTGTTCTACCTTTTCGTGCGTGCCACCTTCAACCGCTACATCGCCTTGATGGCCCTTGCGCTGGTGGCCTCCTCCGGCCCGCTCATCGAGTATAGCGCGTTGGCCCGGGGGTACAGCCTCACCTGGCTGTGCATGGTGACCGCTTTGCTGTTGGGCCGGCACTTTGTGAAGGAGAACAACGCCGTGAGTGCGATCCTTCTGGGAGTGGTCCTCGCATTGGGCATGTGGTCCGTCCCCACCATGGCATACATGGTGGGGACGGTGTATCTGTATATCATTTTCCAACTGATGTTGCGCTATCGCAAGAGCCTGGATGGCCGCCTGCGCGTGCTGGTGGTGAGCGTGCTGCTCTTCTCGGGTCTTACCACCCTGATGTACCTGCCAGCGATCATGACCTATGGGCCTGCCTTCATGCTGCACCACGGATCGCCCAACGAAGCGGGTTGGGTCACATTCAGCCGGACCCATGCCGAAGGTGCACTGGAACTGAACGCCTACCTGATGCAGTCCTCCTGGACCTGGGTGGCCTTCGCGGGACTGGCGGGGATACTGGTATCGGGCTACTTGTCCGCGCGCTACCGCATGCTGTTGATCGCGCTGGGCCTGGGGGCCATTCCCCTGGTGCTCTTGCAGGCCACCGTCGCGCCTCCCCGGGTTTGGCTGTACATCGTTCTTATCGCCCATCTTGGCGTGGCCATCGCGCTTTTCTACCTGCTGAAATGGATGCAGGAGCGCTTCTTCAAGGGTATGGGCAAGCGTACCCGCGTGGCGGCGGCCAGCATGGTGTTGCTGGTCATCGGGGCGGTCCCGGCCATCCGCGTACTTCCCGATCGCATCGAGCGGTATGAGGAGGCGCGTCAGGCGGCCGAGTACCTCATGCAAGCCACCGAACCGGGCGATCGGGTGTACACCGAGTTCCCCTGGGAGGCCCCGATCGAGTTCCACGCCATGGCGCTGGGTATGCCACGCCAGATCTTCCATGCCAGACCGGGAGCCGGGAACCTGCGCTTCGTAGCCGCCAGCCCTACGGATGGCCAGCGTTGGACCCGTGTGTTGGACCACCACGGAGTGGATACCCTGGAATGGTCGCAGGTGGAGATAGTGCTGGAACGGCCGCGATTGGAGATCTTCGCGGCCCGAAAGGCAGCACCGGATACTTCCGGGGTGCCTGCGGAAGACACATTCCATTGAGCCTCATACGGGGACAGCATCCACAGAACATGGCAGAAGAAGGACGTCAGATCATATTCAACATGGTGAAGGTGGGGAAGACCCTGCCTTCCGGGAAGAAGATCCTCAACGACATCTACCTCGGTTTTTATTACGGGGCCAAGATCGGCATCCTGGGTCTCAACGGCTCGGGCAAATCCACGCTCATGCGGATCATCGCGGGGCGGGACAAGGAATATGATGGCGAGGTACACCTGAGCCCCGGCTATACCATCGGCCACCTGGAGCAGGAGCCCGAGCTGGACGAGAGCAAGACCGTGATCGAGATCGTGCGCGAGGGTGTGCAGCCCATCATGGATCTACTGAAGGAGTATGAGGACGTGAACAACAAGTTCGCCGACGAGGACATCCTGAACGACCCCGACAAGATGGACAAGCTCATCGCGCGGCAAGGCGTGTTGCAGGACCAGATCGAAGCCAGCGGCGCATGGGAGATCGACCAGAAACTGGACATCGCCATGGATGCCTTGCGCTGCCCGGAGCCCGACCATAAGATCAGCGTCCTTTCCGGTGGTGAGCGCCGCCGCGTGGCCCTGTGCCGCCTGCTGTTGCAAGCACCGGACATCCTGCTGCTGGACGAACCCACCAACCACCTGGATGCCGAGAGCGTGGCATGGCTGGAACACCACCTCGCCGAGTATAAAGGCACTGTGATCGCGATCACCCACGACCGTTACTTCCTGGACAATGTGGCGGGCTGGATCCTGGAACTGGATAGGGGAGAAGGCATTCCGTACAAGGGCAACTATACCAACTGGCTGGAGCAAAAGACCGCCCGTTTGTCGATGGAAGAGAAGGTCGAGAGCAAACGCAACCGCATTCTGAAACAGGAATTGGAGTGGGTGCGCAGCAACGCCAAGGCCCGCCGCACCAAGAGCAAGGCCCGCCTGCAGAACTACGAGAAGATGCAGGGCGAGAGCGTGAAAGAGAAGGAAGCAAAGCTGGAGATCTTCATCCCGAATGGCCCGCGCCTGGGCGACAAGGTCATCGAGTTCAAGGACGTGAGCAAGGGCTACGGCGACCGATTGCTCATCGACAACCTCAGCTTCGCATTGCCGCCTGCGGGCATCGTGGGCATCATCGGCCCCAACGGCGCGGGCAAGACCACCCTGTTCCGCATGATCATGGGACAGGAAAAGCCGGACAGCGGCAAGATCACCATCGGGGAAACCGTGCAGCTTGCCTACGTGGACCAGAGCCACGACGATCTGCTGCCGGAGAAGAGCGTCTATGAGGTGCTCACCCATGGCGCCGAGGCGATGATGATCGGTGGCACACAGGTGAACAGCCGCGCCTACCTCAGCCGATTCAATTTCAGTGGTACCGATCAGAGCAAGAAGGTGGGCGTGCTCAGCGGCGGTGAGCGCAACCGCCTGCACCTGGCCATGACGTTGAAGCAGGGCAGCAACGTGCTTCTTCTGGACGAACCCACCAACGATCTGGATGTGAACACCCTGCGCGCCTTGGAGGAAGCCATCCAGGACTACAGTGGCTGCGCCGTGATCATCAGCCACGACCGCTGGTTCCTGGACCGCGTATGCACCCACATCCTCGCCTTCGAAGGCGACAGCAAGGTGTACTGGTTCGAGGGTGGCTTCAGCGACTACGAGGAGAACTACAAGAAGCGTGTGGGGGATATCATTCCGCACAGGCTGAAGTACAAGAAGCTGGTGCGGGGGTGAGCGTACATCCCAACCTTGCAACGCCGACCTTTGTATCATGCAAAAGGTCCTCCCGCTCGGCAGTACGTTGATCGCGGCGCTCCTACCATTCCTTTCGATCTCACAAGAATCATTGGATCGTCACACCTTCCTCTCCATGGCCATGGTGGTCACCGATCAGGAGCGATTCTCCCAGGCCTTCATGGGATCGGCGGATCATGCCGGGCCCGTGCTTTGGGTGCGCATCCCATCTGAGATCACTGATATCAGCTCCGGGGAGGTGATCGAAAGAAAGGGACGCCATGGACTCGTGGTCATAGCGCATGAGACTCATCTACTCTTCCATAATGTCCCGCTCCAGTTGGTATTCCGGGATCTCAGTACGGATGCGGGTGGCTACACGGCACACTTCAGAACCCACGGCCATGTGGATGCCGCAGCGAACATTCCAATGATCAAGGGGAACGTTTGGTTCCCCATGTTCGACGGATCGGGCCCGGCGCGCGTGGAATTCCAGGAGGCGTCTGGAAGGGAGAAACGCCAGGGGCGTGCACGCCTGCGGCTGCGTGCCCGGTAAGCGCGCAAGACCGATCATCCTCAGGGCGAGATCCGGTTGACGTTCTCGTAGATCGGTGTGGGGGCGGGAGCCCGGCGGTCATCCCCGTTGCTGCGGATAATGCTGTACATCACACCGGCCATGATGAGGAGGAACAGAACGATGGCCAGCGGATGATACGCGGACGCGGGATCTTTTCGGTATGCGTGGCTTCGCTCATGGCCGGTGTTCACGGCAAGGCCCATGCAAGATCCTCTCGCGCTGCATTCCGGGCGCGGATGCTGCCCCGGAGTCTTACGCAACTGGGGCGAGATCTCCCCGTTGGGGGCGGTGATCGGGGTCGGAAGGATGCTTCCGACCTTTGGCCCATGCGCTTATCGATCATGATCCCGTTACTGGCCGGTATGTCACTTCAGGCACAGCAATGGAATTGGGCAGTGAGCGCCGGTGGCGGCAGCAACGAGGACTTCTGCCAGGCGATCGACACGGACAGCGAAGGCAACGTGTATTGGGGAGGGACGGTGCGCGGTAGTTCCAACCTCGGATGCGCCACGGTGGAGCCCGGTGCCACCACGGCTGGTGTATTGGCGAAGCACGCTGCGGACGGCACCTGTCTGTGGGTGCGTACCATGACGGTGCTGCAGTTCAGCGTGCGGGTGTACGGTGTGGCGATCGATGCCGAGGACCGCATCTACATCACGGGCAGCTACCGCGGCAATGCGGACTTCGGCGATGGCATCGTGCTGAACAGCCTGGGTGGCGACGACATCTTCTTGGCGCGGTACGACACGGATGGCACCTGCCTGTGGGCGCGGCGTGCGGGCAGCTCATCAGGTGATGAGGCACGGGGCATTGCGCTCGACGATGTCGGCCGCGTGTACATCTCGGGCTTCGCAGGGGGCACCACCATCACCTTCGATGGCATAACGATCCCCAACCCGGGCAACTTCCGACAGGTGGTGCTGGCCTCGTACGACAGCACGGGAACGGTGCTCTGGGCCCGCGCCTCGGTGGGAAGCGGTGGCGAAAAGTCGGGCCGGAGCATAGCCGTGGTGGGCGACCGGCTGTTCGTCACAGGCAAGGCCAGCTTCAATGCCATCACCTACGATGGCCTGTCGCTGACCCATGCACCGGGCAGCGGCAACCTCTACGTCCTGTGTACCGACCTCCAGGGCAATGCCCAATGGGCCAATAGCTACGGCACGCTCTCCAACCCTGAGGGCACCGGCATCGCAGCCGATACGCTCGGCAACCTGTGGGTGGTGGGCAGCCTGTGGGGGACGATGCAACTGCCGGATACCACGCTCGTATCGAACGGCAGCAACGACGACATCCTGCTGATGGGCTTCGGGCAGGATGGCACCTACCGCTGGGGAAAGAGCACCGGCAGTGCCGTGCGCGACCTGGCCTGGGGCGTGGATGCCGACGGCAAGGGCAACGCCTACGTGGTGATGCAGTTCCAGAACACGATCGACTTCTTCGGCGAACCCGTGACCGCATTAGGCAGCGAGGATGCGCTGATCGCCAAGCTGCGTGACACTGGCGATGTGGTGTGGTGGAGCAGACCCAGCGGTTTCCAGCGCGATGTGCCGCTGGCCATACATCGGCAATCCGCGGAGCCTCACGCGCTGTATTTCGGCGGGTACTACTGGGGCACCATCAGCTATGGCAACAGCACCATCACGCATGTGAACAACGGCGACGCGATGCTGGTGGGTGGGCTCGACACCACCTTCGCCGTGAACGCCCATGCCGCACTCATATGCCCCGGTGATTGCAACGGGGTGGCCCATGGCTTCACCAATGGCGATGCACCGTTCTCCTTCGCATGGAGCACCGGCGCCAACACGCCATCGATCGGCGGACTGTGTGCGGGCACCTATGTGGTGGCAGTGACCGATGGGGGTGGGACCGTAATGGTGGATACGTTACTGGTGACTGAGTACGACCCGTTGGAGTTGACCATTCAAGTTGATGGGGATTCGCTTTGGGTTGAAGGCGGCAGCGATTGGATCTGGGAACTGGACGGGTTCACCGTGGGGGCGGGCCAGCCCTATCACATCGCTTGGGCGAGTGGCACATACATGGTGGATTATCTGGATGAGTACGGCTGTATGAACGGTTCTCCCACCATCATCGTGGTCTTGAACGTCGGCGTTGAGGTTAATGCTCCTGGGGTGCTTGGTGTATGGCCGAATCCGATGGGGGATGTACTACATGTGCAGGGACTTTCGCCGGGCACCGTGCTGGAATTACGTGATGCCGTGGGACGAATGATCTGGCAGGGACAGGCCCTATCGGATCGCATGGAGATCTCCACCATCGGTCTACCTCACGGAAGCTATCTGTTGCGCGTTGAAGGTGATGCGGTGATCAAACTACTGAGGTAGGCACTCCATTTTCTGATCGCCCGATCATCTGATCATCTGATCGGTTTCCTCCACCCGCTTCCTGTTGTCCGCCGGCAGCCGGTCGAAGAACAGGTGGTCCGGGTCGATCACCACCGCACCCGGTCTCTCCCCTACGCTGAAGGTCAAGAGATTCTCCCCTGTCCGCAGTTTCAGGCGCTGGCGCGCCAGCGGGAGGTCGCTCTTCTCCTTGTCCTTTCCGAAGCGGATCTTCGGCATCACGGCCACATCCATCCAATCGTCCATGGGTGCCTCGGTCTCTACACCCAGCGAATCGCTGTGCATCTTGGCAGCGGTGATCAACACGTCCACTGTCCATGTGCTATCGGCCTCCATGCGCGCGGTGGCTTTCTGCACCGCGTTGTTGTAGAGCGTGATATGCTTGATGTTGTCGTCGAGCAGGTACAGCAGACTATCCGGTGTTATGGCCCGCATGGCGCGGTACATGTCCAGCGAGGTGGGGTAGGGCGGCTCGGCGTAACCGAAGCTGTCGACCATATGGCGGAAGGCCTGGTTCAGCACATTCTCGCCCAGGAATTCGCGCAATCCGTACAACATCACGCTCCCTTTGTTGTAGTGGATGTAGCCCTGGTTCTCCACGGTGAGCAGCGGTGATTCGCTGATCGCCTCGCTGCCACGCGCGTTCTGGTATTTGTCGGCCTCGTACTTCATGAACTTGCGCATGTGCGGCCGGCCGTACTCCTGCTCCATCACCATCAATGCGGTGTATTGGGCCATGCTTTCGCTCAGCAATGTGGCACCCTGCATCACAGCACCGATCACCTGGTGAGCCCACCACTGGTGCGCCACCTCGTGCGCCACAACATAGAACACCGGGTCGATGTCCTCGGGTTCACGGAGATCGATGATGAAACCGATCGCTTCACTGTATGGCATGGTGCCGGGGAAGGCCTGCGCGAAGCTGGCGTAGCGCGGGAACTCGATGATGCGCGCCTGCTTATGCGCGTAGGGTCCGAAGTGCTCGCTCGCATAGGCGAGCGTCTGCTTCATGCTGCTCACCATGCGCGGCACGTTCACCCCATGCTCCTTTTGGTGATACACTTCGATGTCGACATCATTCCATTTGTCACGAACCACTTCATAGTTGGCACTCATGAAACTGTAGAAGTTCATGGAGGGGTGGTCCACTTCGTAGCGGAAGTAGCGACGACCATTTTCCGTCCACTCTTTCACAAGGCTGCCAGGCGCGATCGCGATCTGGTCGGGCACGGTGCTGATGGTGGTGTTCACCGTCACCCAGTCACTGTGCTTCATCAGATAGTTATGACGGCGTTGCTCGGGATCCTCGCTGAGCAATGGCATGCGGCGGTTGGGCGGGAGGTCATACTTGCGGCGGTCGTTCTTGTCGGTGAGCTCGAAGTTGGCCTGATAGCCGATCATGGGCAGCAGGTCCATGTTGTTGAAGAAGCTCCCATTCTGCACGATGCCGGTGAAGGATACGCTGTTCTCAAAACCCTTCGCACGATAGCCTCCGGTGGCGGTGATGCGAAGATCCGCCCCGGGGGAGAGAGGCGGAGAGAGGCGGTACATGCGCTGCTCCATCTCCTCATCGTCCAGCACCACCATGGCTCCGGGGATATCCAGCTGCAAGTCCATACGTTCGGGCAGGCTCAAGTACAGCGTGTCGATTGACTGTTCGCCCGTGTTGCGTAGTGTGATCTCAGCCCTGTAGCGCAGGACGCGCTTTTCGGGCTCCAGGTCGATGGTGAATTCCACGGCCGTGTAGTGCGGTTGTTCCATTCCCTGGAAGCGCTTGTAGGTCTTCTCGTAGTCCACCTGCTGTTGTTCCTGCTCGTCGCTGGTGGTGTACTCGTTCAGCACCTTGGTATTGTAGTAGCCCCAGCCGGCCAGCCCGATGAACACCAACAGCAGCAGCAAGGCCGGAACTTTCGCGGTGACTAGGCGTTGATTGGCATTGTGCCAGCGCCAGCGCCACTCGGTGTCGTTGCCACGTACAAGGAAGAGCCAGGCCACGAAGAAGAGGATCACTGCGAACACGGACCAATAGGTGCGAAAGAAGATCCATCCCGGCAGGTACGGGCCGAATCCGTTCATGTCCGAGTAACGCAAGCCCGAGGTGCCATTGAGGATCACCAGATTGGACTCCACATCGGCGATCCGCCAGGCGAAAATGTTAGCCACGATCAGCACGATGAACACGAAGAACCCGAGGTATTTGTTGTTCACCAGCACGTGAACGGTCACCGCCAGCACGGCGAAGAACGAGAATGCCAGCGTACCGGGTATGATGAGGTAGGTGAGGTACACTATCGGTTGAAAGTGCGTGTACCCATTGAGGACCTGTGTGATCATGCCCGCCACAGTGCCCAAGAGCATCACGGCGAAGACCACCGTGATCAGTGCGGAGACCTTGGCGAACAGTCCGGTGCCGGAGGCCATGGGCAATGCGTTGCTGATCCCGTCCATCTTCGGGTCACGCTCCTTCCAGACCAGCTGCCCACCGTAGAAGGTGACCACGATCAAGAGGTAGATGAACAGCGAGCCTTGGATCACATCCACCACGTTGTAGGTGACGGGGTAAGTCGTGTTGCCGTAGAGTTCGGTGACGAAGGCCAACGAGGTGAAGAGCTGTAACAGGCCAAGGGACATGATCAGGATGAAGGGTGTGCTTTTCAGGATCGCCTTCAGATCAGTGATGTATAGGCTGGCGAACCAACTGCGGCGGGCCCGGGCGTCGAACCGTTGGGCCACCTTCGGCAATGGGACCAGGGCGAAGCTGGGCTTTCCCGTACTGTCAGGTTCCACAAGCTTCGCCTTCTGCGCACGGTCGGTGAAGGAGAAACGGAAGTAGCCGAACAGAAAGATCGCGATCGAGACCGAGATCCACAGAAGCCTGTTCCACAGCACGAGCCCCTTGATCGGGAATGCGGAGGAATTTTTCTCAGCGACCGTCCAGTACTCGGTGGCCTCACTCAATGCCGTGGTGCCGAAGGGGTCGAGCATGGCCGCCACCGTCTGGTTCTCCATGTCCTCCATCATGCTGCTGGAGATGGAGTACCCCACGAACAGTGCGATGGCCGTAATGAACGAGGCCATGGTGCTGCGTTGCAACACCGCCACGGCGAAGATGATCGCGGCCGAGAAGAGCACGTTGGGAAGCCCCAGCACCAGGAAGCCCTGCAGGTGGGGCATGAACATGTTCGGCCCGGTGCGCAGCGCATCCAACCAAGGCATCCAACTGCCCACCACCATGCCGATGGAAACACCCACCAGTGGCAATGCGGCCACGAATGTGCTTCCCAGGAAACTTCCGATGAGGTAAGCTGACTTGGTGATCGGTGTGGAGAAAATGATCTGTGCCGTGTTGTTCACATGGTCCCGGATCGCGGTGCCGTTCACAAAGGCCGTCACCATCAGCATCGCCAGAAAGGACATGATGCCGTAGAAGATGTACACCACATAGGGTGCGTTCTTTACCACGCTGCCCACACCACCACCGATCTGCACGGCATCGGAGGTGGTCGCACCGAACACCAGCAAGGCATTGATGAAAGTGAAGATGTACACCATCGGCTGGCGCAGCCAGTAGCGTACTTCGAAGAGGAAGAAACGCGCGATCATGCCGCCACGGGTGCTTGGTTGTTGCGGATCGCGCCGAAGAACACATCCTCAAGACTGGGCTCGGCGGGAATGAAACCATCACCGGGCTTGCTGTCGCTCATCACGTGGATGATCGGTCGGCCCGCCACCAGCTTGTTACTGATCAGCGTATGCGTGGTGGCATACTGTTCCAGCTCCTGCTTGCCGATCGCTTTTTCCCAGACCTTGCCTCGAACGGCGTTCAGTGCATCGTTCGGTGGACCAGCATATAGCAGTCTGCCCAGATTGATGATCGCCATGTTGCTGCATAGCTCCTGCACGTCCTGCACGATGTGCGTGCTGAGGATCACCACCACGTTCTCGCCGATCTCGGTGAGCAGGTTGTAGAATCGATTGCGCTCGCCTGGGTCCAGGCCCGCGGTGGGTTCGTCCACGATGATCAACTTGGGATCACCGATCAGGGACTGCGCGATGCCGAAGCGTTGTTTCATACCGCCGCTGAACCCGCTGATGCGGCGTTTGCGGAACTCCCACAGGTTCACGCGTTGCAGCAGCGCATCGACCAATTCCTTGCGCGGGCCCTTGTCCACCACACCTTTCAGTAGCGCGATGTGGTCCAGCATCTCGTAGGCGCTTACGCGCGGGTACACCCCGAACTCTTGCGGCAGGTAACCCAGCAACTGGCGTACGGCCTGCTTGTCGTTCAACACGTCGATGTTGCCGAGCATCGCCGAACCGCTGTCCGCTTCCTGCAAGGTGGCGAGGATGCGCATCAGCGTGCTCTTGCCGGCGCCGTTGGGGCCCAGCAGGCCGAACATGCCGGTGGGGATGTGCAGGCTGATGTTGTCCAGCGCCTTCACGCCGTTGCCGTAGGTCTTGCTGAGGCCGGTGATGGTGAGTTCCATGGTAAGGTTGTGTTGCAGGCGCAAGATGGGGATCGAAAGGGTTGGGAGGTGGCAGTTTACACAAGCGGTGGGGAGGCCCGGACAGGCGGTGATCACTCTCCGCACGTCACTCCTCCCCGAAGAAGTCGCTATCGATGCGCTTCACGGCGTAGGTGCGCTGGGTGGTTACGTGGAGGACCCTCCTAATACACCAACTCGAAATTGAGGTGCCCGGCCTTGCGGGTATAGGTGTCGATCAACGCTTGGCGGACCTCGGGTAGCGCGGCGATCCGCTGGTATAACTCCTGCTCGATCTCGGCCAGACGCTCTTTAGTGGGTTTGGCTTTCAACTCTTCGGAGAAGGGTGTCTTTACGGCATTGAAGGGCTTGAAGCTGTCCTCCATCTCCCAGATGGTCATATAGCAGAATGCGGCATGGTGCGGGTGGTCTATGGCATCGCCGAGTTCCTTCACCTTGTTGATGCCCACACAGAGGTGCAGGGTGGGTTCGCCGTCGTACATGTGTAGGTGGTAGAAGTGCGCGGCGATGCGCAATGCGGAATCGATGTGCAGTGGCGTGATGCGCTCGTTCCGGATCGAACGCATGTACAACTCCTTGAAATCGGTCTCGGCTTCCAACAGCGATGCGAATCGCTCCGCAATGGCCGCAGTGTCGGGCAGCAGATCCTGCAATTCCCGTTCATGCCCATAGGTGTCGGAGAAGATGCTGTACAAGTACAAATGGTACGGCCAGAGCGCAGCGCAACGGGCATGCAGCGCGGGGGCCGGTGGTAGACTATCTGGGCCGGTGTTGATATAGGTCGTCTCCTCACCGGTCACCACCTCGAAGGTGAACAGGTCGGCGAAGCGGTCGGTTGTTCGCGATCGATCGCCGGTGTCCTGGGCCCTCATGCATGGCGGAAGGAACAAGCCGATGAACAGGAGGAGGAGCGCACGAAGAACAGGCATGGATCCAAGGTATGCTGCACATCCCCTTATTGGAGAGTTTCCTATACCTCTTCTTTGACGGATTAACCGTCAGTTTGCATCTGATAATTTGGTCATTACATTTGTCCGTCGGATAACTGATCAGCGAAATGATGGGAACCCTGGCAGTAGATCTCCTTCGCAGGTCCCCGCACATGGACAGCCTGGCCATGGAGCCGCCCGCGAACTACTCCGCGATAGCACCGCCAGATACCGCCATCACCGGCCGCATCCACGTGGTGCGTGGACAGAAGATCATGTTGGACCGTGACCTTGCCGAACTCTACGGCGTGGAGACCAAACACCTCAAACGCCAAGTAAGAAGGAACCTGGTCCGCTTTCCGGAGGACTTCATGTTCGAACTCACCCCAGCGGAATGGGCCTCTTTGAGGTACCAATTTGGCACCTCAAACGACGAAATACGCTCAGAACGAGGGGGTTCCAGGGTGCTCCCTATGGCCTTCACCGAACAAGGCGTGGCCATGCTCTCCAGCGTCCTGAACAGCGAGCAGGCGATCCTGGTCAACATTCACATCATCCGGGTCTTTTCGCGGATGCGCGAAGTGCTCCTTTCCCACCGTGAGATCCTCCAGAAGCTGGAACAACTGGAAGGCCGCCTCACCGGCCACGATGAAGAGATCCAGACCATCTTCGACCACCTCACGGAACTGGTCTCACCAACAGAACAAGCCCGCAAGCCCATCGGCTTCAAATCTGGCGAAGCATGAACACCGCGATGGATACCCTTGTCATGGAGCCGCCTGCGCGTTACATGGCGATCACTCCGCCCGACGCTGCCATCACAGAGAAGATCCATCTGATCCGTGGTCGTAAAGTGATGCTGGACCGCGATCTGGCGGAACTCTACGGAGTGGAGGTCAAACGCCTCAAGGAGCAAGTACGGCGCAACATCGCACGCTTCCCGGAGGATTTCATGTTCGAACTCACACTGGAGGAGGACCACGCTTTAAGGTCGCAAAATGCGACCTTAAAGCGTGGCGAACACGGCAAGTATGCCCCCTTCGCCTTCACGGAGCATGGTATCCTCATGTTGGCCAATGTCCTGCGAAGTGAACAGGCTATTGTCATGAGCATTCACATCATCCGGGTGTTCACCCGTATGCGCGAACTGTTGCTTTCCAATAGCGATGTCATTACCAAGCTGAAGGAGTTGGAAGGCCGCCTCACCGGCCATGATGAAGAGATCCAAGCCATCTTCGACCACCTCACGGAACTGGTCTCACCGACCGAACATGCCCGCAAGCCCATCGGCTTCAAACCCTAGAGCACAGGACATTCCCCAGCAACCGTCAACCGTCATAAGACATAAGACATTCTTCCCATGACAAACCCACTCTTCGGTCCCAACATCAAGCTTCTCCGCTCGCGCCGCGGGCGTTCGCAGGAGGAGGTCGCCGTAGGCCTGGACATCAAGCGCTCCAGCTACAGTGGCTACGAGAACGGCAGCGCCGAACCACCCTTCGAGTTGCTTATCCGCATAAGTGAGTACTACAAGATCAACATCGATCGCCTGCTGAAGGATGACCTTACCGCCCTGGGCGAAAGCCAGCTCGGCATACTGGAGCGTGGTGGCGATGTGGACCTCAGCGGGCGCCGCCTGCGCGTGCTGGCCACCACGGTGGACAAGCAGGACCGCGAGAACGTGGAACTGGTGCCCGAGAAGGCCAAGGCTGGCTATGCTGCCGGTTACGCCGATCCGGAGTACATCAGCATCCTGCCCACTTTCCAGATGCCCTTCCTCAGCCGTGATCGGAAGTACCGCACCTTTCAGATCAGCGGCGACAGCATGCCGCCCGTGAGCGACGGCTCTTGGGTCACTGGCGAGTACGTGCAGAACTGGCAGACCATCCGCGACGGCCAGCCCTACATCGTGGTCACCAAGGATGAGGGCATCGTCTTCAAGGTGCTCTACAACCAGCTGAAGGAAAAGGGCAACCTGCTGCTGTGCAGCACCAACCCGCTCTACAGCCCTTACGAGGTGGCCGTGGGCAGCATCCTGGAGATCTGGAAGTTCGTCCACTTCATCAGCGCCGAACTGCCCGAACCGAACATGAGCCGCGACGAACTGGCCCGCAGCGTGGTGGAACTGCGGAAGGAAGTGGGCCAGCTGCGCCTTGCCATGGAGCAGCAAGGCAGGCTGGCGTTCTGATCGGATATTGAGCGTTGGCTGGGATCATGTAGGCCTTGGTCTTGTAAGGCCAATTGGCGGAGGTATTGAGATTTGTCGATCTGATGTGATCCAATGAGGTTCAGAACCAGAGAAGTTTTCCACGATCGTTGAGGTTGGGCGATTCTGAGTTATACATTGCAACTTCCAATTCTTTCTATCATGAACACCCAACACCCAACACCCAACACCCAACACCCTTTGGTGCTTGGTTCGTGCATGGTGGCCTTGTTGGCCGCTGTTGTTCTTGTGGCTTGCCGGAAGGATACCGTTCCGGCTCCTCTTCCTGCTGATGTTGCTATGGCAGCAGGGAATGTGACACCACGCGTTCAGGCGTTCATTGCGCAGGCACAGGGTGGTGCTGAGATCAAATCGGGTTCCACCATGTCTGCGGATAGTGTGGAGTGGTATGTGGAAGCAGCATTGAACTACAGCGAGACGAAAGCTTGGCTGGAATGCCGCGAACTTGCGATGGACAGTGTGTTCGTTTCGATCCCCTCGGGAACAGCTGGCGTCTCCACGACCGATGCCTACGAAGCGTTCAACACGCTGAGTGGGATACTGGCGGAAGAGAACGTGGACGAAGAGCAACATGTAGCCATCGTGGATGTGCTAGCCAGGTCGTTAGGCGGCGAGTTGCGCTTGGAGGTCCGGTACCTGATCGGTTCAGACTATAGCAAGACTTTGAACACCTCGTTCGGAGAGAACGATGCCTGGCTGTGGGGAGGCTCTGGTGGTTGCAATTGCGGACCCAACCAGGTGTCCAGCGATGTCTGTGCCCACGCCCACATCCAGTACCGCGTCAATTCAGCGGTGGCGGTTTCCATGGGCCCTGAGGACTATTGGACCAACGTGGAGATCTGGTATATCAACCAGTATGGTCCAAACATTCCCAGCAAGATCTATCACTGGGAGGACTTCTACAACAGTAACAACACCTCCGGAAAGTCCAACCAGGACTACTGGACGTATGCTTGTCTTGATGAAAATTGCAGCACATGTCTGCTCACGGATGACATGAGCTATCATACCCAAGGCACCTACGACGCCTTGATGTGGATCAAAGGAGAGCATTGCCCGAGCAAGACACCGTATGCTGCAACGGTTGACTGGGAATCCGGTGGTGGAGCTTACTTCCATAAGTGCTCATTCACCTATGGCATCAAGCAAACCGGTGGGGGGAGCTGATCATGCGCCGGTACGTATTCTGCATATTGGCCTCCGGCCCACTCTGGGCCAGCGGCCAGGGTGAATGGTCGTTAGTGTTCGATACGGCACCTTCTAAAGTGGCGGTATACGACGCGCTGGAACTTCCTGGTGGGGACTACATGTTGTCCGTGGTCTCCCATACCTCCAATTTTACCGTTGGAGCTCCGATCACACGAACATGGGTGGTTCGCGTGTCCGAGTTCGGTGTTCAAGAAAGTGTGACCGAACTGGTTGGAGGCATGGATCGAGCTGTATGGGTGCCGCAAATCGTTCAGTTCACCAATGACGTTCTCTTAGCCTTGGGGATGACTTGGTATCATCCTGATTTGACGGAGTATGGTGTTATGCATTTCAGTTTGGGATTGGACGGTAATTTACTGGGTACATCGAACTATTCTCTGGACGTTGGCAACGATCGGCTATCGTTCAGGAATGTCACGGTCTTGGAGAATGGGGAGTTGTTCGTACCTGGATCAGTTACAACTGTGGGAAGCATTATACCCAATAGACTTCTGTTGTTCAGGGTACAACCAGATAATGCTGGATTGTCCATGAGCATTCAAGGCTCCGGACCGAACATTAGAATTGGCCATCATGCGCTACCTTCTGGAGATGCAATGCGGGTTTCGGTAGAGGGTGGTGCGTTCATTGGGCCTGAAGGACTGGCTAAGTACATTCGCTTCAATGACAATTTTGAGGTAGTCGATGGATTTGGAATGACCTCGTTGAGTGGGTCGGGCGAATTGATCGTACCAGATAGTGTCCTTGTGGATTGCATGTATATGACTCTACTGTCCGGGGATACGATCATTTCTTCGGGCCGATTCAATAGCATTTCATCTGGTATGCGGACCGCATTGGTCCGCTTCGCTCCGGATGGCACCTATGCGGGTACATATCTGCCAAGAGGAGATTTCTTTCAAGATGGACCGGCTGGTATCCAGGGACATGACCTGACCTACGACGGAAAGCTGATCTTTGCGATGATCGAGAATTTCTTCCCCGGCCCTCCGAACTACGAGATGGGCACGGCACCTTCCCGTGTGCGTGTTTACCGGCTGGACACCTTGCTCAATGTGGAATGCGAGTTCCTGCTGGACGGCTTCGAGGACAATGCCTATTACTACCTCACACGCATCAAAGCCACCAGCGACGGGGGGGCGGTTTTGATGGGCTCCCGCCGCGACCTGAACACCATGGAGCAGCCGCGCGGGTGGATCATGAAACTGGGTCCCGACCAGTGCTACACGGGACTTGAAGAACAATCCGTGTACGGTGAGTCGCAAGTGTATCCGAATCCTGGCTCGGACGGATTCACGCTGCTGTTGAACGGACCGGTGCTCCGCCGAGGACGATTGCTGCTTTACGATGCCCAAGGACGATCGTTGGCGGAGTATCCCATCGAGCACAGTGTGGCCACGGTGGATGCCCGGCATCTGTCTTCCGGGATGTACCTCTATCGGGTGCTGGATCAAGCAGGCGTTCCCGTCGTTGCGGGACGATGGATCAAGAACTAGCCCTGGAGCAGCAGGGCAGGCTGGCGTTCTGATCGGACATTCGGCGCAACGCGCCCATGTTGGCCATACGCACCTGTACCGTCGACCCACTGGGTCGACATACGGGGCGTTTACCCATGATCACAACATTCGTGATCAAACACCCCTCCGTTCATCCTTTCCATGTTACGCCAATGTTAATCTCCGGTGAACCTTGTCTTATCTTTGGGCGTTCAACGTTCCAAAGAAGACCTGCTCACCATGCGTACCCTCCTCCTCACCCTCGCGCTGATCGTGGCCACTGCCACCCAGGCCCAGGTGCTCTTGGGGCAGGAGCATTGGCCGGATGGGACCCTGAAGTCCACGGCTTACACCCAGGGCGAGCGCACACACTTCATCACCTATTATGAGAATGGCCGGGTGAAGGAGATGGGCAGCTACCGCAACGGCAAGCTCGATGGCCTTTGGAAGCAGTACACGGACACCGGTGCTCTGCTCACGCGCGCCACCTTCCACAATGGCACCCGCCAGGGGGTGTGGGAGTTCCGCACCGAGGCAGACAAGCCCCTGGGCATGTTGCGCTATAGCAATGGTGTGCTCACCCACGGCGAGCAGTACAGCGAGACCGGCGATCTGGTGGCGCAGCGGGATTATCGCTGAGCGTTTTCACACAGCAACTAAGAGAGGCGCCCACAAGGCGCCTTTCCCATTTCACATTGAAGTGGGCGTCATCCCTTCCTGAACAAGTTCCCCTCCTCCAGCATCGCCTTGAACTCGATCGCGTTGCCGTCGGGATCTTCGATGAAGAGGCTGCGTTGTTCGCCCACCTCGCCTTTCATCACCGTGTTGGGTTCGATGTGGAAAGGGATACCGAGTTTCTTCAGCTTGTCGCGCAGCCGCCGCCAGTCGGCGATGTTGAGCACCACGCCCCAGTGGTTGGCGGGCACGTTGCTCTGCGGATTGTACACGCGCGCGGTCTTGATCATCATCGGTACCTCCTGGATGGTAAGCTGGTGCCCGAAGAAGTCATAATCCACCCAGGTGGCCGCACTGCGTCCTTCCTTCAAGCCCAGAAAGCTGCCGTAGAAGGCCTTGATCCGTTTGAGATCGGTGGTGGCGAACGCGAGGTGAAAACGGCCTTCCATGGATGCTGTGTTTGCCCCCAAAGTAGCAAGGCCCACGACACCAGGGTCGCGGGCCGTCCGGTGATATCAGCAAGTGCCGGTTGATGGCACGATGACCTCAGTCGCGGTCATCGTCTTCATCATCCTCATCCGCCACATCCTCCACGTCATCCTCGTCGGGGTCATCGGCGTCATCCGCCTCTTCGTCGGTATCGACATCATCGGCCACGATGTCGGGACCGCTCTCATCCAGATCGCTGTCAGTGTCCTCACCGGCACTTTCATCCTGGTCCAGGAACTCATCGATCTCCGCGCGGCTCTCCGCGTTGATCTTGATGAGGTACATGGCCTCCGGCGTGCGCAGTTCGATCACCCGGAGGATCTCGCCCTTTGCCGTGGGGATGGTCTTGATGTGTGTGGCATCGATCCCGTCAGGATATTGTTCCTGCAGGGTTTCCTTGAGCTGGTCGGTCAAGGTGTTGAAGGAGCGGATCAGTCGCTGCATGTATGGAACGCCGAAGCCCGGCGGAGGCGTTGGAGGGTGCTCACATGTCGAGGACGTAGGCAAATATGAGGGGTGCGACGATCGTTGCGTCGCTTTCGATGATGAATTTCGGTGTGCCGATGTCCAGCTTTCCCCAGGTGATCTTCTCATTCGGCACGGCGCCGCTGTAACTGCCGTAGCTGGTGGTGCTGTCGCTGATCTGGCAGAAATAGCTCCAGAAGGGGATGCCGTCGCGCTGCAGGTCCTGGTGTAGCATGGGCACCACACAGATGGGGAAATCACCGGCGATCCCGCCTCCGATCTGGAAGAAGCCGATCCCGTCCGGGCCGCAGTTGTTGGTGTACCACTCCGCCAGGAACATCATGTATTCGATGCCGCTCTTCATCATGCCGGGCTTGCAGTCGCCGCTGATGCAATGGCCCGCGAAGATGTTGCCCAAGGTGCTGTCCTCCCAGCCCGGGCAGATGATCGGCAGGTTCCGCTCGGCGGCGGCCACCATCCAGCTGTCCTTCGGGTCGATCTGGTAGTACTGCTGCAGCACCCCCGAGTTGATCATGGCGTAGAAGTACTCGTGGGGGAAGCGCCGGTTTCCGCTCTTGTCGTCGGATGTCCACAGGTCGGTCACGTGCTTCTCAAGTCTTCGGAAAGCTTCGTGCTCGGGAATGCATGTGTCGGTCACGCGGTTCATGCCACGGTCCAGTAGTGCGCGTTCCTGCTCGGGGGTCAGGTCGCGGTAATTCGGGATGCGCTCGTAATGATCGTGCGCCACCAGGTTCATCACATCCTCCTCCAGGTTGGCACCGGTGCAGCTGATGATGTCCACCTTCCCCTGGCGGATCATCTCGGCCAGGATCTTCCCGAGTTCACCCGTGCTCATGGCCCCGGCCAGGGTGATCATCATCTTGCGGTCTTTGGCCAGATGCTCCTTGTAGCCCTTTGCGGCATCCACCAGGGCGGCCGCATTGAAATGCAGGTAATACTTCTCGATGAAGTCGGAAATGGGTCGCTTGCTCATGATCGATCTGGACTTCGCCCGCCGATATCCGCAGCAGCGACCCATGGGTGCGCAACGAAACGAATGGGGGGCGAAATATAGCGGCGGTACGTCGGATCTTCGATCTCTGGCCGATCAAAGGTTGCGCTCCAGCCAGTCGGTCATCAGATCATACAGGTGCATGCGCGTCGTGCCTCCGTATATGCCGTGGTTGCGGTCGGGGTATGCGAACTGATCGAACCGCTTGTTGGCCTTCACCAAGGCGTTCACCATCTCGGCGGCGTTCTGGTAGTGCACGTTGTCGTCGGCCATGCCGTGGATGAGCAGGTAGTTGCCGCGCAGTTTGTCCACATGGTTGATGGGGCTGTTGTCATCATAACCGGCGGCATTGTCCTTGGGCAGGCCCATATAGCGTTCGGTATAGATGGTGTCATAGAAGCGCCAGTTGGTCACCGGGGCCACGGCGATGGCTGCCTTGAAGAGGTCCGCACCCTTGGTGATGCAAAGGCTGCTCATGTAGCCCCCGTAGCTCCATCCCCAGATGCCGATGCGTTCGGCGTCCACCCACGGCTGTTGCGTCAACCACTGTGCTGCGGCCATCTGGTCCTCGGTCTCGTACTTGCCCAGCTGGCCATAGGTCACGTGGCGGAAGTCGCGTCCCCGCCGTCCGGTGCCACGGCCATCCACGCACACCACGATGTAGCCCTTGCGTGCGAGCATGGAGTACCACATGTGGTTGCGGCCGCTGAATTGGTCCAGTACCTCGTTGCTGTTGGGCCCGCTGTACTGGCACATCAACACCGGGTAGCGCTCGCGGCTCTGGAAACCCGGGGGCTTGATCATCCACCCGTTCAGTGTCAGACCTTCCGCCGTGGTGAAGGAGATGAATTCCTTGGCCACCAGGCCGTGATCGGCCACATTTTTTTTCAGGCGTTCATTGTCCTTCAGGGTCTTCACCACGCGACCGTTGCCTTCGTGCAGGGTGATCACCGGTGGTTCATTGATCGTGCTGCGCGTGTTGATGAAGAAGCGAAAGCCCGTACTGAATTCGGCGTCATTCATGCCGCCCATCGGGGAAAGCATGGCGAGCCCGCGCCCATTGAGGCCCGCGGCCCAGACCTCCTGCTGGGTGGGCCCGCCACGGCTGGCGGTGAACACCACACGCTTGCCGCGCTCGTCGATGCCCTTTACCGCCACCACGTCCCACTCGCCGCTGGTAAGGGCGCGGGGTGCGCCGCCGAAGGGCACCAGATAGATGTGGTTCCAGCCATCGCGCTCGCTGGTGAGCACAAAGGACTTTCCGTCGGCGGTGAAGTGCAGGTCGTCGGTCACCTCCACGTAGGTCCCGCTGGTCTCGCTGTACACCACTTCAGGCACCGGCGGCAGCACGCGCTTGCGCAGGTCCACGGTGAGGATCTCCTTGTTGCGCTGCAGTCGGTCCATCCGCATGAACCAGAGCACATCATCGTTAGCGGTGAAGCCCAGCCGTGGGATGTACTCGGCGCCGTGTGGAATGGGAATGGTCATGGCGCTCGCGATGTCGAACACATGCAGGCTCACCACGCTGTTGTCCTCACCCGCCTTGGGGTATTTGAAGCGCACATCCTGCGGGTAGAGCTGTCCCTTATATAGCGCCATGTTGAACTCCTTCACGCCGCTCTCATCGCTACGGAGATAGAGCAGCTTGTTGCCCCTGGGACTCCATGCATAGCCTTGCACCAGTGCGAATTCCTCTTCGTACACCCAGTCCGTGGCACCGTTGAGCACCTTGTTCCACGCGCCATCATCGGTGACGCGCGTCTCCTTCATGCTGGCCAGGTCCACCACGTAGAGATCGTTGTCGCGCACAAAGGCGGCACGGCGCCCATCGGGGCTGAAGGTGGCCAGCCGCTGTTTTGGGCCCTTGGGATCGGACAGGGGAACGAGCTTACGGCTCGCACGGTCGAACACGTAGTGGTGGGCGAAGTAGCTGTAGCGGTAAAGCCGCTCGCTGCCGGTCTCGATCATCAACTTCTTTTCATCCCCGCTGAAACTGTAGCCATCGATCGCCAGGGGCTGGCTCGCACCGGTGGGCACCAGTTCATTCCCGCGCAGGATCTCGTCCACCTTCTCCCCGGTGCGGTAGGCGTAGCGGGCGATCACCGCCTCCTGCTCATCGCCCTCCAGCACCGAGTAGTGCAGGCCGTCGTTCATGCTGGCGAGCCCTCCCACGTATTCCGCACTGAACATCGGGCTGAACCAGATGTCACGGTTGGTGAGTTCCTTCTGGGCGTTGAGGGGGGCGGGGAGAAGCAGGGCCAGGGAAGTGGCCAGGGTGAGGAGGTGCTGAAGCATGGTGCGAATATCGGGGCTGGCCGCGGGATCCGGTCCCGGATCCAACGTGCGGTCACAAGCGCACAGGTTGGGCCCGGTCTTCCTGTAGAGCGCTACTTCAGATCGCCGAAGCGGTCCAGCGCGGGCACGGTGATCCGTAATTCGATCGTGCTGTCCAGCAATGCCTCACTGTTTGGGCGCATGAAGGTGAAGGCCTGTTGCCGGTCGTTCACAAGGATCGCGATGCCCATGCCCGAACCTGTCACCACCCGGGGACGTGCGGTGATGGTGGCCTCATCGCCCACTACCGCAGGATGGGTGCGGCGCACTGTAGGACCGCCAACACTGTCGGTGCCCAGCGTGGTGCCGTTAATGGTGTAAGTGATCTCGCATCCACCGCAGTTCGCCCAGAAAGTCACCGTGGCGGTCTCTTCCTCCTTCTTGCACGCGCAGAGCACCACGGCGATCAATGAAAGCAGGAGCAGCTGGCGGATCATGGCGGAAAGATAGAAGCCCGGCGGTCATTGGACGATCAACCGGCCACGTGCCACATGTGATGCGGTGCGCAGTTCCACAACGTATGATCCTGCCGTAAGCATGGATACATCCGTAACGACCTCGGAACCTGCCCCGGCCGGGATGATCCGTTCCAACATGCGACGGCCCCGGCTGTCGTGGATCGATAGTTCCATGGGTTCGTCACCTATCCACGGTGCCTTGAGCCGGACCTGGTCACGTGTGGGGTTGGGATGGATACCTACTTGTGGCACATCATGCTCTACCCCGGTACTTGAGATCGTGGTACTGGTGTAGGAGAATGTATCGATGCCGATGTAGTTCGAATTGAAACCCGAGGGGCCGCCATCGGTGACGAAGTAGCGGAAGGCCAGCCGTCCAGGGGTCGGGTTGGGGATCCCGGACAACGTCACACTGTACTGCATCCAGAATTGTGGATAGCCCGTCGGTAGCAGGTTGGGATTGATCGTAAGCAGCAGCGTGCTGAAGTCACCAACGTCCATCGCTCCATCTCCCACATGATCGCTTGCCCCCGAGAGGCTCATGCGAACTTCCAGACGCTCCGCGTACGTACTGCCCGATACGGTCCGGGTATAGAAGGAGACAACATCGCCATCCGCCAATGTGCGCACGGGGGTCATCAGCCAGTTGCTGATCGTACCCGATCCTGAAGTGTTCAGGTAATTGGCGGAAACGAAGGAGCCGTAGGGACCAGCTTGGGCCACAAAGCTGTTGAAGTCACCCTGGGACCATCCGGTGATCCCTGGCGGCTCACTTTTATTCTTCTTCAACCAACCGGAGCTGTCAAGCAGCGCCACGCTGATGAAGCCCTCGTTGAAGGACTGCGCATGCACCGGTGCACGATGGATCCCCATGAACGCTGCGGCGAGCAAACAGGTGGGGATGGTAGCGTGATGGCACATGGAGGGATGCTTGGGATGAAGATAGGACCGACTCCGTATGTGATCGGAAGCCTGGGTGGAGCAATGGCGGTGCGGGCCAAGGCAACGGTGCTCACTCCTCCACGAAATCCATGTCGCGGCTGAAGGTCTCCTGCACGCGGGTGGTGGCCCATATCGCGGCACCGATGCACAACAGGCCCACCAGCAACGCACTGGTGATGCTGCCCAGTGGTACGGCCAGCGACTTGAAGGCGATCGTGATCGGAAGCACGCTCCCCCGCACGAAGTTGGGCGTGGTGGTGGCGGCGGTGGCGCGGATGTTCGTGCCGAACTGCTCGCTGCTCACGGTGACGAAGAGTACCCAATAGCCTGTAGCCATACCCAATGCGAGGCAGGTCCAGTTGTACAGATCGATGGAAGCGCCATGCAGGCCGAAGAGGAAGAAGAGTGTCAGGGCGAGGTTCAGGAAGAGGTAGAGCATGATCACCTTCTTGCGGCTGCGCCATAGCTGGCTCAGCAGAGCGCTCAGCAGGTCGCCGATGCTCAGGCCGATGTACGCATACTTGATCGCCGTGCCGTTGATGCGGCGCAGTCCCTCGGCATCCAGCGCGCTGGTATCGATCCCCAGCGCAGGCACGAACACATCCTGCGAGAGGTTGACCAATGTGCCGATGACGAACCAGATGGGCACCCCGATGAGGATGCAACTCAAATAACGGAGGAAGCGCTTGCGGTCGGTGAAGAGCAGGCGCACATCGCCCTGCCGCACGATCTTCTCCTTCATCTTGGTGAACAGACCGCTCTCAAAGGTGCCCAGCCGCAGCGCAAGCAGCACAAGGCCCATGGCACCACCAACGATGTAGGCGATCTGCCAATCCATGAACGTAAGCCCGGTAAGTGCCAGGAGCACACCGCGCAATTGCTGTCCCTGTGCGTGGATCTCCGCGGCGAACACCGCCCCCAGCGCTCCGAAGACCACCACGATCATGGTGCCGTAGCCGCGTTTCGCGCGTGGCATCGTCTCTGTGATCAGGGTGATGCCCGCACCCAGCTCACCCGCGAGGCCCACTCCCGCGATGAATCGTACCAGGGCATAGGTCGTCACATCGTAGGTGAAGGCGTTGGCGATGTTCGCGATGGAATAGAGCAGAATGCTTCCGAAGAGCACGGTGATGCGACCTTTTTTATCGCCCCACACGCCCCAGAGGACACCGCCCACCAGCATGCCGAACATTTGCCAGTTGAACAGGTCGATGCCGATCTCCACCAACTTCGGATGACCCGCTCCCAGGATGAACTCCAGACTCTCGCGCTTCACCACGTTGAAGAGCACGAGATCGTAGATGTCCACGAAGTAGCCCAGGGCCGCCACCGTGATCAGCAGTCCGGTCCGGAAGGGAGTGGCGCTTGCGTCTCTCGTCATCTGGCGCATGGTCGCTGTACTGGGACCGTCATTCCGATCGAAGCGAAAAGGGATCTGTCATTCATTAGCGAAGGGGAACCTCTCAACCCAACACTTCCTCCACATTCCCTTTGATCATCCTGGCGATCCGTTCCATGGGCAGATCGTTCGGGTCGGTCCCGAATGGGTCCTCGATCTCCTCGGCGATCAATTCCAGGCTGGCCATTACATAAAAGATGAACATCACCACGGGGATGGCGATGTAACCCAGGGAGAACACGAAACCGAAGGGGAGCGTGAGCACATAGACCACGATGAACTTCTTGATGAAACTGCTGTACGAGTATGGTATGGGCGTGTTCTTAATGCGTTCGCAGGCGCCGCAGATCTCCATGAGCTGCACCAGTTCCTTGTCCAACGCCAGCATCTGCTCTCCGGTGATGCGACCCTCGCGGTGCAGGAGCATCATGCGCTGATGCATCACGCCTGCAACCTGTGCGGGCACGTGCTTGCTGCGGTCGAAGTCGGGGATCTCCGGGTGGGGCTGCCCATCCAGCGCCAGGCGGGTCTTTTCCATTTGCAGGTGCAGCCGCATCTCGTGGGCGAAGAGGGCGATGCTGCGTGCGAAGAGCGAGCGGGTGCTGTTATCCCCGGGTGCCATATGTGCATCGATCTTCAGCGCCAGGTTGCGACTGGTATTCACCAATTGCCCCCATAACCTCCGGCCCTCCCACCAACGGTCGTATGCAGTATTTGTGCGGAACACCAGCAGCATGCTGATGGCGAAACCGAGGATGCTGTGCATGACGGGAAGGTTGCTCACGAGCTCACGTGAGGACAGTTGCATATAGCGTACCTCCAGGTAGCCCACCATCATGGTGAACAACCCGACCAGGATCAACAGGGGGAACAGCTTGCGGAAGGTGTCGCTGCGGTGCAGCGCAAGCGCTTTGAACCAGTTGCGCGAGTCGTAGGTGATCATGCCCTCACTCGTAATGCTTCCGCACCATGCGTTGGAAGGAACGTCCGGGTAAAAACTTCTTCAGCTGCACGCTCAGTTTCTGCACACCGGTGGCCACCACATATGCCGGCCTGGGTCTGGGCGTGGCGACGATGCGTGCCACCACCCGGGCCAGCTCGTCCGGGTCGCGGCTGTAATGCATGCTTCCGCGAAGGATCTCCATGGCACGCTCATATCCCGGGCGGTGTGCCTCGCTGATCTGATCTGGTTTGAGCCGTGCGTCCTTGATGTTCGTGTTGAACTCGCCCGGCTGCACGGTGACCACCTCGATGCCGAAGCGCCCCACCTCGGTGGCCAGCGACTCCGCCCAACGGTCCAGTGCGGCCTTGCTGGCACTATAGAAGCCGCGGTACGGCAGACCGAAGTGGGCCGCCACACTGCTGATGTTGATGATGAGCCCGCGTTTCGCCGCACGCATATGGGGCAGCACCGCGCGCGCCAGCCGGTGCGGGCCGAAGACGTTCGTGTCGAAGAGGCGCAGCGCCAGTTCCACCGGGATATCCTCCACCGCACCCTGGATGCCCAGCCCGGCATTGTTCACCAGCACATCGATGCGGCCTTCACGGCGTATGATCTCTTCCACCGTGGTGTTCACACTGGCTTCATCGGTCACGTCCATGCGCAGCAGTTGGTAGCCATTCGGTTTGGGCAGGGTGTCGGCGGTGCGGCCCGTGCCGTATACCGCATGGCCCTTGGCGGCGAGGCGTTCGCACATCGCCAGGCCCAAGCCGCTTGTGCCTCCGGTCACGAGCACCACCTTCACGAAATCGCTCATGCCGCCAAGGTAGGTGGAGGTTGTCAGTCGTGATGTTCCAGCATGCGGTCCAGCACCTCCTGCTTGTCCGGAAATGCGGCATGTAGCAACTGGTTCCGGGGCAGCAACAGCAGGTGGTCGATGGTGCTGCGCTGCTCGGGGTAGCGTGCCGTGAAGCGCGCGAATTGCAACAATGCCCTGCCGTCGTCCGCATGCCCTGCCAGCAGCAGGTTCAGTGCGCGGTCCACCGTTTGGCGCCAGGGAAGTGATCCCTCGCTGGCTTCCTGCTCCTGCGCTGCGAAGAGCCGTTCCGCTTGTGCATAGTAGGGGAAGGCGAGCAGGGTATCCCCACGGATCTCATGATGGATGCCGGCGGTCATGGCAAGGGTGGGTTCATAGGGTCGCAGGGCACGTGCCTCATCCAAGGCACTGGTGGCGGCTTCATTCCGGCCCAATTGGTCGTTCAGCAGGAAACGCATGTAATGCGCATCGTGGAAGGCGGGATCGAGCCGCGCGGCGGAATCCAGCAGCAAAAGCGCACGTTCGGTGTCGGCCGGGTACCAGGATGCGGCCAGCCGCAGGGCCTGTGCATGCAGCCTGCGCGCACCGGCCACATCCCGCGTTTCCACCGCAACGGTGACCCTGCGCTGGCAGCCCGAATGGATCACCAGAGGCAGCAGGAGCAACAGCGTTCCCTTCCACATGGCCGCGAATTTCGCCATCGGCCCGGGAAATTTCAGACCTGTATATCCTTGGCCGATCCTGGCAGACCCGTTCGTCACATCCATGGGGCTATACCCGTACCCTTGTCCCAGCGAAGGGCTCCCATGCCACGCTGGAGCGGAACACGGGGGCCACGTTCTGGTCGGCGGACCGCCCAATGGCTTAGCCAGGGCGGTTCGCTGTTTTAGGACCTGCCACCTGCCCCCACCACGCTTCGTGAAGCCCTGATCCCTGGGGATCCCAAGCTTGATGCATGGTGCGATACACCATACCGCCCCGTTCGGGTTACATTCATCGCGTCGAACCTGATCCCCCATTGTCATGAAACAACTCATTACGCTCGCCCTCATCACCGCCATACCCGCCGCCACCCAGGCCCAACTCACGGTCACCCCGGATCTCTCCACGGCCGAGATGACCGAACTTCTGGAGGGTTTTGGTATGACCATCCTGAACGTGGACATCCAGTGCTCCGGTCAGGCGTACGGCCAGTTCCAAGGCGACTCCGAGTTGCAGATCTATGAGGGCGTGCTGCTCACCACCGGTGATGCTTCCCTGGTCGCCAACCCAGCGAACTTCTTCGCCTCGGCATCCACCAACTCCGGCAGTGATCCCGATCTGGCAGTCCTCGCGGGTATGCCCATCAACGATGCGTGCATACTCACTTTCGATTGTATCCCGGTGGGCGACACGCTGCTACTGAACTTCTCCTTCGGCTCCGAGGAGTATCCCGAGTTCGTATGCACCGCGTTCAATGATGTTTTTGGTCTCTTCCTCAGCGGGCCCGGCATCAACGGCCCATTCACGGACAACGCGGTCAATATCGCAACGGTGCCGGGCACCTCGGTACCCATCGCGATCAACACGGTCAATGGTGGTGATCCCGGGCAGGGAGGAACTAGTTCGCCATGCTATTTGGCCGACCCCAACTTCGAGGACAACAGCATCTTTTACGTGGACAATGCCGCAGGTGAGCATGTGGCCTACGATGGCTTCACCGTGAACCTGGTGGCCTTCGCTGCGGTGGAACCAGGCCAGGTCTATCGCTTCAAGGCAGCCGTGGGCGACGCCGGGGATGGCATCTTTGATAGCGGCGTCTTCATAGAGGCCTTCAGCTTCCGCAGCAACGGCATCACCACATCCATACCTGTGGTACCCTCACCGGACCTTGGCCTCGAACACCACGGCGACGCGGTGGCCGTCCTGTTGCCCACCGGCACCCGGGGCGAGTTGCTGCTCTTTGGCGACACGGGCCAGTTGATCCGCTCCATACGCGTGGACAGCGACCGTGTGTGGCTGGATCTAAGCGGCCTGCCTGCGGGCCTCTACACCGTGCGCGTGCTGGATGCGCAGGGCCTTGCGCCGTTGCGGTTCGTGAAGCCCTGAGCGCTGGGGCCGGGGCGCTACCTTCGGCCCCGCAAGCGCATCATGGCCAACACGCCTTCCATCCCCAAGGGCACGCGCGATTTCTCCCCGGAGGAGATGCTGCGCCGCCAGTACATCTTCGACACCATTCGCGCGGTGTTCCAGCGCTACGGCTACCAGCCGCTGGAAACACCCGCTATGGAGCACCTGGACACCCTGGTAGGCAAGTACGGCGAGGAGGGCGACCGGCTGATCTTCAAAGTGCTCAACAGCGGTGATGCCTGGGCACGCATCGATCCCAACGTGCAGCAGCACCTGCGCGAAGGCCGCGGCGTGCCATCCGGGCGACTGGCCAGTGAACTCTGCGAGAAAGCCCTGCGCTATGATCTCACTGTGCCCTTCGCACGCTACGTGGTGCAACACCAGAACAGCATCACCTTCCCCTTCAAACGCTACCAGATCCAGCCCGTGTGGCGCGCCGACCGGCCTCAGAAGGGAAGGTACCGTGAGTTCTTCCAGTGCGACGCCGACGTGATCGGCAGCACCAGCCTGCTGAACGAGGTGGACCTGGTTCTGATCATCAAAGAAGTCTTTGATCGGCTTGGTCTGAAAGTCCGCATTTTGGTCAATGACCGGAAGATCCTACGCGGACTTGCACAGCTATTTAGAGTTGAGGATCGGCTGGTCGAGTTCGTAACGATCCTCGACAAGTTTGATAAGATCGGAAATGCAGTGATCGATGAGTATGTAAAGGCTGACTTCTCGAAAGAGTCAGTAGAGTTGATCACGGACTTCATTGAAATGAAAGGAGCTGTACCGAGCACGCCAAGAGGCTCCTATCTAATGGCAATGATGGCTCAGAAGGAGGTTCAGGTTGGTCTTGATGGGTTCAAGGATCTGGAGTTCGTTCGAGAGGCTGTCGCAAATGCGACGGGTTCAACATTGGGGGAGGCATTTGATGTAGATGTAATGCTCGCCCGCGGCCTCGATTATTACACTGGCGCCATCTTCGAGGTGAAGACTTTGGAAGGCACGCTGGGCAGCAGCATCTGCGGGGGTGGCCGCTACGACGATCTCACCGGCATCTTCGGCTTGAAGGGCATGAGCGGCGTGGGCATCAGCTTCGGCGCCGACCGTATCTACGACGTGCTGGCCGAGTTGGGCCGTTTTCCAGCGGAGATGGGCGGCACCACGAAGTTGCTCTTCGCCAACTTCGGTGAGCAGGAGGCCATGCAGGCACTGCGCATGTTGCGCGAGGTGCGCGCGGCGGGTATCGCCGCCGAACTCTATCCTGATACGGTGAAGCTTCCCAAGCAATTCACCTACGCTGAGAAGAAAGGCATCCCTTGGGTGGCGATCGTGGGCGAGAGTGAGGTGAAGGAAGGAAAGGTCACTCTGAAACGTATGGGCGCTGGTGAGAAGGGGGAACTGATGACGATCGAACAGGTCATCGAACGCGTGCGATAGCCCATGAAAGCGCATTCCATCGGAACCATCGGCATCTCGCTGGAAGAGCTGGGCCGCCTGCTCGAGCGCGGCGCCAGCATCGCGCTGAGTCCGGCGTCCCGCGAGGCCATCAAGCAAAGCCATGACTACCTGCTGGATCGCCTGAAGCGAAGCGATGCCCCGATCTACGGCATCAATACCGGCTTCGGGGCCCTGCACGATCAGCGGATCCCCAAGGACCAGCTGGCGCAGTTGCAGCGCAACCTGGTGATGAGCCACGCCTGTGGCAGCGGCGAGCCGGTGCCCCCCGTGATCGTGCGTGCCATGCTGCTGCTGAAGGTCCAGAACATGGCATTCGGGCACAGCGCCGTGGCACCCGCCACCGCGAAGCGCCTGGTGGATATGTACAATGCGGACATGCTGCCGGTGGTGTATGAGCGCGGCTCGCTGGGTGCCAGTGGCGATCTCGCACCCCTGGCCCACCTCGCGCTACCCTTGATCGGCCTGGGCGAGGTGATGCTGAAGGGCACGCGCATGAAGACGGCCGTTGCGCTGAAGAAGCTGGGCTGGAAGCCCCTGGTGCTGGGTCCCAAGGAAGGGCTGGCGCTGCTCAACGGCACCCAGTTCATGGCGGCGTACGCGGCCTTGCTCACCCTCAAGGCCATCCGCCTGGCCGACCTCGCGGACACCATCGCAGCACTTTCGCTCGATGCCTATGACGGACTTCTGGAGCCCTTCCATCCCTCGGTGCATGCGGTGCGTCCGCATCCCGGACAGGCCGTGGTGGCGGGTCGGATCCGCGCGCTTCTGGCGGGCAGCAAGCTGATCGCAAGAGCCAAGGAGCACGTTCAGGATCCTTACTCCTTCCGTTGCATCCCGCAGGTGCATGGTGCTTCGCGCGATGCGATCGCCTTTGTGGAGCGTACGGTGGAACGCGAGTTGGAAAGTGTCACCGACAACCCTACGGTCTTCGACGATGAGGATCTGATCGTGAGCGCGGGCAACTTCCACGGCCAACCACTGGCTTTGGCCCTGGACTTCCTGGCGATCGCCACCGCCGAGCTGGGCAGCATCAGCGAGCGCCGCACCTTCAAACTCATCGCCGGACAGCGCGGATTGCCCGCCTTCCTGGTGGCGAAGCCCGGCCTCAACAGCGGGTTCATGATCCCGCAATACACGGCCGCATCGCTGGTGAGCGCCAACAAGCAGCGCTGCATGCCCAACAGCGTGGACACCATCGACAGCAGCAATGGGCAGGAGGACCATGTGAGCATGGGCGCCGCCGCCGCGGTGAAGACCTGGGAGGTCGTCCACGATGTGGAGCGCATACTGGCGATCGAACTGCTTACCGCAGCGCAGGCCCTGGAATTCCGGCGCCCATTGAAAAGTTCCAAGCCACTGGAGGCCCTGGTTGCGGCGTTCCGCAGGGAGGTACCTTTCCTGGAGGCCGATACCGTGATGCACGATCTACAGGAGTCCGCGTTGCGCTTCGTACGCGACTGTGCACTACCCGGACAGCGCAATTGATAGCGGCGGCCGCCGTTGCCCGGATGATGGACATCTACCTGTTACCCGGCCTGGGGACCGATCATCGCCTCTTCTCGCGGCTCGATCTGGGCGGGCTACACGTGCGTTACCTCGAATGGCCCGACTACGGCCCCGGGCACACCCTGCGGGACATCGCGCACATGCTGGTGGATCAGGTGGACACCGCCCGCACGCATTGGTACATGGGGGTGAGCATGGGCGGCATGGTGGCGCAGGAACTTGCCGCACTCACCAACCCCGAAAAGGTTGTGCTGATGTCCTCCTGGATCGGTCCCCATGAATGGCCCTGGCACATACGGATGGCCGCGCGACTGCGCCCGCATCTGGTGATCAACGAGACCACCATGCGCATGACCTGGCCCTTGAAGGCACGGCTGGTGGGGCAGGGGGACCCGGTGATCGGGCGCTTGCTGTATGACATGGCCTGTGCGCAGACCGCCCGGCGGATCCGCCACGGTGTTGCGGCCATCATGCGTTGGGAAGGCTCCCCATGGAAGGGTCCGCTTGTACGCATCCATGGCGATGCCGACCGCCTGATCCCACTGCGATTCCCGGCGGACCATGTGGTGCGGGGTGGAAAGCATACGATGGTGATCAACAGCGCGGAAGAGTTGGGTCCTTTGCTGCGGAAATTGTTCACCGAGGGTGTGATCGCCGTTTGAGCCATGGACCTGTATCTGCTTCCAGGGCTCGGTGCCGACCATCGCATCTTCCAGCGGCTCGACACTGGTGGGCATGCACGACACCATCTGGATCACCCGGTGATGCCCGGGGACAGCACGTTGTCGGACTTCGCACAAGCACTGGCCACGCAGGTGGATCGAACCCGTCCGCATGCCTTGGTGGGGATGAGCATGGGCGGCATGGTGGCGCAGGAACTCGCCGCTGTGACATCCCCGACGCGGGTGGTGATCATTTCCAGTTGGAAAGGCCCATCGGAAATGCCGGGGGGCATCCGGTCCCTGCGGGGGAAGCGGCCCGAAAGGCTGCTCACCAAGTCTGTGTTGGAACGCGCTCTGCCCTTCGTCCGGTGGCAGATGGGCGTGGAGGACCCCGCATCCGAGGCGCTGTTCAACGCGCTTGTGAACGCGCATACCCTGGCCCAACTGCGTGTGCAACTCGCCGCATGCCTGGCTTGGGATGGACCAGCGATGCCAGTGAGTGACCTCGTACACATCCATGGCGACAAGGACCGACTGATGCCCATCCACCTGATCGAGCGTCCAGTGAGGATCCCCGGAGGAGGCCATTTCATGGTCTTTGATCGTGCGGAAGAGGTTTCAGCGGCCCTGATGCAGGCACTGGCTCCACAGGATTGACCGTCCAGTCGATCGTCGACGGATGTGCTGTATTGATGGATGCCAGAGCCTGGTTCATCCCAAATAATATCACTGCACTGGGCAACGGAAGGGACTGGTTCCCCGTCCTTTGCAGCACGAACGGTGGATACCGCGCGTGCTATCGTCCACCAGGCCGCCGATCCTCGCGCTACTTTGCTCCACTTTCCCCAGGCATGCCCACCACACCTTGGATAGCCACTGGCTTGTTGTGCCTGGCCTTGTGCGTGCATGTGGGCGCGGTGCAGGCGCAATGCACGGCGAACGCGGGCAACAACTTCACCGCGTGCCAGGGCGCCACGGTAAGCTTGAACGGATCGGCCACGGGAGCAGCACCCATCAGCTACAGTTGGTCGCCCGCCACGGGGCTGAGCAGCACCACGGTGGCCAACCCTACGCTGACCGTTCCCGGCACTACTACCACCTATACGCTCACGATCACCGATGGCGGCGGTTGCCAGGCTACGGCGCAGGTGACGGTGACCGTGAACCCCGCCGCATCGGCCATACTCACCAGCAGCAACGCCTCCTACACGGTGTTCAACGGCGTGCCCACCTTCTTCAAGTGTCTGTCCAACGCCACATCGAACTACAGCTTCGACTTCGGTGGTACTGCGATGCCGGGCAGCACGCACACCATCAACTGGGGCGATGGCACGCCGACATTCACAGCGAACGGCGCTACCTGGCCCACACAGAACCATGTCTATGGCCAGGGCATCTACACGGTCACCTACACCATTACCCAGCCCAACGGCTGCAATGCCTCCCAGACTTATAGTGTATTCCTGGGGACGAACCCCGCGGGGGCCTTGGTGAATCCCGGCAGTACCACGGGTTGCGGTCCGCTGCAACTGACCTTCCCGATCGTGGGCTGGGCGAGCAATACGCCGGGCACCATCTACACGATCACATTCAACGACGGCACTCCGCCGATCGTGTACGACCATCCACCGCCGGCCTCGATCACCCACCTGTTCACCACGGGGTCGTGCGGCACTACGAGCAGCGATGGGGTGAACACCTATCAGAACAGCTTCTCTGCGAACATGCTCGTGGAGAACCCCTGCGGCACCAGTGGCAGTACGATCCTGCCCATCGTAGTGAGCATCCCCGGCATGGCGGGCTTCAATATCTCCTCGAACCCGGCCTGCCTGAATTCGACGGTCACATTCTCAAACACCAGTACGGGGAGCATGGTGATGGGCAATGTGTGCGCCAACAACCCCGCGCTGCTGTGGAGTATCTCGCCAGCCACCGGTTGGACCACGGGTGGACAATTGGGCAACCACAATGGCTACATCGGACCCGACTACGACCCCACCTCATGGACCGTCGGCAGCACCAACCTTGGGGTGAATTTCAACACGCCTGGAACTTACACCATCACACTCATCGCGGCGAACATGTGCGGCAGCGACACCATCTCGCAGACCGTCTGCATCGAACCGCCGCCGGTGCCCGCCATCGTGGTGGATCCCATTGTCGGTTGCGCGCCGATGACGGTGGTGCCGGTGAACAACAGCAGCAGCCCCAACAGCTGCAGCACCACCTTCCAGTGGAACGTGACCACCTCCAACAACAGTTGTGGTGCTACCCCGCAGTGGAGCTATGGCGGCGGCACGAATGCCAACTCTCCCCAGCCGCAGTTCAACTTGACGCAACCCGCCAACTACACACTGCAATTGCAGATGCAGAACAGTTGCGGCACATTCCAAACGAACCAGACCGTTACTGTGAACGCGCCGCCTCAGGTGAACACGTCCACGCTTCCAGGCATTTGTGCCGGGCAGTGTGTCTCGCCCGGCGCCACGGTGCAGGCCTGCGGCACGCCGATCACTTCCTACGCCTGGACTTTCCCGGGAGGCACACCCGCGAGTGCGAACACGCTTGTTCCCGGCCAGGTCTGCTTCAACGCCCCAGGCAACCCCACGGTATCGTTGATGGTGACGAATGCGTGCGGATCTGCCACTTCGAACTCATCCATCGCGATCGGCACTTTGCCGCCGCAACCCGTGGTGAGCAGCAACAGCCCGGTCTGCGCTGGACAGACCATCTCGTTGACCGTGGCCACGGTGCCGGGCGTGGCCTACCAGTGGACCGGCCCCAATGGCTTCAATTCGAACCAGCCATCGGTGACGATCCCCAACGCCACGGCGGCGAACGCAGGCGTCTACACAGTGACACCTGTGAGCAGTGGCTGTTCCGGTCCACCCGCATCGGTGACCGTGACCGTGATCCCTGCGCCGGTCCTTACCATCAGCCCGCCAGGCACGGCGGTGTGCATCGGCGAGGAGGTCACACTTAACGTGAGCGGTGCGGGCAATTACCAATGGTTCCAAGGCGCCAATCCCTTGGGTTCAGGCCCCACGATCACTTTTACACCCACGGGCAGTATGACCGTTACCGTCACAGGCGACCAGGGCGGATGTCCGGGCAGCGCTACGGCCAGCGTGACCGTGCATCCATTGCCCAACGTGAACGCCGGTCCCGCGCAGACCTTCTGCGACCAGGCGATCCCAGTGCAACTAATTGGTTCGCCTGTACCTGGTACATGGAGCGGCCAGTACGTGACGGCTGCGGGTGTCTTCACACCTGTGCCCGGTGAATGGGGCAGCTTCACGCTCACCTATACGCACACCAATGGCAACGGCTGCACCAACAGCGCCACCACCACAGTGACGGTGCAGGAGCTCACGTTGATCGCGCAGACACAGCCCGACACCTCCGTTTGCGTGGGCAGTGGTCCGCTGACGCTCCAGGCCACGCCACCCGGTGGCGTGTGGACGGGCGCCAGTCCCGGCGGTGTCTTCATGCCGAACACGGTGGGCTTCCACACGGTGACCTACAACTACGGCACGGGCACCTGCCTCACCAGCGACCAGATGACCGTGGAAGTGCTCGCCGCGCCGAACCTTGCGTTGCCCCCGGCTTTTGCGTTGTGTGCCGATGCGGCACCGGTGGATCTGAACGCCACGCCTGTGGGAGGTACCTGGTCCGGGAATGGGGTCACGGGCGCACCCTACCAATTCGATCCGGCCGCTGTACCTGCCGGGAACCACATGCTCACTTATACATACAGCGATGGCAGCGGCTGCGCGGCGAATGGTCTGGTGATCGCGACGGTGAATGCCTTGCCGGTAGTGGATGCGGGTGCTGACCTTACGCTGTGCGACCAGCCCGTGCCTTTTGTGCTGATCGGTTCTCCGGCCGGTGGCACCTGGAGCGCCACATGGATGGATGTGACACCTGGCGGCACGCTTACACCGGATGGTGTGGGCACCGATCTGCTCACCTTCACCTTCACCACGGCAGCGGGTTGTACTTCCTCGGACAACATCACGGTTGAAGTGGTGCCCATCGATGAGCCCGCTTTGGCGGGTGATGATGAAGCCTTCTGCGTGGGGAGCGGCGATGTGCAGCTCTCCGGTCTTCCCGCAGGCGGAACGTGGAGTGGTCCGCAGGTAACGCCTGGTGGCCTCTTCAGCACGGCGGTGGCAGGCACCTTCACACTCACTTACAGCGTGGGCACCGCCACCTGCCTCACACAGGATCAGGTGACACTGACGGTGGATGCATTGCCCTTCGTGGATGCGGGGAACGACATCGGTGTGTGCCTTGATGGTGGCCCGCAGACACTGACCGCGGATCCGCCCGGCGGTACCTGGAGCGGTATCGGTGTGGATCCCGCGACGGGCGTGTTCGATCCCCTGCAAGCCTTGCCTGGTGGGAATCCGGTGACGTACACGTGGACCGATCCCGTGACCGGTTGCGTGAACAGCGACAATGCCCTGGTGACTGTGCATCCGCTGCCTGTGGCGGACTTCAGCCATGCACCGATCGCCTGCACTGGTGTGCCCTTCAGCTTCACCAACAACAGCACGGGTGCCAATGCCGCGCAATGGGACTTCGGGGATGGCGGTACCAGCAACGCGCTGAACCCTGCGCATTCCTACGCGACCACGGGCACCTATACCGTGACGCTGACGGCAGGGACCGGCGCGGGTTGCACGGATGTGACCACGAGCACCGTAACGGTCTGGGCCGTGCCGCAGGCAGAAGCGATCCTCAGCCCCACCGACGGTTGTGGCCCGCTCGAAGTGTCCTTCATCAATAACAGCTCCGGTGATGGCATGCAGTTCAACTGGAATTTCGGCGGACTCGGCCAGAGCAACGATCCATCACCAGCGCCCTTCACCTTCCCCGCCGACCCGCTGCAGGTGGCCATCTACAATGTGACGCTTACCGTGAGCAACATTTGCGGCAGCCAGCAGGATGTACATCCCATCACCGTGCTGCCCACGCCCACGGCTGTTTTCGCGCCGGACCTGAACACGTATTGCGCGTACGCCGAAGTGCCCTTCGGCAATGCCAGTTATGGCCTGCCTGATGGATACATCTGGGACTTCGGAGATGGCACCACCGGTACAGGCGCCACGCCGATCGTGACGCATAGCTATGCCGTGGAAGACGAAGCCGAACAGTTCACCATCACCCTGGTCGCATACAACACCTGCGGCAGCGACACCGCGCAGTACACGATCACCATCCTGCCGAACGAGGTCACGGCATTCTTCAACACCGATCCATTCCAGGGTTGCGCACCACTCGATGTGGTGCTCACTCCATACAACACTGGCGACACCGCCGTGGTATGGGATCTTGGCGATGGCAACACCAGCCTGGCGCAGACCGTGAGCCATACCTACACGGAGCCCGGCACATACACCATCACACTTTCGGCCTATGGCTGTGGATTCGATCAGTACACGCAGTCGGTCACGGTGCTGCCATCGCCCTCGCCTTCCTTCACCTCCATGCCAGCGGCGGTCTGTGTGGGCGAGCCTTTCACCTTCACCAATACCACGCCCGGTGTGACCGGTGTGCTGTGGGACTTCGGCGATGGCACCACCTCCACGCTGAGCACGGTCCAGCATGCTTATGCCTCCAGTGGTAACTGGCCGGTGACGCTCACCGTGACAGCAGCGAACAACGGCTGCACCGCGAGCATCACACAGAACGTGAATGTATTGGCGACGCCCGTGGCCGCTTTCACGCCCGTGCCGGGTGATGGTTGCGTACCGTTGCAGGTGGCTTTTCAGAATGGATCGCAGAGCGCCACCTTCTTCACCTGGGACTTCGGCGATGGGAATACCTCCGCGCAGGCTGCTCCCTTCCACACCTATACCGCGCCGGGATCCTACACGGTGACGCTGATGGCCGCGCTGGCCAATGGCTGCAACGACACACATAGCGAACAGGTGGTGGTGCATCCGCTACCCGTGAGCGCCTTCACATTGTCGGGCACGGAAAGTTGTACGAGCCCCTTCACCGTGCAAGCCAACAATGCCTCAATGGGCGCTGTAGGGTTCAGCTGGGACCTTGGCAATGGCGAGATCTCCCTTCTGAACAACCCCACGGTCACCTACGCAGCACCTGGCACCTACACCATCACACTCACCTCGGTGAACCAGTTCGGATGTGTGCATACCAGCATGCAGGATGTGACGGTCCACCCCACTCCGGAAGCCGGATTCACCGTGCATCCCCAACCGGCATGCGCGGGCTACCCGGTGATCTTCAGCAACACCTCGCAGAACGCGGGCGCCTTCCAATGGTGGCTGGGCGATGGATCTCAGTCGGAGGCTTCGTCGCCCATGCACATGTATGCAGGGCCAGGCCTCTATGATGTGACCCTGGTGGCCACCGGTGGTGGAGGATGCACGGACACGATCACCATTCCCGGTGCGGTATTGGTCCATCCTACACCTATGGCGGATTTCAGCACGGACACCGTGGCCAGTCCCCGAAATGCCGTGCGCTTCAACAACCTGAGCCAGGGCGGCGACCAGTACCACTGGGATTTTGGCGATGGGGAGCACAGCACGCTCATCCATCCGGTACATCTGTTCGACGCCGATGGTGGCGGGTGGACCGTCTGTCTGGCCGTGACCAACAATTTCAGTTGCACCGATACCATTTGCCAGTGGGTCCCCGTGAACGCCGACCCTGGCATCTGGGTGCCCAATGCTTTCACCCCGAACGCGGACGGGGCCAACGATGTCTTCCTGCCGATCCTCAACGGCTACGATCTGTGGAACTATCGTCTGCTCATCTTCGACCGATGGGGCGAAGTGATCTTCGAAAGCCGCGACCGTCACAAGGGATGGGACGGCATGGCGCGCGGCAGGGAGGTTCAGATCGGTGTGTACGTGTGGAAGGTGATCCTGGAGCGTGACGGTGATGCCCGCGATCACATCGGCCATGTCACGGTAGTGCGCTGATCACGTCAGCGGATGATCGGGCCGTCCTCCAGACGTTCTTCCTGCAGGTTCGCACCACAACGTTGGCAGAAGCGTGCCTCGGCCTGGTGTTCGGTCTCCGCGCAACGGCGGCATACGATCCCCTTTTCCTTTCGTTGCCCGCCGCGCGCGATCTCCACGCTCACAATGCCCGTAGGGATGGCGATGATCGCGTAGCCGAGTATCATGATCACGGAAGCCATCGCCTGGCCCAACGCCGTCTGGGGGGCGATGTCACCATAGCCTACGGTGGTAAGCGTGACGATGGCCCAGTAGATGCTGCGGGGCAGGCTGGTGAAGCCCGCTTCGGGGCTTTCCACCAGGTACACCAGTGTGCCAAAGACCGTGACCATGGCCAGCACGGCGAGCATGAAGACGAGCAGGCGGTGGCGGCTGGCCATGAGCGCCACCAACAGCAGGCGTGCCTCATCCACATACTGGAACAGGTTGAGGATGCGGAACACGCGCGTGAGGCGCAGGGCACGCACCACCGCAAGGACCTGGCTGCCTGGGAAGATCAGGCTGAGCCAGGTGGGCAGGATGGCCACCAGGTCCACCACACCATAAAAGCCTGTGACATAACGCCGCCAGTTGTCGCTGATCCAGATACGGACCACGTACTCGATGGTGAAGACCACGGTGATCGTCCACTCGGCGCGACGAAGCCAGGTCCCATATACCTCCCGGATCTCGCGCACGCTCTCCAGCAGCACCAGGGCCACGCTGATCAGGATCAGCACCAGCAGACCAAGATCAAAAGCACGCCCACCCCAGGTGTGCGTACCGAAGATGATCACCCGCAGCCGTTGCCGCAGCCGTTCACGGTCCAAGGACATGGTCCGAAGGTAGCTCGGGTGTCGTCGCCGGGACCCTGTTCAATGATCGAACGAGCCTGGGTCGCTGCGCGTCGATCGCATTCGTACCACACCTTCCGGCAGTGGACCAGGATCGGGTTCGCCATGGACGATCTCCCAGGGGTACGGATCGCGCGCTTCGATCATGGTGCCGCGTCCGGCGTGCATGCTCACGCCAGCGTGGGGTCCTGCGGGTGCTGGCGCGTGGATGCTATCCATGGGCATCGTGGTGATCACAGCTACCCCATCGCGTGGCACCATGAGGCGATCGTCCAAGGATTGTGCGATCGACATGACCGGCAAGGTCAGGCATAATAGCGATAGCGCGATCGCGTGGCGGGTGATGGAACGGAGACCGATCATTGGGGAAGCACGATGATGGAGAGCGATCCCTGCAGCACGCTGTTGGCATCGCCGAAGACCACGCCATTCGCCCCGAGGTTCTTGGCGGTGATCACTGAATAGGTATAGGTTCCCGGCAACACGTTCACGATCGCAGTCATGCTGAAGTTCTCAATGGTGGTGACGATGCCCCCATTGTTCACCGCGAGGGAGCGCTTGTAACCGCCCCCGCCGGGCAGCAGCAGGCCATCCTGGAGAATGACCACATCCGCCCCGGTGAATCCCGTGGTGACAGCGCTCAAGGTCTGCATGCCGCCGTTCAGCGTGATATGCACCCGGCTGGGCACATCCACAGTAACGACCTGTGTGAGGGCGGGCACATTGATGAAAGCGTTGATCACGCTCACGGTGATGCCGCTGTTGGTGAAGCGCTGGTACGTGGCGGGCGTGGTGCAGAGGCGAAGCCACACGGTCCCGTTGAAGTACCAGAACCCGTCGAGGCCATCGGTCTGGTAGACCAGCAGGCCGGTGGCGGGTACCGCGATGGCGATGCGCTGGGCTGCCGTCATTCGCGGGGTCAGCAGACCGGATGTGGTGCTGCTCACATCCAGCATGGCCGATGCCGCCGGTGCGGCCCCCGTGGCGTTGATGCCCACGTTCTGGGCACTGGCGCTGACGGAGGCCACAAGGCAGGCGATCATGATTGGGTGGTGCATATATGTCGGCGCTTTGATATGCTCAGCTTACGACAGTGTCCGGTTCTCGTCAACGATCAAGGCGCGAACGCGTCATTCCCTGGCACCTGGTGCTGTCCGCGCCGCTTCCGCCGCGGTTGGTACGTGATACTTCGCAGCGGGGAGCCAACGCCCACGATAGTCCACCTCACGCGAACCTCCGGGACCGCTTAGTACCTCATTGCCGCGCTGGGCCACCACGCTCCATGCAAATGGCACGTTGGAACTGCCATTCATCAACTCCACCACCTCGAAGCCGCTGGCGTTCTTGTGGGACACGTACACACCGTTGCACTCACCTTCCAATTGCACGAACACCTTGATCGGGTGATCGGCGTCAACGATGATGTTCTTGGTGAAGATCGGGTCGAAGTCGATGGTTGCGCGGCCATTCACCAACTGTCCCATGCCGTGGTCCTGGAACAGGGCGTTGGGCGCTTCGGGGCAGATCAAGGCGACTGGATTTTCATCAAGATCTTTCACCACCGTGCCCACCAACCCAGTGCCAAGGATCTTCCAATAGCCGGGGTTCCACAGCCCGAGATTCCACTGGGCACCGAAATTATCCTGCATCAAGGCGGCTTGCCCTACGCCTCCGGTGGTGTAGAAGTGGTAGGTCGAAGTGGAGAAACCCGTGAACGCGCCACCGCTCCCCGCTGGTAAGTAGAAAGTCACCAAGTTGTTGCCCGCGCCCACAGTCCCTGTTCCATTCGCAGCACTATTAAGTCCCCACACACCGAAGCCGATAGGACCGATCGCCTGGCCTTGGACCCCATCCCAGTTCCCCGCGCCCACACCACGGATCGCCGTCTGGTGGGCGGCAGATGCGGTGACGTGGAATTGAAAACCAACGGGTGGCGCAGCGCTGTTCACGCTCACTTGTCCGTTGGCAAGCATGCGCATGCGTTCCACACCGGTAGTGGAAAAACCGAGGATGTTGACACCCCCCCGCCAGATGCCCATGTTGGTGTTGGCTCCCCAACTATAAAAGGGCAGCGCCGCAGTGCCATCGGCCATCGCATGCACCTGATTCGCATTGGGGATGCGGAACCGTTCAATGGCATTTGTGGTGAAACCCATTGTACTCAACAGCGGTCTGTAGATGCCCGTATTGGCATTCGCGCTCCAAGAGTAGATGGGGGAGGCGGCCGTACCATCCTGGAAAGCCCACAGCCGCCCACCGGTGCCCGCCGCACCACCGGTGCCCGTGCTGATCTCAAAGCGTTCGATATTGTTCGTGCGCAGTCGCAAGGCGATGTTGTCCGTGGTGCCCAGGAAGTTCGTCGCGGCCACAGTGCCCGCGTTCCCCAGGACCTGCCAGGCATCGCCGCCTTGGGCAAAGCGCACCCATTGGGCGCCATCCCAGTAGTAGTAGCCGGGGCTTACGGCGGTCAACCCCGCGCCAGCCGTGTTGGTGTTGAATACCAGGAGCGATTGCGCAGGCGCCACCACCGGTGCGGCCACCGCAGTGGAAGTGAGGGCGATGCGCGGCACCAGCAGGCCGCGCTTGTCCGCAGCGGGCAGGGCTGCCACATCCACATCGAGCATGGCTGAAGCGGCG
>JBGTES010000009.1:0-8480 GCA_041747675.1 Flavobacteriales bacterium
ATTCCATTCTACAGATCTGCTCGGTCATGCCCTTCGAGAAAATGCCCATCCAGCAAGCCTTTCAGAAGTCCAGGGATGAGGAATTGGCACCCACCCCTCTGAACCAGTTGATTTTGTTCGATTCTTAACCGGACAGCAGTGTATGGAACCCAATATCTGGACCGGGTTCTCAGGCCCTCCTTTTCCCTTCCGGAACTATGCGCACCTGCACAGTGTGGAGGTGATCACGGACACGGCGGAATGGACTTTGGTGAGCGGCACTTTCGTGGCCGACAGCGCCTACCGATACTTGGTGCTGGGCAACTTCTTCGAGGATGCTCTCACCGATACCGTGCACTTGGCAGGATCGACCTCGCAAGGTGCATACTACTTCATCGATGGGGTTTGCGTCACGGCCGGGCCGGCGGGTTGTCCATTCTTAGTGGGTGTGCCCGAGCAGGAGGAAGGTCAAACCATTTACCTCTGGCCGAATCCGGCCAATGCGTGGGTCCATGTACAAGGCGGGCCGGGAGAGGTGGAAGTGACGGATGCCTTGGGACGGCTGGTGTACAGCGGAAGGACTGAAGGTGAGGTAGCTGTCAGGGTGGATGTGTCCCGATGGTCGAACGGGCAGTACGTGTTGCACATGCAGGGAAAGCAACGCATCGTTCAACGTTTCGTGGTGATGCACTGATCGATCGGATCCGGTCTTCAAGCGAACAATACCTTGAAGACGATGAACACAAGAAGGAAAGTGAGCCTCTGCATGGGGCTCCTCATTACCGTGTCCGGATGGGCACAGATTGATTGGAATCTTGGAGGAAACAACGTGATCAATGGGGCGGACTACCTGGGTTGCGATGCGACCAGCACCGAGCCGTTGCACCTACGCACGATCCCGGACCTGGCGATCGACATGTCCACCAGCGACATCCACCGCTTCCGCCTTTTACCGGATGCCACCTACGTGGTGAACCCCGGCCTGCCGGCCAAGACGGCCGATGGCTGGGCGCTGCTCTGCCCCGATGTTGCGGGCTTCTATTCCAATGGCGCCCCAGGCCCATTCAGCCTGCTGCACCTATCCGATGGCTTGACCAACGTCATGACCAGCGACCGCGCTTGGATGAACATCGGGATCACCTTCACGGGAAATAGGGACATGGGCTACATCGGACAGAAAGCCTACGGCGTGGACCGCACTGACATGGTGTTCCATTGGAGCGACGATCCCGGAGAAGCGGCCGCCGACCGTGCGCGTTTCCTGTTCACCAGCGGCTTCAACGCCTCGGCACCTACCGGCGCCACCAGCGCCGAGGGTCTGGAAGGCATGCGGCTCTTCGCGGTGGACAATGACAACATCAATGTGGGCATCGGCGACTGGTTCGCGGCGAATTTCAACGACCCGACGATCACCGAGCCGGATGAGCGGCTGGACATTGTGGATGGCAACGTGCGGATACGTGCGCTTCCGGGCACATCGGCGGCCAACACGGAGAACCGCTACATGGTGGTGGATGCCAACGGTGTGGTGCGCTGGCGCGATCTACCAGCCGGGGCGGGTTGCGAATGGAACCTGGTGGGCAATAACCCGGTGACCGCTTATGCAGGCAACCCTTGCCCCCCCAGGAGTGACAAACCGTGTGGGCATCGGCACGAGCAGCCCGCAAGCGAAATTGCAAGTATTGGCCACCGCCAGTAGCAATTCCAACACCGCCTTGCGGGTGGACCAGCAGAGTTTAAGTGGGACGACCGTGGGTGTGGATGTCAAGAACAATGACCCCTCCACGGGCCATAACAGTGGTACCGGCTATGGCGTACGTTCGATCGTGCGGAATGCTGCCACCATGAATGGGGTGCGGGGCGAGGCTCACGTTACGGCCACAGAAGGCGCCTCGGAGGTGTGGGGTGTCTTTGGTTTCGGTCAATCTGGGGCGAATACCACCACGGCTAAACTGGGCGGTATCTACGGAGGCGCCACAGCCGGCGGGTCGACCACCACAGAACTATTGGGCGGTAGGTTGGTGGTGCAGATGAACAGCGGCACAAGTCACAATACCGTGCGGGGACTTGATGTAAAAGTCGCACCGCAGGCATCATCCACCTCGGCGAACACATGGGGCGGCCGATTTGAGTCGGAAGGAACCAGTTCGACCTCCGCTACATACGGTGTCGAATCCGAGGCGAAGGGAGCTGGTGGTTCCAAGAGCTATGGTGTAAGTGCGAGCGGGTCCGGTTCGTCCCAGCAGAACTATGGGGTCTATGCTACGGCTTCCGGTACAACAGGGAGCTCGACGAACTATGCCATGTATGCGCGAGCAACGGGTTCGGTGGGTACACGATATGGCATTTGGGCCCAAGCACCGATCGCTGGTGCGAACCGCGCGGGTTACTTCCTGGGGGATGTGGAGGTCACTGGGGTCGGCTATATCCCCGGAGGGGTGTGGACTCCTTCCGACGCAGATCTGAAGACGGATGTCCAAAATTTGGGGAATGCCAGTGATTTGCTTTCACAACTCCAGCCAAAGGCTTATCAATACTTGGTCGATGAGTACCCCAATGCGAGCCTGCCATCGGGTGCCCATGCAGGGGTCATGGCCGATGAACTTGGAGAGGTACTACCCGGTCTTGTCAGGGAAGTACATCTTCCTGATATGCTCGATACACTCGGCAATGTGTTGCATCCGTCGATGACGATCACAGCGGTGAATTATAGTGGCCTCATCCCTTACCTGATCGCGGCATTCAACGAACAGCAACAGCGCCTCGACCAACTCGAACAAGCCCTCGCCGCCTGCTGCGCCCCATCAGATGATGGTTCCCTGATGCAGGCGCCCTTGGACAGCGAAGGCAAGCCCAAGATCGATCCCGCCCTGGAGCGTCTGATGCGTATCGACCCCAACCCCTTCACGGATGCCACCACCGTGCGCTACACACTGGAGCGTGCAGGCCGCGTGCAGTTGTTGGTGAATAGCAGCGATGGCAAGCAATTGCAGGTGTTGCATGAAGGGAACACCTCCGCAGGCGATCACAGCTACGATTGGAACACCGGCCACCTCGCACCGGGCATCTACTACGTAACGCTGCTGCTGGATGGCGAGCCGCTGGTGAAGCGGGCGGTGAAGGTGCGCTAGCTCCGCGAAGCGCGAGCTATGGTGGCAGTGCCTGTGATCAGGTGTCCAAAGGCCCGGTGCCAGCAGGTACCGGGCCTTTGTCATCCCTACGGCCAGAACACACTCGCCGTGTTATTCGCCACATGCAACAGAATGGGCACCCAGAGGCTGCCACTGCGCGTGCGGGCGTAGCCCAGCACCACGCCCATGGGTATGATCAACAGCATGATCGGCCAGCTGTACTGCAGGTGCATCACCGCGAAGACACCGGCACTGATCGCCACGGAAGTGTGTTCATCGCTGAGGTGACGCAGCGAGCCCAGCAGCAGGCCGCGCAGCAGCAGTTCCTCGAAGAGCGGCGCCATCAGCCCTACGCCCAGCAGCAGCAACAGCTTGTTGGAACTGCTGCCGATCACCTTTTCCATGAAGTCCGTCTGGAAGGCCGGGCTTATATAGGCAAGCCCTTCAATGACCACCGCCAGCAGGAGAAAGATGCCGAACCACCGGGCCACATCGCGCAGGCGGGGCGCACCCAGGCCCAGGAAACGCACAGTATCCCCGCGTTTCCATAGGGTGACGGTGACCGCCAGGAAGATGATCCCGGCCAGTCCGCTCCACAGGGCCTGCACGGCCACCAGGTCGCCGTGGAGCATCAGTTCCTCCATGCGGGCGCGGAAGGCCGCATCGCCCAGCAGGCCGAAGGAGAAGCCATCCGGCGCCAGCTCGGGCGAGAGACGCAGCACGCCCCGCAGGAACACCGCCGTCTGCACCAGCATGAAGACGATGATCGTGACGGCGAAGAGCGCCACGCCCATGGCGAATTCCAGCCCGGGCGGGCGGTAGGACGAAGGCGGCGGGCCTTCAGGTGTCGGTTGTTCCGCTGGGGACGGGTTCTCCATCGATGAGCACGGTGTGGAGGTGGTCGCTGCCGAATGCGTAAGGCAGGTAGGCGAGCGAAGGTACCTGGTGGGTGATGATGAGGTTGGCGCGCTTCCCCACGGTGAGGCTGCCCATCTCATGGGCCAGGCCCATGGCGGCGGCGGCGTTCAATGTCATGGCGTTGATCGCCTCCTCGGGGAGCATGCGCAGCTGGATGCAGGCCAGCGAGAACACGAAGTTCATGTTGCCGCTGGGGGTGCTGCCGGGGTTGTGGTCCGTGGCCAGCGCCACCGGCAGCCCGCGGTCGATCAGATCACGCGCCGGGGCGTAGGGGATCCGCAGGAAAAACGAACACGACGGCAGCAACGTCGGGATCGGCGCCTGCTGTGTACCGACCGTATCCTGTCCTCCGGCAACGTCGACCCTCCGGGTCGACCTACTCTGTACCTGCCCCCACGCCCCCACCAGCGCATCGACGTCCGCCTCCTCCATCACCTCCAGGTGATCCACGCTGAGGCAGCCATGGCGGATCGCGGCGGGGATGCCACCGATGCTGGTGAACTGGTTCACATGCACCTTGCCGCGCAGCCCATGTGCGGTGCCGGCGGCGAGCACGGCCTCCATCTCGGCCACAGTGAAATAGTTGGTCTCGCAGAACACATCCACGAAGTTGGCCAGTCCTTCAGCGGCCACACGTGGGATGAGCTTATCGGTGATCATCCGGATATAGCCCGCGCGATCGTCCTTGAACTCCGGTGGTAGCGCATGGGCCGCCAGCAGCGTGGCCTTGATGGGCAGCGGCAAGGCCTCCTTTAGCCGCTTCACTACGCGCAGCATCTTCAGCTCGCTCTCCAGGCTCAGGCCATATCCGCTCTTGATCTCCACGGCGGTGGTGCCCTGGCGCATCATCTCCTCCAGCCGGGCCTTGCTCTGCGTATAGAGCAGCTCCTCGTCCATCTCGCGCAGCTTGCGGGCGCTGTTCAAAATGCCCCCGCCCTTGTCGGCGATCTCCTGGTAGCCCAGGCCGCGGATCTTGTCCACGAACTCCTCCTCGCGCGGCGCGGCGAACACCGTGTGGGTGTGGGGATCGCACCAGCCGGGCAGCACGTAGCGGCCGCGCGCATCGATCACCCGGGTGTGGCTGTTCTCCACATCGGCCGCGTCGCGCATGCTGCCCATCGCCGTGATGATGCCCTCCTCCGCCAGTAGCCATCCCTTCTCGATCACCGGCAGGTGCGCCATGGCCACGCCAGAGAGGTAGGGCACACCGGGCTTGTGCGTGCCTACAAGGGCTTTCGCGTTGGTGATGAGCTGGCGGCGCATGGGGCCACAAAGAAAGGCTTGCCGAACGATGGAACGTGCTGCCCTGCACCCCTGAACCTTGATGCGTAGTCCCTGTTAGCCGTAGGCCGACGATAGGAGGCTTGCGGCTAACGGGCCTGCGCTTGCCGCAGGCCGCCTTTCGTGATCTTGTTCCTGGACGAAGGTATCACCCCTTCAACGGGAATTGGCACCGGGACGTGGGCGGCTTGCGGCAAGCGCATGTTAGATACAGTTCCTATTTAATCGCATCTTCGAAAGTTGGTCTTTTCCGTTTTCCAGAGAGAACATCTTTTATAATTGATTCAATATTTCTATTAACAGAATCATGAGGTTCCAATTTAATCGCTTTGTCAATTGCTTCTTTTGCTTCTTGGTCTTTTTCGGCAACTAACAGGTTCATGGCATGATTTCCCAATAATGCAAAGTCATTAGGTTTTCTTTTCAAAGATTCCTCAGAGTACCGTATTGCTTTGTCAAGATCTTTAAGGTGCATAGCTTCTAATGAAGCCTCCATAGGAATCGAGTGGTTCACCAATTCAACTTTTAAGGCAGTTTCTAACTGTACAAGAGCTTCTGAGTGTCTTTCTAATCGTTGAAGTGCCTTAGCCATAAGCATCATACTCTGCCAGTGGTCAGGAACCACCTCAAGACATTGTTGATAGTCCTTAATCGACTCTTCAAGTCTTATTTTCTCTGATTCATTCAGTGTTTTTCTTTTATACCCATCCAATAGTATCAAACCTTCTTGTCTTTTACCTGCTCTTTCAAAGATTTCGTTAAAGTTTTTGAACTTTTGGTTCTCGAGCTCTTGCTCGTCAATCTTAGCATAGATTGTACCGTTCAACAAGTTTTCAATTTCTTCCGGGATTAATTCTTTTCCATAACTCGAGTAAGGATTCAGAATGAATGTTGCTCCTTTTGCAACGTAAGCGTCCGGCCAACTACCACCCGCAGTGGAGCGCTAATTTGCTAAGGGCTGCCAGTTGTATGGCAGCAGCTCGCTGAGCTTGTTGGCCTTATGCTCGGGGATGCGGGCGATGACGTCGCGCAGGTAGGCGAAGGGTTCCACGCCGTGCAGCTTGCAGGTGCCCAGTAGAGAGTACATCAGCGCGGCATGACTGGCAGCGCGGTCGCTGCCGGCGAAGAGGTAGTTCTTGCGCCCGATGGCCATGGGGCGGATGGTGTTCTCGATCAGGTTGTTGTCGATCAGGTAGTGACCATGCTGCACGTAGGAGCGCAGCCGGGGCCATAGGCCAAGGGTGTACGCCAAGGCTTTGCCCATTGGGCTTTTGGGTGCCACCATGTTGATCTCCTGCTTGATCCACTGCTCCAACTCGTTCAGGATCGGAACGGCTTCATTTTGCCGATGCTGGTGGCGCACATCCGGAGGGTCATCGCGCTCGTTGCATTTGCGTTCGATCGCGTAGAGGTCGCCGATCTTACCCAAGGCGTATTCCGCACGGGTCTTGTCGTTGTCCAGGGCTTTCTCGAAGTAGCGACGAGCGTGTGCCATGCAGGCCAGGGCTACTATCCCTTCCTGCTTTGCAAGATTCTCATAGCCTGTATAGCCATCGGTCTGCAGGGTGCCTTGGAAGCCCTTGAGCACCTCAAGGGGGAACTTCCCGGAGCGGCCTGGGCAGTAGTTGAACAGCACGGCTTTGATCAACGGGGCATGATATACCCAGTGGTAGCCTGTATGGATGCCCTTCTCCTTGTGGTCGCCCTGCACGGGTATGGGGCTCTCGTCCACCTGCAGGTAGGACTGTGCAAGTACGTCCTTGCGCAAGGCATCGCCCAGCGGTTCCAGCAAGGTGGCCACTGCTTGGAACCAGCTTCCCAAGGTGCTGCTGCTCACTTCCAGCCCGGCTCGTTTGAGTTGGGCGATCTGCCGGTAGAAGGGCAGGTGGTCGCAGAACTTCGAGACGCACACATGCGCGGCCAGCGACGCGCCCAGGTTGCTCTTGGGGAAGGGCAGGCTGGGCATGGGTGCCACCAGGACGCGATCATCATGCGCGTATTTGGGCCGTACGACCTTGTCCACGTGGATGGTGGCTGGGGTGTACTCCAGTGTCTCGGTGATCTCCTCGCCGATCTTGCGGGCACCCTCGGGAAGGTCCCCCGGTTCGATCACCCGCTCTACACGCGGCAGGTGAGCCGCGATGGCCTCGCGTACCGGTTGCTTCTTCTGCCCGGGCTTCGTGCGGGTGTAGCTCACTTGCTCAGTGGCGGGCTCTGCCGTGGCCTGTACCTCGAAGAGCGTGGCCTGGCCCGGGTCCGTAGGCACGTAGCGTTCGCTCTTGGCCCCATACATCAAACGTCTGAGCTGCTCGACCTGGAAGGTCAGTAGGGCGATCTGTTCATCGCGCTTGCGCAGCTCGGAGAGTGGTACGGTAACCACTTCTTCCGCATCGGTCTTTTGCAGTGCTGGCACGGCACGAAGCTCCGATCCCTGAAGCGGATCGTCAAGATCCAGTTATGAGCGTTTCTCAACACTGTGCTGTGATCTGCGTGGGCGACCAGCGCGCCCGTGTTCGCGGCTGTTCCAGCGCTATGCCTTCGAGCATCAGAACCAACTGTTGCCAAGAAAGCCGCACGGCACCATCGCCCTGTGGAAGCTCGATCGTGCCCCTCTCCAGACGCTTGTACCAGAGCACGAAGCCCCCGCTCTCATACAGCAGCAGCTTGATGCGGTCGCGACGCGAACCAATGAACACGAAGACCTCACCGCTGAGCGGATCGCGCCCGAGCTCATCGCGCACCAGACCACACAGGCTGTCGAAGCCCTTGCGCATGTCCGTTGGTGACTTGCGCAGCAGATAGCGGTGCGCGCTGGTCAAGGACAGCATCTCAGTAGAGCCGCACGTATGCCGCAACCTGTGTCATGGGCATGCCCGTTGGCAGCACCAGGCGCACACCATTGGGGTAGCACACTTCTATGCCGCCACCAGCGACCAACTCCACGGGAGCAAAGCCCGAGGGCACCGCAGCGCTGCGCGCCTTGATGCACCAGTAGGCCATGGTATGCGGGTTTATACAGTGCTCTTCGCAATAGCTCTTGCGGCTCTTGCCGCTCTTCTTCCAGGCGGCCACATGGGCCAGCATCTCTTGGGCTCGCTCGGTCCTGCTCATGGGGCGCAAACCTCACAAGCCTCAGAGGACTTCACAAGACGTGGTTTACCGGACGCTTAC
>JBGTES010000010.1:0-30184 GCA_041747675.1 Flavobacteriales bacterium
GGGCAGGGACTCTATGTCGAAGACTGCACCATTGCACTTGCGGTGTATCCGCGTGGTGTCCAATTGGCCGGTGTTGGTGAACCAGACCAAGCAATGTGCGCCGCTGAAGCCACCTGCTGGGTAGTTCACCGCATGCACTCCACTCAACAGCACCCGCCCATCGGGGAACACATGGTAGTCACCGCCTTGGTTGGAGTTAAAGTAAGGGTCGCTGTTCATATTGGCGAAGGAGGGATCCACCAAGCCTTCGGTGGTCAAGCGGCGAACAGTGGCTGTGACCATTACATAGTACTGGTCATTCCAAGGAGTGATCCTCCCGCCTCCCGTAGTTTGAGGAAAGCTTGGAAACGACATGTCGCGTTGGCCATTGGTCAAGAGCTTCGCACTGCCTCTGTAACTCTGGTCGCCGGGGAACTTGATCCTCCCAGAAATGAAGATGCCTCCATCGCTCAGGATCGCGATCGAGTTCACGTAGTTCTCTTGGATGCCGGTCCTGAAGCTCGCATCCAAGTCGAAAGGTTGTTGCGCCACGGCGCTGGTGGCGGCCGTGAGGGCCGCCACCAGCGTGATCCGTTGCTGCAACAATAGCATCATGGCTGCACGATCAGCTTTTCCGTGAGCAGGCGCTGGCCTGCGTGAAGCAGTTCAATGGTGTAGATCCCGGCGGGCATGCGGCGGGTGTCCAACACCACCTGTCCCTCGGCATGGCCCAAGCGGCGTTGCGCCACTTCCCTTCCCCCGATGTCCCGGATCAACAGGCGGCTGTGGTCCGCATCGGCCTTCAGGTCGTAGTACACGGTCACGTATACGCTCGCCGGGTTGGGATACAACATCAGGGTGGGCCGTGGTGTCTCCACCACTTCCTTGGGGGTATAGGGCAGGGCTTTGGGCGCCAGGTTGCCACCACCCGTGTACGGTGGCCTGCACAGACCGTAGTGGAAGCATAGAATGTTCTGTGCCCACACCGCCGGGCGGTCATGTTTGCCGTTGATCAAGGTCTCCAACAACAGCACTTCAGTGCTGTCCAACTCGCTCATGTCGCGGCTTGTGGCATGCACCCCTTGCACAAAGGCGATGTATGCCAGCATGCGGTCCTTCTCAGAGATATCCTTGGGGCGCAAGCGGGTGTGCTCTTGCGGGATGGCCTGCACCACGGCGGTAGCGGCGGTGAAGTGACCGTTCTGGATGTGGCCCAGGGCCTCGGCATAGCGCGCTGCCGGGGTGCGGATCTGCTGCCACACCGCCACCAAGCTGTCGGTGCGGTCGTAGATGCTGTCCGCCGCGTGGTAGCTCAGCAGGCGGGTGGCGGCCTGGGTCATTTCCGCATGGAAGTGGCCCATGTCGTTCTCCAGCATAAAGCGGTAGGTGCGCACATCCCAGCTGGCCACTACCTGCCCCACCATGTAGGTGGGGAGCAGGCCCTGGTCCAGGATCCAAGGCACCAGCGCATTGCGGCGCACGCCCTCGGGGTTGGCAATGAGGATCTCGGGTTGCCTTTCCATGGCCTGCAAATTACCAAGCACGGCCCGGCAGGGTGGCGCCGTTGCTCGTTGCGGTGGGTCTTACTCCACCACCACCCTTTGCGCCGCCAGTCGCCTGCCGCCTTGCAGCACCTCCAGCAAGTACAGCCCGCCGCCCAGACCATGCACATCCAGGGTGTGGTAATGCCCAGTGATGCCTTCGCGCCGCACTTCGCGGCCCAGCGCATCGCGCAGCAGCAGCTCGCCACCCGGGGGCACTTGTTCCAACTCTACGGTAAGCTGCGTGCTGGCCGGGTTGGGATACACCCGCCAGGGCAGCGCCTGCTGCTCCTGCACCCCCACGTTAAGCCCATGCAGCCTGCTTACCATGCGTTGCATGGGGTCGTTGGTGCTGCCGTCGTCGTAGCCGTGATAAGCACCGAAGATGTAGTACTGCCCATTGGGTGCCTGGGTGATGTCCCGGATGCTCTTGTACAGGCTGCCTTGGTAATTATACAGTCCACAGCCATTGCCGTTGAATACATCCTCCAGCAAGTGTCCGTCGCTATCGACCATGGCGATGCCGCCGCGCACCTGGCCATCGATACGATCGAAGCGGCCTGAGATGATGAGGCGCCCATCATCAAGTTGGTGTATGCCTAATACGTATGGCTCATCGGCATTGGGGTCGAAAGTCGTCTGGAAGTGCAGCAGGTTGAAGGTCTCATCGATGGCACCATCTTGTGCGAATCGCATCAGGCTCCAGGTCGTATCAGAATCCAACTTCTTCAAGAACCCTCCCGCCAAGATCCGCCCGTCTTCCAGGGTATGGAAGGCGAAGGCCGCTCCCCATGGCTGCAAAGGCGCATGGAATGTGGTGTCCAGTTCCCCATCGGGGTGTATGCGGAAGATGCGGCTCACGGGCTGGCCTTCGTAGGTGGTCATGGTGCCCGTGCAGAGGAATTTGCCTTCGTGGGTCTCCTCGAACGCGAAGATCACCCCGTTGCTGTTGCGGTGTATGCGGGTGGTATCCAGGTGGCCTGTGTTGGTGAACCAGATCAGGTTGTGCAAGCCCACGAAGCCGCCCTGTGGGTAGTTCAGGGAATGCGCACCGCTCATCAGAATACGCCCATCGGGGAAGACATGGTAGTCGCCACCTTGGAGAGAATTGAAATAGGGACCCGAATTCATATGGATGAATGACTCGTCGATCAATCCCTCTGATGTCAAGCGTCGAACAATATGAGAAACACCCACATAGAACTGATCGTTCCACGGGGTGATCTTCCCTCCACCGGTGGTTTGTGGGAAACCGGGGAAGTCAGGATCCCGCTGGCCATTGGGCAGCAGTTTGGCGCTTGTCCTGAAGTTCATGTCGCCCCAGAACTTGATCCTGCCTGAAATGAAGATGCCGCCATCCGGTAAGAAAGCGACACCATTGATATACTGTTCATCCATCTTGGTCCTGAAAGAGGGATCCAAGCCGAAGGGCACTTGCGCCCATGCCCTGCTGGCCACCAGCATGGTGGCCAGCAGGGTCATGTGCCATATGGAGCAAGCGCGTATCATGGACGCACGATCAGCTTTTCCACGCGCTTGCGCGCCTTGTTGTCCAACAACTCCACGGTGTAGGCGCCCGGTGCCAGTTCCCGGGTGTCCTGCAGCACCTGTCCTTCGCGGGTGCGCAGTGTATGCCGCGCCACCTCTCTCCCAATGCCATCGCGCACCACGATCGCGGCATTCTTCGGTTCGCTCAGCAGATCGTAAGTGAACGCCACCCAGGTGCTGGCCGGGTTGGGGTGCAGGTGCAAGCTGGGGCGCACCACCTCCAGGTCCGCCAAAGGGGTGTAGGGCAAGGCCTTGGGTGCTACATCATCACCTCCGGTCAATGGTGCGCGGCACATGCCATAGTGGAAGCACAGGATGTTCTGTGCCCACACCGCAGGGCGGTCGTGCTTGCCATTCACCAGTGCTTCCAGCTGGGCCACTTCGCCACTGTCCATTTCGCTGGCATCGCGGCCGGTGGCATGGATGGTCTGTAGGAAGGCGATCAGGGCCAGCATGCGGTCGCGCTCGCTCAGTTCCTTGGGGCGCAGGCGCGGATGCTCCTGGGGTATACCCTGTACAATGGCCAGGGCATCCTGGTATTGGTGCTGCTCCAGCAACAGCAAGGCTTCTGCGTAGCGGGCAGCCGGGGTGCGCAGTTGTTGCCACACCATGCGCACCTCGGCCAGGTGGACATCGGTGCTGTCGCTGTGCCAAAATTCCAGCAAGCGGTGGGCGCTCTGGGTCATTTCACCATGGTGGTGGGCCATGGTGTTCTCCAGGGTGGTGCGGTAGGTGATCATGTTCCAACTCGCCACCACGGCGCCCAGCAGGTACTCCGGCAGGGGGTGGCCGGAAACATCCTGCAGCCAGGTGATGAAGCCCTCGGTGCGGGTGGCATCGGGGTTGGCAATGAGGATCTCGGCCACCATGGCATCGGGCATGATGCCTTGCAGCACCATGCTGCGCAAACTGCCCACGCTCAGGTGCGGGCTGCGGGCCAGCAGATAGGCGCGCAGGTCCCAGGCATCCTGCGGCCAGCTGCTGGTGATCTCCTGCACCACCTCGTCGCTGCTGCCGCCATCGCGCAATTGTTCATACAGGTAGCGCGTGTTGCCATAGGCCAGCTTCTGTGCGGTGAGGTGTTCGCCCAGCAGCACCATGCCCGGCGGGTCGTTGGGTTCGTAGGGGTATTCCGCCAAGCGGCGCGCGCAGTTGTTCAGCGGCCGGTACCCCATGAGCTTGGTCACTCCCAGCACGGCACCAGGTACGTTGGGGTCCTCCGGATGGATGGGCTCGAAGGGATCGGCTGGCGAATCCCAATAGTACCTCAGGATATTGTCGGGCAGGTTGGTGTTGCGGAAGTCATCCAACCCAAGCTCGCGATCGAAACCGTTGTCCGCCACACGTGATCCTTGACCTTGGTTGATGCGGATGGTTTGATCCTGTGTATTGGGGTCAACTACCACTTGACGGCTCCACAGGTTCACTACATTGCTGTCGTTGGTGTTGCACATGAGTTGTAGGCCGATGAAGACGCGGTCCTCTGGGTCGGCACAGATGCCCTCGCCCACGAAGCCGCGGTCTAATTCTTCAGCCGTGTTGCCGAAGACCATGTCGTTGTGGTCGCGGCTGTAACCGATCACGACGCCCTCGGCAGGGGAGCGGCCACTGCGCCTAAAATGGTTGAAGTCCGGAATGAAGGCGTGGCCCGTGTAGGTGTAGATGCCGCGGTGGTGCAACAGCCATAACTCTTCAATCGGGTTGGTCAGCGCCACCTCCCGGTCCCCGATCTCGAAGAGGCTGTGAACCACTTTGTAGCCTATGACGCCTTCGGTGTACACCCCTGCGATGTTGTCGGTGAATTGTGCACGGTCCACGGTGAAATTACGCAAACTGGTGCCGGTGCGGGCGTGAATGCCATGGTCCAAGCCCTGGAACAGGGTGGGGATGTGCTGGCCCGGCGGGCAGGGCTGGCCGGGGCCGGGCGGCGGGTTGGCCGTGCATTGGGCCTGCACGCGGTAGTCGGCATCCAGGCTGTAGATGCCGTGGCCCAGGTACAGGCTACCGGGGTAAAGCCCCGTATCAACGAAGAAGGTATCCGGCAACTGGTTCAAGAGGTTGCAGGCCGTGAACTGGATGCCATCCACGTTGGACATATTCACATGGTGCATGAAGTCGTAGTTCTCCTCCTTGTCCGGGTAGCTTTCATCCACCGTGAAGGTGGTGTTGTTGAAACGGCTGAGGTTGCGTTGGGGCTGGAGGGTGGTGGGGTGGAAGTTGCGGTAGGGCCGGAAGATGACCCCCTGGCGGTTGTTCTCGAAACGGGTGCCGTTGAGGGTGCGCAGCACACCACCCTCCTTGTTCTTTTTGATGATGCCGTTGGCATCGCGGTGGGCCACCAGCACACCGATCTCGGCATTGCGCACGGTGCTGTTGTTCAGCAGCAGGTAGCCCTGGTGGGTGGGGTACGGAAAGCCGCCCTGGTGCTGGGCGAAGTTGCCGTGCAGATCAATGCCCTTCCAGCGCTCGCCGCAGGAGTTGTTCTGGAAAATGCAACCATGGCACACCAGGGAAGCACCGGGTTCGATGATGAGGACGGCATCAGGGCTGAAGCGGAAGTCCATGCCGTGGGCCGTTACATGCGCACCGCTGGCGATGCGCAGCTCGGTGGCGATGTATAAGGGCTGCTGGGTGTTGAAGAAGGGGTTGGAACCGTAGGCCCAGGTGCCGTCGCAATCTGGCGTGATCACCGTGCTGCGGTCGCGCGTGTTCACCATGTCCGTGCAGCATGCCGCCTGGCCCATGGTGATGAACTGGTCCGAGGCCACCATGCGCGGGTTCAACAAGCGGTACTCGGGCGGGGCCTCTTCGGTGCGCCGGTCCACGTTCTCGAACGGTAGAAGCCGCATATCGAAGTTGGTGAAGGCGGCCAGGTCGGGATCCTTGAATACACTGAGCCAATAGTCGGTGCCCATTTGCTGGTTCATTTCAGCGGCCAGCATATACAAGGCTGGCGTGCCATCATCCGGGCCAGGGTGCAGGAACATTTGCGTATCGGCCAGTTTCCGGGTTTCCTCCGGGGTGTCGAAAGGGATGTAGGTGAAGTAGGGGCATGACGTGGGTGGAGGCGGGCATGGCACGTTGACATCGATGTACCCGAAGGTGGTGGCGACCCAACCGACCGGTGGGTACCAATACTCGAAGTTGGACGACTTCACAAAGTAGAGCTTGCTGCCATCCGGGGTGAATGCCAATCCGCATACGGCCGGCCGCGCGATGACTTGATACTGATAGTCCACCGGCTGCTCGAAGAAGGGATAGGTATCCAGTGCGTACCACCGCGGATTGGGGTCGGTGGAATTCACGCCACCAGGGTAGAACACCACCCGGGGTGGCGAACTGACGAGATCCACACCGATGCGCCAGTAGGTGACCATGAGCTGGTGTACCATGGACACCGCAATGGAATCGAACCAGTCCACATAACTGCTGTGGGCCACCTGCAGGCCATGCTGGGCGCCGGCAGGAGGTGCATTCTCGCGCAAGGTGAGCTGGCCACGATAGGAATCGTCATGATCCAATACATCATACACGGTAGTGGTATCGGAAGTAAACCATAGCGGCAGGTGATGAAAGCCGGGTGTGATGTTGTTCGTCAGGTGCCGGATGCGGTCTTCTTCGATCAGCAGCACGATCAGGCTCATGTTGGCGCGCAGCACCATCACGGAACGGCCCAGGGGATCATCGTGTAGTTTCAGCGTGGACGCATGGTAGGCTTTCTGGCCACCATAGCTCAGGATGTCCACGTCCCAGAGGTATGTCAATTCCGGGTCCGAGCCACCGGTACCATATACCGGTTCCGCAGGCAGCGAGGATGTAGGTGAGAAGTCAAAGGACTGCTCACCAAAGGGTGGACCTTGTTGTTCCCAATGATTCACAAAACGGCCCCAGACCGTCGCACACAGGTCCTCATACACGGGCAGATCGGAAGGCAGGCGCATGTCCAGCACGCCCACCCGCATGTGGGTGTTATTGGTGTTGGGGTGCTTCCATAGGGACATGACATAGAACTTCGCGCAGGTGCCAGGCACGGGCACGATGTGCGTTTCCTCACCGGCCAGGAAGCACACGTGGCAATCATTGTCAAAGGGTCCAGCGGCCGCATCGGCGATGAGCATGCCGTCACTGTTGAAGATCTCGCCATCCTTGATGAAGAAGAGTGGATCACCCTGTTCATCGCAGTGGATATTCTGGCTCTTCGCAGCGAGGCCACCTTGGTAATGTGGGTATCCAGAAAAGCCTGGCAATGGTAAAGCGGCTGTGGTAAGCGGTTCGCTCTCCGTGTCGGGGAAGCGAAGGACCCGATCACCGATCATCCAGGTGGGATCCTGGGCCATGGCGCCGGGCGTGGCAATGAAACCCCTGTCACCAAAGGGATTTATGGGGGGGGGGTATCAGAAAGGCCAGCAATAGCAAGGGTTTCAGGAGGTCTCTTCCGTTCGTCATGGCAGCTAGGTATGGGTGAGCGGGAACGATCGTGGGGCAAGAAAGCTGCATTGATGGAGCGCCACAATACCCAGTTACTGGTATTTTCAAGGGGTCATGCCGCTTCCCTCCGCACAACATGTTGCGATGAGCCTGTGATCTGGTACGCGTCTGTCATTCGCCTAGGTTGTATGACCTTCGCCCCATGAAGATCCTCACCGTCTGCCTGGGCAATATCTGCCGCAGCCCCATGGCCGAGGGCGTGCTGCGTCACCGCGCACGTGAACGCGGCATCACCATCACCACCGACAGTGCCGGTACGGGCGACTACCACGTGGGCGAAGCGCCCGACGAGCGAGCGATCGCGGCGATGCTGAAGCAGGGCATCGACATCAGTGACCTGCGTGCGCGGCAGTTCATCGCGGAAGACTATGAACGCTTCGACCTGATCCTGACCATGGATGACAGCAATACGCACAACGTATTGCGCCTGGCGCCCGACAAGGCGCTGGCCACCAAGGTGCGGGCGATCATGGAGCATGCACCCGGACACCCCGAGCGTGAGGTGCCGGATCCCTATTTCGGAGGTGATGAAGGATTCGATGAGGTGTACGAGATGTTGGTGGAGGCCTGTGATGCGGTGTTGGATGAGGTGGAGGTTGAAGGTTGAGGGTTGAGGGTTGAGGGTTGAGGGTTGAGGGTTGAGGGTTGAGGGTTGAGGGTTGAGGGTTGAAGGAAGAAGAAGGAAGTACGATGACCGGGAGATCAAGCATACTCTATCTGATGCCCGTATGGTTGGGCGATGCGGGCGGCGTTGAGCAGATGCCTCCGGAGAACATCGCCGTGGCCGCGCGCATCACGCTATGGTTCGCCGAAGAAGAGAAGACCGCACGGCGGATGTTGCGACGCCTGGTGCCGACGATCGATCTGGGCGCATTGGAGATGCACCGCCTGGACAAGGACAGCGATGCGGAGGATGTCGCGGCGATGATCGCGTTGCTGAAGGGTGGCCGCGACGGGGCGATCATCACCGAGGCGGGTATGCCGGGTATCGCCGACCCGGGCGCTGCACTGGTGCGTGCGGCACATGCGGTGGGGATCCAGGTGGTGCCGCTGACCGGCCCTTCCTCGTTGTTCCTGGCATTGGCGGCCTCGGGCCTCAACGGGCAGACCTTCACCTTCCATGGCTACCTGCCACGTGATGCGCGCGAACGCACACAGGCCATCCAACGGCTGGAACGCGATTGCCAACGGAGCGGCGCGGCGCAGCTCTTCATCGAAACGCCCTACCGAAACGACGCGCTCCTCGCCGACCTGCTCCGCACCTGTGGACCCGGCACCATGCTTACGTTAGCCGTCGACCTGACCCAACCCGGTGGCACGGTGATCACGCGCAGCATCGCACACTGGCGCAAGGAGAACAGCAGCATCGGCAAACGTCCTGCTGTGTTCATCCTCGGCACCTGACCGATCACGTAGACCGCTCCACACGCAGCAGGCGCACGGTGTAGATCACCGGTGTGTGGGGTTCCAGCAAGCCATCGATGCCGCGCGCACCGAAGGCCATGGTGCTGGGAATGATGAAGCGTCCCTCCTGCCCTTCGCGCAGCAGCATCACCGCCGTTTCAATGCCTTCGATCACCTGGTCGGGATCGCCAAATCGAAAGCTGAAGGGTTCTCCATTACGATCGGTATCGTCGATGGTGACACCGTCCTCCAAGCGTGCGCCGGTCCACTCCACCACCACGGGATCACCAAGCCGCACACGCGCGGTGTCCGACGGTACACCGGTGATGATGTGATGGAGCGAACTGGTGCCCCACCGCTCCCAGGGCTCACCACTGCGTGTGATCCATTCTTCGATGAGGCGCTGTTCGAAGGTTTCAGGACTGGCGGTGCGCAGGCGTTCGGCGCTGGCACGGATCATCGCAGGGGTGCGGATCGCACGCATGGCCACCTCCACCACCATGTCCGTGGTATCGTCGGGTACGGCGTGGATGCCAGGGGCCAGGGCCGGCCAGGGGATGCGCGCCGCGGGCGTGATAAGACTTAAGCTGTCCCCCTCGCGCAGCCGTTGCAAGACCTGGATGAAGGCGCCCTGTCGCACATCCTCGGCAGCGTACCACCGTTGTGTGCTGAACGTGGATCCCGGTGCCTCCCCCCACGTTGCGATACGGATGTCCAGATGAATGCTGTCGCCATCCACCGCCCGTTCATCGCCATCGCCCAGCGCCAATAAGCGTATGTGGACCCCGCGATCCACCTGCTTGTATCCTGCATGTGGCGAGCGCTCACAGCCGCCCAACAGCACGCAGCACCACACGATGGACCAGGCCCATTTCATGTACCGGCAACTATTGGCCCATCGGTCTGCCGCTCACCTTCACCAGTCCGATGTGATAGACCACGCTGCTGCGCGGTGGTATGCGGTCCATGTCCCCGATGAGGCCATGGGCGCGGTAGGAAGGGATCACCAGGATGGCACTGTCGCCCGGTGAGAGCAGTTGGATGCCTTCGTGCAGGCCACTCTCCACGTCATCCATTTCCACCAGAAAAGCCTCCGGGCTGCCTGGTTCACTGGTGTAGGCAGTGTCGCCGTTGAGCAGTTCCACGCGGTAGTTCACCATGGCCCATTGCCCGGGGCGGACCACGGCGCCCTCCACATCGCGCAGCACGCGGTAGCGCACACCCCGACCGGTCGTTACCAGCTCGAGTCCCATGCGTGTCGCGTAGAGTTTGATGTCACGATCTTCCAATCGGATGGCATCGCGGTTCTCCTGGATCAGATCCTCCTGCGAAGGATCCTCATGGCGTACCACGGGCACACGTCCATCCCCACCACCACAGGCCATGGACAGGCAGATCAGTGCGAAAGGCAGGCTCTTCATGCCGGATGCTTTCGTACGAACTCCGGCAGCACTTCCATGAAGCGCGCGACCATGTTCTCCAGACCGTCGGTGCCCCGGCCGCCAGCGGCGTTGGCATGACCTCCGCCTTCGAAATGCGCACGTGCCAGCTGGTCCACGGGAAGAGCGCCCTTTGAGCGGAGGCTCAATTTCACCTGGTCCGGTCGCTCAAGGAAAAATGCAGCAAGACGGATACCCTCGATCGCGAGGCCCTGATTGACGAAGCCCTCCGTATCGCCCGGCTTGTAGTTGAAACGTTTGAGGTCCTCCACGCTGAGTTGGATCACGGCCGTGCCCAGATCCGGAAGGACGGTGAGGCGTTCGTGCAGGGTGAAGCCCAGCAGGCGCATACGGTCCACACTGTTGTCGTCCATCACCGCATCATGTACGGTCCCCGCTTTCACGCCATGCTCCATCAACGCGGCCGCCACACGCAAGGTGTGCGGCGTGGTGCTGGGATAACGGAACGAGCCCGTATCGGTGATGAGGCCCGTAAGCAGGCAGGTCGCCGCATCGCGCCCGATATGCCCATCGGCACCCAGGGCCACCAGAATGTCGAACACCATCTCACAGGTGGCGCACACACTGTGATCGCTGTATGTCAACTGCGCGAAGTCCTCCGGGTCGCGGTGGTGATCGATAAGCACCTTGAAGGGCGCGGCCTTCAGCGCGGGTTCCAGATCATGCACACGATCGGTCCGGTTGAAGTCGAGGGCGAAGACCACTTCGGCATCGGCCATGGCTTTGGTGGCATCGTCAGGCCGGTGATCGAAAGGGATGATATCCGCGTGACCGGGCAGCCAGTGCAGGTTGGGTGGCGGGGTGTTGGGCGGCACCACTTTCACCTGGTGTCCCATGGCACGCAACACATGGGCAAGACCCAGACTGGAGCCCATGGCATCACCGTCCGGGTTGAAGTGGGTGGTGATGGCGATGCGACGCGTGGTGGCGAGGAGTTCGCGCAGCGGAGCGATGCGTTCAGGGGAAGCGTAGTGCGCGGGCATGCGGGGGCCAAAGGTAACCGCGCGTCCGGGCGTGCCTGTTACTTCTTGAAGCCCAGGCCGGGGGTTGGCATGTGCTCCACGAGGATCCCCGTGCATCCGATGTCGAACTCCTTGGTGCTGCGACGCGGCTTGGCATCTGTGGCGCCCGAGGCGATCAGCTGGATGGCGATCCGCTTTGTGGCCGTGCAGGAGAATTCCACTTCCTGCGCCATCTCGTGCGCCGTGTTATCCCAAAGCACCTTCTCCACCTCCTCGAAGATGCGCTGCTTCTGCCTGGTGCGCACCTCGCGTGTCTCGCCCGTGGGGACGCCTTGCGCGTCCAGCACGGGTTCGCGGGTCACCACGGTCTCCTCCACATCGCGTGGCTCACGCACCTTCTCAATAAGACGGATGGCGATCTCCTCGCCCAGGATACGCGCATCGGCGCAGACCGATATGCGGTAATCCTGAGCACGGTAAATGATGATGTTCAACTCGGTCTCATTGCCCACCTGTATCGCGGCGCTCTTGCTCTGTCCATTGATCGAGAAGCGCTTGTCGCCCGAGCGCTGGCAGTTGAATTTATGGTAGTCCGTGCAGGGTGACTGTGCCATGGCTGGTGCTGCCAACAAGAGGACCATGGCCAGAGTAAGGGTGTGGTGCATGCGATACATGGCGTGGGTCAGGCATTGTCCCCTCCCTCGGGGCGGGTCATTTCGCCGCGCATGGTGTCCACGGCGCGCACAAGTTCCTGGTACTGTTCGGTGCTGAGGTCCAGGCGTACGTCCTCGCCCAACACCATGCGTCCAGAGGCCGAAGGTCCCTGCGGGGCGGAGCGTACTTCCCCGATGCCGTCGTAGATCGCCTGTATCGCGCCAAGCTCGGCGTGCAACGCGGCCACCTCGCGATCATCCAGATGCGGTGCCATCATGAAGAGCAGATGCTCGAGGGTGACCTTCTGCTCGGCCACACGCGCCATAAGCGACTCGTTGCTGCCAAAGGCCTCGATCTGGCGGATCACCAGGTGCATGCTCTCCACCCATCCACCGGCCAGTACCATGGCCAGCACCGCGCCCATGTCCTCGTCCTGCAAGCGTTCGTAAGCACGCATGTAGGCCTGATTGCTGATCACCTCCAGGGAATCTCCACGGGTAAGGTTGGACTCCAGCCGTATGAAGTCGGCGTCGGTGAAGGCGTTGGCGATGCCCAGGCTCTCGGCGAGTTTTTTGGTGGTGAGGTAGTAGCGTGCCACTTCCACATTGAGCTTGAAGTAGCTGGCATAGACCAGGTCGGTGCTGTAGATGCCGAAGTTCACCGCGCGGGCACGGCGGCTCACATAGCGGTCCGCGTTGGCCGCCGGGTTGAGCATGCGGCGGTGCCCTTCGCCGGCCATGTCGCGCACCAGGCTGAAGAGCTCGTTGGGCGTGGGCATCTGGTAGAGGCTGGTGCCGCTTGCAGAGGCATCGTCCCCGCCGATGACCAGACCCGGGACGGCTTCCTGGGCCGCATCGCCATCACCGCCACAGGCGGCCAGGAGCAGGGCCGTTAGAGGGATCGTGATCACGGAGCGCGTTCTCATCGGTTCGGGTGCGGGAATGTGGATCCTTGGTATACCGGAACGATGTGGTGCGTTCCAAAGCACGAAGGAACAGGTCCCACCTCCCCCATGCTTCCCCTTGGACGATTACTTTTGCCCGGCTTTTTCAACATACCCTTCCATGGCAGGCAACAGGACCCTCACGATGATCAAGCCCGAGGCGGTGGCCGCAGGCAATGCAGGCAAGATCATCGACGTGATCACCGATGGCGGTTTCCGCATCGTGGCGATGAAACTCACACGGCTCTCCCGTCAGGAAGCCGGGCTATTCTACGAGGTACATCGCGAGCGCCCTTTCTACGGCGAACTGGTGGAGTACATGGCCAGCGGCCCCATCTTCGCAGCGATCCTGGAAAAGGAGAATGCCGTGGAGGATCTCCGCACGTTGATCGGTGCCACCGACCCCGCGCAGGCGGCCGAGGGCACCATACGCAAGCGATTCGCGGAAAGCAAGGCCCGCAACGCGGTGCATGGCAGCGACAGCGACGAGAACGCGGCGATCGAGGGCAACTTCTTTTTCAGCGGCCGCGAGCGGTACTGAAACACCGTATCGCCCCCCTTTCACGCCCCTACGGGCTCTGAAGATCCCGCGCAGCTTCGCTGCTACGAACATCTCGCCCCGGCGGGGCTGGTGCTTCCAAATAGGACTGCAAGACGCGATAGCCTGGTCCTGAAAGTCGGACGGACGTTGGCGCGGCTAACTTGCCGCCCTGCGACCCACCATGTACTTCACCTTGTTCACCGCCCTGGCCGTGATGGCGTTGCGGCTGGCGCTCTTCGCGTTGGACCGCCCGGCGGAGGGTACCGACTTCATGCTGGTACACCTGCTCGCCATGGCCACCGTCGTATTCTTCACCGGCCACCGCCTGCTGATGCGCGACCCGGGCACCACCTTCCCGGATCTGCTGCGCGAAAACTTCCGCAACGCCGCCATCTATGCCCTGGCGATGGGTGTCTTCCTATGGATATACTTCGCTGTGGTGGAGCACGGTTCCTTCGCAGCGCGCATCGACGAGCTGGTGGCGCGCGGCGTGGCCGACGGGCAACCCGAGGCGGTGATAAGGCCCCGCATGGAACAATTCTTCACGCCCTTCAACTACGCCACCATCTCCTTCCTGGCGATGCTGGCCGCGGGTGCGTTCCATACGCTCTTCATCGGGGCGTTGCAACACAAGGTCTTGCGGCGCTTCACGCAATGAAGGCCTCGCTCAGCGCCTGCAGGTCCAGTCCGCCGAAGTTGCCGCTGCTCATCATCAGCAGCACGCCCGCACCCCCCGCCCCTTGGCGCACAGCGCCCATCACCGCGATGGGGTCCGTGAGCACTTGCACGTCGGAGCGTCCGAAAGCCTGGGCGATCCGTTCCGGCGGGATCGGGGGCAGGCGCTTGAGTTCCACAGCGTGGGGGTCGTAGAACACGATCGCGTTGTCCACGCCGTCCATGCCACCGGCGTACTGATCCAGGAAACCGGCACTGAGACTGCTGTAAGTATGCAGTTCCATGCATGCCGTGAGGGTGCGGTCCGGGAACTGCTCGCGCACGGCCTGCACGGTCGCCTTGAGTTTGCTGGGCGAATGGGCGAAATCCTTGAAGACCACGCGCCCCGGCACTTCAGCAAGTTTCTCTAGGCGACGTGCGGCACCCTGGAAGGTGGTGATCGCCGCGTAAAAGACCTTGTCACCGATGCCCAGCTGGTGGCACACGTGGCGCGCGGCCTCCAGGTTCTGCAGGTTATGCCGCCCGAAGATCCGTAGCGGTACTTCGCCCTGTGCGGTGGTCAGTACCGTGATCCCATCGGTGATGCGATGCGGCGGTACGCCATAGTCGACCTTGGGTAGATCGACCGGGGCATCCTCCGCCAAACGCTGCACCTCTTCATCTTCGACGCAGTACACCAACTTTCCGCCGGGTTCGATGCACGCGATGAACTTCCTGAACTGATCCACATAGCTTTCGAAGGTCTTGAACACGTTGATGTGGTCCCATGCGATGCCGCTGATCAGCGCGATGTCCGGCTTGTACAGATGGAACTTGGGCACAGGCTCCAACGCGGATGCCAGGTACTCATCGCCCTCGATGATCGCCACCCGGGCGCTGTCGCTCAATTTCACCATGCAATCGAAGCCTTCGAGCTGCGCCCCTACCAGGTAGTCGAACTCCACCCCGGCGTGGCGCAGCACGTGTACGATCATGCTGGTGATCGTGGTCTTGCCATGGCTGCCGCCGATCACCACGCGGGTCTTCCTCCGGGTGCGCTCGAAGAAATAGGAAGGGTAGCTGAACACGGGGATGCCCAGCTCTTGCGCACGCTTCAACTCGGGATTGTCGATGCGTGCGTGCATGCCCAGGATCACTGCATCGACCTCTGGAGTGATGTCCTCCGGCCGCCAGCCGAGCCGGTCGGGCAGCAGGCCCAGGCGATCCAGGCGGCTGCGGCTGGGCTCGAAGATCTCGTCGTCGCTCCCAGTGACCTCATAGCCCTGCTGGTGGAGGGCGATGGCCAGGTTGTGCATGGCGCTGCCGCCGATGGCGATGAAGTGGACACGTCGCATGCAGCGAAATTGCATGTGCCCATGCGACCATGTGCGCATGTGCGCATGGAATGCGTCAACCGGGGAATGTGGGCAGCGGGGGGTGTCACAGTCGAATGGATGCCTACCGTTTGGCCGCCCATCCTCCGATCCCGAACTTCGTTCCCATGAAGCTCCATACCATCGACACCGGTCTCTTCAAGTTGGACGGCGGCGCCATGTTCGGCGTGGTGCCAAAAAAACTCTGGGCCAAACAACTGCCACCCGACGACAACAACCTCTGCACCTGGGCGCTGCGCTGCCTGCTGGTGGAGACCGGCAACAAGTTGATCCTGATCGACAACGGGCTGGGCGACAAGCAGGACGCCAGATTCTTCAGCCACTACGAACCGCATGGCGAAGGCACGCTGGAGGGCTCGTTGAAGAAGCTGGGCTTCACGCCGGACGACATCACCGACATGTTCCTCACCCACCTGCATTTCGACCATTGTGGCGGCAGCATGAAGTGGAACAGCGCGCGCGACGGCTACGAGCCCGTCTTTCGCAATGCCCGCTACTGGAGCAACGCTTACCACTGGGACTGGGCAACCAAACCCAATGCCCGCGAGAAGGCCAGCTTCCTGAAGGAGAACATCCTGCCGATCGAGGAAAGCGGCAGGTTGAATTACGTGGACATCGGTCGGCGGAGCAACGAAGAGAACTGTTACATCCGTAATGTGTTCACCGACTTCGACGTGTTCCTTGTGAACGGCCATACCGACGCGATGATGATCCCGCACATCAGGTACAAGGGCCGCACGGTGGTCTTCATGGCCGATCTGCTTCCCAGCACACACCACATCCCACTGGCATGGGTGATGGGCTACGACACGCGTCCCCTGCTCACCATCGATGAGAAGAGCGACTTCCTGGATGTGGCGGCCAAGGAGAATTATGTGCTCTTCTTCGAGCATGATGCCCATACCGAGTGCTGCACGGTACACATGACCGACAAGGGCGTGCGGGTGAAGGAGACATTCCGCTTGAGCGACCTGTAGCCATGTGCTACGCGGTGGCCTATCTCACCAGGCGCAAGCTCACCTATGCACGGCGTGCCGGGGCCAGCGAAGAGGAGGTGCGTGAATTGGAGGAGCAGTTGGAGAAACTCACCACCGGGCTGCCACCGGTGTATCATGTGAGTGGATTCGCACATCCTCAACTGCTCTGCTTCACACGTGAGGATGGCCCACGCTTCATGCTGTTGCGCTGGGGACTCATCCCCCACTGGGTGAAGGACGCAGCACAGGCCGCACAGCTGAGCCGTCAGACCTTGAATGCGCGCGGGGAGACACTCTTCGAAAAGCCTGCATTCCGGAAGGCGGCCCTGCATCGCTGCCTCGTGCTGGTGGATGGATTCTTCGAATTCCACCATCTCGGAAAGCGCACGTTCCCCTACCACATCCGCATCCGGGATGGTGGACCGATGGCCCTGGGCGGCGTGTGCAGCACCTGGCGTGACCCCCACGAAGGGAGCGTCATACACACCGTGAGCATCGTGACCACCGAAGCCAACCTGGAAATGGCCCGTATCCACAACAACCCCAAGTCCCAGGGACCGCGCATGCCATTCATCGTGCCCCGTGAGATGGACAGACCCTGGCTCTCGGCCGACACCGACCCGGATGAGGCGGCCGCGCTCATCCGCCCCTTGGACGAGTCGTTGCTTGAAGCGTATACAGTTCCGCCACTGCTGGGAAAGCAGGCCATCGGCAATGTACCAGCCGCGCTGGGACCTTTCGCGTACCTCGAGTTGATGTAGGGCGCTTACCGGATCAAGACGAATGCGCCAGAGTCGCGCACATCGTGTACTGGCACCCCACGTTCCTCGCACCACCGCCGTGCCTCCAGACGTGTGCGAAAGGACAGGTCCCCGGCCAGCACCACGTGTGTGGCCATGGATGCGATCTTCTCCAGGTCATCATCATCCAACCAGCGCCTGGCATGCACCACCACAGCATCCAGGTCCCGGCGCGGATCGACATCGGGCAGCTCCATGTCATCGCTCACGAAGGCCACGTCGAAGGCGGGTGAGATCCAGCGGCCTGCTGCGGAAAGCGTGTGTCCGATGTGCTGCGGCCCCATGCCGTACATCACCTCATTGGTCAGGTGTAGAGTGCCCTCCAGTCCATATGCCCTGCAATGGCGCTCCAACTTTTTCGCGACGCGGGGATCGTTCCATGCTTGTTCATCAGCAGCGTGAAGGACGAGTTCACGTCCATGGGTCATTGCTGTCAAAAGCGCTCCACGCTCATCGTATACCACGAACGACGATCGCACGCGTGAGTCTCTTACCTGTGCGCCCCAGATCAGCAGTATGGCTGCGAAGGATGCTCCCGCCACCCAACGCATGCCGCGCCATTTCCACTGCCACCAGGCCGCCAGAGCCAGTATCAGCACGTAAAGCGATACCATCGACATGGGACCCACGCGCACTTCGGGATAAGCCCCGGGCAGTGCGGCGAAAAAAGCCGTCACATGGCCCACGCCTTTCAGCAGCATGGTCATGGCCCAGGTGATCGCCGGGCCGATGAGCGGGACCTTGTAGAGAAAGAGCAATGCCACGGCCCCATTCACAGCGAGGCCCACGGCGGTGACCACGATGATGTTGGCCGGGAGGAACCATATGGGGAAGGCCTTGAACAAATGCAGCGACAATGGCGTGGTGAGGATCTGTGCTGAAATGGAAACCACCGCGAGGGACCAGATCCCGCGCAAGATCCGGCTTCCGGGGGACCAAAGCCGTTCGATGGGTTTGTAGAATACGATGATGCCCAACACGGCGAGGAAGGACAATTGGAAGCCGATCACCCCGAGCAAGTCGGGGTCGTACAGAAGCAGCACCAGTGCCGCGGTGAACAGGCTGTTCAGATGGTCGGTACGCTGTGCGGACATGCCCGCCAGGGTGAAAAGGCTGAACATCACCGTGGCGCGCATCACACTTGGCGAGGCTCCTGTGAGGCCTGCATAACCCCATAATGCAAGCAGCACGAAGATCCCGCGCAGCAGGCGGGCGCGATCACTCTTGCCCCACCAACCGAAGAGGAAGGTGAGGATGGCGAAGATCAGGCCCACATGCATGCCCGATACCGCCAGTACATGGATGGTGCCGCTGCGGGCGAATGCTTCGCGCTGTTCGCCATCGAGCTCATCGCGCTGGCCCAATACCAGGGCCTTCACCACGGCGCGCTCGCGATGCGGCATGTCGCTTCCATTGAGCCATGCTGATATCCGTTCGCGCGTATCGGTGAAGGCATCCGTCCAGCGCGTGCTGTGGTCCACGGGACGCCATGCATCGGCCGGGGCGAAGAGTTCCATGGTGATCCCCCGCGACGCGGCCCAGGCCTGACGGTCGAAACCTCCGGGGTCCGGCACCCGGACGATCGGGGTCAGTGGCGCTTCCACGAGCAGGCGGTCGCCCCGGCGTGGGATCGGCGCATCCGGTGCCAGCAACAGCGCGAGCATCACTTTGCCGTGAACTGGCCTCAGCTCCTGGTCGTTGAGATGTGCGATCAGCCGGGCATCCGCCCGCAGCACTTTGTTGGACGTGCCGTTGATGGCATCCACACGAAGGGCCCATGGTCCCTCGCGTTCATTGCTGCGCATGGCATGCAACGGATCCGATCCTGGCGATCGCAGCACCTGCCAGAACAGTCCGAAGCAAAGGAACCAGATGCTCACCACCGCGCCACGCTGCCAGCGTGAGAGCCGGTCACCGGGGAAGAGCAGAACCAACGCCGCAGCAGGAGTGGCGACGGCCAACGCAATGGCAACGCCCGACAAGGAAGGAACCCGCCACTGTGCGATCACCACGCCAATGATGAATGGCAACGCGATGCGCACCATGGGCGCACGCACGATGGCCCGCCACGGGCCGCGGAGGATCATATCGCCGTTCATGAGCCGGAACGACAAGATAATCCGCGCCCCGCATTGTCACCATACTTCCAATATGAGGCACTTCAGGTAGTGCGTCTCGGGCACACCCCACAGAATGGGGTGGTCGGGCGGCTGTGTACCCTGGTAGATCTCCCGCACACGGCGCCCCGCATCCTGGGCAGCCTCGGCCACCATGCTGCGGAAGAGGTCCGGTGTCATGTGCTGCGAACAGCTGCAGGTGACAAGCGATCCCCCGGCGGGCAGGCATTTCATCGCCCGCAGGTTGATCTCCTTGTAACCACGGTACGCATTGTCCAAAGCGCCCCGGCTCTTGGCGAAGGCGGGCGGGTCCAGCACGATGGTATCCCATTGCTTCCCCGTACGGCTGGCCTCGGTGAGGAAGTCGAATACGTTCGCGACCTGGAAGTTGGCTTGCTTGAAGCCATTGCGTTCCGCGTTCCGCCTGGCAAGCGCCACCGCGTCCGCGCCAATGTCGAGGCCAAGCACTTCGGTGGCACCATATCGCGCAGCATGCATCGCGAAGCCACCGGTATGTGTGAAACAATCCAGCACGCGCAGTCCGGGACTTACCAACGCCATGGCGGCATGGTTCAGCACCTGGTCCAGGAAATGGCCGGTCTTCTGCCCTCCCATCAGATCCACATGCATGCGCACACCACCGTCACCTTCACCTATTACCAATGCTGTGGGACAGGGCTTTCCCGCGAAGCCCTTCTCCTGTGGCAGGCCCTCCTTCTCACGAATGGGGACGTCGTTGCGCAGCACGATCCCGGCGGGTTCTACGACTTCTTCCAATGTGCCTATCACCACATCCTTCCATCGCTCCATTCCAAGCGTGAGGAATTGCATCACAAGGACCACTGCGCCGCTATCGATATCCTGGAAGCGGTCCACCACCAGGCCGGGGAGCATGTCCGCCTCACTGAACACCAGCCGGCAGCTGCCCGTGTAACCACCGGCGCCGTCGGGCCGCAAGCTGCGCCCCTCGCGGAAACGCAGCGCACGCTCCACACGGCTGGCGATGAAGGCCTTGCTGATGCGCTCGCCGGGGTCGTGGGTGAGCAAGCGCACACGGATCATCGATGCGGGGTTGATGTAGCCCTGACCCAAAGTCCGGCGGCGGGCATCCAACACCTGCACCACATCACCCGGCACGTAGGTGCCCTCCTCCTTCAGGATCTGGGTGGCGAAGACCCAGGGATGTCCCTTGCGGATACGGTCGTGTGTGTCATTGACGGTGATGCGAGCCTGCGCCATGGCGGCGAAGGTAGCCGGGCCTACCTCCCCGCAGGTGCGGCAGGTCCCGGTGCCGGGGTATCATCCCGAAAGAAGTCCAGCGTGGTGAGATCCACCAGGTGTACGTCCGTATAGTAGTGGTGAAGGATATCGGTATACGAGCGGCCAGCGCGCGCCATACGCATCGATCCTTCCTGGCACAGTCCCACCCCATGCCCGAAACCGCGGCCACGCAGGAACACCTTGTCCCCGTCGCTGCGAATGGAGAAGAAGGTGGAACGCAGCTTCAGATCCTCGCGCACGGCCCGCAAGGGGATCAGGGGCCGCACATTGCCGAGGTAAATGTCGCGGCAGCCGGGTTCATGCTCCAGTACGGCGCGCATGGACCCGGTGTCCCCCAGGTCCAGGCCATGTTTGCGTTTTAGGTAACCCAGCCATTCCCCCTTGGTGAGCACCTTTTCCCATTGGGCCTGCGGGGCCGCCAGACAGAATGTGTCGGTGGTGGCCAGGAGGTATGGTTCGCTCTTGCTCCAGACGTCCTCGGCATTGACGGTCTCACCACCGCAGTTGCTGTGGAAGGTGGCATGGATGAGCCGGATATTCGCGTCCACCAGCACGAGGCCCTGGGTCTGTGCCACGGCGAGGTGAATGCTGTCATTGCGCGCCTGGCCGTGGTACACCTGGCAGTGTACGCCATCGCAGAGTTCGAAGCCGTCGGACAGATGCTTCCGCTGGTTGCTCAGCGCATAGGTGCGGCAACTCACACTCTGCAGCTTGTAATACTCGGTATGGTGATGGTTGCCTGCTTCCGCCTGTACCACGCCGGCGGTGTATGCTTCAAGCGGGGTGTTGTTCACCAACTGCAGCGCACCGTTCACCAGGGCCACCTCCAGGGAACCAGGGTAGGACTGCTCGGGCAGCTTGTGGTCCAGTGCACGCATGCGGGTTCCGCCTTCGGGCAGCCGTGGCACGATGTCGATCCGTTTGCGTGCCGTAAAGGCGTGGTGGAGCGATCGGGCGCCCAGTCCACCCGCCACCACTTCGATGCGCAACCCATCGTTCACCGGGATCTCGCCCACACGCACGCCATCAGCGAAAATGGTGCACTGCCCCCTGGCGCTCATCACCAGCACCTGCTTCACGGTCTTCTGGCGCAGCAGGCCGATGCGCATGCTGCGCTCCTGTGCCGCGAGGGGCCAGGCGAGCAACAGGCACAGCACATGGGTAAGCAGGTGGCGTGCGGGCATGCGGGGCCAAAAATACCGGAGCGTTCGGCGGCCTCAGGGCCTTCCATGGAGACTTTTCCACAGGGCGGAAGCCACCTTCGCGCTGGCACCGGGGCCACCGAGGAGTTCGCGCAGCTCCTCCAGGTCGGCAAGCATGGCCTGCCGTCGGGGGCCTTCGGCAAGCAGCGGGGCGAGTTCCCTGCGCAGGGCCTCCACATGAAGTTCGCTCTGGATCAACTCGCGCACCACTTCGCGATCCATGATCAGATTCACCAGGCTGATGTACTTCACATCCACCATCTGGCGCGCCAACCAGACATTGATGGCACTGCCCTGGTAGCAGACCACCTGCGGTACGCCGAACAGGGCGGTCTCCAAGGTGGCCGTGCCGCTGGTGACGAGCGCCGCGCGTGCCTGGCGCAACAGGTCGTACGTACGGCCCTGCACCACGGTGAGCGGTGCATCGCCCATTTGTCCGGCATACACTTCGGCAGGAACCGATGGTGCTGCTGCCACCACGAAGCGGTGATCGGGGAAGGCCTTCGCTGTGGCGGTCATCAGCGGCAACATGCGGGCGATCTCCTGACGGCGGCTACCGGGAAGCAGGGCCACCACCGGCCGGCCGTCGTCCCCAGGCAGGGGTCCCATGGGCCGCATCCCTTCCTGCGCGATCGCATCCAGCAAGGGATGCCCCACGAAGTCCACGTCCATGCCAAAACCCGCGTACCAGGTCTGCTCGAAGGGAAGGATGCAGTACATGCGTTCCACCACGCGCTTCAGTGTGTGAACGCGGCCCTTCTTCCAGGCCCATACCTGCGGACTGATGTAGTAATGGACCGGGATGCCGCGTGCATGGGCCCATTCAGCGATGCGTATATTGAAACCGGGGTAGTCGATGAGTACCAGCGCATCCGGTTCGAAGGACTCGATGTCCTTTTTACATGCATCCAGATTGCGCAGGATCGTGCGCAGGTTCATGATCACCTGCGTGAAGCCCATGAAGGCCAGCTCGCGGTAGTGCTTCACCACATCGGCGCCGGCAGCGGCCATGCGGTCTCCGCCCCAGGCCCTTATTTGGAGTAGCGAGTGGCGAGTTGACCAGTTGGCCAGTTCGATCTCAGCAGGTTCTCGCGACCCGCCAACCTGCCGCTTGCCACTTCCTCCTGCAACGGCGAACAATTCCCGTATGAGGTTCCCCCCGTGCAGGTCGCCGCTGGCCTCCCCGGCGATGATGTACAAGCGCTTCTGCATGATCAGAAGATCAACACCACGATGGCGATGCCATAAACGAGGGTCGCGGTGATCACCCCGCGCATTGCCTTGTGCATGTCGCGCCTATCGAATAGGAAGAAGGGTGCGAGGTTGGCGATGAGCGAGAGGGAGATGATCGGTGCCTGATTGTCTCGTGTGCCGAAGAACAGATCGTGGACGAACCCGTGCAGGTCCATCACCGGACGCACCCAGGTGATGTGGATCAGGCCGTAAAGGAAGAAGCCGGCCACAGGCATCAGCAACCCCACGACAAGGCCCGTGGTGGTGCTATCCCAGCGCATGGTCCCATGTGTTGAGGGCGGCTATGGCATGGTGCGCGGTCATGTCGTACTGCGTGGGCACGATGCTGACATAGCCATTGTCCACGGCCCATACATCGGTGTCCTGGCCGTGGTCGTGGCTGCGGAACTCACCCTTCAGCCAGTAATACTCCTTGTTGCTGGGATCGTGCCGCGTTTCGAACTCATCCTCCCAGTTGGCCTTTGCCTGCCTGCAAACGCGCATACCCTTCAAGGGCAGCCCGGTATCGCGCGGCACATTCACATTCAGGCAGATGCCCTCTGCCATGCCGTGGCCGATCACATTCTCCACCAGCTTGCGCACCACGGGCCGCACATGGCTGAAGTCCGCCTCCATCCCATGGTCCATCAGGCTGAAACCGATGCTGGGGATCCCTTCCATGGCCCCTTCCACCGCAGCGCTCATTGTGCCGCTGTACAACACGTTGATGCTGATGTTCGCCCCGTGGTTGATCCCACTCACCAGCAGATCGGGCTTGCTGCCACCCAGCAGTTTGTAGATCGCCAGCTTCACGCAGTCCACCGGTGTGCCGCTGCAACTCCAGGCCTCCACCCCATCGATCAGGTCCACGCTCTGCAGGCGCAGGAAACTGTGGATGGTGATGGCGTGGCCCATGGCGCTCTGGGGTTTGTCGGGCGCCACCACCAGCACACGACCAAAGGGCAATACCTCCTCCACGAGGGTGCGGATGCCCGGCGCGAAGATGCCGTCGTCATTGGTCACCAGGATCAGTGGGCGATCGTTCATGGGCGGCAAAGCTATCGTGTTGAGCATGTGCGCATGTGCCCATGTGCGGCCAGCGCGCAAAGCCTATGCTGCATGTGCTCATGTGCGGCCAGCGTGCATAGCCCGCGCTGCATGTGCCCATGAAGCTCCATATGCACGATGAATTTGCACCACATTCCCTGAGTTCAATGGGCACATGAGCAAATGGTCAAATGGGCACATGGATCAAAGGATCCTCCCGATCCCAGAACTTCGCCCCAGGACCATGGGCACATGCGCACATGGTCACATGCGCACATGAAAAAACCCATCCACCCACCCCAGGCCGCTCCTCCCCTCGCTCCGTATACACCGGCCATCGCTGCTGGTGGTTTCGTGTTCCTTAGCGGGCAGATCGCCTTGGACAGCGATGGCAACCTGCATACGGGCGACATCGCCACGGAGACACAGCAGGTGATGAAGAACATAGGCACCCTGCTACGCGCTGCCGGGCTCAGCTACGAGCACCTGGTGAAAGTGACGATCTTCCTCAGCGACATGGCCCATTATGCCGCCGTGAATGAGGTGTATGGCGGTTACTTCAGCGAGGTGCCGCCTGCGCGCGAAGCCGTTGCCGTGAAAGGATTGCCACGCGGCGTGAACGTGGAGATCAGTGGCATCGCATGCACTAACTGAGTTGAGGGATCATCGCTCATAGCAGCCACACCAGGCCAGCCACCAGTGCCAGTTGGATGACGAAGATGATCAGCCCGAATCCCAGGCCCTTGCGACCGGAGCGGTAAAGTTCAGCGAAGCTTACCCGGAGCCCGATGGCCGCCATGGCGATCGTGAGGACCACCATCCCGATCGTGGCCATGCCATCGAGGAATGCTGGCGGAAGCTTCACCAACGAGGTGACGATGGTGATGATGATGAATCCCCAGAGATACCAGGGAAGAGCCAGGTGCTGCCGCCAGCCCAACGCACGTCCGCGGTTCACGAGGAAGTTGAACAGGATCAGCGCCGGACTGAGCAAGGCCACACGGGCCAGCTTGATGGTGGTGGCCGCCTCCCCCACTTCTGCGCCCATCGCATAGCCCGCTCCCACCACGTTGCCCAAGGAGTGCAGCGTCCCGCCGAGTAGAAGACCCAGGGAGGTCGTATCCAGGTCCATGTTCATCAGCAACATGGGAAGTACGATCATGCCCACCACGCCGAAGAAGTTGACGACCGCCATGGCGATGCCCACGTCCGACTTCTCGCGTGTGACCCCTGCGGCCAGTGCGGCGATCGCCGAGGAGCCGCAGATGGCCGTGCCAAATCCCACCAACCACCCCGTGGAGCCCGGGCAGCGCACGTAGCGCGCCAGGCAAAAAGTGATGAGCACCATGACAAGGACCACCACGGCCACAATGCTGAAGGCCCCGGCACCCACGGCGGCGATATGGCTGTAGTTGATGCTGAAGGCGAGAAAGAGCACGGAGAACTCCAGGAGCCGACTGCTGGTGAAGCTGATGCCAGGATCGAAAGTCACCGGGATCCTGACCATGTTGCCCACCACGATGCCCAACAACAGGGCCAGCAGGACGCCATTAAGGGAAGCCGGTACATGTGCCGCGGAGAAGTACCCCACCGATCCGATGGCGATGGCCAGCAACACACCCGGATAGCGTTGGCGGAAATGCTCCATCACCTGTGTCAGGTCAACCCGGCAAAGGCACGAAGATCCACGGAATTGGGAGAAGGTCGCGCATCGGTGGCTCTTGGTCGCGAGCGGGAGGACCCCGCCGAGCTATTGCCCCACCAAAAAGACCCTGGCGGTCCTACCGCTTCCGGTACCGAACAGGCACTTCCACCCTGCGCATCCGGGCCGTGCCAAGGGCCAGGAAGACCAGGAACACCGGATAAGTGCCCAGGAATACCGGGTGCACCGCTGGACCTACGAGGACCATGGCCATCAGCATGTGAAGAGTGGCAGTTACAAGCATGCCCACGGTGCCGATAACGAAGAAAGGGGAGCGGACTTTCATGTGCGTTCTGGGGATCATAGCGCACAAGGTAGTCATACCGCGTTCGGAACACGTTCAGTACACAGGGACGGTGTCGTCCACTTCACGGCTCCAGGCGAGGATACCGCCCTTCAAATTATGCAGATCCTCCAGACCGAAAGCGTCCTCCAGCTGGCGGATGGCCTTTGCACTGCGCACTCCGCCCTTGCAATGCACCACCACCTGGCGGTCGCGTGAGATGCGTCCCGCATGGTCCATGATCGCGCCCAGCGGCATGAGTTCACCACCGATATGCGCGATGGCATACTCGTGCGGCTCGCGCACATCGATCAGCTGGAAGTCCGCGCCATTGTCCATCATCCGCTTGAGATCCGCCACGGTGATCTCCTTCACCGCGCGTTCACTCACGGGTGTTCCCAGGCCGCAGAACTGCTCGTAGTCGATCAGGGCCTGTTGTGTGGGCCGTTCGCCGTTGAGGGGGTTGCGTGGATCGCGCTGAAGCTTGACCGTGCGTGTCTGGAACGAGGCGGCATCAAAGAGGAACAAGCGGCCACTGAGGGTCTCTCCCACCCCGGTGATGACCTTGATGGTCTCCAGCGCCTGTAGCGAACCCAGGATGCCCGGCAGCACCCCCAACACACCCCCTTCGGCGCAACTGGGCACCAGGCCGGGCGGTGGTGGTGCGGGGAACAGATCGCGGTAGTTGGGGCCGCGCACCCCCTGCGCATCGGGTTGGTTGAACACGCTGGCCTGGCCCTCGAAGCGGTAGATGCTGGCGTACACATTCACTTTGCCCAACAGCACACAGGCATCGTTCACCAGATAGCGCGTGGGGAAATTATCCGTGCCATCGGCCACCACATCGTAGTCCTTGATCAGATCCAGCGCATTGGCACTGGTGAGCCGGGTGCGATACACGGTGAATCCCACATGGGGGTTGAGGCCCTTCAGGCGATCCACAGCGGCCTCCACCTTGGGGCGGCCAATGTCATCCAAGCCAAAAAGCACCTGGCGTTGCAGGTTGCTTTCATCCACCGTGTCATGGTCCACGATCCCAATGTGCCCCACGCCTGCTGCTGTGAGGTAGAGCAACAGCGGACTGCCCAGGCCGCCGCTGCCCACCACCAGCACGCGCGCGGCCTTCAGGCGGCGCTGGCCTTCGATGTTGAACTCGGGAATGATCAGGTGGCGGCTGTACCGCTCAAGTTCCTCCCTGCTGAAGGTGATGCCGTTGGCTTCCATGGCTATGGGGTGCTGTGTTCCGTTCCGCCGGCGATGGCGGGGATGATGCTGACCGTGGTGCCTTCGCCCACGGGAGTTTCCGTGCCCTGGAGCGCCTGGATGTCGTCCTCCCCGACATACACACGAACGAAGGATCGAAGCCGGCCGTCGGCATCCAGCAGGTGCTCGCGGACCCCTTGGTGCCGTTCCACCAATTCATCGATAAGTGCGGCCACCGTGGCACCCCGGCCCTCGAAGGTGGACTGGTCGCCGGTGAACTTGCGCAGGGGGGTGGGGATGATGAGCTTGGCCATGGGTGCTTGCTTGGGTCTGGCAGAACTTGTTCTTGTAAGGGATAACGGTCATGCACTGGTGAGCGTTCGCAACGCTTCCTCTTGGAAACGGCGGTCTACATCCAGGCGCCAGCTGCGCACCTCGCGCACGCCATCGGTATGGACGGACAGAATGATGTAGGAGAACCAGGGCATGGCCACGGCACGGTCGTGTTCGCTTGGGATGGCCGGATGCAATGGATGCGAATGGTATACGCCCAGCAGGTCCAGGCCCTGCTCCACCGCGAAACGCTCGGCACGCATGTAATCCGCCGGGCTGATCTCGAAACGCCTGCGCTTGTCACCGTCCTTGTGGTTCTCCACCGGCCGGGCCAGTATCACTTCGCGCTCTGCGCCCGCATGGCCGAAGAAGAAGCCACAGCATTCGTCCGGAAAGGTGCGCCGGGCATCCTCCCCCATCACCTCCATGGCCGCTGGATGCACCACCACCGCTTTGTCCTCCGGCTGTTTCATGTGGCGGATCCCAGGTATCTGTCCGCCAACTCACCATAGCGGTCGGCATTGTCGGGCAATATGGTCACCACCGTTCCCGCATCGAGCCTTTGCGCCAGGGCGATCGCACCCACCAGATTCGCTGCTGCCGAAGGGCTCAGGCGCAGGCCTTCATGCCTCAGGGCATCGCGCATCATGTCATAGGCGGCAAGGGTGTCCACAGCGGCGTGCGCATCGGGCACCGTATCATCGTAGATGGCTGGCACACGCGCGGTGGGCAGGTGCTTCCATCCCTCCAGGCCGTGCAACGCGGCATCGGGCTGCAGTGCGGTGAGCCACACTGCTGGATCGGTCTCCTTCAGCCGCCTTCCGGTGCCGGTGAAGGTGCCCGTGGTACCCAGCCCACAGATGAAATGAGTGATGGCCCCTTCGGTCTGCTCCAGGATCTCCAGCGCGGTGCCGTGGTAGTGTGCCAGATGGTTGTCGGGGTTGGCGTATTGATCGGCGTAATGGTAGCGATCGGGCCATGTGTCGACCAGCTCACGCGCCGCCTGCTGCGCCCCATCGGTGCCTTCGAATGGGCTGGTGGGAATGATGGTGGCTCCCAGGCGCCGCAATTCGGCGTGGCGCTCCGGGGTGGCGTTCTCCGGCAGGCAGATCGCCACGGGGATGCCGGCCTCACGGGCGATGTGCGCGTAGGCGATGGCGGTGTTGCCACTGGAAGCGTCGAGCAGGGTGCGGCCCGGACGCAAGGCGCCACTGGCCACGGCCTGATGCACGATGCGGTAGGCCGCACGCGCCTTCACGCTGCCGCCGATCTGCTTCCACTCGGCTTTGGCGAAGAGCCGCACACCGGGTTTCTGGAACAGTTCGCGGATGGGCAGCAGCGGCGTGTGCCCCACGCGTCCGCGTAGCGCGGCCAGACGCAGGGTCGCGGCAGCCTTCCAGGCCAGCGCATCCGGGTGCACCGCAGCGTCGGTCAACGTTCGTCCCATGTCGTTCCGGTCTTGCAGGGAAGCCAACGGGCTCCCCATTCCACACATGCCAGCAGTAGCCAAGGTAATCGGCCGGGACAGCTCTGGCAAGTGATGGTCGTGAAAACCACATTCAGCACAGGGTCAGGCCCCCACGCTTTCGTTGTGCTTCCGCAGCGATCCATACAAGGCCGTCAGGGCCACAGCAGCCAGCGGGCCAGTGATGCCCAGGTAGCTCCACGGCAGCACCAGGTGCGGGGCGAAGATGCCCGCCAACTGTGCGAGGGCATAGATGTGGAAGGCGTTGGCGCGCCCCCGCCACATGCCCAGCACGCCATAGGAACGCAGCGCGGTGCGGGCGAAAAGGATCAGCATCAAGGTCGCGCCGTCCTCGTACAACAGCAGCAGGATGGCCTCCAACTCGCCGCGCATGGCCGGATCGGTGATGGCGCCGAAGCGATCTATGAAGATCGCCTCATACTCCGCGAAGGGCACGCCCCGCATGGCCCACATGGACAGGACGCCCAGACCATAGACCAGCATGAAGAGCCCCGTGTTCACGAAGCTGGCGATGCACAGGGTGCGGAGCGGGCCGGTGGGCGGTGCGTGCGTAGCGGTCATCAGTGGCCGAATGTAGTAGCCGCGAATGACGAAGCCCCATGGCGGGGCCACGGGGCTTCGAACAGTCTGTGGAACAAGCCTTTAGTACATATGCTTCAGGTTGAGCGCGTACAGTAGAATGAAGACCAGACTGATGAACCCGCCTACGCCTACGGAGAGCAGCGCCAGCATGCCACCACCCAGGAAGACCATGGGCACGGCAAGGCCGGCCACTGCGGCCAGCACGTAGATCCAGAATCCGCTCTTCTTAAGGGTACCTCGAAGAACTGTGCATGAGGAGCAGTGGGGTTGAACATCGTATCGGTCATAGATTGAACTTGGTCGTTTTACCTCGATCAACCGGCTGTTGAAGCCGGTTTTCGATGTGATCGGTCACACGTTCCCCACGGTC
>JBGTES010000011.1:0-50913 GCA_041747675.1 Flavobacteriales bacterium
GTTCCTTGAGTTGTCCTCAAGGAAACCCACCTCATCGACGGACAGCAATTCAAATCCGCCCCACGCATTTTCGCTCGATATGCCGCGTCCATGTTGGGCTCATCCTATGTTTGACCAAGGCTTAACCGGACAGCAGTGATAACGCATGGCGGATCCGTTTGCTGGCATGAAGGTGGAGCGGTGAGGGCCACTACGAACTGCGGATCGAGCAAGCGGCACGAACAACGAGCGGACGGTCACCGCAGTACTTTCAAATAGGGCGTACTCAGGCTGTGGCCATCGATGATCACGGTTACCGGGGGCGAACACCAGAAAAGAAACCGGTCCAAGGGATTTGAGTGGTCAGCGTGCGGCCTGCACGCCCAGCTGACGCATGAGCATGTCGATCGAGGTGCGCTGCTCCTCAAGAGCATGTTCCAGCATCGCATTGTTCTTGCGTAGCTCTTCGATCATGGCTTGTTGCTCCTGTACGGCCTTCACCAGGGGTACCACGAAGGTGGCGTAGCCCAAGGTGTAGTGATCGCTGTCATTCACCGGGCGATGCACACCATCGAAGTCATAGCCAATAGCCCGCGCGGCGGCCTCCACCTCCTGGGCGATGAACCCGGTCTGTGCTTCGGCTGCCACCTCCTCCAGTCGACTACGGTATTGCGCCACGGCGGCTTCTCCATCGATCTCCGCTATCCGCTCCGAAACACCCAGGAAGGCGTCGATGCCATGTACATCGAGATGATAGGTCACGGGTCGCAGGCGCATCACGAAGTCGAGCCCGGGCACATCCTCACGCACGCCCAGCTTGAATCGCGCATCGCTCAAGTTCTGCCAGGCGCCGAAGCCACCAGTGAGATTGTTGTTGGCTATGGTACCGATCACCGCGCGATTGTTGATCGTAGCCACGGCGTTGTTGCCCAAGGCTATGGTGCCGATCAGGTCGGGCGCGTTGGTGCCCGCACCCCGGCCCAAGGCGGTGTTGCTGCTACCCGTAACGTTGTTATACAGCGCACGTCGCCCAACCGCGGTGTTGGCGAATCCGTCCGTGTTCAATGCCAGGGCTTCCGGCCCAACAGCGGTGTTCCAGTTACCTGAGGTGTTGGCGGTGAGCGCCAGCCAGCCTACTGCGGCGTTCTCCCCTGCAGTGGTGGCGGTCAACGCATTGGAACCCACTGCCGTGTTGCGCGTGGCCGTGGTGCTGGAAAACAACGCGCGATAGCCGATCGCGGTGTTGTCCGCCGCGTTGGTGCTGGTGGTCAAGGCCTCACGCCCCAGGGCCACATTGCGCGTTCCCGTGGTGGTGTTGCGGCCAGCGCTGGATCCCACATAGGTATTCTGCGCACCGGTGCTGTTCTCCCCGGCATAGGCGCCCAAATGGGTGTTGTCCGCCGCGGTGATGCTGAAGAATCCCGCGTTCACACCCAAATAGGTGTTGCGTACACCAGTGGTGTTGGAGCGACCTGCACTGACACCCACGAAAGTGTTCTCGGAGCCAATGGTAGTGGCCATCCCGGCAAAGCTGCCCACCATCACATTGTATATCGCCGTGGTAGCGTTGAAGCCAGCGTTGACGCCGACCAGCGTATTGCTGCCACCGGTGGTGTTGCTACGTCCCGCACTTGTGCCCACGAAGGTGTTCTCCCCTCCGGTGGTGGTATTCTCACCGCTGAAAGCGCCGAGAAACGTGTTGTACAGGCCTGTTGTGGCATAGAAGCCGGAGTTCAAGCCCACCATGGTGTTCTGGGAGCCTTCGGTGACCCCACGTCCGGCATTGGTTCCCATGAATGTGTTACTTCCGCCGGTGGTGGTATTCTCCCCGGCATATGCGCCGACGTATGTGTTGTAGAGGGCGGTTGTAGCGTTGAGACCGGTGTTGAGACCCACCATGGTGTTGGAACCTCCCGTGGTATTGGCCCGGCCCGCATTCAGCCCGAGATAGGTGTTGCCCGAACCCGTTGTGGTGCTGTTCCCGGCTGAATGTCCCAGAAATGCGTTACCGGAAGCCGTAGTGGCGTTGGCTCCGGCGTTCATCCCCACCATGGTGCTGTTCGTTCCGGTCGTATTCACACGGCCTGCGTTGGTACCCACAAAAGTGTTCTCCGCTCCGGTGGTGGTGCCTTCTCCGCTGAAAGCGCCGATGAAGGTGTTGTGCTGCGCGGTGGTGGCGTTGAGTCCGGCTTGCACACCCACCATCGTGTTGGAGCCGCCAGTAGTGTTATCGCGGCCGGCGTTGACCCCCATGAATGTGTTGAAAGCGCCAGTGCTGTTATTGAAACCGGCGGAATGGCCCACGAACACATTGAGGTTGCCCGTTGTGGTATTGTACCCTGCCTGGGTTCCCAGCATGGTGTTGCTTTGCCCGGCGGTGTTCATTCTACCCGCCATGCGCCCTAAAAAAGTGTTGCCGCCCCCGGTCGTGGTGTTCTCCCCGGCGTAGGCGCCCATGATCGTGTTGAAGAACGCGCTGGTGGCATTGAAGCCCGCGTTCAACCCCACAATGGTGTTCTCGAAGCCCGTTGTGTTGCCGCGGCCGGCACTGGTACCTACGAAGGTGTTGCTCCCGCCTGTGGTGGTGTTCTCTCCGCTGAAGGTGCCGATGAACGTGTTGAATGCCGGAGCGGTGGCGTTGAGTCCGGCATTGAGCCCAACGTAGGTGTTCATCCCGCCCGTGGTATTGCTGCTGCCGGCGCTCCTGCCCAAGAAGGTGTTGCTCGATCCGGAGGTGATGCCATTCCCGGCGGCATGACCCAGACAGGTGTTGCTGGCGCCCGTGGAAGCTACGATCCCAGTGTTCACACCCACCATGGTGTTGAAGCTGCCGGTGCTGTTGCCCCGTCCGGCACTGGTGCCCACGTAGGTGTTTTGCGCTCCGGTGGTGGTGTTTTCACCGCTGAATGCGCCCAGGAAGGTGTTGAAGGAGGGCGTCGTGGCTTGGAAGCCTGCGTTGATCCCCAGCGCCGTATTGTCTTGTCCGGTGGTGTTTCCGCGACCAGCGCTGGTGCCCACGAAGGTGTTCCTAGGACCCGTGGTGGTGTTCTCTCCAGAGAAAGTGCCGATGAACGTGTTGTGTATCGCTGTGGTATTGTAGAGGCCCGCATCGCGCCCCACCATGGTGTTCATCACCCCCGTGGTAGTGCTGCTGCCCGCGTTCCGGCCCACGAAGGTGTTGTTCGCCCCAGTGGTGATGCCATACCCAGCGGCATGCCCCACGCAGGTGTTGCTGGTGCCTGTTGAAGCTTCGAACCCGGTGTTCACGCCCACCATGGTATTGAAGCTGCCAGAGGTGTTGCCCCGGCCGGCGCTGGTGCCCAAGTTGGTGTTCTGTGTGCCGGTTACGTTGTTCTCTCCGGAATAGTGGCCAACGTTCGTGTTGAAGATGCCGGTGGTGTTGTTCCTGCCGGCGGCGGTTCCAACGAAGGTGTTCTGGTCGCCGGTGGTGTTGAATTCCCCCGCGAAAGATCCCAGGAATGTGTTGTACCAGGGTGTCGTGCTGGAGTAGCCCGCGTTGTATCCCACGTGGGTATTGACCTGTCCGGTGGTGTTGCTCCTTCCCGCGCTTCGTCCTATGAACACGTTGCCCGCCCCTGTGGTGTTATTCCGTCCCGCCTCTGAACCCACCGCCGTATTGACCCATCCTGTGGTGGTCACACGACCGGCGTTCTCGCCGACGAATACGTTCCGGTAGCCGTTGGTATTGGCGAACCCCGCGCTGTCGCCCACGAAGGTGTTGCGTCCATTCGCGGGATCATCGTTGGCGCCCGCATGCTGGCCCACATACACGGACCGCCCCGTGTTGAGCACCTCGATCTGGCCCCGCGTGGTGATGCGTGCGCGGGCCACGTTATCGGTGCGGATGGTCAGGGGCACATTGTCCGTTGTACCCAGGAAATTCGTTCCGTCCACGGTGCCTGCATTCCCCAGAATGCTCCAACCGGTCAAGGGCGCGGCAAGGGGCACCCATGCGGTGCCATCATACCACCAGAATCCGTTGGCCGTGGTGTTGAACACGAGCAGACCGGTCGCGGGCACCACGATGGCGTTCATCTCCACACCGCTGACGCGGGGTATCAGTAGCCCGCGTTTCGCATTGGCGGGCAGCGCTGTGGCATCCACGTCCAACAGCGCACTGGGGTGGGGGGCGGCACCATCCACGCTGATCCCCACGTTCTGCGCCATGGCGTCTGTGGCGGCAAGAAGCAGGAGAAGGGCCGGGAGAAGGATCGGGCGGTGCATGGTATTACGAAGCTGTGGGCATCATGGCCCCTGTGCTCGCAAAGCCGAGCGAACGGTGGATTCTCCGAGGGAGCGGTCAGCGCAGCACCTTCACATAGGCCGTTCCCGGGACCGAAACGATCGCGATGGTGTACACACCCGCTACTGCATCCGCAGGCCAGTTCAGCTCCAGGCGTTGTTCGCCTTGCAGGAAGGCGCGCTGTGCGAAGCGATGGATGATCCGGCCCTGCATGTCCAGGAGTTCGATGCGGAGCGAAGCAATCGAGTGATGCTCGAATGAGAGTACGAAACGATCAGCAACGGGATTCGGGAAGACCTGCACCTGATCGATGGCATTCGACAGTTCGTGTATCCCTACAGTACCGGACAAGTAGCGTGACACGGCGTGATCCGATCCGTTCAGGTTGTCCCAGTCGTATCCCAGGCCGGCGACGATAAGGCTTCCATCGGCCTGCTCGCCGGCCGCGACCGCAGTAAGTCGCTGGCCATCTTCGTCATACACCAAGCCACCATCACCAAAAGTGTCATCGAGTTCGCCGCTGGGTAGGATGCGCGCAAGTCCGATCGCTACACCCTCCTCGAAGGTGTAGAGCGTGCCTATCATGGTAACGCGACCCTGCGCATCCGGTATCAATGCATAGGGCACATCACCAGCACCGGACGCATTCCCGTAGTCCAGCACCAAGATCCCATCCGTTGCGAACGCAGGGATACGTTCACCCGAACTGTCGTAGGCCAACAATCCCATGCGCGAGCCGTCCGGAGTGCGGGCGCGACAGGCCAGGAGGAAGTTTCCGCCAGGCAGGGGCAGCAGTACTTTGGGGACATCGGCCTTGGTCGCATCCAGGATGGGGTCATACACATAGCCGTCGTTACCAAAGCTCGTGTCCTCGATGCCATTCTCGTTGAAGCGTACCAGCACAATACCGTTGAATCCCCCGGGCTCCGCTGCTGCACAGGCCACCAGGGTACGGCTTTCTGGAAGGGGCGTCACTGCCCAGCCTGACTGGTCCAGCGTCCCCAGGTAAATGGTGCGGATGCCGTCCTCGCCGAATCCGCTGTCCATGGAGCCATCGGCGTTGAGGCGAGCTACGAAGGCGAACTGCGTCCCGCCCATGGCGACCTTGCCGGTGAAGAGCACCTTGCCATCCGGTTGCAGTGCCATGGCCTCCGAGCGTGTGGCCCATCCATCAAGGCCGAATTCCACCACCCCGTTAATGCCGAAGCTTGTGTCGCGTGAGCCATTCGCATGGAGGCGCGCCAGGAATGAGGTGCGCTCCGATCCATCCTTGTCCCAGACGTACCCGCCTACCAGCAGCTTTCCGTTGGGCTGCGCGTCGATGCCACAGGCATAGACCTTCTCGGGCGCGAACTCGATCAAGGCCACGCCATCCGTTCCAAACCCTGGGAATGGCAGGCCATCGGGAGTGAATTTCGCGAGTACGACGGCACCACTGAAGTAGGCGTAGCCGGCCACCACGATCGCATCGTCCGGCAAAACCACCATGGCGGTCACCTGGTCGGACCCATCGTGTGATGCGAACGCAACGCCTTCCACCCCGAAGGAGAGATCGAGCGCGCCCGCTTGCGCGTTGATGAGGTGCGATGAAAAAAGCAACAGGGTTGGCAGGGCGTAGCGAAGAAGCATGGCGTTCGGGTTGAAGCGACAAGATGCCCGCTTCGCGATGGCGCGATCAAGAATGTCGAGCGAACGGAACAGGGACCGAGTGAGCGGTCAGGCCCGCAACAACTTCAACACCTCCTCCTTGCGGCGGCGGCTGATCTCCACGCGGTGGCCGCCACGCACTTCCAGGAAACCATCGGTGGTGATCCGTTCGATCGCTTCGCGGTTCACCAGGTAGCTGCGATGCACGCGGATGAAGCCGAGCTCGGTGAGCATGTCCTCATACTCCTTCAGTGTGCGGGCCACCATGAAGCGGCGTCCGTCGCACAGATGCAGTTCGGTGTAGTTGTCCTCGGCGCGGCAAAAGGCGACATCCGAAGGTGCCACGAAGTGCAGTCCGTTGCCGTGGCGCAGGGTAAGTTTCATGCCCTGCTCGTGGGGCTCGTTCAGGTTGGCCAGCACAGCGGCCTGGTGCTGCTCATCCAACTCGGGATCGGGGTGGCGTTCCAGGTGGCGATCGATCGCCGCACGCAGCTCATCGGCCTGCACTGGCTTCAGCAGGTAATCCAGTGCACTGAACCGGATGGCCTGGATGGCGTAGCGCTGGAAGCCGGTGGTGAAGATGACGTCGAAGTCCCAGGTGCCGAGGGTTTTCAGCAGATCGAAGCCATCACCGCCAGGCATTTCCACATCGAGGAAGACCAATGCGGGGCGGTGCTTCTCGATCAAGGGTAACGCCGCCGGCCCAGATCCGGCCTCGGCCAGTACGCGCACTTCGGGGGCCACCGAGGCCAGGCGTTCCCGCAGGAATTCACGGGCCCCGGTCTCATCATCCACCAGCAACACGCCGATCATGGCCGGAAGATACGTGGAACCGGGGCTACGGGCCGACCTTCGCCCCGGGCTGTTCCGAAACGGGGACCGATCAGGTGCCGCCATCGAGCACCACCTCCACGCGCGTACCCGCAGCCGTGCCATCTGCCTGGTGCAGGTCCTCGAATTGGATGCGCCCGCTTCCCGCAAGCTTGAAGGCCAGCAGTTGAAGGCGCTCATTGGTAAGCTGCAGGCCCATGCTGGGGCTGCCATCGCTGTGCGCACGCTTTGGAGCGGCCTTTCGGCCCACGCCATTGTCCTCCACGTTGCAACGCACCACGCCATCCACCTCGGCGAAGGATACGCTCAGGCGTTTCTCGCCCTCCTTGCCCGCGAGGCCATGCCATATGGCGTTCTCCACGAAAGGCTGCACCAGCAGGGCGGGCACATGCACATCGTCCTCGATCAACCCCGGATCGGCATCCACGGTGTAGTGCAGGCCATCGGGGAAACGTAGCGCCTCCAACTTCAGGTACTGGCGCAGAAAATCGAGTTCCTGGGAGATCGGTACACGGTCCTTCACACTGTGGTCGAGCACCATGCGCAACAGGCGCGCGAAACCATCAAGGTAGGCGCTCGCTGCGACCGCATCGCCCTTACGTACCAGATTACCGATGGCGTTAAGGCAGTTGTAGATGAAGTGCGGATTCATCTGTGTACGCAGCACCTTCATTCGCAGCAGGCCATTGATCTCCTCGATCTTCTGCTTCTGGTCCTTCAGTTCGGCGTTGAGCCCTTCCAACACTTCCGCATGATGGCGCTTCTGCCGGAAGTTCCGCCAGATGAGCAGCAGTGCCGCGATCGCCAGCAGCACCAATACGAGGCTGCCGTATAACATCAGGTTGCGTGCCTTGATCTGCGCGGCCTGCTCGCTCGTCACCGCATCGAGTCGCTGGATCTCCTCCTCCTTCAATTGGGTCTCGAAGCGCTTCTCTTGTTCCAGCAGCCGTTCATCCAAGGTGCTGGCGAAGAGGCTGTCCTGCGCCCGCTTCAGCTCGCGCATGGTGGCATAGGCTTCAGCATGCCTTCCCTGCGCTGACAATGACCGCGCGCGCAGGTCCAAGTTGTCGATGCTCAGGTCGAGCATGCGGTCGCTAAGCTGATTGTGGAGCTCGCTGCGGTCGATCACCTGTATCGCATCACCGTGGCGGCCGGCCTCCATCAGCCCGAAGCCGAGGTTGTTGAGCGCGCGTGCCATGGAGCGGTGGTCACTGCTGTCCACGCGCTGCACCGAGCGCTCCAACAGCGGGATCGCTTCATCGTGCCGCCCTTGCTCGCTGAGCAGCCCACCGAGGTTCGAGAGGATGATGATCTCCTCGAAGCAACCTTTTCCGGGCACATGGGCGAGGCCCAGGCGGAAGGCCCACTCGGCGCTGTCGGTCATCAGGCGGTGGCTGAACATATTGCCCATGTTGTTCAGCGAGGCCACCAGCATGGCGCTATCGCCGTGCTGCATCGCCAGGGCGAAGTGGTCGCGGCGGTAGCGGTACGCGTCGGTGTAGCGGCTCTGCACAGTGGCCAGGTGCGAAAGCTGGTTCAGCGACTTCAACTGTAACTCACGATCGCCCATGGCACGCGCGGTCTCGAAGGCCTGCTGCGCGAAGGCAGTGGCCGTGACCGGATCACCCAAGGCATCATGCGCCTGGGCCAAATGCCATTGGGCCATGTAGCCATGTTCGCTGGTAGTTCCGTCCGTCTCCTTCAGCAGCCGCTCTGCGACCTGCACCACCGAATCGTGCGCGAAGGCTTTGCGGTGCTCACCCATGCGCTGCACCATGGAGGCATGGCGCAGGCTGTCGGAAGGAGTTTGCGCGTGGACATTAGCGCACGCAAGCACTATCATACTCGACAATAGCGCGGAGGACAATGGTGTGCGGCTGGATGCCATGGTCGGGGATCAGGATGTTCCGTCCCGTGCGCGTCCCCCCAGCATGGCATCGAGTTTCTCGCCGCCCTTGATGCCGAAGTCCAGGGTGCGTATGGGGAATGGGATGGTGATGCCTGCCTTGTCGAATGCCGCCTTGATGGCCATGATGGCGGCGCTGCGCACGGTGTGGAAATGCTTGTTGCTGGAGGACACGATCCAAAAACGCACTTCGAAGTCGATGCTGCTATCTCCGAAGCCCTGGTAGAAGAGATCCACACCATTTTCCTGCAGCACATTGGGTACATTCTTCACTGCGTCGATGGTCACCTGCTTCACATGCTCCAGATCCTCACCGTAGCTGATCCCCACCTCCAGGTCCACGCGGCGTACACCATTGCGGCTGTAGTTGACCAGTACACCCTGGAAGATGTCCTTGTTCGGTATGGTCACCTGGATGCCCTGGGTGCTGCGGAGCTGCGTGGTGCGCAGGTCGATGCGTTCCACCACGCCAAGCTGGCCGGAGGTCTCCACCAACTCGCCCACGCGCAGCGGCCGTTGCGCGGCCATGAGCACCCCGGCGATGAAGTTGCTTGCGATATCCTGGAATGCGAAACCCAGGGCGAGGCCCAGAATGCCCGCACCGGCCAGCAGTGAGGTCACCGCCTTGTCCAAGTGAAGCACACTGAGCGCGGTGAATGCACCCACCAGCACAATGACGATGTAGATCACGGTACTGATGAGCCGCTGTAGCGTGCTGCTCTGGAAGAACCGGATCATCAGCCGGTTGGCCAGGTTGCGCACCAGTCTGGCGAGCATCCAGAAGCCTACCACGATCAAGGCGGCCAGCACCATGTTGGGCAGCATCGTGATCAATGCCTCGAGCCACTCCGCGAGTTTGTTCTGAACAAGATCCACCGCCTTTTTTGCCTCGATCATCATATGTGGTGCATGTGCCGCTGAAGGTAGGAGAATGGAACCATTGGGCAAGGATGAGGCAGAAGGTGTGGCAAGATCTCCCCGATCCGTGGCAGGTGCCGGGTCGATGCGGCTTCGCTGATGGGGAAAGGAGGTTCGGCACGGCGATCGAATGGAAGCACCCCATGGCGAGGGTGCCGATCCGTGCCGTTGCGGTACCTTCAGCCCGTTACCTATGAGACTACTTCTGGTCGACGACGAACACGACATCTGCCTGCTATTGAATGCCATGCTCAGTCCGCTGGGAGTGCGTTCAGTGATGGCACATTCCCTGAAGGAGGCGCGTGAATGCATGGCCGATGGACCTTTTGACGGGGTTTTTCTTGATGTGAACCTGCCCGACGGCAAAGGCTATGAGTTGATCCCACAGTTCCGCCATGGATCCCCCGACTCACGCGTGATCGTCATCAGCGCCATCGACCAGGAGCGCGAAAGTGCACTGGCCGCCGGGGCGGACCTCTTTCTGACCAAGCCGCTGGACCGCGGTACCATCCTCAATGGCCTTACCACCATGCGGCTTATCGCCCCTGGCGGGACCTCATGAACCAAAGCCCTGACACATGCCCGCCTCACGCATACTGATACTGGACGATGATCCCGATATCGGCACCCTGCTTTCCACCTTCCTGAAGAAGAAAAGCTATGCGGTGGATGTCGCCGGACGGAAGAACACCGCGCTGGAACTGTTGAAGAACAACAGGTATGACCTGGTGCTGTGCGACCACCGCCTGCCAGACGCGGACAGCCTGGAGATGATGGATCATTTCCGCAGCATGGCGCCCGGCGTGCCCGTGATCGTGATCACCGGCTATTCGGATGTCCGCGTCGCCGTGGAACTCATGCGTAAAGGTGCCCGGGACTACGTGGTGAAACCGCTCTATCCGGACGACATCGCCCTGCGTGTTGAGGAGGCACTTTCCGCAGGCCCTTCCACCCCGACGACCGTTGCCGCAACGAATAGCCGCAACATCGCCAGGATCCACGAATACATGCCGGGCACGGGGCCCCACGCCGAGCAGCTTGCCAGACATATCGCCCTGGTGGCACCCACGGACCTGGGGCTCCTGATCACCGGGGAGACCGGGACGGGGAAGGAATTCGTGGCCAAGGAGATCCATCATACGAGCAAGCGTAGCAGCAAGCCTTTCGTGGCGCTGGATTGCGGGGCACTCCCTTCGGAACTGGCCGGCAGCGAATTGTTCGGCCATGTAAAGGGCTCCTTCACCGGGGCCATCAACGACAAGGAGGGATGCTTCCAGCAGGCCCATGGCGGCACCCTGTTCCTGGACGAGATCGGCAACCTGAGCTACGAGAACCAGGTGAAGCTGCTTCGCGTGTTGCAGGAGCGCCGTGTGCGCCGCATCGGCGACAACAAGGACACCGCAGTGGATGTGCGTATCATCGCTGCCACGAACGAGGACCTGCGCATTGCCGCCAAGGAAGGCCGCTTCCGGGAGGACCTTTACCACCGCCTCAACGAGTTCAGTATCGACCTTGCTCCGTTGCGCGAACGGCGGGGCGATATCCTGCACTACGCGGAACACTTCCTGCTCTTGAGTGCCGAACGGCTGGGGCGCGCCGCCCGGCAGATCTCGCCCGAAGCACAGGAGGCCCTGCGCCAGGCCAGCTGGTATGGCAACCTGCGTGAATTGAACAACGTGATCAAGCGCGCCGTGCTTCTTTCCACCGGGGATCGTCTCGAACTAGAACATCTCCCCATGGAGCTGCTCGCCGGGGGCACAAGCACATCGCGGACATCGAATGGACCTGCGGCGCCGGCCGAGGACGACCTCCGCGCTGTGGCGCACCATGCGGAAAAGCAGGCCATTCTGCAGGCGTTGGAGCGCAACGGTTTCAACAAAACGCGCACGGCCGAGATGCTCAACATCGACCGCAAGACACTCTACAACAAGCTCAAGTCCTTCGGTCTGGATCTATAGCAGACCATCCGATGACGCGAAGTGACGAACCCGGCTCGGACACTACGTCCACGCCTCCCCGAGGAGCGGGTAGGGGCCAGGCCATGGACCCGGGACAAGAGAACCGCCTGATCAAATGGATCGCCGGTGGCAGTGTCCTGCTGATGCTTCTACTGCTGGCACTCGCATATGACGGACTCTCACGCTACAAGGCCGAGAGCGAGGCCGTACGCCGGTCCAGCTTGATCATCAAACGCACTGAGGCGTTATTCTCAGTAGTGAAGGATGCGGAGACCGGATGCCGCGGATACCTGCTCACCAATGACACCTCGTATCTGGAGCCCTACCTGCAGGCCCGCCAGGATCTGGACGGGCTGGTCAATGAACTGCTCGTGTTGCTCCCCGACACCGATGGCGTGGCGCATCCCATGGGCCTGCGCGTGAGCATCAATACCATGATGACCGACCTGCGCCAGTTGATCTTCCAGCAGCGCATGGGGCGTGCACCCCAGGGCCGGCCCGATCCCGCGCTGTTGGAACAGGCGCATCGCCGTATGCAGGCACTGCGCTCCATCCATGCGGACTTGATGGGACGCCACAGTGGTGCCCTGCGGCAACGCACTGAACAGGAGCATGCCCTGGGGCTCGTCACCCCCATGATGATCCTGCTTTACGCCCTGCTGGCCCTGGCGCTCATCGCATTGCTTTTCTTCCGGATCCTGCGGACGCTGGAACGGGTGCAGCGCACCGAGCGGGAAGCCCGCCGGCTCGCGGACGAACGTGATACCGAGGCGCGCACCAGGGAGTTGGCCGAGCGCCGTTTGAAGCGCGTCCTGGATAGTGCCATCAGCGGGATCATGGCCTTTCGGGCGGTCCGCGATGATGCCGGTGGGATCAAGGACCTGGAATGTACCATGCTGAATGCCACTGCGGGGAAGATCCTGGGACTCGGCGCAGAGGCCGGTGTGGGAAACACCCTGCTGGCCAGCCTGCCGGGTATGGCGGGCAATGGACTTTTCGAGGCTCTGGAGGCCACCGTGGAGAGCGGCGAGGCCATGACCGGAGAGTTCACACTGGAACGGGAGGGCACCAAGCGTCTGCTGGTATGTAGCGCAGTGCGCCTGCTGGATGGCCTGGTGGTCACATTCAACGATATCACCGAGCAGCGTGCCCAGCTGCGACTTCTGCAGGAAAGCCAGCGACTGGCGGTCACGGGGAAGTTCGCACGTGTGGTGGCACACGAGGTGCGCAACCCGCTCACCAACATCCAGCTTGCGCTTGAACAGATGGAGGTCGAATCGCCGGTGGCGGACGACGACCCGATCCGCACCTACCGTGATGTGCTCGCGCGCAATGCCGGGCGTATCGGGGCGCTGATCACCCAGATGTTGCATTCTTCACGGCCCATGGATGTGAAGCTGGAACCGGGTCCGATCAACGCCGTGCTGGGGCACGTGCTGGACCTGGTGAAGGATCGTTGTGCACTGCTGGGCATGCGGTGCGAGACCGGGCTGGGGGAGGATCTGCCCTTTGTGCGCATGGACCGGGAACTGATCACCATAGCGCTTGTGAACCTTTGTGTGAATGCCATTGAAGCCATGGAGGAAGGCCGTGGCGCGTTGCGCATAGAGTCGCGCCAGGTGGGCGACTCGGTGCGCGTACTGGTAAGCGACAACGGAAAGGGTCTGGGCGAGGAGGATCGTGAGCGCATTTTCCAACCCTTCTTCAGTGGGCGTAAGGGGGGCATGGGGCTGGGCCTCACCGAGGCACGCAACATTTTTAATGCGCACGGTGCCTTGCTGTCGCTGGAAAGCGAACCTGGCAAAGGCACCACCTTCATCATCGATCTGCCCGCGTTGGGCTGAGCTCTTCCGCACTCTTCCTACCAACGAACTTGGCGTTGGGGCGGGATATGCGGGGTTTTGATACGCGTTGTTGTGGAGTGGGTGCCTCGCTTATCCCGAGCGCCCTGCGTGGATCTCCAGCGCCGTTCCATACTGCCATGGGCCTTTCAGGAGATCGCGGCGCGATGTGACCCTGCGGCATGGTCTTCGACAATGGAATGGCTCCACCGGCATGGCCATGTGTCGTGCCATGGAGAGGCAATGGCCGCGGAACTGAAGCGAGGCGGGACCGCGGCATAGAAGGGGTCGTCACCGTACGGTGATGACCCTTTCGCCTTTCCGGTACTTACCTGAAGCAGGAGAGGTAGCGGTCCTCACACGCACGCATGTCCGCACGCTGTGCCTTGGTCTTGTCCCCATGACCAAGCAGGTGCAGGAGACCATGCACCATCACCCGGCGCAACTCGTGTTGGAGCGGTACCCCATACAGGGCCGCGTTCTCGCGTATGCGATCCAGGCTCATCAACACATCGCCGGAGATACCCGTACCGGCCTGCCCGTCGAAAGTGATCACATCGGTCAGTTCATTGTGGCCGAGGTAGCGCTGGTTGTATCGCAGCAGCGCATCGTCATCCATCAGAACAAAGTTGAGCTCCTCTATGCGGTGTCCATGGTCACGGGCCACGGCAGCCAGCCAGGTGCGCAGTTGCGTGCGGTCGCGGAAGGCATTGGTCACGCCCAGGGCCTTGAACGCGATGGCCTCCATGCGGCGCGCTATTCCGGGACCGGACTGAGATCGAAGGTCATGACCACCGTCGCCCCATTGTCGCTGAAGGCCACATCGTCGGCGAGCGCACGCATGAGGAACACCCCACGCCCGTGTGGCTTCTCGATGTTCTCGGGGTCGGTCGGGTCGGGCAGATGGTCGTGGTCGAAGCCGGGTCCCTGGTCCTGCACCATGAAGACCAGCTGCCCGTCCTGTGCGCTGTATCCGATGCCCACGTTCTTCGCCGGATCGGAACGATTGCCATGGTGGATGGCATTGTTCACCGCTTCGGTCAGGGCGATCAGGATGTTGCCATACCGGCTTTCATGCACCTGCAACGCGGCACATGCTTCATCGATGAGCTTCTCCGCCAGCGCGATGTTCTCGGCCTTGGCGGGGAAGTCGATGCGACGGGTGAACTCGAGTTCTTCGGTGATATTCGCCATGGGCGTCAGGGCCGGTCAAATGTACCGAAATAGGCGTTCACGCGATCGCGGTAGTATGGCTTCAGGCCGGGGGGCACCGTGCGCAGCAGTTCCGCTCCACGGGCCTTCTGGCGCATGTGCTCGAAGTACCGGGCCGGGTCGGGCAGCGGCTGGTCGATCCCTTCATTGCTGGTGCGCTTCTCATCCTGTTCGCGCTCACGTTCGGCCTTCTCATGCTCCAGCAGGCGGGTCAGGATATCCTGCTGGCGCCGCAGGGTCTCGCTGTTGATGTTCTTGTTCACGATGTCCTTCTCCTGTTGTTCCATCTGTTCGGCGAGCTTGTTCAACTCGTTGCCCGCACCACTGCCATCCTTGTTCAACTCCTGCGCCAGCCGCTGCATCTCCTTGCGGATGGCGGCCTGCTGTGCGGCGAGCTGTGCCAGCTGCTGGCCCATGCCCATCATGCCACCTGTGCCCTCGCCGGGTTTTTCACCGGGCTTCTTTCCGCCCTTTTCCATGGCCTTGCGCATTTCCTCCAATTGCTTCTGCAGCGCCTGTTGCTGGCTTTTCATCTTGGACATGCCCGACTTGCCCATGCCGGGCTTTTTCCCCGGTTTGTTACCCGGCTTGTCACAGTCCCCGCTGTCGCCCTGCATGTCCTGCATCATCTGCTGAAGGGCCTCATCAAGCAGCAGTGCCAGGTTGTTCAGACCGGTCATGGCGTGCTGCTGCCGGTCGGCGGCCATGGGCTTGTAGCGTTCGTTGGCCCGCGCTTCGCCCAGATGCAGGGTGGCCTCATCCATGTTGCTGTTCACGGCATTCATCTCACGATTCACCATGCTTTGCAATTGGGGCACACGCTTGCTCAGGGCGAAGAGGGAGTCCTCGATCACCTTGGCATCATCACGCAGTTTGCGCTGTTGCCTCCCGTGCTCCACAAGGCGTGGATCGCGCAGGCTGGTGGTGGCCACCTGCCTCATCAGCTCCTCCTGCTCGAAACTCAGGTGTACGATGTTCTCCAGTAGTTGACGCAGCGCTTCCATGTCCTCTTCCTGCTGCTCTTCAGCGGAGGCCCCGGCGGCGGTCTCCATCTGGTGGGCCAGCTGGTCCATTTTCTCCGCAGCGCCCTTCTGTGACCCGCTTGCCTTTTGGTTCTGCTTCTTGTCCAGTTGCTCGCCGCTCTCTTTCTGGTCTTTGCCGATCTCCTCCTCCAGTGCATCGGTATCGGGCAGGTCCAGGGGCTTTTCCAACTCCTGGTTCTTCTCTTCGAGTTCCTCGATCTCCTTGCGCAATTCCTGGAACTCCTTGTCAAGATCTTCCTGTTTCGACTTCAGTTCATCAGTGGGGGTCTCTTCCCTGGCGGTCTCCTCGGAGAGCTGGTCCTGCTTCTCCGATAGCTCCCGCAATTGCTGGGCGATGTCCTCGGCCTTCTGCTCCACCTCCATGCGTTTGAACATCTCCAAGGCCCGGTCGAGCTCCTTCTCCATGTCCTCCTGGCTCAGCTGCATATCCTTCATCTGCTCCTGAAGCTGATCCTTGTCCAGCTTCTCCATCATCTCCTGGACCTGCCGATAGAGTTCCTTCATTTCCTCGCTGAGGATGTTCTCAAAGAGTTCCTGGATGCGTTGCTGTTTCTCCAGCATACGCTCATCCATGGGCCGGAATTCCTGCTGGCGCAACTGGCTTTGACGCAGCTGCTCGGTGCTCTGTTCCACGCGCTGTTGCAGGTCCTTCTGGCGCTGAAGTACGTTCTCCATCTTCTGGCGGTCCTGCCAGTTCAGCTCCTTCTTGTCGAGCATTTCGCGGCGCAGCCGTTCCAGCTCGCGTTGTAGATCGCGGGCCTCGTCCAGGCTTTCCTTCAGTCCACTCTTGATCGCCTCGCTGTCCTGGTCCTGTTGTTCACTCAGTTCCTTGATGCTGGGCGCTGCGAACACCTGCGTGGTGCTGCGCGTGCGCTTGCTGCCATTCACCCCATCGTTGTCCCACACCTCGAACCAGTGTTCGATGCGGTCGCCAGGAGAAATGGGCATGGCGTATAGCTCCCAGCTGTGGAAGAATTCCTGACGCGTGGTGCGTGGGTCGATGCGCAGTTCTGTGCTGCCCTCCCGCTCTGCTGGTGGAAGGCTGTCCCCACCGATGGCATAGCGCCAGTGGAAGACCAGACGCTTCAGGCCATGGTCGTCGCCGATCTCGCCCCGGTAGAACAGACGGCGCATGGCGGTGCTGTCCGTGCGGCTCTCCACCTGGATGCTGGGGAAGAGGTCCGGCACCACCTCCACCCTGTAGCGCAGGGGTTCCTCGGCCGGGCGATCGCCGTGGCGCGGGGTCATGCGGTAGGTGGCGCTGTGCAGGAAACGGCGTTCGGTGGTGAAGACCTCCGCGCCCGGGCTGCGCGATGTGGGGCTCAGCACGCGCATGCTGTCGTCGAACTGGAATTCCAGCCGGTCCGCACTGCGGGCATGCACCTGCCAGGAGACGCGCGTCCCCGTGGGGATCACCAGGTCGCCGGCATTGGCCACGGTCTCGGCGGGTCGGCCCAGGTAGGCCGGGAAGGCGAGTTCCATGCGCAGGTCCAGCAGCATGGGATGCGGAACGGTTCGCAGCGTATGGGTGGCACTGTTGAATCCTTCGGCTGTCAGGCGGAAATCGATCGCCTCCTGCACATTGCGAAATCGGTGTGTGAAACGCAACGCGTCCTTTTTCACCAAAGGGATCCGGCGGCCCTCCCATTCCAGCTCCACCTGCTGTGGGACCACCTCCCCCTGGAGTTCCACCAGCAGTTCGAAATCCTGTTGCTCGGGCACGGAGAGTTCGTCATTCAGGATCACGAAACGGAATGGCGCTTCGGGCACGAATTCGCTGCCGTGGCGGATAAGGCGTTGGGTGGGGCCTGTGATGATGCTCGGGGCGGCCACCAGCAGTACCAGCAGCAAGGCCAGCGGGGGCAGGGCGTAGCGCAGGTAACGGGTATTGCGGCGTAGATCGATCGCGCCGGTGAAGGGCACAGGGCCGAGCTCCCGGCTGCGCTGTGCGATGGCGGCCTCGATCAAAGCGCGTTGCGCGGGCTGCTCCCCGACCATGCCGCGCAGCTGCAGGGTGTTCAGCAGCTTGTCGCGCACCTCGCCGAAATGGGCGCCGATGATGCGTGCCGCCTCGGCATGACTGATCACCGCGCCCAGGCGGAAAAGTTTGAAGAGCGGAATGGCCACGAAGCGCGCCAGGATCACCACCATGGCCCCGAGGCTTCCCCAGAAAAGCAGGGTGCGCGCCGTGGTGCCGAAATGGCCCACATGCTCCATCAATGCCACGGTCAGGAACACCAGCACCAACAGGCCGATGCTGTACAGCGCACCACGGATCACCCGGTCCTTGTAATACTTCCGGATGAACGCGTCGAGCTTCGCGATCAGAAGGTCGTAGTCGGTATTGGCCATGTCGCAGGGAATGCAACGCCCACCCCACGTGGTTGTTGTGGAACAAAGCTACGGCAGACCTGCCTGCGACCCGGGCCCTACTCCAGCACCACCTGCCCCACAAGCGTGTGTTCGTTATCGGTCACATGCACGAGGTAGGCACCCGGGGCGGCATCCACCAGCATCACTGTGAGCAGGCGTCCCTGTACGATCGGTTCGCGGCGCTCCTGCACCACACGTCCGGCCATGTCCAGCAGGCGCACATCCACAGCGTTGCCCCTGAGTCCTTCGGCCACCACGGTGAAACGGCCGTCGCTGGGCACGGGATAGAGGCCCATGCGTGCGGAGAGTTGCCCTACCTCCTGGACCCCGACGGTACTCACTTCGATCTCAGCCACCACCGTGCAGCCATTGCCGGCATCCACGGTCACGGTATAAGTGCCATCCCCCTGCACGAAGATGAATGCGGCATTCGAGTTCGGGATGGGGGCACCATTGAAGGTCCATGCGTAGCTGGTGTATCCGCTTGGTACCGAGAGCACGTTGTTCGTCCAGATGATATCGAATACGGGGCATACCACCACCGCGTTGCTGTTGGCCGTGCAGCCGAAACCGTTCGTGCCCACCACCTCCCAGACACCTGCTGTGGCAGGGGAGTGGCAGGGACCGGAAATGCCCGGTTGTGGCACGCCGTCCAGCAGCCATTGGTAGCCGACCAGATCGGTGTCCTCCACACAGAGTTCACCGGTGGTCTCGTTCTGTACCAACACTACATCGGGGATGGGGAACACGGTCACCTGGTCCGCATCGTTGAATTGCTGCACCACTTGTGAACCGATCACCAGGTTGCCCGTGGTTCCACCGGCCACATTGTAATTGTACGTGCCTATGCCGCTCAGTGGGATGTTGTAGGTGCCCAGGTGATCGTTCTGGCTCACCACATCCTCATCCCAGAAACTGATGTTGTAGGGCGGGTTGGTCAGTACCAGGCCCAGGTTGTTCCAGGTGGCGCTGGTGGTGCCGCCCACCACGCTGCTGGTAAAGGTGGCACCCCCCGCGTCGGTGAGCACGAAGTAGAGGTCCGGACAGGTGCCGATGAAGGGCGCGCCGCAGTTGCACAGCGGTTCCTCCACATCGCCGCACCAGTTGTCGTTCACCGTGGCCAGTACCACCGTGTTCAATACATAATTGCTGATGGTGGTCTCCAGGGTGATGTCGTAGGTGCCGGGCTGGTCGTAGGTCTGACTGGGTGGGGTGGCGACGGTGCTGGTATTGCCATTGCCGAAGTCCCAGGCCCAGGTGGTGGGCTGCGGGCTGGCGTCGATCAATGCCTGGAAGTTCACCTCCACGCTGCCACAGCCAGAGGTGGGGCTGAAACTGAAGCCGGTGTTGGTGCCACTCCCGGGCAGCACCACCAGGTCCAATGCGAAGGATTGCGGGGCGTTCACGGGGAAACCGCCCACAGAGACCGCAGCGATGATGTTGATGGTGACCGTATAGGTACCGGCGCCCAAGGGGATGCCACAGATGCGCGCGCAGCCATATTCATTCTCCTGCGGATAGTAGATCCCGGAGGGTTCGCTGGTCTCGATGCTGAGTCCGAAAGGCAGGCCCGAAATACTTGCGACGGTCATCTGTTCGAAGTCCACCGTAAGGCCCGAGCCCGGTTCGGAGAAGGAGGCTGGCAGCCAGAAGGTGATGTCCGTTTCATAATACTCACCGGCGGTTGCATCCGGCGGTTGCATGGGGCAGAGTGCGGGGAAGGCGGGATCCACCGTGCAACTCAGGTCCGGCAGGCAGCCGGGGCATTGCGCCATTGTAGTGCGGGGGGTGAGCAGGGTCAGTGCGGCGCCGAGGCCGGCCAGGATCAGGGGTCGCATCATGGGGAATGTGTGCTTGGGCGACGGGCAAGATACGCGCGGCGGGGGATCGGGCGCATCTGCACATGGGCATGGGCCGCGAAGACCACAGTTGCCCGTGCTGCGCTATGCATTACTGACCTGTGAATGCGATGGAGCTTTTCCACCACCATTTGTAGCTCGCCCCTTGGTGCCTTATGTTCGTCCTGCTGTGGCGTCTGGGTCGCTCCGGGGCCGCACACAGCACGGTCGATCTATACCGTTGGTGCATGGCCCTGTTGAGCAAATATCCAAGCCCCGTTGCGCTGCCGACAACAGGGCTGGGTTCTTAGAACTCCCTGCCACCGGCAGGTAGGCAGTGTTCCAGCGATCCACCGATCCACTCAATTGCAGCAATACATGGTAGGCCCATGCGGGCTTGCCCCAACGAAGAAGCCCCCGGTGCTTGTAACACCAGGAGCCTCGGTCACTCATGTCCCACCAACCCACTGGTATAGGTAAACGAAACAGAGCAGCGCGAAAGTAAGGTGCCCCATGGCCATGCAGGCAGCACCGGCCGCCAATGAGCGGTCTTGACAATGAGCCCTCCCGCCAGGGATATGGCTGTTACACCGGCGGGGCCGCAACGCCGGAGCGTATCTTGAACAGCGGTGACCGGACCGATGCACCGGGGTAACCCGCCACCAAAATGTGGCGCCCGGCGCTTGACAAACAACGAACACGAACGAACGATGCTTTCCCTAACGATGAATGACAAGTGGCGGAGGATGGCTATCGGGCCAGTCCTCGGCTGCTTGCTGTTCATTGTGCTTCCGCGCTGTGAAGCGCAGAACTTGATACCGAATCACTCCTTCGAGGAGTACGACACATGCCAGGTGTTGAATGACGTGTACTACCCGGAGACCGGCCCCTTGGGTTGGTTCTCCGCAGGATGGACACCGGACCACTTCATGAGTTGTCAGCCCAACGGGTCATTCAACGGAGTACCGTTGAACATGGTGTCTTACCAGTACCCACAAGATGGGGAGTGCTACGCAGGCGTCATCACGTATCATCAGAATGTTGAAGGCAGGGAATTCTTCATGGTGGAGTTGAGTGAACCTCTGATGCAAGGGCAGACATACTACGCCAGCTTCTATGCGAACGCAGCGTGGGGTGGCTATGAACAACACCCCCAAGTTTGGGTGGCCACAAGCCATATCGGGATGCTCTTCACCACGGAACCACGCCAATGGGAGTACAATGATCCCGTGCCTACTCCGGGGAACTTCGCGCATGTATATCACCCTTGGGTCATTGCAGACACTGTGGATTGGATACTGGTGAGTGGCAGCTTCGTGGCGGACAGCGCTTATGCGTACGTGATGATAGGGAACCACTTTGACGACGCCACTACGGACACGCTCCATTTGGGGGTTTCGATCCAATACGCCAAGGCCATGACGCTCATCGACAACGTGTGCGTATCGCCACAGCCGGATGGATGTCCGATAGCACTTAGCTTGTCCGATTCATCGCTGGATGACATGGTGCTTTTCCCTAACCCGGCCACAAGCGAGTTGGTGTTGCGCGGATCGCCATATGGTGCGAAGGCCTTGATAAGCGACGCCTTGGGTCGTGCGGTGTGGGTTGGAGGCACTACAGCGGAAACATGGCGCTTAAATGTGAGTGCCTGGGCAAGGGGAAGCTATGTACTGCGTTTGGAGCATGGGGGAAGCAATAGGGCGTTCAAGTTCGTGTTGGTCGAGTAGCACTGATCCGGTCGTTCGGATAACACCTCGATAAACTCGAACGACCATGAAAACGAAGAAGATTCTGCGGTCACTCATGATGGCCGCCTGCCTACTGGCTTTTGTGCACGGGCATGCGCAAACGAGCGTGCTCGGGAACGCCCCAATCGCCCCAGGCGCGGACTACGTCGGCTGGGATGGCAACACCAACGTGCCACTGATGGTGCGGCATAACAACAACCACCGGATCGAGTGGTACACCGACAGCATCCAGCGTATGCAGTTGAACGCGACCACCACCGATTCCATCGGCTACTTCGCCAACCAGGTGAAGGATGGCAGCCTTCTGCTGTGCCCTGATGTGGACCAGTTCTACGCCAATGGCGCGCCGGGTCCATACAGCCTGCTGCACCTGGCCGATGGCTTGACCAATGTCATGACCAGCGACCGCACGTGGATGAACATCGGGGTCGCCTTCACCGGCAACAGGGACATGGGCTACATCGGACAGATGGCCCACGGCGTGAACCGCACGGACATGGTGTTCCATTGGAGCGACGACCCCGGAGAAGCGACCACCGACCGTGCACGCTTCCTGTACACCCGAGGCTTCAATGCATTGGTACCCACCGGCGCCACCAGCGCCGAGGGTCTGGAAGGCATGCGGCTCTTCGCAGTTGCAGGTGTTGCATGAGGGTCTGGCCCCGGCAGGCGATCACAGCTACGATTGGACCACCGGCCACCTGGCGCCGGGCGTGTACTACGTTACGCTGCTGCTGGATGGCGAGCCCTTGGTGAAGCGGGCGGTGAAGGTGCGGTAGGGGGAGGAAGATGTGCAGGGCCGTTCAGCGCTTAGCGCTTAGAGTTGGGCGCTAAGCGCTGAACGGCCCGTTACCTTCGCGCTCCATTCAGGCGGAGCCGGGCACCAGGCCGATCCTTCGCCCCAGTGATCACCATGTCCGTCCGCGTACGTTTCGCCCCCAGCCCCACCGGCCCCCTTCACATGGGTGGTGTGCGCACCGCTCTGTACAACTACCTCTTCGCCCGCAAGCACGGCGGGGAATTCCTGCTGCGCATCGAGGATACGGACCAGACGCGCTATGTGCCCGGTGCTGAAGAGTATATCCGTGAGGCACTGGACTGGTGCGGCCTAACGCCCGATGCCAGCCCATGGATACCCGGCGCCGATGGCCCGTACCGCCAGAGCGAGCGCAAGGAACTTTACCGCCAATATGCCGACCAGCTGATCGCCACCGAAAAGGCCTACTATGCCTTCGACACGACCGGGGAGCTCGATGCCATGCGCGATCGCCTCAAGGCCGCCGGGGTGGCAGCGCCCGCGTACAACGCCGTCACACGTGAACACATGCGCAACAGCCTTTCGCTGAGTGCGGGTGATGTGCAGGAACGGCTGGCGCGGGGCGATGAATACGTGATCCGCCTGAAGGTGCCGCGCCACCAGGAGGTGCGCTTCGAGGACGCCATACGCGGCTGGGTGGTGGTGCAGAGCAGCAACCTGGATGACAAGGTGCTGTTCAAGAGCGACGGCATGCCCACCTACCACCTGGCCAACATCGTGGACGACCACCTGATGCGCATCACCCACGTGATCCGTGGCGAGGAGTGGCTGCCCAGTGCCCCGTTGCATGTGCTGATCTACGAGGCCTTCGGCTGGGAGCGCCCGGCTTTCGCACACCTGCCGTTGATCCTGAAGCCCGACGGCAACGGCAAGCTCAGCAAACGCGACGGCGACCGTTTGGGCTTCCCGGTGTTCCCCTTGGATTGGCGGGATCCCAGCAGCGGGGAGAAGAGCAGTGGTTATCGCGAGCGCGGCTACTACCCCGAAGCCTTCATCAACATGCTGGCCCTGCTGGGCTGGAATCCGGGTGGCGACATCGAGCTGATGTCCATGGCCGACATGATCAGATACTTCGACCTGGAGCGCGTTCACAAGGGCGGCGCCAAGTTCGATCCGGACAAGACCCGTTGGTTCAACCAGCAGTACCTCCGCATGCGGCCAGATGCGGACCTGGGTGCGCAATTGCGGACGAAGCTGAAGGAGCTGGGCATCACCACGGGAGTGGAACGTGCCACTGCCGCTGTAGCCCTGCTGAAGGAGCGCGCCACTTTCGTGGAGGATATGCTGGAGGGTACCTACCTCTTCACTACTGGGTCGCCGCTCCAGAACAACCCGGAGGTTGAGGCGGAATTGAAGAAGCGTTGGAAACCCGAGGCCGGTCAGGCCATCGAAACTTACATCGCCGAACTCCTCAATTCCTCCACGAAGAACTCTGGACAGAGCGAAGGAGAACCCCATCACTTCGAAACGACCTTCAACGAGGTGCTGTCGCAGCACGGAATGAAACTGGGCCAGGTGATGCCGCTGTACCGCCTCTTTGTGGCGGGCCGGATGCAGGGGCCGGGCATGTTCGATGTGAGCGCCCTGTTGGGCACGGAAGAAGTGGTGCTGCGGTTGAAGGCCGGGTTGGAATACTGCCGTGCATGGGGCTGATCGAAGTGAACGGCATCCGGGTCTACGCCTACCATGGCTGCCTCGATGAGGAGGGTCGCATCGGTGGGCATTTCCGCGTGGATGTGGCCGTAGAGGGGGACTTCGGTACCGCAGAGGCTGGCGACAAACTCGCGGACACGGTGGACTATGGCCGGGTGACAGCCATCGTGCGCGAACAGATGGCTGTGCGTGCCAACCTCATTGAACATGTGGCCCGGCGCATCCTTCAGGCTTTGAAGCAGGAGTGGAAGGCCCCCTATCACTGGCGCGTCCGCCTGGTGAAGGAACACCCCCCGGTGGCGGGCGCGGTGGATCATGTGGTCTATTTCCTCGAAGGTTGATCAGCGGGTCCAAATTGGTTCCGGATCCCCCGGGCGCTCTATATTCGCGGTCCGCCGAAAGGCGGCCCTTGCAAGGTCGCGTGGCCGAGTGGTTAGGCACAGCTCTGCAAAAGCTGCTACTGCGGTTCGAATCCGCACGCGACCTCGATCTTTCGATGCCCTGGTCACCCGGGGCATCGGTCATTTCCGGGGCCGCCATCCCATGGTGGAGGGCGCTTTCTCCTCCCGGCAGTACATTGGCCCATACCGATCGCCCCCTTCACGCGTTGTGTGCAGTGCCGTCACCCTTACCATGCCCTCCATTCGTACGCTTTTCCCCAGCCTGATCTGCCTCCTGGCCCTGTCCTCCACAAAAGCACAGGACCCCGGCCCCATCGGTTCCTGGCAGGACCACTTCCCCTACCTGCAGGCGGTGGCGGTGGCACAGGGCGGTGGCCATGTGTACAGCGCGACCGCCACGGCACTGTTCAAGTACCATCCCCCCACCGGCGAGATCGAGCGCATCACCAAGGTGAACGCCCTGAATGATGTGGGCATCAACGGCCTGGCGTGGAACCCATCGCTGAGCATGCTGCTTGTGTATTACGCCAATGGCAATCTGGATCTGCTGCGTGAGAGCGAGGGCTTCAACATGGGAGACATCAAGCGCAGTGGGATCCTGGGCGACAAGGGCGTGTATTGCGCGTACATGGATGGGGTGACCGCCTATCTCGGTTGTGGCTTCGGCATCGTGGTGGTGGATCTTGCCCAACGGGAGGTGCGGGAGACCTGGTTCATAGGTCCGGAGGGCTCACAGATACGGGTGAACGACATCGTTTTCCACAACGACTCGATCTATGCCGCCACCCAGGACGGGCTTTTCGTAGCATGGCAGGGCGCCTCCAACCTGGCCAGTTTCACCAACTGGCAGAAGCGCACGGACCTGCCTGCCGCCATGGCCAACGGACCCTTCAATACGCTGGCTTCCTTTGGCGGGCGGGTATTGGTGAACTATCGTTCAAACCTGCCGGAGGGCGATACACTGCTGCTGTTGAACGAGAGTGGTGTGGAGCGTTTCACACCGCTGTACGGTCGCCGCAACCTCCGCATGCACGTGTCCGATAATGGTGAGCGGCTGATCGTGCCGCACAAGAGCGATATCCACACCTACGACCTGGACCTGGCGGAGATCTCCTTCCAGTACGGCTATGTCAATACGTTCTGCAACCCCAGCGAGGCCATTGCGGATGGGAACGATCTGTGGGTCTCGGATACAAAATTGGGTCTGGTACGTGCACAGGGCCAGAACATCGGCTATAACGTGGTACCCAATGGGCCGCGTTCGCCGGGAGTGTACCGCATGGCCGCCTCGGGTGGTGCGCTCTATGTGGCCACAGGCGCCGTGCAGGGCAACTGGACCAACAGCTTTCTGAAAGAGGGTGTACATCACTACCAGAACGGCAGTTGGATCAGTCACGACTGGGAGAACAGCCCCTTCATGATGGGGGTGAACGACTATGGCGGAGCGGTGAACGACATCATGGCCGTTGCAGTGGATCCGAGTGATCCTTCCATCGCCTACGCGGGAAGCTTCGAGGAGGGCCTGATCGAGTTCCGTGACAGGGTACCTTATACCACCTATAACTCCACGAACAGCTCCCTGCAGGATGAGTTGGGCGCACCCTCGGGAAAGGTCAATATCGCGGGTCTTGCCTTTGACCGCGACCGCGACCTGTGGATGACCAACCCATACAGCCCGGCATGCATCGCCGTGAAGACGAACGCGGGTACCTGGAAGAACTTCTCCCCGGGCGCGATACTCAACAGCAATTTCCTCCTGGGCGACATCATGGTGGCCAGCAACGGTCACAAGTGGATCATCCGGCCGCGCGGTAATGCGCTCCTGGTGTTCGATGACGGAGGCACTATCGACAACACGAGTGATGACCGCTACCGTCTACTCAACAACCAGGCGGGGTCGGGGGGGCTGCCCACGAATGAGGTGTATTCCATGGCCGAGGATCTCGATGGCCAGATCTGGGTGGGTACCAACCGTGGTGTGGCTGTATTCTACAACCCTTCTGCCGTGTTCGGCGAAGGCGACTTCGACGCGCAGCAGATCCTGATCGAGCAGGACGGCAATATCCAGATCCTGCTGGAGACCGAAGAGGTTCGGGCGATCGCGGTGGATGGGGCGAACCGAAAATGGATCGGCACGGAGACCAGCGGGGTCTTCCTCATCTCGGCCGATGGACGTGAGCAGGTGGCACGATTCACCGAAGTGAACAGCCCGCTGCCCAGCAACACGGTCACCACCATCGCCATAGATGATGCCACTGGCGAGGTCTACTTTGGCACCTCGCGCGGCATCATCAGTTTCCGCAGCGACGCCACCCTGGGTGGGAATGAGAACCGCTGTGCCAAGGTCTTCCCCAATCCCGTGCGCGAGACCTACACCGGCCCGATCGCCATTACCGACCTGGTGCGGGATAGCGAAGTGAAGATCACCGACATGGCCGGCAACCTGGTGTATCGCACCAACTCCCTGGGCGGCCAGGCCATCTGGCCCGGCACCAACATGGGCGGGGACCGTGTGGCCACCGGGGTATACCTGGTGATGGTGGCCGACCGGTTCGGCAATACGAAGTGCAACACGAAGCTGCTCGTGGTGCGCTGATGGACCACCCGGCACCATGACCGCCCAACGGCCCGCACCCGCCGTTACGCGCGCGGTGGTCCTACGCACTATACGCCACGGTGACCGGACCATGGTCCTCAAGGCTTGGACCAGCCGCCATGGCTTGCGTGCCTACCTGGTGCGCACGGGCGGGAAGCAGGGATCGTCCGCCGCTGCACTACAGCCACTCACGCGCGTGGAGATCGTAGCCGACGAACACCCGGAGCGCGACATCCAGACCCTGCGGGAAATGCGCGTATCAAGACCCTATCTGAATCTGGCGCACGACCCGGTGCGTGGCGCGCTGGCCCTCTTCATTCAGGAAGTGCTTTGCCGCACGTTGCGGGTGGAATCCGCCGAGGAAGGGCTCGACGAGTTCGTACACGAAGCACTGGAGGCCATGGACACTGCGGACGAGCTGCGTCACTTCCCATTGGTTTTCCTGCTGCGACTTTCCGGCCACCTGGGCTTCTTCCCTGAAGCACCCGGCCCCGGGGAGGATCGCTTCGATCTGCGGGAGGGACACTTCATCGCCGGTGCCACACCCCACGGCCATACCATGGCCCCAGCGATCAGCGCGGCAATGGTATCCATGCTGGAAGTGGGCTTCCACGATACACCATCCGTCACGCTTTCCCCTACACAACGCCGCGATCTGTTGGACCACCTCCTTTTGTATTTCCGTATGCATGTGGAAGGCATGGGCGAGTTGCGCTCGCCCGCCATGCTGCACCAGGTGCTGCACTGAGCGGCGGCTGTTCCAATTACTTTCGCGCATCGCACCGCACCATGCGCAATCACACCTTGATCACCGTTGGCATCGCCCTCCTGGTAGTGGCCTGCCAGACCCCACCACACATGGAAGAGACCGCCCTGGCGAAACCACCCGTGGCTGCCAAGAAGCCCCACGGGGTCACCGCGCACGGACATACGCGCGTGGACGAGTACCATTGGATGCGCCTTACGGAAGCACAGCGCGATGCCGACCCCCCCGACGCGCATACCCGCGAGGTGATCGAACACCTGGAGGCCGAGAACGCTTACACCGAGGCGATGCTCGCTCCGGTGAAGAACCTGCGTGATGATCTCTTCAAGGAGATGAAGGGGAGGGTCAAGGAGACCGACATGAGCGTACCCTACCGCGAGCACGGCCATTGGTACCACCACCGCTTCGAGGAAGGGAAGGAATACGCCATCCATGTGCGCCGCCTGGATGTGGAGGGTGCGCCCGAGGTGGACATCCTAGATGAGAATGAGTTGGCCGAGGGCAGCAGTTTTTTCGACCTCGCGGATTATGAGGTGAGCCCCGGCAATGGCATCGTGGCGTACAGTGTTGACCATATAGGTCGCAGACAATATGAGATCCGCTTCCGTGATCTGGTCACCGGAAAAGATCTGCCGGATGTGATCACCAATACAGGGGGTGGATGTGCATGGGCCGATGACCGGCATGTGTTCTACCCGCGCAAGGACCACACCCTGCGGAGCTATCGCATATACCGCCATGTGATGGGCACCGACCCGGCCACGGATGTGGTGGTGTACGAGGAGAAGGACCCCGCCTTCAGCTGCGATGTGTATCGCAGCCGCACGGACCGCACCTTGATCATCACCACCGAGAGCACCATGAGCAGTGAGCACTGGTATCTTCCTGTGGAGGAGCCGCTCGGTGCATTCCGTGTGTTCCTGCCGCGCGAGGAGGAACACGAGCACACCGTGATGCATGTGCCCGTGCATGATGACCAGCCCGGTAAATGGTATATCGTCACCAATTGGAATGCGCAGAATTTCCGGCTGATGGAATGTGCGGAGAGCGATACACAGGACAAGATGAAGTGGAAGGAAGTGCTTCCCCACCGCGAGGAGGTGCTCCTGGAGGACGTGGACGTGTTCCGCCACCACCTGGTGTTCAGCGAGCGCCGGGAAGGACTCACACACCTGCGCATCCGGGATCTTAGGGACGGGCGCGAGAACGAGATCCGCTTCAACGACCCCGCCTACATGGCCTACACGGGCACCAACCCCGAATGGGATACCCACAGATTGCGCTACGGCTACACAAGTATGACCACGCCGAGCAGTGTGTACGAGCATGATATGGAGGCGGGCACCGATACACTGCTGAAGCAGCAGGAGGTGATGGGGACATTCTCACCCACGGATTACACCAGCGAGCGCATCTGGGCCCCTGCGCGGGATGGCGCCATGGTGCCATTGAGCATCGTGTACCGCAAGGGCACTGCCGTTGACGGCAGGGCGCCCTTGCTGCTCTATGGATATGGTAGTTATGGCTACAGCATCGACCCGGGTTTCAGCAGTGCACGCCTCAGTCTCCTTGACCGCGGCTTCATCTTCGCCATCGCACACATCCGGGGCGGTGAGGAACTGGGCCGCGCCTGGTACGAGAACGGCCGGATGGAACACAAGATGAACACTTTTACTGACTTCATCGATTGCGCCGACCACCTCGTGAAGGAGCGCTACGCCGATCCCGCGCGGCTCTTTTGCATGGGTGGAAGCGCGGGTGGGCTGCTCGTGGGCGCCGTGGTGAACATGCGACCCACACTGTGGAAGGCCGCCGTCGCCGAGGTGCCCTTCGTGGATGTGGTGAACACCATGCTCGACGAAAGCATTCCACTTACCACCGGCGAGTTCGATGAGTGGGGCGACCCCAAGGAGAAGGCCGCCTACGTTCGCATGCTCTCCTATTCACCCTACGACAATGTGAAGGATGCCACCTACCCGGCCATGCTCGTCACCACCGGATTCCACGATAGCCAGGTGCAGTATTGGGAGCCCGCCAAGTGGGTGCAGCGGTTGCGTCGGCACCAGCAGGGCGATGCGCCGATCCTGCTTCACACGAACATGGATGCCGGGCATGGCGGTGCCTCCGGCCGTTTCGAAAGGTTGAAGGAAGTGGCGCTCGACTACGCCTTCCTGTTATGGCAGGCGGGCCGGGTGGAATGACAAGTGGGTCGAAGGAGGGCTGCTGGCCTCAGCTCGCCAGGCTTTCCGCCCAGACGATCTCCTCGGGCTGCATGGGGATCACATGCACCGGGGTGCCCGCGCTGCGCAGACGTTCGTAATCGCGCACGCTGGCGAAGAACAGACGCTTGCTGTCGAGACCCTGTCCGCTACGGTCGGTGTGCTCCACCTCCCACACCACGCCAAAGACCTCCTTCCCCGAACGGAGCTTGAAGCGGCAGTGCTTGTGGGCGAATTGACGGAGGTGCGCGAAATCCATGAGGATGCTTGGTGGATGCAAAGTACAGCAGTGCAACGCCGCTTGCTTCGCGGAAATTTCAACACCTGACGCGTTTCTGTTGATAACGCGGCGCGTAACGCAGCCCGAGTTGTTGGCCGTCAAGGGGATGCGCGGTCAGCGAAACGCAGCGAATAGACCAGCGCCTCAAGTTCACGCATGTACTCGCGCTTGTCAAAGTGTGGCGCATAGGCGAAGCCTTCCACGGTGAGCACCATGTTGCGCGCTTCGTCGATGGTAGTGAGGCTCACGAAGGGCCCGCCCATCTTGGCGCCGTGCATGCCGAAGAGACCGTGCATCACGTAGGCGAAGCGGCCGTCCAACTCAGTGGCGCGACCGCTCGGCATCAGGTCCATCGTCTCGAAGTCACGCTGGGTGATCATGAAGGACCCCTCCTTGGGACCTTCCACATGAGCGCTTGTGACGGCATCGCGTTGGTCCACCAGGTACGGCACACTGAAGGTGCTGTCACTGGTGTATGGATGACGATGGATGAGCACCCCTTCGATCACATTGTGCTCAAGTCCGCCGCCACTCATCAAGCGGTCGCGTTGAAGCCAGGCGAAGTCCTGTTCCTGCCGCATTATCCGGTATCCGCCCGGCACATCCAGGGCGATGCCGAACTGTGTACGCAGGCTGCTGGCGATCGCGGCATCCCGTTCCTTGCGCAGCCGTGTGGCCACGCGGTCGCGTTGGTGCGTGGAGAACAACTCCGCTAGCTCCGGTCCTTCACCTTGCATCAGTCTGATCCAGTCATTGGGGTCCTGCGCGGTGATGCGTACCAGTAGCTGGCCACGCGCATGGCGGTCACGCATTCGGCGCGTGCCCGTGGTGTCGGCATCAACACCGATGGTGGCCAACAGCACGGTGTGATGCACGGATAGCAGTCCGCTGAAGTGCTCGGGTGTGGTCTGTGCCACCTTGAATCGGGACTCGCGTTGTGGCAGGCCCTGCACTGGTTGTTCAAGGATGCTGCGCACAGCGGCACCCGGTGCACCTTCCCAATGGCCTTTCGCCATCACCACAAGCACTTCGCCCTGGCCCCCGGCGGCTTCGGGCAACTGCCGTTCACCATCACCACAGGCCAACAGCGCACACAGGGCACCGTAAGCAAGTGCGTGGCCACGGAAGCTCATGCTTTTGGCTCTTGCTGTACCACCAGCTTCTGCCCGGTGCGGATCAAGTCGCTGCGCAGTCCGTTCCACCGTTTCAGGTCGGTCACACTCACGCCATATTTGCGCGCGATCACACCCAGCGATTCCCCGTTGCGCACGGTATGGGTGCGGTTGGTCACAGTGGGCCGCGGTTCATCCGACACGGGCCGCACCCCACTGTTTTTCTCCTCCTTGCCGCGCTGCTCCAGGTAACTGTAGCGCAGGGAATCCTCATTGGTCACGAATACGCCGGCTGTTTCGCGGGGCAGGTAAAGTGTCACCGGCTGATCCACGTCGGGCACGATGCCGCGTTTGAAAGTGGGGTTCATCAACAGCAGTTCCTCCTCTGAAGAACCCATCAGACGGGCCACCCCGGCGATGTCAAGGGGATAGCACACCTGCACGGTGTCCATCTCGTAGCTGCAATAGGCGGGGCTTACCGGATAGATGTTGTGGTCGGCATGGTGAGCGTAGAGGTAGTTCACCGCGATGAAGGCGGGCACGTAGCCACGCGTTTCCCTTGGCAGATGCTCGTAGATGGTCCAGTAGTTCTTTTGCCCACCACTGCGGCGGATCGCCTTGTTGACGTTCCCGGGTCCGCAGTTGTACGCCGCCATGGCCATCTCCCAATCATCGTAGAGGTTGTACAGGTACTTCAGGTAGCGGCAGGCGGCCTCGGTGCTCTTGTATACATCGTGCCGCTCATCGATGTAGCTATCGGCATGCAGGCCGAACATCTTGCCGGTGGGCAGCATGAACTGCCAGAGTCCCACGGCGCCCGCCCGGCTGCGCGCGGCGGGGTTCAGCGCGCTTTCCACCACGGCGAGGTACTTCATCTCCAGCGGTATGCCGTGCCGGTCCAGCGCTTCCTCAAATTGCGGGAAGTACAGTTCGGCCAGGCCCAGCATGCGCGAGCTCATTTCACGTTTGCGCGTCACGTACAGGTCGATGTAGCTCTGCACCACCCGATTGTAAGTCAGATCGAAGGGTGTGGCGGCGTCCAGCACGGCCATTCGGTGGCGCATGGTCTCCTCGGGCCAGTTTGGCACCTCGTGTGGCGCGAAGCCATGCACGTTGTGATGGGCCGTGTCGGTATTGAATGCCGAATACTTGATCCACGGGAGCGCGGCCAATTCATCCAAGCGTGCCACTACGGGATCGTCCGAGAAAAGGCGTGGTGGATCGGGGTCCGGTGTAATGAAGTCCTGTGCGGCGAGCGTGCCACAGCAGGAGAAGGTCAGCAGGAGCAGGAATGGATTCACGCGCATGGGTTCCGATGGGCTTGCAGGCAACGTCGAAGGTATCTGTAATACGCAGCGGGATGCCCCTTGTTATGGCCGCTGCTCGTTCACGATCGGGTGTGGGAACTCTGACCCTTAGGGTCGACGACCCTAAGGGTCATGAGAAGTCCACGACCCTCCGGGTCAGGAGAAGAGGTGCTCAGCGGCCGCCAGGAGCTTTGCCTCTTCGAAGGGTGCCGCCATCAACTGCATGCCGAAAGGCAGGCCATTGCTGTGCGTGCCCGTGGGCAGGCTGATGGCAGGTGTCCCTGCGAGATTGGCCTGGACGGTGAAGATGTCCTGCAGGTACATGGCCACCGGGTCGGTCACTGCGCCGCATGGGAAAGCGGTGGTAGGAGAGGTGGGACCGAGCAAGATGTCGAAGTTCTCAAAGGCGGCCAGCGTTCGGTCGCGCAAGATGCGGCGGACGCGCTGTGCCTGGGCATAGTAGGCATCGTAGTAACCGGCGCTTAGCACGAAGGTGCCCAACAGGATGCGGCGCTTCACCTTGGGCCCGAATCCTTCGGTGCGACTCAGGCGGTAGGTCTCATCCACCCCCTTGGCGTGGGCGCTTCGGTGCCCGTAATGGATCCCATCGAAACGTGCCAGGTTGCTGCTCGCCTCGGCGGTGGCCAGGATGTAGTAGGTGGGAACTTGATGATCAAGCAGGGGCACATCCACCGCCTCCACGGAATGACCTTCGCGCTTCAAGCGATCGATGTGGCCCTGTAGGTGTGCCACGATCTCTGGGTCCATCCCGGCGCGTTCCAAACCTTCTCGGAAGTAACCGATGCGAAGCCTGCCCGGAAGCGCCAGTGTGACGGGTCCCACCGGACGGCGGCTTGTGGTGCTGTCTTTCGGGTCATGCCCGGCCATCACGCTGTATAGCGAGGCGGCATCGGCCACGCTGTGCGTGAAGGGGCCGATCTGGTCGAAGCTGCTTGCGAAGGCGATGAGTCCGTAACGGCTCACACGGCCATAGGTGGGTTTTAACCCGACCGTGCCGCAGAATGACGCGGGCTGCCGGATGGACCCGCCGGTGTCGCTGCCCAGGGCCGCATGCACAATGCCCGCCGCCACTGCCGCCGCCGAACCGCCACTGCTGCCACCCGGCACCATGGTATTGTTCCGTGGGTTTTTCACCGGGCCGAAGGCGCTGTTCTCATTGCTGCTGCCCATTGCGAATTCATCGCAATTGGTCCGGCCCAGGATCACCGCATCGGCGGCGAGCAGGCGTTCCAACGAAGTAGCGCTGTAAAGGCTGGCGAAGCCGTCGAGGATGCGCGAGGCCGCGCCTACGCGGTGTCCCTTGTAGCAGATGTTGTCCTTGATCGCCAGCACCAGTCCGGCCAGGGGACCGGCGTCACCAGACTTCACCCGTGCATCCACCCGGGAGGCTTGCGCCAGGGCGCTTTCATGAAAAAGCTCAAGAAAAGCATTGAGGTCCTTGTGGGTTTCGGCGGCGGCAAGGGCCTGTTCCGTGGCGCTTACCACGCTGGCACCCTGCGCCAGCGCCGCGCGGGCCTCGGTGAGGGTCGTGGCCATGCGCTTACCTGCCTTCCTCCTTCTTGTCGTTCGCGTCGCCGTCCTTGGCGTTCTTGAACTCCTTCATACCCTGGCCCAGACCGCGCATGAGTTCGGGGATCTTCTTACCACCGAAAAGGAGCAGCACCACCAGCACGATCAGGACGATCTGCCAGGGGCCGATCCAGCCGAGCAGGATGGAGAGGGGGAAGGAGGACATGGCGTGGGGCTTAAAGTATGGGTCAAATGTAGGGTGATGCCGGTGGTCCTCATCGATACAGCCACTGCGCCGGGTCCACCTTCACCAATCCGTTGGTGGTCACCTTCCAGAGTTCCAGGTGGGCCTTGCTACCATCCTCATCGGTGATCACCGTGCCGATCGGCTGCTTGGTGTCCACCTTCTGACCCTTGGTCACGCTTACCTCGCGCAGGTTGCTGTAGACGCTTCGGTACACACCATGACCGATGATCACCGCCTTCCCTGCGCCCGGCATCACGATCACGCTGGTCACTTCACCCCGGAATACAGCACGCACGGAGGCCCCCTTCTCAGTAGTGATGTCCACCCCGTTGTTCTCAATGATGATCCCGGGCAGCACCGGGTGGTTCTGCTTGCCGAAGCCACTGGTGATCACGCCCTTTTCCACGGGCCAGGGCAGCTTGCCCTTGTTCTTCTCGAAATCTGCGTTCAGCTCCAGGGCCTCCGGGGTGAGGCTGATGTCGAGCTTTCCACCTGCTGCCGCACCGGCGCCTGGCTTGGGTTTCAATTCGGCCTCGATGGCCTTGCGGATGGCGTCGTTGAGTTCCTTGCGCTGGTTCTCCTGCCGGCGCTGGGTCTCGCGCAGGCGGCTCTCTTCCTTTTTCAAGCCGGAAAGGGCGCTCTGCCGCCCACTTCGATCGCTGGCCAGCCGCTGTTTTTCGCTCTGCTGCTGGGCCAGCATGCGGTCCTTCTCGGCACGCTGCTCCTTCATGGAAAAGAGCCGGGCTTCGATCGCCTCGCGCGTTTCCCCGATCAGGGCCGCCTGCCGATGACGTTGTTCCGCGATCTGATTAAGATAGCGGCTTCGGCGAAAGGCTTGCTGGAAGTCGGTCGCGGCGAAGATGTAACTCATGCGGTCGTAAGCGCTGCGATTCCGGTAGGCGAAGAGCAGCATCCGTGCATATTCCTCCTTCAGCGCCGCGAGGTCTTCGTTGAGTGAGGTGACCATGCGCTCATCCTCGGTGATGCGTTCGTCGATCTTGCGCAACTCGCCATTCATGGTGGCGATGAGTTGTTCACGTGCGTGGATCTGGCTTTCGAGCAGTTGGAGCTGCCCCTGTGTGAGGCTCTGTTCTTTCCTGGCTTGCTCTATCAGTGTGGTGGTGGTGCGGATCTGCTTGTCGAGCGCCTCGCGTTTCTTCTCCAGCTCCTTGCGGCTTTGTGACGCAGCGGGAAGTGCCAGGGCGACAAGCAACACCGGCAACACCAAGCGCAGGAGGAGGCCTCCACGTCGCGCGACAAGTAGGAGAGAAGTACGCGTGCAGACCATGGTCAGGGCATGGGCGTGAATTTCTCGGGGATCTTGAAACTCATCTGCAAGGGGCCGGTGGTGCTGATCCGGGAAAGTTCGAAAGTACCGCTGACCTGTCTGCCGGGTTCGCTAAGGGTGATGCGTATGGATGTAGGCAGATTTCCTTCTTCGGCATCTCCGCGCTCCTCATAACGCACATCGGCGCTCTGGTCGCGCACGAGGTCGGCGATCTGCACGCGCGTCACCCGGAAGCTGTCTGGCTCGAACCAATAGCGCATCACGATGGCCTCCTTCTCCTCGGCTTTGCGCAGGGTGCGTTCCAGGCGTCGTTCGGGCATGCCCGGCTCGCGCGCCAGGGTGTCCACCGGGGTCACTTCATCGGCAGCGCGCACGAAGCGGCGCTTCTCCCGGCTGGTCAGCAGATATTGCCCTTCGTCCCGATCGCTGCGGTATTTCTCCTCCGGGTCCAATCCGATCGCCCTGCCCAGCAATGCCTGTTGCAGCAGTTGCAGACTGGGACGCACACCGAACTTGATGGCAGCTGCGGCCGTGTCGCCTGCGAAATACTGATCGGCGAGCCTGTCCAGAAAGAAGAGGCTGTCGCTGGTGAGCATCACACGGGCCACTTCGATCCCCAATGCGGGGATCACACTGATCCATGTGGCGCTGTCCTGAACGGAGCGTATCTGTGCTTTAAAACTGCGGTTCGCATCGGGAAGTTTGATCGAGACGGATGCCTTGGCACTGTAGTATGGGATGGGCCCCTGTTCGTGCCGCAGGGCCTGCTCCATGATGCGCTCCGCGGAACGGGCCGGTATATCGGCTCCGATGATGGGCAGGGGTCTGCCGCTCTTGCAGGCGGCGGTCGATAGGGTCGCCAGCAGGAACGCCCACAGACCGCTTCTGCTCATTCCACCCACCGTCCTTCGTTGATCTTGCGATCCAGGGCATCGCTGGTGTCGCCCAGGTCCCGGGCTTTGCGCCATTGGGCCATGGCCCCGCTGCTGTCGCCCAGCTTGAAGAGGATGTCGCCGTGGTGCTCCACGATCACGCCCTGCTCCGCACCACCTGAGGCCAGGGCCTTTTCGATCCATGTGCGGGCCTCGTCGTATTTCCCCTGACGGAAAAGCACCCAGGCGTATGTGTCCTGGAAGGAGGGTTGGCCCGGCGCCAGTTCGTTGCTGCGCAGGCTCATCTGTGCGGCCTTTTCAAGCTTTTCATTGCGCACACTGAGGTAGTACGCATAGTTGTTCAGTGTGGTGGGCTCATCCGGCTGGAGGACCAATGCTTTGTCGAAGGCGGCATCGGAGCGCTCGAATTGCCGGGCCTCATTGTAAGCGTCTCCCAGGCTGGTCCAGAACTGTAATTGCAGGGGAGGATTGTCCACCACCAGGTCGCGGCCGGTCACCAGTGCCTCAATGGCTTCCTCATGGCGTTCAAGTTGTGAAAGGGCGATGCCGTTAAATAGGTAGCTCTCGGGCAGCAAGGGGAACAGCTCGGCCGCATCGGTGGCATCGCGGTGGAGTGCCTCATGATCACCGAGTTGGAGATCCAGTTGCATGAGTTGCATCCAGATCGGGAAGCGATCGCGTTCGTGCTTTACTGCCAGTCGGAACTGTTCCCGGGCCTCTTTATGTCGGCCATCGCGCATGAGGAAATCACCGTGGATGGTGTGTGGCTTGCCGCTCTCGGGATGGGCGCGCTCCAGGGTCTCGATCAGGGTGTAGCTGCGACGGATCAACTCGGGCCTGTCGGTGGCTTTCTCGCCCTCGAACTGGCTCATTTCAAAGAAGCCGATGAGCACTTGCATCTTGGCATCGATGTCCATGTCTGGATCCAGGAAGGCCAGGCCCAGTTGTTCAAAGGCCTCGTCCTGTTTTCCAGTGCCATAGTAGTGTTCCGCAAGGCCAAGGCGCATCATGCTATTGCCTGGATCCAGATCAAGCGCCTTCAGGTATTGCACCAATGCTTTTTCATGCTCACCGCGCCGGTCGTACAGTTCTCCCAGCAGGCCCTGATAGCTGGCCTGATCCGGGTGGGCGAGGATGGCGCGCTTGACCAGCTTTTCGGCCTCTTCTGTTCGGCCACTTCCAGCCAGCATGCCGAACTGATGCATGATGATCTCCTCGGAGAGGCCGAAGCGCTTCTCCATGTCGGCATACACCTTCACCGCCTCGCCCACCTGATCCGTGTAGGCCAGTGTATTGGCCAGATCGAAATAGACCTCATGGCGCTCGGGCCATTTGTTGATGATGCCGCGGTAGACGGCGATGGCCTCATTGTGCTGGAGGTTCTGCTGGTGCAGATCGGCCAGCAGGAAACGGTACCAGATCACGTCCTTCCCCTTGTTGGCCGCCTGCCTGGCGTGGTCCAGTGCCATGGGGAAGTTCTGACCCTGGTGGTAAAGCTTGGCCAGCTCAAAATGCGCTGCCGCGTTGGTGGGGTCACTGCGCAAACATTGGTGGAAGAGCGGGATGGCCTTGTCTGGCTGGCCGGCCAGGCGCGCCTGGGTGGCCTCCATGAACAGGCGCATGGTCTGGGCCCGCTTGTCCTGATCCAGCATGGCCATGCGGGCATCGGGATCACCCTCCACGGACCCCTTCGCCGCAACAGGCTTGGCTCCGCCACATGCCGACATCAGGAGCAGGCCCATCAAGAAGCAAGGGAGGAGAAGGCGGTCCAGGGACATGGTCGTTCGGTGTGGTTCAGCCCACAGTGCTGTCGTCGCCAATGCTTAGGTCCATCGCGCGGCCTGTGACGGTGGCGCGCATGCCGATCATGCTGTTGTCGATCACCGCATCCTGTACACGGACACCCGGCTGAAGGATCGAATTGCGTACCACGCTGTCCGCGATCATCGTGCCGTGCTCGATCGAAACATTCGGGCCCACCACGCTATTGGTCAGCGTCACGTCATCACCAATGAAGCAGGGCGGGATCACCACGCTGTTGGTACTCTTCACCCTGGCGCTGACCAATCCCTTGTCATTCCGCAGGTGGCTCAGCACCTTGGTGTTGGTGTCCACCATGGCGTTCTTGTTGCCGCAGTCCATCCACACATCCACCGCCCCGGCCTTGAAGCTTGCACCCTTGCGCTTCATGTTCTCCATGGCGCTGGTCAGCTGGTACTCACCCTTGTCCTTGATGTCGTTGTCGACCAGGAACTGCATCTCCTTCCTCAAACGCTCCCCATCGGCGAAATAGTAGATGCCGATGATGGCCAGGTCGCTCACAAAGGTCTGTGGCTTCTCCACGAATTCGGTGATCATGCCCTTGTCGTCCAGCTTTACCACGCCGAAGGGTTTGGGATCTTCAACCTTGCTCACCCAGATCACGCCATCGCATTCCTTGTCCAGCTTCAGGTCGGCACGGAACAGCGTATCCGCGAAGGCCACGATAACCGGGCCGCTGAGCGCACTTTCGGCACAGAGGATGGCGTGGGCCGTGCCAAGGGCCACCTCCTGGTAGTGGATGCTGCCCCTTGCGCCCACTTGTTTGGCGATCTCCAACAGTTCATTCTCCACCTTCACCCCGAAGGCGGGATTCACCACGTAGGCCACTTCTTCCACAGATCCGCCGGCCACGGCGGCCAGGTCCTCCACAAGGCGTTGCACGATGGGCTTGCCCGCGATGGGCAGCAGGGGTTTGGCGGTGGTGTGGGTGTGCGGACGCATCCGTTTGCCCATACCGGCCATGGGTACGATGATCTTCATGCGGGGGATCCTCTCTTCATCGGGTGCCGGTGTGGCCAAAACCGCCAGCACCGCGTTCCGAGGCGCGAAGGTCCGGAACTTCCTGGAAAGATACCCTGATGTAGCGCGCCAACACCAATTGGGCCACCCGCTCGCCATCGTTCACCGTGAAGGGTTCCTGCCCGTGGTTGACGAGCAGCACACCCACTTCGCCCCGGTAATCGGCGTCGATGGTGCCGGGGCTGTTGAGCACCGTGACCCCGTGTTTGTAGGCCAGGCCGCTACGGGGGCGCACCTGGGCCTCGGTGCCTTCGGGGAGTTCCAGGTAGAGGCCGGTGGGGATCAACGCACGCTGGCCGGGGGCGAGGGTGATGGGTTCGTTCAAGTTCGCGCGGAGGTCCAGGCCGGCGCTATGTTCGGTGGCATAAGTTGGGGGCGGGTGGAGGCTCTTGTTGGTGATGCGGACGGGAAGGGGCTCCGGGGTCGATGTATTCATGTGGGCAAAGGTCGCAGGACCGGACGCTCCATGCGCCAGATCACACCCAGATATCCGGCGAGTAAGACGGCTCGCACCCCGTACTTCACCACACCCTCCAACGCCAACTGCTCGCAGCCCCACCACAACACCACCGCCCCCGCCATGTACAGCAGCACCCGGCTCACGTTGTAGGGAATAGGGTAGTGCTTCTGCCCCCACACGTAGCTGATCACCGCCATGCTGAAATAGCAGGCCAGCGTGGCCCAGGCCGCACCCATGTAGCCCATGATCGGGATCAGTGTGAAGAGCAGCACCAGCGTGATGCCCGCACCGATGATGCTGATGGTGCTGCCGACGCGCGTGCGGTCGGTGAGCTTGTACCACACACTCTGATTGTAGTAGATGCCAAGGAACACGTTGGCCAGCAGCAGGATCGGTACCACGCGCAATCCTTCGTGGTAGGCCGGGTTGGGGATGAACCACTTGAACACGTCCAGGAAGAGCATCACCACCAGGAAGGCGGCCATGCATGCGGCCACGAAGAGGTTCATGATGCGCGCGAACGTTTCGCCACTGTTCTTCTCTTTGGCGTGGTTGAAGAAGAAGGGTTCCGCTCCCATGCGGAAGGCTTGGATGAAGAGCGTGATGATCACCGCCAGCTTGTAGCACGCACCGTAGATCCCGATCTGGGCATCGGCCGTGTCGGCGGGCAGCAGGTATTTCAGCACCGCACGATCGGCTGTCTCGTTCACCATACCTGCCAAGCCCGCAATGGCAAGTGGCCAGGCGAAGGCGCGCATCGGCTTTAACAGCGCGCGGTCGAACTGTGCGAAACGTGGCCACTGCGGCACCAGCAACAGGAACTTCACGCCGCTGGCGATGAGGTTGATGAAGAAGACGTGGCCCACTCCAATCAGTGGGTCGTGCGGCATTCGGTAGGCGAAGAAGTACAGGCTGAGCCCGACGGTGATACCGATGTTGCTCATGTTCACCGCCACGAAGCGCCAGGGCTTGCCCTCGTGCCGCAGCCGTGCCATGGGGATGGCCGTCATGGCATCAAGGCCCAAGGCTAGGGCCAACATCCACACCAAATGCCCGTGCTCCGGGTAGCGCATGGCTCCCGCGATGACATCGGGGAAGAGCGCGCTCAACAGCATGAAGGGCAGCGCTATCCCGACCACGGAGAAGAAGGCTGTAGCGTAGGCCCCCGCCGCGTCTTCCCTCCCTCTCCTTGGGAGAGGGGCCGGGGGGGAGGCCGTATTTGCATTTGCGAAACGGAAATAAGTCGTTTCCATGCCGAAAGTGATCAGCACGGCGAGGAAAGCCGCCCACGCGTAGAAGGCGGTGATCACTCCGAACTCCTCTGGCGCGAAGACGCCCTTGCTGGTGTACAGAGGGGTAAGCAGGAAATTAAGGAAGCGCGCAAGGATGCTGCTCAGCCCGTAGATGGCCGTTTGGCCGGCGAGGGTGCGGAGGGCGCTCATGAAGAGAGCCGCAGATTACGCAGATGAACGCAGATGAATGCGGCTGGACTCAACCTCATTGCGCTCGGCTTGTAATGAGGTGACTGTTGAGGATGGATGGCAACCGATCATCAACGAACATAGGTGGAATGGTCAAGCAACTTCCATTCTTGAAATGAATGCGCAGACCAGAATTGCCAACTGTATTTGACCACCATTTCCAATCAGACATATCACGCAGATCAAACCGTGCAGTCCTGCCGATCAAGTAGCGCACAACAACCAAATTACGGACGAAATACATGTTCCAGGGCACGAGGTATGTGAAGGACAGCAGGATCACTATCAGAAGGCAGACCACAAAAGTGAGCCTCCAATCACGCACTCCATCAAGCACCAGGCGACCAAAGACCCAAAGAGCGTAGAGCAATACAACACCTACCGCCAGTCCCGCAAATGCTGAGAAGGTTCTGAGTCGAAACCTGAGCATCAAGCCCTCTTCCGGCATGCTCACTCCCCTTGGAATTCCGCCTTCCGCTTCTCCATGAACGCCCCCGTCCCCTCCTTGAAGTCCGCTGTACCGAAGCACTTGCCGAACTCCTCGATCTCCCGTTGCAGGCCGTTGGCGCCGGGTTCATAGCCGGCGTTCACAGCGCGGATGGCGGCGCCCAGGGCGGTGGGGCTGTTGCGTGCGATCTTGCTGGCGAGCTCCATGCAGGTGCTCAGGAGTTGGTCAGCAGGTACAACGTGGTTCACCAAGCCCCATTGTAAAGCTTCCGCTGCGGGTATCATTCCTGAGCTGCCGAGCAGGATCATCTCCATGGCCTTTCCCTTGCCCACCAGTTGCGCCAGGCGCTGCGTGCCGCCATAGCCGGGGATCACACCCAGACCCACTTCGGGCAGGCCCAATTTGGCGGTCTCGCTGGCCACGCGGAAGTGGCAGGCCATGGCCAGCTCCAACCCGCCGCCCAGTGCGAAACCGTTCACGGCCGCGATCACGGGTTTGTTCAGGCGTTCCACATGGCTGAAGAGCTTGTCATGGCCATCGGCGCTCAGGGCCTTGCCTTCTTCCACGCTGAAGTGCGCGAACTCCTTGATGTCGGCACCGGCCACAAAGGATTTGGCACCGCTACCGGTGATGACCAGCACGCGCACGCTCCTGTCGCCCTCGGCCTCGGTGAGCGCGCGGTCCAGCTCGTCGATGGTGGCGCGGTTCAGCGCGTTGAGCTGATCGGGGCGGTTGATGGTAAGGACGCGAACGGGGCCGTCGTCGGCGATCAGAAGGTTCTTATAGGACATGGATGATCGGGCATTTTCTGATCATCTGATCGTCTGATCATCTGATCGGCCTCAGCAAATGTATCGGCTACCCGCGCATGCGGGACGGATGCTGCTTTGTGTCGAAGAAGTCGGTGATAAAGACCGTTTCACCCGCAACGAGGTAGATGATCTTCTAGCGCCCGAGCAACAGGAAGCGATGACCTTGGCCTCGATAGGCGAGTGCGGGTTCCGGAGGGCCTTTGTTTGGGTGTGTCTTCAACTCACTGGCGCGTGCCAGCAAGCGCGCTTCCACCTTGTCAGCACGGTCCGTGGAGGCATCTTCAGCAATGCGCTTCCATATCCCCAGCAGGCCAAGCCTTGCCTGATCGGTGACCTCGACGGTCATGGCTTGCGCTTCTGCTCTTCCATCCAGCGCTTCACACCCTCGATGGTGTGGGTGCGGCCTGCTGCAATGTCCTCGTCGCTCAAGTCCGCCACGCGTACCAGCTCTGCGGACAGATCATCTTGTTCGGCTTGCCGCAGTGCCAACGTGCGAAGTGCCTCCAGAACGCTCCTATCCCAGATCCTATCAATAAGGCCCTTCAATTCGGAGCGGATCTCAACGGCTGTCATGTCATCACGCTTTCCTCAAAGGTAAGGCGACGTAGAAGGTGCTACCCTCCCCTTCGGCGGTCTCGAACCACACCCTTCCTCCGGCGGTCTCCACCATGCGTTGCACCATGGCGAGACCCAGACCCATGCCGCTACTTTTGGTGGTGAAGTTGGGCCGGAAGATGCGATCCATGTCAGCTTCGGCGATGCCGCTGCCATTGTCATGCACTTCGGCGATCGCCTCACCACCGACACAGCGCAGCAGCACTTTGATCCGTCCTTCGCGCCCGTCGGGTATCGACTGCACAGCGTTCTTCAGCAGGTTGTTGAAAGTCCGCAGAAGCTGCTCGCGGTCCGCATGGACCGGCATTGGACCCGTGGCGGTCCGTTCAAGTGTGCAACGGATGCCGGGCGTCGCATGGAAGAGGCTCAGCGCCGCTTCGGCCACTTCTGCAAGGTCAAGATCTTCGGCCCGTGCACGTGGCATTTCTGCGAAATTGCTGAAGGCCCCGGCGATGCCACTGAGTGCGTCGATCTGTTCCACCAACCCAGTGCTGAAACGCTCCAATTTTTCTTCTGCGCCGGGTGCATCGGGTGCCCAGGTGCGTTGGAAATGCTGGATGCTTAGCTTCATGGGCGTAAGCGGATTCTTTATCTCATGTGCCACCTGGCGGGCCATCTCGCGCCAGGCACTTTCGCGTTCGCTACGGGCCAGTCGTTCAGCGCTGTCGCGCAGTTCCTCCACCTTTCGATTGTACACCTCCACCAACTGGCCGATCTCGTCATCGCCCCGATAACGGATGGGCTCATTGGCACCCTGGAGTGCCACACGGCCCAAGGCGTTCTTCAACAGGTCCAGCGGGCGGGTGGTCCAGTTGCTGATGAACACCGCGACCAGCACGCTGAGCGCGAAGAGCAGCACGAACAGGTTCACCACGGCAACGATCACATCGGCCCGTTCCTGTTCCCGCTGTGACTGGTCGGCGAATCCCGGTAACGCGATGTGGGCGAGTACCCGCCCATTGCGGTCGCGTAGTGGTATGTAGGCCGCCCGGTATGCGGCGGTGCCGATCGCCTCTTCATGCACAAAGACACTGATGCCGCTGAGTACGATCCGCTCGTAAGCCACCGGGTCCATCTGGCGCCCCAGCAGTCCTGCTGCGAAGATCTGTGGACGCGAACTGGCCAGCATCCGTCCTCCGGTGGTGTAGACGGTGATGTCCGTGAAGAACACATTGCTCATCCTTGCGAGCAGATGTTCCAGATACGGGATGTGAGTGGCGTTGAGCGTTGGTTCGCCGTCGAGTTTTTGTTGCAACTCCTGGTGTACGGAACGCGCCTTTTCCAGGATCGCCGATTCGAATCGCTGTTCGAATTGGCGTGCGAGCAGGCGCTGTGTTCCAAGGCCGAAGAACACCAACCCGGCGATGGCGAACAGCACCAGGGCGATGCGCACCTTGGCTCCGATGCCCAGGGCCGGTATCCCCCGTGCTTTCCACAAGCCGCGTGCAACAACGACAAGGGTGAGCACCACGCTGAACAGGGCGAACAGGTAGCTGAACAGGGTGAGACGGTCCAATAGACCACCTTCCGGGCGGCTCAGCACGATCAAGGTGCCTTCTGGATCACCCTTGGCCAGGTGACGCGAACCCCCATCATCATACCAGATGTGTCCGTTGTTATCGATCCCGCGGGACCAGCGCAGTGGATGTGCATACGTTCCTGAGCGTTCCACCAGCTGGCCATTCTCGTAGCGTGCATAGTTGTAGCGTTCGGTCCGGCGCGCCAGGGGGTCATCGCCAGCGAGCAGCAACGTGGGAAAGCCCAGCCCTTGCGCAGCGGAGCGGGGGTACAGTTCCACGATGAGCTGTCCGGGAGGCTGGAGGTCATCGGGCATCACGGCCACCCGGGCATGGTAGAATGGGCTGCGGCCCGGCTGTTCTTCGATGAAGAGGTCGGGCGTATCGGCAATGGCGGCCGGGTCGGTGAACACGCTGCGCATTCCAGCGAAACTCCGCGGCGGTTCCTTATCCGTGGCACACACCACCTGTCCATCAGGAGCGAAAGCGAAGAGGCGCACATCATAACGCTCCCAATAGCCGCCAAAGAAGCGCTGGCGCACGTAGCGGTCCAGGTCGCCCGGGCCACAGGGGCGCCCGCTGGCGAGCATGGCGTAAACGCTCCTGTCGCGGCGCAAGCGTGGGGCCATCTCACGGAACAGTTGTTCCACCACGGGGTCCTCGCGTGTGGCGAGCCGTTCGGCCAGAGCCAGCCGTTCACGGCCCTCTCGTTCGGAAGTGCGGCTGTCCAGCAGGTGAGCGGAAAAGGCAGCCAATAGCGCCGCTCCAATGACCACATGTGGGAAACGCATACCGCGCAGATGCCCGTGGATGTATAGCAGCATCAACGGTACCGGCCACAGGAACATCACCGGGTCCTTCTGGCCCAGGAAGTGATGCGCAATGATGTATACCGCCAGCGCTGCCGCAGCGCCCAGCCATGGATCACGCGGTCTTTTCCCGGCCAGCAAGGCGCCTGCCATGGCACCACTGGCCAGCAACCATGCAGCGAGCAACAATACCATGGCCGCCAATGCCAGCAGGCTGAAGCCACCCAGGCCCTGCACATGGTAGGGATCGAGGTCGATGCTGCTGTCGTCGACCACTCCGGCCAGGATCCGCGTCACCCATCCGGCGAGAAGCAGTACACCCCCGGTGGCGAGGAAAGCGAAAAAATGGCCGCGTGGCAGGATACCGCCACGGCGAAGTGCAGCGCGCAGGAATGCCGCTCCGAGCAACAACAGAATGGCGTTGATAAGCAGATCGCCCATTGAGGCGAAGGCCGGGGAGGTGGCGTACACAGCTGGATCGAAGAGACTGAGCCGGTCGAAAGGGGCGGCGGGCATGCGTGCCAACAGGACTGCGCGAAAGGCCAATAGTCCCGAAAGGAAGACAAGGATGCCCATCCACGGCCTTCCGGCGGAAACGTACCTCATGGAGATCCGCCACCAGGCCGTGAAGATCAGGGCAAATGCCAATACCAGCATGGCCAGGCGAAGGTGGAGCCAGGGGCCTACCTCCAAAGCCCCATCCCGCCATTGCAAGCGGATCATCACGGCGTTCTGTGCATCGCGCAACACCGGGCCTGGTCCCGCTTCGTGTGTGGCGGTCAGCCCTTTCGGCATGCCAAGCGAAGGGTGGAAACCCCGTTCGAGATGCGCGTTCTCCATGGGCGGTGTGTGCCACACGGGCCGCAATGCGTGGATGGTGGAGCCCCCTGCGGTCGCGCGGGCATGTAGCCAGGTACCATCCGTCGGACGGATATGCGCCGCGGTGTCTCTCATGAGTCGCTCCGGATGCAGGAAGGGCTGTCCGCTCCAGCAAACGAGGCTGTCGCCCTGATAGCCAAGGAACACGGAGCCGGTGCGATGGCGTTTCGACTCCAGGTCATGGGCATGGGCGCGCATCCACTCCCTTGGGCCCTGGCTTTCGAGTCCTAGTGCCAGTTCCGTTGCCGTGGCTTGAAGGTCACCGGCATCATGCGACAGCATCTGTTGCAAGCGCCTCGCCGCACGTTCCAAAGCCTGGTCGGGATCGGGCTCCTGCACCAGGAAGGAAAGCCCTACCAGTAGCGCGCCGGAGAGCAGAAGCGTGATCGTGCGGGACATGTGCTGGGCGGGCGGCAAGGGCTGCGCCAAAGTACGCCGCTGAGCCCCTGCGGAACCCCTTTGGCATCAGGGGCGTAGAACGGCACGCGCCCACCACTCATGGGCGCATTGACCTGAACGGCATGAAGAAGCTCCTGATCTCCCTGGTGCTTTGGTCCCTTGGTGGGGCTGTGGTGGCCCAGACCGGAACGGAATTCTGGATGGCACCTCCGGACGTGACCTTGCGGCACAACATGCCGGGTGACGAGCCGATCTTCCTGAACGTGACCACCGGCAACGCTGCCGCAGTGGTCACTGTTTCGCAACCTGCCAATCCTGCCTTCAACGGCGGAAGCCCCATCGTGCTGAACGTGCCTGCCAATTCCGCGGTCCGGCATAACCTTACGGCACTGAAGGCCCAGTTGGAGACGCGCCCTACGAACACGGTGCGGAACACCGGCCTGCTGATCGAGTCCACGGAGAACATCACGTGCTACTACGAATCGAGCAATACGAACAATCCGGATATCATGGCCCTGAAGGGGGCCAACGGCCTGGGCACCGAGTTCTATATCCCGCTGCACAAGCACGCACCATTCTACAACCACAACTTCATGCCCCATGCGAACGATCTGGCATTCGCCTCGTTCGACATCGTGGCCACCGAGAACAACACAACAGTGATGATCTATTCGCCCGTGGCGGTGGATGGCCATCCTGCCCTGACGCCCTTCACCATCACCCTGAACAGGGGCGAGACCTATTCGTGCGGGAACACGGACCCCCTCACCCACTTCAACCCGCTTACCCACCCTTCGGGGGCTGTGGTGCTTGCGGACAAACCTGTAGCGATAACGCTGAAGGACGATTCGAACCATAACCCTTCGGGCGGCTGCTATGATCTGATGATGGACCAGATCGTCCCGGTGAACATCCTGGGCACGGACTACGTGGCGATCAAGGGTGGATTGAACGCCACCGGAGACGAGTCGATGTTCATCATGGCCGTGCAGAACAACACGCAGGTATACATCGATGGGTCACCCACGCCAGTGGCCACACTTTTCGCCGGGCAGTACTTCCGGCATGACATGGACTACCTACCCGTTGGTCTGGTCAATTCGACCTATATCTCCACCAGCAAACCGGCCTACGCCATACATGTGACCGGCTTTGGTTGTGAGCAGGGCATGGCCATTATGCCGCCGCTGAACTGCGCGGGAAGCACGCAGCTCAGCTTCACCCGCTCGACCACCGAATCATTCTTCCTGCATTTGCTTGTGCGCGACGGCTCTCAGAACGACTTCGTGGTGACCGGCCCGGGTACCGCCACGATACCCGGTACTGCCTTCCAACCCGTACCAGGCACTGGAGGCGAATGGATGGCCGCGCGGATCCAGTACAACACCACGCAGGTCCCGGTGAACCAAGCCTTCATCGTAACCAACACATCGGATGTCTTCTCGCTGGCCATCATCAACGGCGGCGCCACAACCGGGTGCCGTTACGGCTTCTTCTCCGAATTCTCGGGCAAGATCGAAGTGGAGGCGGGCCCGAACCAGAACCGCTGCGCCAGCGACCACGTGCAACTGAATGGCAGTGTATCGGGTGGTAGCACTACGGGCATCTGGACTTCCAATGGCAGCGGCACCTTTGATCCCAGCCCCACGGCCCTGAACGCCACGTACATCCCCAGCGTCGGCGATCTGGCCCTGGGCACGGTGACCCTTACGCTCACTTCCACCGGCCAGTGTACACCCGAGAGTGATGAAATGGTGGTGACCTTCCACGCCTTGCCCCTGCCTGAAGCGGGCAGTGCCTTGGAAGTGTGCGAGAACAGCCCAACGGTGCAGCTCGCCGGCAGCGTGCTGAACGCGGTCGGCGGTGTGTGGACCGGTGGTGCGGGCACGTTCCTTCCGGCCAACTCCAACCTGAACGCGACCTACGGACCCACACCTGCGGAGTTGAACGCCGGGTCTTTGATGCTGTACCTGACCACCACGGGCAACGGTGTGTGCCAGGCCGTGACCGACAGTGTCGCGGTGACCTTTACTCCTTCTCCGGCGGCGAACGCCGGTGCCGATCAGACCCTGTGCGGCAATAACGCGGCCGCTACGCTGAACGGATCCTTCTCCGTAGCCACAGGGGGCATCTGGAGCGGCGGCAGCGGCACCTTCGATCCCAGCACCACCAACATGAACGCGATCTATACGCCCACCGCGGCGGAGATCGCAACAGGCTCCGTGGTGCTCACCCTCACCACCACGGGCAACGGCAACTGCCTTGCGGTCACCGATGACATCACGCTTTCATTCACCCCGGCACCTGCGGCCAATGCCGGTAGCAATGTCTCGGTTTGCGCCAACAATCCATCGGTGCAACTCAATGGTTCGGTCACCGTGGCCACAGGGGGCATCTGGAGCGGAGGCACGGGCTCCTTCAACCCCGGTAACACCACACTCAATGCGACCTATACCCCGTCCGCGGCGGAGATCGCGGCCGGGACCCTTACCCTTACCCTGACCACCACGGGCAATGGCAACTGCCTTCCTGCTACGTCCAACCGCACCATCACTTTTACACCGGCGCCGATCGTGAGCGCTGGTGCGGGTGGAAGTGTATGCGCCAACAGCCCGGCGATCGCTCTGAACGGGAGCGTGATCGGTGCCACTGGAGGTCTCTGGAGCGGTGGCGCGGGGACCTTCAACCCGAACAATGCCACGCTGAATGCGACCTATACTCCCACTGCTGGAGAGATCGCGGCAGGTAGTGTGATGCTGACACTTACCAGTGCAGGTAATGGCAACTGCATCCCTGAGAGCCATACGGTCACCTGGATGATCACCCCGTCGCCAATGGCCAACGCTGGCGCCGACATGACACTCTGTGCGAACGATCCGGCAGCGCAACTGAACGGCGCGTTCACCGTGGCCACGGGTGGCATCTGGACCGGCGGAGGTGGCAGCTACAGCCCCGGCAACACCAACATGGGCGCCGTATATGCGCCCACCCCTGCGGAGATCGCCAACGGCAGCGTGACGCTGACACTTACCACCACAGGCAATGGCAGCTGCACCGCGGTGAGCGACCAGGTGACACTGAACTTCACCCCGGCACCAGTGGTGAACGCCGGTCCTGACGCGGCGGTGTGCGCCAACAACGCGGGCATCGTATTGAACGGAAGCGTGACCGGTGCGACAGGTGGTATCTGGAGTGGCGGCAATGGCAGTTTCACGCCGAACAACACTACCCTGAACGCCACCTATACGCCCACGCCTGCGGAGATCGCGGCGGGGATCCTGACAATTACACTGACCAGCACGGGCAACGGCAACTGTATCGCGGTAAGCGATCCAATGACGGTGACATTCACGGCTTCGCCGATCGTGAATGCTGGCACGAATGGAAGTGTATGTGCGAACAGCCCGGCGATCACGCTCAACGGCAGTGTCATAGGCGCCACCGGTGGCATTTGGAATGGCGGCGGCGGGACCTTTACGCCGAACAACACCACCCTGAACGCGACCTACATGCCTTCGGCGGCGGAGATCGCCAATGCCAGCGTGACACTGACACTGACCAGCGTGGGCCATGGGAACTGCAACCCGGTGACAAGCCAGGTGATCTACAACATTACGCCAGCACCCACGGTGAATGCCGGTTCTGACCTGACGCTTTGCTCCAACAACCCTGCAGCACAGCTCAATGGTTCGTTCATCGTAGCAACAGGCGCTATCTGGAGTGGTGGCAATGGCAGCTACAGCCCCGGAAACACGAACATGGGCGCGGTGTACACGCCCACTCCTGCGGAGATCGCCAATGGCAGCGTGACGCTTACACTCACCACCACCGGAAACGGAACGTGCAATGCGGTGAATGACGCGGTGACGCTGAACTTCACACCCTCACCTGTGGTGAACGCCGGCCCTGATGTAGCTGTGTGTGCCAACAACTCGAACGTGATGCTGGGCGGCAGTGTGAGTGGTGCCACCGGAGGCATCTG
>JBGTES010000012.1:0-36505 GCA_041747675.1 Flavobacteriales bacterium
CTGCTGCTGCACCGGCGCCTGCCGAGGACAGCAAGTACATCACCATCAAGGCGCCCATGATCGGCACCTTCTACCGCGCCGCCGGCCCGGGCAAACCCATTTTCGTGAACGTGGGGGATGAGGTGAAGCCCGGCAAGACCATCTGCATCATCGAGGCCATGAAGCTCTTCAACGAGATCGAGAGCGAAGTGGCGGGCAAGATCGTGAAGGTGCTGGTGGATGATGCCAAGCCGGTGGAGTATGACCAGCCCCTCTTCCTGGTCGATCCAAGTTGAGAACGCAGAGGCGCAGAGGGGCGCAGAGGAATGTGCACTCTTGGTGCCTTGGCGGCCATGGAACAACAACATCGAAACATGAACATCGTGCGCGAGGCTTTACGAGGATCGGGCAGGGGAGAACGTCCCAGCGCCCTCTGCGCCCCTGCGCCTCTGCGTTGAACCCCTGCCACCTCCATGTTCAAGAAGATCCTCATAGCCAACCGTGGTGAGATCGCCCTAAGGGTGATACGCACCTGCCGAGAGATGGGCATCAAAACGGTGGCCGTCTATTCCACCGCCGACAAGGACAGTCTGCCCGTGCGCTTCGCCGATGAGGCGGTGTGCATCGGGCCACCACCCAGCAAGGAGAGCTATCTGAACATGTCGCGGATCATCGCTGCGGCGGAGATCACCAACGCCGACGCCATCCACCCGGGCTACGGATTCCTGAGCGAGAATGCCAAGTTCAGCAAGCTATGCCAGCAGCACGGCATCAAATTCATCGGTGCGCTACCCGAGCAGATCGAAGGTATGGGCGACAAGGCCACGGCCAAGGCCACGATGATCGCGGCCGGTGTACCTGTTGTTCCGGGCACCGAGGGTTTGGTGACCGACATCGCCGTAGCGAAGAAGGAGGCCAGGCGCATCGGCTATCCGGTGATCTTGAAAGCAACTGCCGGTGGGGGTGGCAAAGGGATGCGCCTGGTGTGGAAGGAGGAGGAGTTCCAGGAAGCCTTCGACAAGGCCAGTCAGGAGGCCGGAGCGGCATTTGGCAACCCGGGCATGTACATGGAGAAGTACATCCTGGAGCCAAGGCACATCGAGATCCAGATCGCCGGCGACCAGTACGGCACCTTCTGCCACATGAGCGAGCGCGACTGCTCCATCCAGCGCCGTCACCAGAAACTCGTGGAGGAAACGCCTTCACCTTTCATGACCAAGGCCCTGCGCAAGAAGATGGGCGAGGCCGCCATCAAGGCCGCAGCGGCGGTCAACTACGAGGGCGTGGGCACCGTGGAATTCCTGGTGGACAAGGACCGCAACTTCTACTTCATGGAGATGAACACGCGGATCCAGGTGGAACATACCATCACCGAAGAGGTCATCGACTACGACCTGATCCGTGAGCAGATAAAGATCGCGGCGGGCATCCCCATCAGCGGCCTCAACTACGAGCCCACGCGACATAGCATCCAGTGCCGCATCAACGCGGAAGATCCCTTCAATGGATTCCGTCCCAACCCGGGCAAGATCACCAGCTACCACAGCCCCGGCGGCCATGGCGTTCGAGTGGACACCCACGCCTACGCCGGCTATACCATCCCGCCCAACTACGACAGTATGATCGGTAAGTTGATCGTGAGCGCACAGACCCGGGAGGAGGCCCTTGCCAAGATGGAGCGTGCCCTGAGCGAGTACGTCATCGAGGGTATCCACACCACCATCCCCTTTCACCTGCAACTGTTGCAGCACGAGCAATTCCGGGCGGGCAACTTCACCACGAAGTTCCTGGAGGATTTCGAATTGAAACAGCCCTGAGGCTTTCCCACATGCGATCCACCAGGGCGGTGCCACTGCTCGGCATGCTCATGGCCGTTTCGGTCTGTGCGGCCCAAAACGTGGTGAACGATTCCACCGCCGCCGTGATCGCCTATTGGAAGCCCGGTGATCGCCGCGTGTATGCGGTGGAGCGCGTGGTCACAGGCCCCAAGCCGGCGCGCAGCAGCTACGACATGAACTTGCTCGTGGTGGACGAGACCGACAGCACCTATGTGTTGGAATGTCTTTTCAGCGGGCTGAAGGTGGATGCCACCCTACCAGAGGACCCGCGCGAGAAAGCGGTGTTCAACAAACTGATGATGGCTGCGGATGGACTTCGCATCACGGTATCCACGGATGAGACAGGGATCCCTTTGGCCCTGGTACGGCCGCAGGACGTGGAGGAGCATGCGCGCCAGGTGATGCTGGGAATTTTGGACATGGCCATGTCGCACAACGAACGGCTGCGCATGGAGACGACCCTGGGCCCGGTGGTGGATGCGGACGTGCTGGCGCAGGACGCCCTGGAGGACCTGGGCAACCTGCTGTTCCCCTTCGGCGTGGCCTACATCACCGGCAGGGTGGAGGAGGTGGAGGCCGAGGTACCCAACCCGCTTGGGGGCATTCCCTTCCGCACCCAGCAGACCTTCGTATTGGAGCGGCTCGACAGCTTAAGCGCCACGGCCCATATGCGCATGGCACAGCACATCGACCCCAAGGCGGTGGATGACGACATCGAGGACTTGTTGGCGAGTTGCGGAGGAGCCGATCTGCAGGGAGATGCTCGCGAGAAGTTGCGGCGCACCATCGAAGGCGTGAAGGTCAACGAGACCATGGAGCTCGAGGTGGATCTGCACGGGGCCTGGACGAAGCGGCTGGTCTTCACACGGGAGAACGTGGTGCGCGGCGTGACACGAACGGACACCCGTACCTATACGCTGCGCTGAACACGACGTCCGCAACGCGCCTATCTTGGCCGCATGCGTGGCAGCCCATCCCTGCTGGCGGTGGCACTGTTGGCCCTGGCGATCGTGGGCATGCGCGTTACGCACCCGGTGCGGCAGGTCCTCACCTGGGATGTCTTCGGCTACTACCTCTATCTGCCCGCGATCTTCCTGCACGATGACCCCGGGCTGCATGATCCCGCCTGGCTCGATGATCTGGTGGAGCGCTACGCGCCCAGTTCCTCACTCTATCAGCTGACCGATGCGCCCAACGGCGGCCGCGTGATCAAGTACAGCGCGGGCATGGCGGTGGCCTACGCGCCCTGGTTCTTCGCAGCGCATATGCTTGCCGCGCCGCTGGGGTATCCAGAGGATGGTCTTTCAGCGCCCTATCAGGTGGCCGTTACCATCGGCTGTATGCTGTATGTGCTTATAGGCCTCTGGCTGATGCGCGCCGTGTTGCTGCGCTTCTTCAGCGATCGCTGGACCGCCCTGTTGCTCGTGCTGCTTGTCCTCGGCACCCACCACCTGCAACTGGTGGCCTGGGATGGCACCCTGCTCACCCATCCGCTGCTCTTCACCCTCTATGCGGCGCTGCTGCTGGCCACCCTGCGTTGGCACGAAAGACCCACATGGCGTAGGGCGGCGGTCATCGGTGCGATCGCGGGTTTCGCCACACTCGTGCGGCCATCCGAAGTGGTGTGCCTGCTGATCCCCTTGCTTTGGGGCTGGCATGGCCGGGAGGAGCGACGTGCCACCTGGCTGCGGTGGAAGTCCCACGTTGTACATCTCCTGCCGGCGGCGCTGACTTTCCTCTTGATGCTGCTACCACAGGCCGTGTACTGGCGCACGGTGGCGGGGGAGTGGCTCTTCTATTCCTATTCCAACAATCCCGGCGAGGGCTTCGAGTTCGCACAGCCCTACCTGCGCCCCTTCCTGATCAGCTTCCGCAAGGGCTGGCTGGTGTACACCCCGCTGATGCTGGTGGCGCTGGCGGGCGTGCCCTTGTTGTGGCGCCATGCCCGAGCCGCGGCCCTGCCCATCACCGCATTCACGCTGGCGAGCCTGTGGGTGGCGGCCAGCTGGTCCACCTGGTGGTACGCCGGTGGCAGCTTCAGCGCGCGCAGCATGATGCCCGTGCAGGCGGTGCTGGCCATCCCGCTGGGCATTGCTTTGCGGGAAGTGTGGCAATGGCGGATCGCACGCGTGCCGGTGGCATTGATGCTCGTGACATTTGTTGCCCTGAACCTCTTTCAGACCTGGCAGTGGACGCAGGGCATCATCAGCAAGGAGCGGATGACGCGTACCTACTACTTCGCCATCTTCGGACGCACTTCTGTACCGGCCGGAGCCGAGGACCTGCTGCTGGTGGAGCGCGGCACTACGGCCGAGGAACACTTCACGGAGATGCACCGCTATTCGGGACGTACGCTTTTTGAGGAGGACTTCCGCGCCCGCCCGGGAGGCGCGCTGTTGCTCACCGCCGATGCGCCTTTCTCACCCGGCATCGACATGCCTTACGCGGACATCACCGCACGCGACCATTCCTGGATCCGCACCACCGCCACGCTGTGGGTGGACAGCAACACCACAGCAGCACCGCTGATCGTCATGGCCTTCCACCACAAGGATGCGTCCTACAAATACCGCACGGCCACCTGGGATCTTGCACCCGCCGACAGCGGCTGGGTCACCTTCACCATGGACTATCTCACCCCCGAAGTGCGCAACCGGGCCGACAACCTGAAGGTCTATCTCTGGAATATGCATGGTGGCGAGCACCGCATCGGCAGCCTGCGCGTGGAGGCCTTTGATCGGAGGGACTGAAAGTGGCCGGGTTACTTTCACACCATGCGCAGGGCCATTATCGTCATCGGTCTGCTGCTGTTGCTGGTGGGCTTGCTTTGGCCGTGGATCACACAGGGCAACTGGTGGCGGTGGATCGGCAGGCTTCCCGGCGATATCCGGATCGAAAGGGAGGGCTTCAGCTTTTATTTTCCGATCATGACGATGATCGTGCTGAGCCTGCTGGTGAGTGCGGTGGTGTGGGTGGTGAGGCGGTGTTGAGGACTCCGGCCTCACTCCTTTCCCTCCCTCCTTCGCTGCAACTCGTACACATCCAGCAGGTCCTTTGGCCGCTCCATCGCTCCGTTGCTCGATGATGAAGTTCCCCTTGTCCTCCGACGCTGTGCCGGCCACAACATGTGGCAGGTCGAAGCTGCGCAGGAAGGACAGCAAGCGTTCTGTGGGGCTCAACGTCAGGAATTCACGCTCGCGGCGGGCGTTGCTTTCCTCTTTCGTCTCGAAGCGGATCTTGGGCTTTTCGTGGGGCTTGCGCATGGGAAATGGACTCCAGCGAAGTTAGCGCGATCGCTCACGGATCGAGCCCCACGATCTTGCCGTCCTTCACCACCCACACCTTGGTGCCGTGGATCTTGGCGACGCGGCGGGCTTCCTTGGCGGCGGCTAACATAGCCTTCCCAACAGCTTCCAGGAATGCTTCCGCATCGGCCTTCTTTTGGGCTTTGCTCATGCGTGTTGTTCCAAGAGGACCGGTAGTGGTCCGGAGTTGTCGTACACCGCCCATACATCGGCCAAGGGGCGATAGTGCCGCTCAAAATTACGCCATCCGCGCACAAAGCGTCGGCGCACATCTTCAGCAGGCACATGGTGACCGCCTTGTTTCACCCGGTGGGCGACACGCTTGATGGCCAGTTCCGGACTGCTCAACTTGAGGAAGATGATTTCCAAAGAGTACCCGAGGTCCTTCATCCGACGCACGCGCTCCAAATAGGTCATTCCGCTCAACGTCGATTCCAGCGCGAAGGATGTTCTGGTCGCCGTCAGCCGATCCAGTTCAGATAGCAGCAGCCGTCCAGCCGCGCGTGCAGCGAGTTCGGGAAACAACGGCGAAAGTCCGGCGGCGATCAGGTCCGCATTCACGAAGTGCAGGATCCCCTGCTGATCCGTCAAGATCTTTCGGGAGAACGTGGTCTTACCTGCCCCGTTCGGACCGGCGATGATGATGCAACGGGGCTGGGGCTTGGCGCGCCTGGCCATAGGGCCGAAGTTAGGCGCTCAACCGCACCCCCTTCTTCATATTCATATTGGCACAAAAAAGTGATCATGGGTGAGGTCAAACGTCGGATACCAGCGCTTTCGTAGAATGTTGTCTCAAGAATTTCGGCCCATTGCCTCAGAATTGCACCCATGCCATTGGGTCCGCATACCTGCGGTGGTTGCCGTTGTTCAATTCAGTACTTATTATTGACCATCATGCGGTGCCTTGCAAGATCAATGATCGTTCACCTACGAAGCAGTTCGCCCGTGCATTTCTATATTCGTCATGCGTGTGCTGCCATCGGCCTGTCCACGATCGCAGCGGCACTCACAGGAATGACCCCGGTTCTTGGTCAGGAACCCGCCCGTATCGATTCCATCGAACAGGTGATCGCCTCCGCCAAGGATGATACGACCCGTATCGGTGCCATGCTGGCCTTGGGCGAGGCGATCTACATGACGGATCCCGACCGCAACTGGGAATTATCAGCTCAGGCATTGACCGAGGCGGAAAATGCCCTACAGCGTTCCGGAATGGCCGCTGCGGAACGAAGGGCCATGCAGCGGTTGAGGGCACTCGCCTCGAACAACAAGGCCGTTTCACATTTCATCTACGGTGAACTGGACAGCGCATTGACATTGTTCCGCGATGCGGAGGCGATCTACAAGCGCGTCGGTCCGGCAGCAAGAGAAGCGGATGCATTAAACAACCAAGGCTTGGTGTACGGGGTGTTGGGTGATGTTGCCGAGCAACGCCGTTGCCTAACCACTGCGCTGCAGGTCTATGAGCGGGAAGGGGATGAGGTGAACGCTGCCAATGCGCGGATCAATATCGGCAACCATCTGAGGGAGCAGGGCCACTCCGACAGTGCGCTGCATTATTTCGGACAAGCGTTGGAGGTCTTGGAACGGCTGAAGTCCGATCATGGCGTCGCGAGCTGTGTGTTGAACATCGGGCAGGCCCTGGCCGAACAAGGCGAACCGGTCCCTGCCATGGAGCATCTTTTACGCTGTGAGGTCATGTTTGAAGCGTTGGGTGACGTACGCGGCCTCGCCGTATGTTTCAACAACATCGCATCCATCCAAATGGATCTGGGTGCCACGGTCGAAGCGCTTCAATACCTGCACCGTGCGCTGGAACTGAACACGTCGATCGGCGCTAAGGCCGAGCAGGCCACCAACCAATTGAACATCGGTGGATTACTGGAACGCCAGGGGCACCTGGACCTTGCGAAGGAGCGATTCGAGCAATGCCTGTCGCTGTATACCGAAACTGGAGACCAAGTGGGTTTGACGATCGTGCATGGTCAGCTTGGTGACCTCTTGAAAAAGAGCGGTTCCATGGATCAGGCCGCGGTCCATTTCAACGAGGCCGTCCGGCTTGCCGAGGGCATAGGCCACCCCAGTGAACTGGCCAATGCCAAGTACAAATTGGCGCACTTCAAGAAGGACCTTGGTGATCTGGCAGCCGCCATGCACCTCTTCCATCAAGCCCTGGAACTGGATCTCAGCACCGACGACAAGTCTTCTACATCGCAAACCCAGTCGAGCATTGCAGAGTTGCATTTAAAGCTCGGCGACAACGCTGCGGCCATCGAGTGGGCTGGCAAAGCACTGGCTACCGCCAGGGTCGCCGGTTATCCCAAGGACGTACTACGGGCTGCTGGTGCATTGCATGAAGCACTGGTGCGGAAAGGCCGGTGGCAGGAGGCCTTGGAGATGCTGCAACTGTATCATCAGATGAAGGACAGCGTGGAGAACGCGGAACAGGCGAAGCAGGTGCTCAGGCTGCAACTGGAACATGTTTTCCACCACAAGCAACTGGCCGACAGCCTCGCACACCAGGCCCAGGTGGAGGAGCTTGAACATGAGCGCGAGGTGGCCGAGTTGAGGTCCCGGCAGGCGCGCGATCGTTCCTGGGCGATGGGCGCGGGTCTGTTCCTATCCGCCATTGGAGGCGGCACCATTTACCGTCTGGACCGCAAACGCCGGAAAGAGCGTCACGAACGCCACGCCGCGCAGTTGCAAATGCGCCTGCTGCGCGCACAGATGAACCCCCACTTCCTGTTCAATGCCCTGCATGGCCTGCACGGCTACATCCAGGATAACGAGCGCGAGCTGGCTACGGCTTTCCTGGCCCGATACACCCGCCTGATGCGACTGGTGCTGGAACACAGCCGGCAGGACGAGATCACCCTGGCCGAAGAGTTGGAGGTCCAGCGGCTGTACCTTGATTTGGAGCAGGAGCGCATGAACGGCCGCTTCCAGCATTCCATCGAAGTAGCTCCCGGCATTGATCCCGGCCTGGTGGTGGTGCCGCCCCTGGTGGTACAACCCATATTGGAGAACGCCATCTGGCACGGCATCTCACCGAAGCAGGGGATGGGGCATATCCAGGTGAAAGTGGAGCGTGACAGCCCACATCTGCGCTTCGTCGTGGAGGACGACGGCGTGGGTAGGGAACGGGTCCCACACACCTCTGGTGCGAACGGGAAGCCCTTGAAGGGTTCGTTGGGGACCACCATCACCAAAGAGCGCTTGGAGCTGATCGGCCAACGGTATGGAACTGATGTGGAACTCCGATATGTCGAAGTGCCGGTCGGAACACGGGCCGAGATCAGATTGCCTTGGGTGCAGAATGTTTAGTCCGGTACCAATGAGCATGCTCTACGCCCATCCTGGCATGAACAGGACATATTCGAAGCGCCTTTTCCACCAGGCGGCATTTCTGCTGGGCCTCCTATTGGTGGGGTGTGACGCCTCGGTGGACGACACGGATCTCTGGGATAACGGTGTGACCGATGGAACGACGCGAGAGCACTTTGATGCCGATAGTGTGGTGATCCATGCTTGCATCGACCGGGCACTCACCTTCTTACCCCGGGCCCCGGATAGCACGTTGGCTTCGGTGGAACTTTGTTGGCACAAGGCCGAAAGCGGTCCAAGGGAAGCCCTTGGTCATGTATACCATATGGCGCTGTCCAAGGCATTCTACCAGGGCAAGGATATGCTGAAGGCCTTGCTCCATGCTGATTCCGCGCTCCGGCAGGCCCCACGCAACGTTCATGACAGTACGGCGGCAATGGCCCTGGTACTCAAATGCCGCATCTTCCTTTGGTCGGGGGATCACGAACTTGCTGCCGAAGCCATTGCCCGTGCCATGGAGCATCAGGTCCTGTCCGCTGATACACTCGGCTTGGCTACATCCCATGGCCTTTGGGGCTGGATCCACTTCCGACAGAATCAATTCGAACGCGCCAGGGCTCACTGGGTGCATGCCTTAGAACTGCATCGCAATTTGAACCATCGACAGGGGATCGCGGAGGACCTTCGATGGGTTGGTGCGGCTTCTTTGCACCTGGGGAATGTGGCTGTTGGGCACAGCTACTATGATTCTTCACTCGCATTGTCTCACAAAATAGGCGACCCGGAGCTCTTGGCATCCATCCACAGCAATATCGGTCAACATATGGATAGTGCGATCTACTATGCGGCCTTGACGGGGGACGAAGGTGGTTTGCACAGGATCTATCATACGGCAGGGATCCATGCCATACGACAAGGTGACGTCGCGGTTTCATTGCGGTACTGCACCAAGGCGTTGAACTATGCCAGAAGAACGCAGAATCTGGTCCTGGAACGCGATGCATTGGACTGCCTTCACGGCAGTTACCGCACCGTCGGTGATCCGCGCAAAGCCTTGCTATATAGGGATACAGCGATAGAGCTCAACGACCGGATCAATGGCCAGTCAACACCAGAGACCGTTCTGAAGCAAACTGTTGTCAGCGAGTACCGCCGTCGTTCACTGGGGGATAGTCTGCGCTACGCGAGCGACCTTTTGCGACTTGAGCACGACAGTGCCATGACACTGTTACGCGCGGAGCGGGATCGGGTTCGTGCATGGTCCGCAGGGCTGTTATCGTTGTCCGTGTTGGCACTCGGGTTCCTCTTCAACCGTATCGATATGAAGCGTCGGCGAATGCGTCACGAGCGCGACACGGCCCGCCTGGAGAACAAGGCCCTCCGCGCACAGATGAACCCCCACTTCCTGTTCAATGCCCTGCATGGCTTGCACGGCTACATCCAGGAGAACGAGCGGGAGCTGGCGACAGCTTTCCTCGCCCGTTACACCCGCCTGATGCGACTGGTCTTGGAGCACAGCCGGCAGGACGAGATCACCCTGGCGGAAGAGTTGGAGGTGCAGCGGCTGTACCTTGATCTGGAACAGGAGCGGATGAACGGCCGCTTCCAGCATTCCATCGATGTGGATCCCGGCATTGATCCCAGCCTGGTGGTGGTGCCGCCCCTGGTGGTACAACCCATTCTGGAGAATGCCATCTGGCATGGCATCTCACCGAAGCAGGGCGTGGGGCATATCCATGTGAAAGTGGAGCGTGACGGCCCACATCTGCGCTTCGTTGTGGAGGACGATGGCGTAGGCCGCGTTCGTGCAGGGCATGAGCCGGCCAGTGGAGATGGGCGAACCTCGCTGGGCACGACGATCACACGCGAACGCCTCGACCTGATCGGACAGCGTCACGGCATGGAGGCCAACCTGTACATCACGGACCTCGCGCAAGGCACACGTGTAGAAGTGCTGTTGCCTTTCGCCAGGACTGGTTGATCCCCGGACCATCCGTCCCGGTCTTCCCGGCCATCCACACGTCCGTTCCCGCCGTTCTCTCATTGTCGCATCGGAATGCGTCCGTGTTCCCTCAATTTGGCAGGACCGGGATCATCCGGCAACCACATTGAAACACCCCGCGACCATGAGCACCGAAACCACGAACCGGCCCACCACCACCATCGTGATCAACCAGAAAAGCATGGGTCTGGCCCTGCTGCTCTCCTTCATCTTCGGCCCGCTGGGAATGCTCTATTCCACCATTATGGGCGGCATCATCATGTTCATCGTGGCCATTCCCGTAGTGCTCTTCACGGGTGGCATTGGCCTGCTTCTCACCATTCCTCTCGGCATGGTCTGGAGCGCATCGGCCGTGAACAGCTACAACCGGAAGCTGACGGGTGGGGCCTGATCGACCCTTATTTATGTTCCGTGGAAAACATGGCCTCCCTACCCACACATCAAATTCAAGGCGCTGCGCGACCATTTCCGCCTTGGATCTCGATCGACACTTGCATTTTTCGCAGAATGATCTACTTTGCTCTCGATTCCGATATGGGTGATCAGTGTGGAAGGATATCGGAACAGTGACCACATGAACGGTTCGATCACCCATGAAGCCCAACCTCACCGCCGTCATCATAGAGGATGAAGCGCGCGCGCTCGCCCACCTGGAGGCTTTGTTGCGCAGGCAGCATCCCGAGGTGGGTTTGCTGGGAAGTGCTGAAGATGTGGATGGCGGGATCACCCTCGTACGCCGCACCCAACCCCAGGTGCTCTTCCTGGATATCGAACTCAAGGACCGCACCTCCTTTGAACTTCTAAAGGCCCTGGGCGATACCCGGCCCCATGTTATCTTCACCACTGCCCATGATGGCTACGCGGTAAAGGCCATCCGCTTCAGCTGCCTGGACTACCTGCTGAAGCCCATCGACCCGGCCGAGTTGCGCGAAGCGATGGCCAAAGTGCAGGAGGCCGTGCGCAGCACGGAGCGGCCTGCGCAGGTGGACATGCTCCTGAAGAATATCGACCGCGCCAGTGGCGACCGCGTGATCGCGGTGCCGGTGGCGGATGGATTGGAATTCGTCCATGTGAACGAGATCCTCGCCTGCGAATCGGACTCCAACTACACCACCCTGCACCTGCGCGATGGCAAACGTATGCTCATCTCCCGGACCATGAAGCAGTTCGAGGACCTCCTCCAGGGAACGGCCTTCATGCGTGTACACAACTCCTGGCTGGTAAGCCTCAAGCACATCCGCAAGTACCTCCGCGGCGACGGCGGCGAAGTGGTGCTTTCCAGCAACCTGCACGTGCCGGTGGCCAGAAGGAAGAAACAGGAGCTGATGGATTCGTTGGAGATGGTTTGAACCAGAAGGACCATGCATTCCCAAGCCACATCACATGAGCGCCGCTTAGATGGAAGGATCCGCCATCCAAACAATTGTTTCCGCCGTCCGCTCGTGCGTGCTGGTTCTCTTGCGATCGGCGGTCCAGCTTTGGAGCCAAGACAACGAACCATGAGCACCATTTCAATTTCCCTCCTTGCTGCGGCCCACGACCTACATCGCGTTGGTCTACTCGTTATCCTGTTCATGTTGCCGTTCGGCTGGGAGGCCTCGGCGCAGGAGGTGCTCACCAACAAAGACCTTGTCCAGTTGGCAGAACTTGGCATGGGAGAGGAAGTGATCCTGAGCAAGATCGCGACCAGCCTGAACGATTTTGACACCAGCACAGATGCCTTGGTCGAGCTGAAGAAGGCCGGCATGAGCAGCGCGGTGATCGCCAAGGTGGTGGAGGCAGGAAACAGCAGTTCTCATAGCAAGGTGATCGATGCGAACGAGCCCACTGCACCACACCGGCCGGGCATCTACTACATAGATGACAACGGCAACCTGGTGGAACTGTTGCCGAATGTAACAGCGCAGAGCAAGAGTCGCGGCAACTTCGGTACCCGGGTAAGTTACGGCATCGCCAAAACAAAGCAGGTGTCGCGCATCAATGGACCCACCGCGCGCACCCAGTTCGACCGTGTGCCGGAGTTCTACTTCTACTTCAGCCAGCAGGAGACCGCCTTCGAGCAGAACCTGTACAACTTCTACGGATTCGTTACGGCCACCAGTCCCAATGAATTCACCCTGGCCAAACTCACACCGAAGGAAGATGCCCGCGAACTGGAGACCGGTGCGGCCAATTACTATACCTCTGAGCACGGCATCAGCTCCAAGCACGCGGTGGACTTTGATATCGAGTCCATTGCTCCAGGTATCTACAAAGTAAAACCCATTCACCTCGCACCCGGCGAGTACTGCATCGTATACACCGGCGCGGCACCCAGTGCTTACTCACAGCAGAAGGTGTTCGACTTTGGTGTGAAGTGAAATTGTTTGAAAGCCACTCTCATAGTATCAAACCACAAGCTCATGCGCACAGCCCTGGCCCTCTTAATCTGCGTTCATTTCGGGACCGCAATCGGTCAAGTCATTACTGTAGTTCGTAATGGACAGTCTTTCTTCCATTACGACATCAGCCAGCTATCAACGCTGATAAGCACGAACTCACCCGCGCATACGCTCCCGGGCGATACCATCATTCTTCCTGGTGCTGCTATATGGACACCGAACATCGTTATCAACAAGCCGCTGACAATTGTCGGAGCCGGAGTTATTCCAAGTGGTGCAACAGTTACAGGTTTAACCATCTTGAATAGCACAACTGGAAGTCCCGGTCAGCCGTTATTCACTATTGTTGCAGAAGGTGCAGGTAGCTCCTTTCACGGAATTGTATTTCAGATGCAAGTCCGCTTTTTTGGATTCAATCTGAATACACCAAGTTTCAGTGCGACATTTGAGCGTTGTTTGCTCAACAATGGGCTCAGTCTTGTGGCCTTTATGTCACCTTCACAGGCTCCCCCGGCCTCTAATGTTACTGTGCGTCAATCTATTATACGGAATGGCATTAGCAACTCATCCACTCTCGGGCCTTCTGGTTTCCAAGTTCTGAATAGTTTCATTGTTGGATCGGTCAACATCACTGGAAACAATTTTGCAACGAACACATTCGTAAACCAATCCATAGTCTTGGGGCCGGGCACTCAAACATCTAATGGTGGAGTCGTATTCACCAACAGCATCTTTGCTCGAACCACGGGCACCTACAGCTATCCCAGTTCATACGCAACTTTCAGTAACAATCTATTCGGCACGAGTTCGGGGGCTCCCCCTTCATTCGGTCCTAATGTGACTCAATCCGGCAATCAATCTGCAGCAAATACACTGATATTTCAGAATGTGACGGAATGGAATGATTTCAATGGTAACTTCAATTACCAACTTCCAGTGAGTAGTCCGGCGGTGGGAATTGGCCTTGGGGGTTATAATGCAGGCGTTTATGGTGGGCCACCGGGGAATCCATGGAAGGAGTTGGCTATTCCGTTCAATCCTCACTGGCAAGAGTTGTTGCCTCTTGGCACCTTAGGTGTCACCCAAGGCGGTACTATCAATGTGACCATCCAAGGCGCAGCCCAGCAAAACTGATCGGCCATGCTGCGCGCCTGCCTATCTCCGACCTTGCTGCTCTTGGTCACGCTTGTGGTCCACGGGCAGAGTCCCACCATCACGGGCTACGAGTACTGGTTCAACCAGAATGATACGAGCAGGGTCTTCGTTCCGGTGGCACCCGCCCAAGTGGTGAACCTGAATAACGTTCCCCTCAATACCAGTTCGCTGCCCAATGGCAGCCATGTGGCATGCCTGCGGCTTAAGGATCAAGGCCCCGGTGGCGTAGTGCGTTGGAGCAGTGTGGTCTGTAGGTCCTTCACCAAGCACCATGGGGGGCCTTGGCAGATCGTCGCGGTGCGCTACTGGGTGGGTGAGCCTGCCAATGACACGGACCCGTCTATCCGCACCAAGGAGTTCGATATCCCCCAAACGGTATTGACCTATAACGGGCTGCTGGACCTTTGCGACTTCCCCACCGGAAGCCAGACGTTGAAACTCCAACTTCTGGATAACCATGGCCAATGGAGTTCAGTGGTCACCCGGTCGGTGAATATTCAACCCGCCGGTGTGCTGGGCCTCCCGGTGATCAGCGCCTCGCAGGGTGCGTTCTGTCCCGGCGATGTGGTGACCTTAACGGCCACACCGCCGTCGGGCCCCGGTTTTGCCACCCCGGGGGAATATGAATGGACCATTCCCTCAGGAAATGGATGGAGTCATGTGCCGAGCACCTCGAACACCATCACCGTCACTGTGGGAAGCACCGCTGGAACGGTCCAGGTCGTTGCGTTCAACCTCTGCGGGAACAGCCCCACGGCAAGCTTTGCCATGAACACTCCGGCGGTTCCGGGTCAACCCTCAGCGATCAACGGTCCGGCACAGGCCTGTATCGGAAGCCAGGTCACTTACAGTGTAAGCCAGCCACCTGGCGTGACCTACGCCTGGCAGGTCAGCGGTGCAGGCTGGTCCGGCACGGGAAACGGAGCCACGTTCAATGCTACGGCGGGCACCGGTACGGGCACGATCACAGTGACGCCCGTCAACGCCTGTGGTATACCCGGTCCGACGCAGCAGGTGCAGGTTCCCGTTGTGGCTCCGCCGAATGCAGGTACCAATGGGAGCCATACGGTCTGCTCCAACAGTGAGGCCTTCAGCTTGACAGCATTCCTGGGTGGATCACCGCAACCCGGGGGCACGTGGAGCGGGCCGAGCCCGGTGCAGGGGGGGCAATTCGACCCGGCTACAATGAATGCTGGCGTTTACACCTATACCGTGGCGGGCACGCCTCCTTGTCCGAGCGCGAATGCAACGGTGACCGTCAACGTGAACAACCTTCCGAACGCTGGTACGAATGGCACCCTTTCCATGTGCTCCAATGGGGCTCCCCAAAGCCTGTTCGCACAGCTTGGTGGCTCGCCTCAGGCAGGCGGCACCTGGAGCGGCCCCAGTCCCGTTACGGGAGGACAGTTCAACCCCGGCACGATGGCCGCAGGGGTCTATACCTACACTGTGGCTGGAGCGCCTCCCTGTCCAAGTGCCAGTGCCTCGGTGACTGTTAGTGTCACAGCCGCTCCAAACGCGGGGTCGAATGGTGCCTTGTCAGTTTGCGTGGCTGGTAGTCCTGAGAGCCTGTTCGCACAGCTTGGTGGATCACCGCAGGCTGGTGGCACTTGGAGTGGCCCCAGTCCAGTGCAGGAAGGGCTTTTCGACCCGGCTACGATGATAGCAGGCGTCTACACCTATACCGTTGCGGGAACATCACCTTGCCCGGATGCCAGTGCTTCGGTCACTGTCTCGGAATTCGATCCTCCTGTGATCACGGGTGTGAGCATCCCTGCAACCGCACTCGTGAATGAGGTGGTATCCTTCCTGATCCAACAAGTGCCTGGTGCCACCTATCTATGGTCCACGCCGCCGGGGTGGACCACAATAGGCTCCGATACCCTTCCCATTGTGCAGTACACCGTGGGTGGAGCTTGGGATACGATCGCGGTTTGCTGCACTGTCACGGTAGCCACTTGTCCACCGGTGGACACCTGCTTCAGTGTGATCGTTAATGGCGAAGTGGGTATCCAGGATCAAAGAGCTAGTGCCGGTATAGTGGTCTATCCCAACCCTTCCTCAGGGGTCTTCACCATTGAACACCAGGGCGAACGATCCTTGGGAGCCGAGTTGATGGTCTTGGATGCCTTGGGGCGTGTGGTGGTGAAGCCCTCCTCCTTGAACGGCACCGACCGTTTCATTATAGACCTCGAAGGAGAAGCCAGTGGTGTGTACTTCCTCCGCTTGACCACACCGGAAGGGGTGTTCATGCGGGAGTTGGTGATACAGCGATGATGTAAAGCAGGGGAGGACATGGAAGATCGACATGGATAGTGCGGATCGATCCGTTGACAATGGACTAGTACACAAACCCGCAGGAGATGATCATCTCGGCCATGATGCGATACCATGAAACACGGACAACTCCACCTCTCAGGCGTTCTTCTTCTTCTTTGCGCCACAGCGTTTTCCAGTCAAGCACAGTTCGGCGCGGGTATCGAGATAGCCTCTGATGTGCCCAATGATCTTCATGGCCGGATCGAAGCCGTGGATCTGGATGGCGATGGTGACCTGGACCTGGTCTTCAAGACCAATGCGGGTCTGGTCTGGGTGCAGAACCTGGATGGGGCGGGCAACTTCGGAACGCCAGATCTCCTGGCTGTCGCTGTCGCGGATTTCGCAGTCGCGGACGTGGATGGGGATGGCGACCAGGATGTGGTCTATGCGGATGGCGATGGGCAACTGTTCTGGATCGCGAATCTCGATGGCCTCGGGACCTTCGGCCCTCCACAACTGGTGGCTGCTATTGGCGGGCCTGTGGGGCGACTGCTATGCGCCGACCTGGATGGCGATGGCCTACCAGAAGTGGCCCTTGCGCTGAATAGTGGTGGCCAAGCCGTCGTGCAAGTGTTCCTCAACACGGGTGGGGCCTTCGCGCCCGCAATGGTCACTCCTTTCGGCACTGAAGGAAGTGGACTGAGGCTGTTGCATGGTGATATCGATCTGGACGGCCATACCGATCTGGTGACCCTGGATGGCGATGGTATGGTGCGGGTAATGGTGAATGAAGCGGGAGATGCGATGAGTTGGATCCTCGTGCAGATCGCCGAGACCGTACCTGGGGCGAGGCTCCAGCTTAAGGACATGGATGATGATGGGGATCTAGACATACTGATGACAGATTGGGGGCTGATGCAGTGGGCCGAGAATGCTTCAGTGCCGGGTCTTGTACTTCCTTTTGTAGCCCACGACATCGCGCCGGATGGGGTTGCGAACCATTTTGGCCATGCACTTCGGCTCGGGTGTGGACCGGGCGTATCGATCGTACATTTCCAGGGCTTGGCTGGCCATTTGTTTTGGTCATTCTTCGATGAGGTCATCGGAGATTTCATTAGGCCCAGTCCTGATATTTTGATCGCGGGCCTTTCACCTGGATTGGTGGCTTCTGCGGATGTGGATGGAGATGGACGGGATGACATTATTCATCGCGGATTCGGGGGGGCACTAAGCTGGTATCCGAACGAGTTTCCCGTGGTGTCGGACCCTGCTAGCGTGAGCATAGCACCATTCGATCCGGTGTGTGAATTCACATGGCCTTTCACAATTGACAACGGTGTACCTGCGGGCGGTCTATGGAGTGGTCCAGGTGTTAGCATGGGAGTATTTTTCCCTGTCAACACAGGGGCTGGAACATTCACTTTGAGCTATCAAGCAGCTTTTCCCTGCCCGTGGTCAGTCGATGCGGAAATCGTCGTACTCCCCACCGCCAGCGAGGGGGTGGAGTTGGTACCTTTCCCGATCCTGTGTGGCTCCGGAGGGGCCTATCCATTGGATGCGCACGCCTCACCATCCACAGGTATTTGGAGTGGTCCGGGGGTATGGGACAATGTATTCGTTCCGCCAGGTATAGGCACGTTCACTTTGACCTATTCGATCGAGGGATCCTGCATCCAGGTCCAGAGTGACATGGAAGTCATAGGCGCTCCCGTAGTGGTGCTTGTGGAAGGTGATATCAACAATGGGTGTGGTACGGACCCCTTGGTCTTCGAAGCATATCCACCCGGTGGCACTTGGTCCGGCCTGGCAGGGCCGGGTGGCGTGGTGCCACGCTCTTGCGATGATCGTCCGGCTATTGACCAAGTGCTCTACACATACGCTGCTCCGAACGGTGATTGTGTGGGAAGTGCGGGCTTCATTTTGGATCTGAAGGCTTGTGCTGGCATTAACCTCGGGCCTGACACCGTGCTATGCAGCAATGCGGATACCTTGATCGTAACGGTTTCCGCACCAGCCATGAGCGGGATCACACTGCAAGGGTTTGATCTGGTGGTCTCTACCTATAACCCGACGTCAGCGACGGGCTATTTCAGTCCTGATAAACCCCCTGGTATCTATACGCTCACGGGTATTAGGACCACTGCCAACTACTGTCCCGGATACGATACGCTGCTGGTGACAGTTGTGGCCGCACCTGAGGTAGTGACGGGACAGTATGGACCATTGTGCAGCGATGGCGGGCCGATCGAGCTGATGGGTCAACCAGCCGGGGGCGTATGGAGTGGTAACGGGGTCACCGGTGATCAGTTCGATCCCACCGAAGCCGGCACGGGCACCTGGACGGTAACCTATACCGTGACCGAGAACGAGTGTACGGGATCCGCGAGCACGGATATCGAGGTGAACGGATCCATTCCGATCAGTCCCGGCACTTATGGACCCCTATGCGCATTAGGTGACCCGATCGTGTTGGACCAGGCGCAACCCCCCGGTGGAACATGGAGCGGCCCCGGCGTGGTGGGTGATGTGTTCACCCCGCCCGGACCAGGTTCATTCGTCCTTACCTACACCGTAATGGAGCCTTGTGAGCAACAGGCCCAGACCACGATCGAGGTCTTCGGTATGCCCACCATCGAATTGGTCTCAGGCGATATTGCCAATAGCTGCGGCACCGATCCGCTCCAGTATGCCGCTGAGCCACCGGGAGGCACTTGGTCGGGCTTGGCAGGACCGGATGGCGTGGTGCCACGCTCTTGCGATGATCGTCCGGCTATTGGCCAAGTGCTTTACACCTACGCTGCTCCCAACGGTGATTGTGTGGGTAGTGCGGGCGACATTTTGGACCTAAAGGCATGTGTTCCTATAGACCTCGGACCTGACATTGTGCTCTGCAGCAACGCGGATACCTTGGTCGTGACGTTGTTACCACCCTTCAATGGCGGGGCCGGGTTGGGAGGGGACTTTGATCTGGTGGTGTATAATCCCAACCCGCCAGGGCCACAGGTACCCACCGGTTATTTCAGCCCCGACAAACCCCCTGGTGTCTATACGCTCACAGGCATAAGGACGGCTTCGAACCAGTGTCCCGGATACGATACGCTGCTGGTGACCGTGGTGGCCGCACCTGAGGTGGATCCTGGAGCCTATGGGCCAGCATGCAGCATTGACGGGCCGATCACGTTGGAGGGTAGTCCGGCGGGCGGGACTTGGAGCGGAATCGGGGTCACCGGTGACCAGTTCGATCCGGCAACGGGCACACAGACCATTGTCTACACCGTGACGGAAGGGATCTGCACAAGCAGTGGGAGCGTGACCATTGAAGTAGAGGAACCCACCATCTGGTATGCGGATCAGGATGGGGACGGCCTGGGTGATCCAATGGTGCAGGTCTTGGCCTGCGAACAACCCGACGGCTATGTGACAAATGATCTGGACCCCTGCCCCTTCCTGCCTTTCCTGGGCCCCGGGGACGCCTGTGATGATGGAGATCCCTCCACGGGTAATGACACGGTGGATGAGAACTGCATCTGCGTGGGCGAGCCGCTGGATTGCAACGGCGATGTGGGCGGTACGGCCTTCATCGACAACTGCGGGGAGTGTGTGGGTGGTAACACCGGTGAAGTAGCCTGCGTGGCCGATTGCAACGGTGACTTTGGCGGCACGGCCTTCCTTGATGGCTGTGGTGACTGCGTCGGCGGCAACACTGGTGAAGTACCATGCGCGGCGGACTGCAACGGTGACTTTGGTGGAACGGCCTTCATCGACAACTGCGGTGATTGCGTCGGTGGAAACACGGGCGAAGTGGCCTGCGTGGCCGATTGCAACGGTGACTTCGGCGGCACAGCGTTCATCGACAACTGCGGTGATTGCGTCGGTGGCACTACGGGGCTGGAGCCCTGCGCGAATGACTGTCTTGGAGTGCCGGGTGGTGATGCAGAGGAGGATGAATGCGGCGATTGCTACGCCGGTGGTGCGAGCCATCCCTTGTGGAACAGCACCTGTGAGGACTGCGCTGGCGTGCCCAACGGCAACTCCCAGGAGGACGAATGTGGCGTGTGCTACGCCGGCGGTGCGAGCAATCCGCTGTGGAATTTCACCTGTGCGGACTGCGCTGGTGTGCCCAACGGCAACTCCCAGGAGGACGAATGTGGCGTGTGCTATGCCGGAGGTGCGAGCAATCCGCTGTGGAATTCCACCTGTGCGGACTGCGCTGGGGTGCCCAACGGTAACTCCGAGGACGATGAATGCGGCGAGTGCTACGCAGGTGGTGCGAGCCATCCGCTGTGGAACACCACCTGTGCGGACTGCGCTGGTGAGCCCAACGGCCCAGCACAGATCGGTACTCCTTGTGACGATGACGATCCGAACACAGAAAATACATATTGGACAGACGAATGCAACTGTGATATTGGAACTGCGCATGGAAGGCTCGACAACCTAAGGAGCGGGGTATTGATTTTCCCGAATCCATCACCGGGCCTGTTCACCATCCGATTCAATGATCTTCAATTGGATCCGGTCGAAATTGCGGTGTACAACTCCATGGGTCAAATGGTCAAGGCGCCATACCAGATCATGGGTTCTTCCGAAGGACTGCTCAACCTGGAGGGTGTGCCCTCTGGATTGTACTACTTGCGTTTGTTGCACACTAGGGGCGTCGGGACTTACGAGTTAGTGATCCAGAGGTGAACGGATCGGATGGCTGTAGGTGCCTGCTGGGAGTTGAGGCCTTTGTCTTTTTCTGTCCATTGTCCACAGATTCTTACTGGGTTTCACTTGCACGTACGGAATGAAGGAGTATTTTGGTCGTCACAAAAAAAGTAAGGTCATGATGAGAACGATCCTCGTATCGCTGGCTGCGATGTTCTTGTTGGGTTCCTGCGCGGAATTGCTGCCCACACAAACAGCCAAGAGCCTCAACATTTACGGACCTGGGGTTATTCATCATCCAGTCATCGTGGATCTCGAGGTGGTGGGTACGAAGGTCAGTGCATCGGCAACTGGCTTGGCCTCCAACGTTGCGGCGCTGAGGAATGAGGCGATATCCAATGCCATCAAGATGGCTGGTGCGGACGTATTGGTCGAGCCTGTGTTTGAATCACAACCGAAAGGAGGGCGTGTCACGGTGACGGTTACAGGATTCCCGGCGACATACAAGAATTTCAGACCAGCACAACAGGCGGATGTTCCCTTGCTGGAGGCGGGTGTCATGCATCAGGCCAAGGTCTCCGAGGTGTCGCCCGAGCCCATGCGGAAGAAAGGTGGCGGTGGAGCGGCGGCCGCAGTGCTGATCCTTGTCGGCTTGGTAGTGCTTGCTGCAAGTGGTGTCCTGTGATGGGCTATTGTTAGAAACGACAAGAAACTTGCGCTTTGGAATGATGCACTCCGGAGAAAGTAAGCGTCCGAATCGAATGGTTGCTGTGGGGTGATACGGGTCGTTACAAGTAGAATGTTGGACTTTCCGATGGCCTCCAGGTTGCGAGTTTGGCTTTTGCTGGCGATGGGGTGCGCTTTGCCCGGTTTGGCTATTCCACAGGACGCGGGCTCATGCAGGTATGCGGTGGATTGGACCAATAGTTCCGGGAGCCTGCGCATCGTCTGGACAGAGCCCGTGGTCATATTGGAAGTGGCTGCTTTGGAGGAGACTGGCTATCGAGCCAGGGGTGGTATACCGATCCCAACCGCAAGAGCATTTCCAACGGAGGTGAAGCTACTATTGGCCGCAGGCAGTACGGGCGGAAAGCCGCAGCTAAGACTGACATTGATGACCCGGGAGGTGCCCCCAATGCCGATCACGGGTATGACCGTGAAGGGTAACAATGGCGTGGTCCAGCTGGATCATAAAGTGCGGGATATGGTATTGGTCAAACACGACGAGAACGGAGTGGCATGGCATCATCGGGAAGTGGACCTTGAACTTAACGATGGAGCTTTGGATGGGTTGATGGGCCAGCGTGTTGTTCCTGTGGAACTCTTGACGGGTGCATCGACGAACCTCAATGCGGGCTGGGCTTCTGATGCAGGTGCTCGGATCAGTCAGGTCATGGAATGCGCCAAACCGTTCTTCTCTTACAGTAACAGCCAAACGGAAAGTGGAGGAGTAGTGTCCGCGCCGATGGTGAACGAGAGCGGCAGCACTGCAGGGCAGTCCGCTGTTGGGCATGGATCAGCCAAGGGCTCGGAAGACAAGGCGGAGGCTACCGTACCACGCGGATTGGGCCGTGTGAATACCACGGTGGTCACCGGCACCCCGTCCAACACGCCTGCACCTCCCATTAAGGACATTCCTGCTACTGGCGACCTGCCGCAGCGATCGAGTATGCCACCGGTCTTGGTCGCTACCATTCTTCCCATGGCGCCGATCCGTATCGGGAACAGACAAGCCATAATGGACACCTATGAACGCCGGGTGGATAGTTTGGTAAAGGTGATGGAGAGTGCGCGCGAATACATGATTGCCTCAGCATTCCGGGATGATGAGCTGGTGGAAAGGATACATCGAGACCACGCGACCATCGTTGCTATGCAGGAGGAATTGCGGCAACTGAAGAGTGCCACAGCGACTGCCTCGATCAATGCCCGTGATGCGGCGGCCCAAAGGGCCATCATCATCCGGGAAATCCCTTCATTTTTTGGCGCCACCTCCGTGTATACCATGTTGCGCCCCTTCTCCGATCTGGTGGCCCTGGATACTTTCAGGGTCATTACTATTGAGGAAAGAGGAGTCTTTCGACATGTACTGCGGATCACTACGGTGGGAGAGAACCGATACGAAGAGGAAATGCTTCCACTGTCGATCATAGACGGGAGTACTGAGAGCCGCTGTAATGACCTTGAGTTGGAGTTGTTGCGGGTGCGGATGGCGCTGTCCCAAGAGGCCTTTGTCCGGGATCCCATGAGTTCCACTCTCCTGGAGCGTTCGGAGAACAGAGAACGACTGGATCTACCCTTCACGATCGGTCAACAGGATTTCCGTGACCTTTTCGAGGAACGACCCTTCGTGGGCTTCCGTTTCCAAAGCGACCCGGAAACGCGGCGTACACTGGTCTATTCAAAGCGCTTGGGCCGTATCGTCAACATAGAACCCTGATAGCATGTGGCGATGGTTCGATAATGGTCTGGCCCTGTTACTGCGAAGCACCGATGATGGCAGCTTTTTCCTGAAGCCCTGGTTCGCGTTCTACAGGGTGCTGTCGTTGCTGCTCTTCATCGCTGGCGTGGTCACCGCAGGGACTTTGTTGGTGACCGGGGTGATGATGACCCATCAGTTACACCAACAGGATCTGCCGGAGGCGAGCGTGCAAACTTTGGCGACTTCTCTATTGATGGCCATTGCGTTATTGGTGAGCGGCGCCATGGGTGGGAGGTTGATGTGGTCGCGGGGAACTGAGTTATGGGCACGCAGGGATGGCGAAGGGGACTATCATGTAGTGCCTCTCGTGGCCGATCTGGTGCGTACGATCGGGGAATTGTGGGGGCTGCTTGTGGCCGTGTTCAGCGTTTCGTACTTCCTCGTCTTCTGGCCGGCTCAGCAAGCGATCCTGTCCGTACCGTTCCTGGGGCAATGGATCGGGATGTTCATCTCCCTGCCCTTTATATACCCCTTGGTGGGTATCATCACCGGCTTCATGACTATTTTCATTACCAGGTGGATATCAGATTACCTAGGACTTTGGTTCCGCATGGGGAATGACCTCCGGGCCATCCGCCACGGAAGCGATGCAGGCCCATCCACCCGATTTACACCCACCGATACGCATGCTGCGCAAGATCTTGATTGGCGCATGGTGGGTATAGTTGGGCTGGCATATCTTGTAGTGGCCACACCACTCTACAAAGCATGGCCGTTGTTGCCAGCTGCGATCATGCTGCTTTTTGTGGGTCTCAAGCGCTGGTGGCCGGGCGCATCGGTTATGATCGCTTTCATATCGCTATTGGCGATCGGTGTAATTTCCGGAGTGGTGGGCAGGGGTGATACCGAGGGCTTGGTTGGCCATTTCCATGCAGCGGGTTTCAAGCTCCTTCTTCCAATGTTTCTCATAGGCTTGGTAGCTGTGATCTTGTCGTTGGCTGAACTTTTCGGCAGGCCGATCAAGGAATGGTCCGAGAGAAGCGGTATCGTGACCACCGTGATCTTGCTGACACTATTCATGGCCTTCCCGGTATGGTCTACATGGCAGGAAGGATGGAGGCGACATGATCTAACTATGGAGGAACAACGAGCAGTTCGCGAGTTGTTCAAGGTATACGAGCAGAAGGCATTCGCAGTGCGACAAGGACAAAGTGAGATCTATGATACGGTGAACGTCATCACGGTCGATCAGGCACGATCCCAAGTGGACAAGTATGGGCAGATCACCATTGAGCATGGTATCTCATGGGGGGGCACACGCTGGTCGTCGAGTTTCGGATTGCATCATACGAACATCGCGATCCCTGGCCACATACAGTATCGCTCCACATCACGGACAGATCCGTTGAATATGAGCTACCATGAGGACAGCTTAGGTCTGCAAATGCAGGATCAATCGACCCATGCGCTACCATTGGAACGTGTGAGGGATAGGGTCTATGGCAGACATCGCCGTGAGCGGAATGTAGCCTTGCGCGACAGCCTGCAACTCATGCGTGATACCCTGCGCGGGAAATTCAGTTCCTATAGCTGCGCTTCCCCACCATGTTTCGCATGGTTCGAAGTGGAGCAGGAGGACGGCTCCTGGAAGCGGATGGCCTTCTATTGTGAAAGTCCGGTGGTGAGTGGCTATCCACTAAACAATATGCCTTCGGACGGTTCCCTTTGGACGTTGAAGGTCAGGAAGACTTTGCTGGATGGGCAGGACACGAGCACGGATGGTTCCATCGCCTGGGAACTCGTCGGAATGGATGATCCGGTCGAGCCCCCAGAGATCGAACCGGTGATCGAGTCGGTAAAGAACGAACCACACACGAAAGCTTCCGAGAAGAAGGAAATAGAACAACAGCCAAAGAAACCGGTCGAGAAACCTCTTCCACCGACCAACAAGATCTATCAGAAGAATGAAGTGGATATAGAGCCTGCATTTCCGGGAGGACGTACTGGATTAGACCGATACATCCGTGATAACAAACGGTATCCTGACCAAGATCTGGCCGAAGGAAGGACTGGCAAGGTGAGGGTGGCATTCGTGGTAGGCAAGGAGGGTCGCGTCAAGGGCGTTAAATGTATTCGAAGTGTTTCGCCTAGCCTGGATGCCGAGGCAATGCGACTGTTCCGCGAGATGCCTGCTTGGTCACCGGGCTTCACAAGCGAAGGCGCCGTTGACGTTCAGATGGAGTGGACGGTTGACTTTACGTTGAACGAATGACGTGAACGACCGAGAGGGCTCGTTACCATAGAGGTTACAGCTACAGTTTCATTGATCACACTAACTCCAATTGTCGGTATCGCTGGCGCTGCACTTGGTAGGCGCAGTCTCAACCTACATAAGCAATGCAACCCGCATCATGCACCATCACTCTACTACCCCCGGCATCGACCGCCATCGCAACACCATTGTAGAACGGCTCCAAGTACTGGAATCTCTGCCCATTGATAGGCTGTCCTGACCGGTCGATATGGCACCAACCATCCTTGTCCAACACAACCGCGAAGCCCTTATGGAACACGTTCACGAAGCGGTAGGACGCCGAGTACAGCCTGCTGCCATCCTTGCGGATATGGAAGGCCTCGCCAGCACCTTGCACACAGATGAGTCCATCACGGGCATCGCCGGCATACTGCCAGCGTTCTGCATAGAGCGCTCTGCCGGACGGGTCGATGTGGAGATATCCATCGTTGGACCTCACCGTGCAGCAGTCCTCTTGGTAATTGCCACACCATGAGTAACGCTCCGGATAGCACGGATCTCCATTCAGGTCGATATGGAACCACCCTTCCTGGTCCATTACTGCGGCCCGATCGCAATAGAAGCCATAGGCCATTCGGAAACGCGTGGCGTACAACGGCCGACCATCGGCACCGATGTGATACCAACCCGAAGCGTCTTGTACCGGCGCCACACCGGGTGCATGGAAGGACATCACAGCCATGAAGCGATCGCTCCAAACAGGCTTCCCTTGGAACAGGAAGTGTGTACCATCCAACGAAGGCTTTATTTCATGCCAGTTCATGTTACCGATCGAGTTGAGGACATCATCTCACCTGTGTCCACATTGAAAATTGGCTTGCGCATGTTGCAGATGCTACAAAGCGGCCGGCCGCGGTAGTCAAGCATCAGGCTTTGGTAGGCTTCATCGGCCACCACGTCATTGAGGCTCCGCTCGCTCACGTTACCGAAGTCCCCCAGCGATCGCCGCAGGTCGTCCGGTGCGCAGCAGGGAGAGATGTCGCCGGTGGCGGACACCCAAAGCTCTTTGCCCAAGAATGGGCATTCGTGGGCGAGGGGAACCGCATGGCCATTCTGTGGCAACAGGGGAGTGATATTCTCCAGCAGGACAGGTGTTCCATCGGGCCTCGGGTGTTTCGCGGCAGCGGCCACGGCCAGGTCCACAATGTCGTTCCAACGATCGATCGCCTCGGCGGATGCCTTGAAGTTCAGGTGCTGGATCTCCTCGAAATGCGCCCAGAGATGATGGCCCTTCACACGATCCACACCCAGCCTTGCAGCTAGCGCGATGATATCCGGCAACTCGTGCATGTTGTTCTGCATGAAGGTCAGCTGGAAGGTCACCCGGCAGTAGTGCCCTGTCGCTGCATGGTGTGCATCACGTACCGCTATGAAGCGCTCCACATTGGCGATGGCCTGCTCGAACTTCAGGCCTTTCATCACGGCTTCGGCCGTTTCCTTGGTGGCCCCGTTCCAGGAGATCTTCACATCTGAAGTGACCGGAACGATGCGTGCTGCCCAGTCCTCTACCGAGCGCTTCGGGAACGTGCCATTGGTCGTCAGGTTCACCTTCAAGCCCAGCTCCCTGGCCAGTTCCAGCAGTTCGTCCATCTGCCGATAAAGCAGCGGTTCTCCCATGGTGGACGGAATGATCTCACGCACACCCATTGCAGCGGCCTGCTCCATCACCTTCTGCACCATGTCGAAAGGCATGCGCCGTCGCTTGACGCCTGTGCGCTCGTACAAGCGTTGCATGAAATCGCTGAACTCACTGTGCTCTTCGCACATGGTGCAGCTCAGGTTGCAATCCTCTGGATTGGTATCCAGGGTGATCCGCCAGAATGTGCTCATGATGTCTAGATCAATTGGGTGTAGATCTCTTCGAGGGACTTGCAATGGTCCACGATGTCGGGTATCGAACCATCGGCCGCAGGGAGGTAAGCGCGTCGGCCATAATGTTCCATCGCGTCCGGATGGTCGACGGCCCAGCGCATCCATTGGCCCAGGCTTTCCGCCGAGCGATGTTGGAATAGCAGACCGTTCACCTGGTGCGCCACATACTCGGCCATACCCCCGGCGTTCGCTGTGATCACGGGGATATGACAGGCCTGGGCCTCGTGGATCACCAAGGGTGAGTTCTCCATCCAGATGGACGGCACCACGATGCAGTCCACCCGTGCGAAAACCTCGTTGGCCAGATTGTGGTTGACATACGGACCATGGAAGTGGATACCGGCTTTGCCATCCGCCATGCTCCGCAACGCTCGGGTGCTTTGCTCATCCTTGGCGCCCCAGATGTGCAGCTCGGCCGCATCGCCCAACCCATCGAATGCTTCAAGAAGCAGGTTGACACCCTTGGCCGGGATGTGCGTACCGATGTAGCCGAAGCGGTACTTGTCGGATGGTGTGCGTTTCACTGATGGCGTCAGGTAGTGGACCGGAAAGCCATAGTCCAGGTGCATGACCTTCTCAGCGGGCAGTCCGAAGTCGCGGATGAAGCGATCCATCACGTAGCGCGATGGGGCGATGAACCGGTCCACGCGTTCAGAGAGGCGCATGGTCTCGCGCATGCGCTGGTGTACCCATGCTGTCCAGTAGTCTTCGTCACGCTCATGTTGGCCTACTTCACCGGACATCAGTGATGCATAACAGGAGGTGGCGCACTTGCGGTCCTCCTGCCCATCGCACAGGGCATGCACCGCTCCTCCTCCGAAATTGCGTTGCAGGAACTGCCCGCGCGGGCACATCAGCCAGAAGTCGTGCAGGGTGAACACGATGGGAACGCTCGCCTCCTTAAGCACATCCACGATGCCTGTGGAAAGATGATTGAAATGGCCAATGTGCGCGACATCCGGACCGAACGAACGGAGCACCTCGGCAAAGCGCTCGTCCAACTCCTTGTGGCGATAGCCATCCTTGCCGCGCGGCATATTCACCAGGACCCGCTCGGGTCGGCTCTCCCCCTTCACGCGCCGCAACGAAAAGTCCGGCGCGAAAGGATCCTCCTCGCGGGTGAACACCAGTACCTCGTGCCGCTTCGCGAGTTGATCGCAAATGCTCTGGCTGTATACCTCGGACCCTGCGCTGTACAGGGGCGGGTAGCCGTGGATGATCTTGAGGATCCTCATGTATATCACTTATTGCAAGGTGCTGTTAATGCCTTGCTGCACTGAAAGCCGAAAGCGACTTCTTGCAAAAAAGACAATTCTGCGATATGTTTGAAATCACATGGGCCTGCGTTGTGATCGCTACTATAGATTTCCGATAACAAGATTGACCACGAATGCCAAAAATTCTCTTCCGAAATGACCAACTCTCTTTTGATCAAGAGAGCAGTAAGAAGCACGCCAGTTCGACAGCCCGCCTTGGTGACAAGGAACTCTTGCGCAAGCGGTCTAAGCGATACATGGAGCTGATCGCTTCCATCGACACCAAGACGGTGAGCGATACGCAGGGCATGAACGATCTCATGAGAGCACTACAAGACGAGTTCGGAACAGCGGAACTGCAGAGCCTTCCCATGGGCATTGTCTCGAAATGCTTTCTCGGACACCCGTACGAGGTGCATACACTGGACCTGACCGCGACACAGATAGTCGAACACTACAAAAGAGGGGAAGCCATGCCCGGCGATTATGAGAAAGCAAGGACGCTGGCGATGCACAACGCATACGCCATAGTCGAAGTGTACCGCGATAAGATGATCTTGATCCGGGACGACGGATCTACCACAAAGCTGTAACACAATAAGCTCATGGCCGAAATATCTTACGCAGACCTTTCTGGAATAGAAAGTTCGCTGGGTGTGATCCACTCCAGCATGAAGACCATCAATTCAAACATTCATGTTGTCTCCGAAGGTGTTGATATTCTCAATCAAAGACAAGGCATTCTCGAGACAGATCTGCAAAAGCTTGCCGCCGACTTTGCAGCCTTTGTCGAAGCGGACATAAAGCACAAGGCGCTCGCTTTGGCGGAAACCAGGTTTGGTAGCCTCCGCCAAGAACTACAGATACGTTTCGGGTTCTACGCAGAGATCAGGAGGATGGCGACCGGCATCCTGCAAAGTGTTGATACCGGAATTGTAGGCGATGCAACACTGAAGACCGCAACTGAGGAAGTCGCCATCAAGGCTCCGGGATATTGGTTGGCTCCTGCTTTAGTAGCCATTGCTTCTTGGATTCGTGATGATAGGGATACCTGCGCAAATGCCATCAGAGAGTGCTTGAAGCGGGACGACTACAAGAGCACCTTGTTCTTCATGTTGGTGATGCGTCGACTTAGCCGCAAGGAGGCTAGCCTTGGTTGGCTTGAGCGGTATTTCATGCATCAGAATCCCTACAAGCTCGACCGTGAGTTCATCGTTGTACTTGAAGCGATCACCACCGGGGCCTTCCCACCTGCATCCCGTCAATTGATGATGGGCCAGTGCAAGAAGTGGCTCGACCAGCTGACCGGATCGGAAGATTTCGTGCAAGAACAACGGTCCCAATGGGTGGCGTTCTTCGTGGCTTCAGGCCCACAGCCCAACGACCGGTACCCGCAGTTGAAGAAGTTCGCCACCAATTGGGCACTCCTCGAAGCTTCATTGCGCGCCGCCCGGACGCACGCAGTACTGCATGCATACTTTCAGGGCATCCTGACTTCCTCTGCCGACTTATCAAAGGACGTGAAGGTGCAACTTGACGAGATCCTGTCCTTGCTCGTCACGAACTTCGATGATGAAGAACTTCCATGGCACGAGAAAGTCAGATTGAACGAGCTGATCATTCAGCTGAATGGAGATGAGAAGTCAGCGCAGGCCATGATGGCCACAGAGAAACACGTGTTCCAGCAGAACGTCGATTTCCTTCAACTCCTTACGAACGCCGCGTTCAATCCTGAGCTTGCGGGAGCGACGAAAACAACGCAGGCACTTGCCGTGTCGATCAGCCAGCCATGGATCGTCGAGGCGTACGACTCCTTCACCGCACAATGCCGCAGTAACATCCCGCAAACGGTAGAGCTGGACGTGGATGGCTTCAAGTCATCGACCAATGACGGAATTGATGAGAAGAACCTGTTATCCAAGCAGGACGTTTTCTACAGCCAGTTATTGAGTGCCGAGCTCGCTAAACTTTCCTTCCCTTTTCCAATGGTTGCCATCGGAGGGATGATAGGATTGGCCGGTCTATGGGCCGCTTTCGAGGTCCACCCGATTTTCGCGGTCCTCTTGGTCATTGGAGGAATAATGGTCGGTGTAGCCATAAATAATAACCAGATGGCGAAGGCGAAGGTCACAGACCAAGTATCTCAGCGCAAGAAGGTGGCGAGAGGAGTGCTGAGGGCATGCATAGCCGAAACGGTTGACTACAGGAGAGAGCACGGTGTAGAGGATATGAAGGCAGAAGCGGTGAGGCAGTTACTGACGTCGATCACGGCCGAGAACTTTTCGAGTCACTCAAAGGACGTTGCAAGGAATATCATCTGAACGGACAAGACCTCAACCCTCAAGTACCCATGGCCAAGATCCTTTTGAACGACGCTTCCGAGGCGCAGCCCTATACGGAAGGACTGGAGGAAAAGAAACCCCTCCCCAATATATTCCAAGGCAGGGAGGATCCGCAGCACGCCGCAGGGCACGCTAAATTTCCTGATTGGGACATTCTTCCCCCTGACCAGATCATCAATCCGCGCTTGCCCAAGAATTGATGGCAGTCACCAGAACGTACTCAGAGTGGATGCTCATGTTCGAGCGTTTCGGCAATGGCGACGATACGGTGTTCGATGAGATGGATTCAAGCGAGTTCACCATGGACGCCGGTACCGCACAGCGGTTCTGCTCACGTGCCGAAGAGGCTTACAAGAAGCGGAAGCAGAACTGGATCGATAAGTTCCAGCGGTCTTTCGGCTTGCAAAAACTGACGAGGACGGACGACTTCGGCATGGTTCTGAGGGACGGGAAGCAGAACCTGATGCCCCTCGTCAAGTTCGTGGCATCCAACGGGCTGCCCGAAGCGTTACGCAAGACCTTGCACGACGACCTTTCCTCTTCCATCGCCGAGATCAGGCGGGGGCTGAAAGACAACATCATGAAGTCGCGCGACCGGAATAGGAACGACACCGAGAAGATGCTAATGATGGTGGGCACATTGGACTTGATCGCTCCCACCCCACAAAGCAGCGCGACGAACGGCATCGCGGCCGACAACGCCATAACCCCTGCCACGGGCAGGAAGATCATTTTTTGACGATGGCTAATAAGACAGAGTTCAAGACCTCCCTATTACGCATGTTCCGCGCAAGGATCCCCTTTGTTTCCATCAGGAGCATAGAGCGAGCGCGGGTTTTGGAGGTGGTGCAACAGCTAGCGGAAGAGATCAACATTCCGATATACGTCCATAGTCTGTCCCACGGCACTACGGACATCAAGACCAAGAAACCTGTGAACGACGATCGCTCGGTCGCGGGCGGGCTGGACTTCGCCGTCCAGAGCATCTCTCAACGTCAAAACCTCACATTCGTTTTCACCGAAGTGAGCGATATGGAGGATGATAACCTTGTCTCGAAGCATTTCTATGATTGTGTCATACAGGCCATTGAGCGGGGTGGAAGCGTATGCGTGATCACCAATAAAGGCATCTGGCCTCAGTTGCAGAGGATGGGAATGACCGTCACGCTCGATGCCCCCAATGAAGAAGAGATGCTGGAGGTGGTGAAAGAATGCGTCACCCCCTACAAAGGGTCAATACCGATCGAATGGGATGAGTCGGACTTCAAGATGGCGGCCACCATTCTGGCGAACATGACGAAGATCGAAGCGGAGAATGTGCTGGCGACCTCCATGGCGAAGGGTTCTTTGAAGAAGGAGGACGTCATGGAATTGAGCCAGGCGAAGGACAAGCTTTTCAGTGACATTTCAGGATTGGAAAAGGTGAAGGTGGACCCTTCGACTCTTTCAGTTGGCGGGTTGCAAGGGCTTCAATCATGGCTGGACAATCAACGTCAGCTCCTTACCGCCGACCTGAAGACGCGAAAGCTGAGACCGCCACGAGGCGTCCTTTTGGTGGGTGTGCCTGGCTGCGGGAAATCCCTCTCCGCAAAGTTCATCGCTGCTTCATGGAATCTTCCATTGTACCGACTGGACTTCGCCTCCATCCAAGGCATGTATGTGGGCCAGTCGGAGAATCGCCTGAAGGACGCGTTCGCATCAGCCGACAATGCTGCGCCTTGTATCTTATGGATCGATGAGATCGAGAAGGGCTTGGCGGCGAATGCGAATGACTCATCGGGAGTCACTACCCGCATGATCGGCCAATTCCTGTTCTGGCTACAAGAGGGGATGGCTAAGGTGTTCGTGGTCGCCACAGCGAACGATGTTTCCAAACTTCCGCCCGAACTTCTTCGCAAGGGACGCTTTGATGAGTTGTTCTTCGTCGACCTTCCGGCAGAAGGGGAAAGAAGGGACATCATCAACTTGTACGTCAAGAAGAATCTTCTCCCGCAGCCCAGCGCGGCGGTCTTGGAGAAGTTGGTCGAACTATCGGAAGGCTTTGCGGGTTCGGACCTCGAAGGAGCGGTGAGGGACATTGCCATTCAAGCGGTGATCCACGGTGACCAAGCCGTTAACGACGTCCTGTTCGAGAAGTGCTTCAGGAACATTGTCCCTTTGAGTAAAACGAGTCCGGAACGAATAGATGCGATCAGGGGATGGGGCCGCGAAAGGGCTGTTCCCGCATCCGGGGTTTCATGGGACGGTGGTTCAGACGACAAGAACAAGGTTGGGAGATCGATCCTCATTTAACGGAGCAGGATCCACGACAATGAAAGGATTGGCCAACTTTATCATCGTCATCAGTGCTCTGGGCATGTTACTAAAACTGGCCGTCCAAGGCGGGATATCCCCTGAACGGGCGGCCGCAATCCTGTTCTTGGTAGTGGTCGCAGCCGCGCTCGGCAAAGTCGTAATCAAGCTGATACTTGCTTGCGCAAGCTTGGCGATCTTCCTGCTCGAGTATGTCAACCATGACATGGGACAGTTCCAACAGTTGGCCATTACCGTCGGAGCAGTGCTCATGGCCTTATTTGGGATGTATGTGATGCTAGGAGGCATGAGGAAGAAGGAGTAACCAAAGCGTAGCTACAAATAAGAACACACAGTGCGCTGCCCGACCTGCAATAACGAAATAGCCACCGGCTCCGCCTGCATTTTTTGCGCGGGTATAGAGCCGGACATGATGGAAGAAGGGGAGGATGTCGGGGAGGTCGGCAAACAGACCGCAAAGACCATAGAAACCCCTAAGCCCCCTAAGACGAGAAAAACCACCAGCCAGGCCCACAAACCCTCCTCTCTACCGACCTTCGTCATTCTATCCTTTTGCGTGGGTGTTCTGCTTGCTGGCTTCGTGGGCTACTGGTTCCTCCGTGATGGGCGGACCAACGGGCCAAGACCTCAAGTTGTCATCGCAGAGCCGCAAAGCGGCCCTTTGGCGGAAAATAGCACCTCCTCCAAGGCACCATCCAAGCAAGAGACATTCTTGGCAGCTGTGCCGGATACGTTCGCTGAGGAACCATTGAAGAAATCTACACATTTCACCGCATACCGCGACAGCCTGAACCGTATAACGGACACCTTGCAAGGAGTCTTCGTCTCATACGCTTGTGAACCCACCTGTTTCGCATGGTTCGATGTGAAGCGCTTAGAGGGAAAGGAGCCGCGCCCGTTATTTTGCCCCTTCTCAACGGTAAGTGGATATCCACTAAACAGATTTCCCAAGGACGGAGCCTCATGGACCCTCATTATTCGTGAGACAGCCATTGAGACGGAAGCGGCTGTAGCGAAAGGAAGATGGGCTGTCGTGTATGAGGTCATCGAACTGCGTCGAGCGATCAACGTCTCAAAAGCACCGGAGAAACCCTCCCCATCAAATTTTTACAATGACTTCGAAGTGGACCAAGCTCCTATGTTTCGAGCAAATGATCCGAACGCCTGGGCATATCTGGACACCCGGGAGTATCCCGAACCGGAAAAGAAGCTGGGAATTTCAGGAATGGTGCTGGTATCCTTTATTGTTCGCCGAGACGGAAAAGTACAAAAGGTAGAGTTAGAGGAAAGCTCATCCTATGTGCATTTCAATGAGGAGGCAATACGGCTGGTGAAAGCCATGCCCGCCTGGGCCACACCGGGCCAAAAAAATGGTGTACCCGTGAATGTGCGGATGGTGGTTCGAGTCGATTTCAAACCCAAGTGACTATAGCTATACATAACGCCCAACATAACTCTCGGCATCATGCGCTGCTCGAACTGTAACAACGAGATTTCCGATAACAGCAAATCCTGTATTTTTTGCGCTACAACATCTTCATCCTTGCCAGAAGATGAGGATATTTCGATTGAGCAAGCCCCCCCTCGCCCTAGTTCAACCAATGCTCCCACTGGAACAACTATCCTTCTTTCGTTTATCGGAGGCGTATTGCTTGCAGGTCTGTCTTTAGGGGGATACATGCTCCTTAATGGTAAAGACGGTGATGGGCTCAATAATTTAAGCCAGGAAACCCTTGAACTCAAAAAAAGCGATGAGGTGATAAGCGATCAAGATTTGACGCAATCTCAACCTAGTGTAGACGTGAATATTGTCCCTGCTCAAACAGTGGATCCTACGGTTAGAGAAGACTTGGTGTCACGCAAAGAAGTAACAGTAAATGAACCTATGCTAGACGCATTCATTATTCCCAGCAAAATGGATGTAGTATATAGGGGTGTTGACAACCATATTAGCATCATCGTGCCTGGATACAGTTCAGCTGACATCCAGCCAACTATATCAAACGGTCAAATTCAAAAAGTGGAAAATGGATGGGTCGTGCGTCCTGGAAAAGGAAATGTTGTAAGCATCAGCGTGTCAACATCAAGCAGTAACTCAACACCATCAAAGGAAGTGAAGCTGCGCGTTAAAGAAGTGCCTGATCCGAAGCCAGCCTTTGGTGTGAAAACCGCGGTCGATGAAACCATTGCAAAAGGGGAACTTATTGAGGTGGAAGGTGTCTTCGCAAGATTGGATGGATTCGAATTTAATTTCACATATGAAATCATTGAATACCGGGTTACCATGATCGTGGGCGGGACACCCTTAGAACAAGTAGTACGAGGTTCTATGGTGAGTAGCGCGGTACGTGAAATGTTCGGCAAGGCGAAGCCGGGGCAGAAAGTCTATATAGAGGGCATCAAAGCAAAGGGTACGGATGGGACCGTGCGTAGTTTAGGGACCCTGGCTTTCAAGGTCACATAAGTACGTATGTCCGTATGCACAAGCTTGAATTAGCTTAATCTCCAGTGTGGCGCACTCACCCCCTCCTCCCCGTAGTCCGCCCAAAGCTTTCGGCGGAGGCGGACAACATCTCCTTCACCGCCTCCACCACCGCGATGTCATCGATACCACACTCGCGGTACAACTCCGGCTGCGTCCCATGCTCGATCCACTTATCCGGGATCGCCAGGCGCTTCACTTGGGCGCTGTAGCCGTGGTCGGCCATGAATTCTGCTACTGCACTGCCCATGCCGCCGTGGATGGCGTGGTCCTCGATGGTGACCACGTGCTTGAACTTGCCGAAGACCTCGTGCAGGAGCATCTCGTCGATCGGCTTCACGAAGCGCATGTCGTAGTGCGACACGCTGTAGCCTTGGGCCTCCAGCGCATCGATGCCCTTGGCGGCCAGGTTGCCGATGTGGCCTATGCTGAGCACAGCGATGTCGGTACCGGAGCGCACTTTACGTCCAGTGCCCACCTTGATCGCCTTGAAGGGCGTCTTCCACTCGGTCATCACGCCTTCACCGCGCGGGTAGCGGATGCTGAAGGGGCCCTGGTCCGGCAGCTGGGCCGTGTACATCAGGTCGCGCAGCTCCTCCTCGTTCATCGGC
>JBGTES010000013.1:0-15188 GCA_041747675.1 Flavobacteriales bacterium
CCCCCCCCCCCCCCCAAGCCCGTGGCTCAACGTCAATGTGGAGTTTCATCATATCCGTTCCTTCAACTTCGGAAGGAGTCCGCTCTTCCACGTGGTGAAACTACCGTCCACGATCCTTTCCCGCGCCTCCCTCATCAACGCCAGGTAGAAGCCCAGGTTGTGCAGGCTGGCGATCTGCTGACCGAGGAATTCCCCGCTTTGGAAGAGGTGACGCACGAAGGCCCTGCTGTATGCGGTGTCCACCCAACTGTGGGCGCCGGGGTCCAGCGGCGAATGATCATCTGCCCATTGCTTGTTCTTGATGTGTACCACCCCTTCCCGCGTGAAGAGCATGCCGTTGCGGCCGTTGCGGGTGGGCATCACGCAGTCGAACATGTCGATACCACGCGCGATGTTCTCCAGCAGGTTCCACGGCGTTCCCACACCCATCAGGTAGCGGGGCCGGTCATTGGGCAGGATGCCGCAGCACAATTCCGCCATGGCGTACATCTCCTCTTCGGGTTCGCCCACGCTGAGGCCACCGATGGCGTTGCCGGGCATGTTCTTCGTGGCTATGTATTCCGCCGAACGCTTCCGCAGTTCCGGGAAGGTGCTGCCCTGCACAATGGGGAAGAGCATCTGTTGGTGGCCATACTTCGGGTCGCTGGCGCTGAAGTGGGCGATGCAGCGGTCCAGCCAGCGGTGGGTAAGGTGCATGCTCTTTTCCGCATAGTCCTTCTCGCAGGGCCATGGGGTGCACTCGTCGAACGCCATGATGATGTCCGCGCCGATGCTGCGCTGGATGTCCATCACCTTCTCCGGCGTGAAGAGGTGTTTGCTACCGTCGATGTGGCTGCTGAAGCGCACGCCCTCCTCGGTGATCTTCCGGATGTCGCTGAGGCTATGCACCTGGAAGCCGCCGCTGTCCGTGAGAATGGGCCTGTCCCAACCGTTGAATTTGTGCAGACCACCGGCATGTTCGATCACTTCCATACCAGGCCTCAGATAGAGGTGGTAGGTATTGCTGAGCATGATCGGGGCATCGAGGTCGCGGCGCAGCTCTCGGGGATGCACGGCCTTCACGGCGCCCAGCGTACCCACAGGCATGAACACCGGTGTGGGTATGACGCCGTGATCGGTATGCAGTTCGCCGGCCCGGGCGCTGGAAGCGGGATCGGTGGCCAGCAGGGTGAAGGACATGGCGGGCAAAGGTAGACGGGGGCAAGCCCCGCAAGTCTTGTTCATAAATGCGCCGCCGCCGCCGCCGCCTGCCTTCAGGTGCCCGATAGCTTCGCCGCCACGCCGCCCTCCGCATGCCCCACTGGCCCATCGAGTCCTTCCTCATGGCGGGAGCCCTCCTTGTGCTCCTGGGCTACCACGCGTTCATGTTCGCCCCCTTCGCCCTGCGCACGGTAATGGTGGAACCCGACCGCGACCTGCCCGTCAGCGTGGTGATCTGCGCACGCAACGAGGCCCGGACGCTCGAAGTACTCATTCCACTGCTCATGGATCAGGACCATCGCGACTTCGAGGTGGTGGTGGTGAATGACCGATCCGAGGATGACACCTGGGAGATCCTGCAATGGATGCGACCGCGATACGATCGCCTGCGGCCGGTGAACATACAGGCGGACGAAAAATTCAGCTACGGGAAGAAGATCGCCCTGGGCGTGGGAGTGCGGACCGCGAAGCACAAGCACGTGCTTCTCACCGACGCCGATTGCCTGCCCGCAGGTCGCGATTGGATCTCCACCATGGCCGCAGGCTTCCGCGATGGACGCAGCATCGTGATAGGGCACAGCCCCTACGCCCATGGTCCGGGCCTCGCCGGCGTGCTGGAGGGCTACGATGGTTGCGTGAAGGCGCTGCAATACGTGGCCTTCGCCAGAGCGGGCCTGCCCTACATGGGCGTGGGACGCAACCTGGGCTATACCACTGCGGTGTTCTTCGCCGCCCGCAGCCGCCAGCGCGGCAACCACCTGATGAGTGGCGATGACGACCTCTTCATCAATGCGGTGGCCCGTTCCGGCAATACTTCCGTGGTGGCCGACCCCCGCTCATTCATGACCACGCGGGCCACCCCGGACCTTGCCACTTGGATCCGCCGCAAGCGCCGCCATTACACCACTGCTGCGCACTACCGCTTCGGCCACCAGGTGCTGCTCATGCTCCTACCCATGGCGCGCATGCTCTTCTGGCTGGCCCTGGTGCTCCTGGCCCTGCGTGGCGAGTGGACGGCCGTTGTGATCGGTGCCGTGATCAAACTGGGCCTCATGCTACCCGTCACCATGGCGGGCCTGCGTAAGCTCGGTGCGGGCGTCATCACCTGGCTCGCGTTGCCTCTGGAATGGTTGTTCCTACTTTTGGATCCATTGCTCTACATGAGCACGATCCTGGTCAAGCCCAAGCGATGGAAGTGAACGAGAACCTCAGCGAAAAGGCCCGGTACGATTACGTGCTGGTGCGCCGCGCGGTGGACAAAGGCGATCAGAAGGCCTATGCCGAACTGATGAGCCGCTACCGTGACTCGATCTACTTCATGTTGTTGAAGATGATCAACAACAAGGATGATGCGGAGGACCTCACCATCGAGGCTTTCGGCAAGGCCTTCAACAGGCTGAAACAATACACGCCGAACTACGCCTTCAGCACCTGGCTGTTCAAGATCGCCTCCAACAACTGCATCGACTGGATCCGCAAGCAGAAGAAGAAGACCTTCTCCATCGACAAGCCCATCGGCACCGAGGATGGTGATGAGATGACCATGGAGCTCAAGAGCCACGGTCCCGATCCGATGGATGAGACCATCCGTGAGCAGAAGAACGCCATCATGCGCGAGGTGGTGGACAAGCTGAAGCCGCGCTACAAGACACTGGTGGAACTGCGCTACTACCAGGAGTACAGCTATGAGGAGATCGCCACAGAGCTGGATCTGCCCCTCGGCACCGTGAAGGCCCAGCTCTTCCGCGCACGCGAGTTCCTGCTGAACCTTATGCAGGGCAGCAAGGACGCGATCTGAGGGATCAGATGATCGGTCGATCAGATGATCAGATAATGGAATGCACGCGCTGTTCCAGGTCGCTGGTTGAAAGCTTGATCCGTGCCTTGAGCCTGGTCTGTAGCGGCATGGACCAAGCCTGTCATACTACATAGCATTCCGTGGATGGCCCGCACGCGGCAGCATCACAAGAAATGCCCTCATCCGCTGGCGATCATCTGATCATCTAATTTTCTGATCATCTGATCATGGATCTTCTGAAGTACTTCCCCGAACTCACCGCTGTCCAGCGCGCGCACTTCGCCCAGCTCGGCGAGCTATACGCCCATTGGAACGAGCGCGTGAACCTGATCTCGCGGAGGGACATCGAGCATTTGTACGAGCGGCACATCTTGCATTCATTGGGCATCGCCAAGGTGGTTCAGTTCAAGAAAGGCACCCGGATAGTGGACGTAGGTACCGGTGGCGGATTCCCCTTGGTACCGCTGGCGATCAAGTTCCCCCAGTGTACGTTCCATGGCATCGACGGCACCGGCAAGAAGATCGCCGCTGTTCAAGGCGTGATCGAAGGGCTGGGCCTTACCAATTGCAGCGCCGAGCAGGTGCGCAGCGAGGACCACAAGGGGAAGTACGACGTCATCGTCAGCCGCGCGGTGACCACGCTTCCGGAGTTCATCCGCATGACGAAGCACCTGGTGCAGAAAGGGCAGGGGCGGCTGTACTACCTGAAGGGGGGCGAACTGGCAGATGAACTGTTGCCCCTAAAACAGAAGTACCGGGTTTACGAGCTATCGGAGTTCTTCGAGGAGGAGTTCTTCGCGACGAAGAAGGTGGTGGAGGTGGAGATGTAAGGATAGGAGAGCACGGCCGGGCCATTGCATGGACCGGTGAGCCGTACAAAACCCAACCAGGCCATGCGCATCATCCACTTCCCATTGATCCTCGTTCTGGTCCTGCACGGTCTCTCGCTTCGTGCGATGGATCATTACGTGGTACGGATCCCCGATGCATCAGCCCGGCTGGTCCACGTGGAAGCGACCATCCAGGCCTCGGAGCCGATGCTGTTGATGAGCCCATTCGGTGCGGATCATCTGGAATATGGCTGGGCCACGTTCGTACATGACTTGAAAGCCACGGTGGAGGGCTCGGAGGTGCGGGTGGAACGCGTGCCGGGGGGCGCCTTCAAGATCGACAGCGAGCCTGGCAAGGTGATCGCGCTGAGCTACTCCGTTCGCATGGAGCACGACCTCACTTCCTGGCCCTTCGGCAGCGATGAAGCGACGTACGTAAAGGGCGATATGATGATGTCCACCGGCAACGCCCTGTTCATCACCCGGCTCGATCTCGATAGCGCGCTGGTCCAGTTCGAGTTGCCCGGGCACTATTCCGTGGCCACCGCATGGCAGCCATCGGGAGCGCATTCATTCCTGGTCAGGGGCGCCGAGGAATTGGTCTGGACCGTGCTGCTCTTGGGTGACTTCCAGCAACATGAACTTGAGGCCGGGGACATGCGCGTGCTGCTGGCCTTCGGCAACGACCTGGAGGACGCCAAGGACGCGCTCATCGATATCACCACACGCGCCATCCGCACTTACACGACCTATTACGGCGGACCACCACGCACGAACACAGCCTCCCGCACCTATCTGCAGGTGATCAATGTGGATACCACCTTCGAGGGCGGCGGCGCGGCATTCACCAATTCGATGAGCATTCTGCTGAGCGATCATCCATCGACCTGCGACAGCATCTCCACCCACTGCTGGCATCACATCATCGTGCATGAACTGGGTCACCTGTGGAACGGCTACAGCCTTACGGTGGAGGAGATCGACCAGTGGTTCCAGGAAGGCTTCACGGACCACCTCGCCTTCCGGCTTCAGCATGATATAGGGCTGTTCACCGAAGCCCAGTGGCGCTCCTTCCTCGCCTGGAAAGAGCATGAGGCCCAAGCGATCCGGCAGGCGAGCGCTGTATCACTCGCGAAAGCCGGGGAGGACAAAGGCGCCAACTATCACCTCATCTATTCCGGGGGCTTCCAGTTCGCCCGTCGCCTGAATGATGCGATCTCCGCGCGCACGAACATGCGCTATGACCTGCTTGATGTGATGCGCTCGCTCTATGTGACGCATGCGGGAACGGGCGTACCCGTGGATCGGGCCATGCTTCAGGTAGCTGCGGAACGCATCTGCACATGCGATCTGCAGGATCTGTTCAGGGAGATGTTACAGTGAACGACGCCAACTGCAGCCTGCTCAACGAATGGTACAAGCCATCATTGTCCGCGATCAGCTCATCATGCCTCCCGCTTTCCACGATGATGCCTTTGTCCAGCACCAGGATCCTATCCGCATCGCGCACGGTGCTTAGGCGGTGGGCGATCACGATGCTGGTGCGGCCTTTCATCAGTTCGTCCAGCGCTTCCTGCACAAGTCGTTCGCTTTCGCTGTCCAGCGCGCTGGTCGCTTCATCGAGGATCAGGATCGCGGGGTCCTTCAGCACGGCGCGGGCGATCGCGATGCGTTGCCGCTGACCGCCACTCAATTGCACGCCACGCTCGCCCACTACCGTGGCGTAGCCGTCCGGGAAGGAAACGATGAAGTCATGGGCGTTGGCCTTGCGGGCCGCGGCCTCCACTTCTTCCTGCGTGGCCTCGGGCTTTCCGTAGGCGATGTTCTCACGGATGCTGCCCCCGAAGAGGATCACTTCCTGCGGCACGATGGCCATGCGGTCGCGCAGCGCGGTGAGCGGGAAGTCGCGGGCGTCCTGGCCATCGATAAGGATCGCGCCGGACACCGGATCATGGAAGCGCAGCACCAGTGATGCGATGGTGCTCTTGCCCGCACCGCTCGGACCCACCAACGCGATGCGCTGGCCGGGCTCTGCGGCAAAACTCACACCGCGCAGCACGGGCATGTCGGGCCGTGAGGCGTAGTGGAAGTAGACCTTGCGGAATTCGATCCGGCCTTGCAGTGGTAGTGGTGCCGACTTGGGGCCAAGCTCAATGGCCTCGCCGACCTCGTCGTGCAGGTCCATCAGGCGTTCGGTGGCACCGATGGCCTTCAGCAGTTGGGTGATGTACTCCGGGATGCTGCCGATGCTGGCGCCGATGAACACCGAATACATGATGAAGGTGACGAGCTGGCCGGTGCTCATCGCGCCTTCTTCCTTCAGGTGAACGCCGCGCCAGATCACCAGCACGATGGCGCCGAACATGCACAAGATGATGAACGACACGAAGGCGCCGCGCCAGCGCGCACCCTTCATGGCCAGGCCCCGCGCGGCATGCACGTTCCGCTGGTAACGCAGCGCTTCCCATGCCTCGTTGGCGAAGGCCTTCACACTTTGTATCCCTTGCAGCGTTTCCTCCACCACCACGTTGGTGTCAGCGATACGGTCCTGCACCTGCTTGCTCAGCTTCTGGATGAAGCGCCCGAAGACCACCGCCACGATGACCACGATCGGGATGCTCATCAACATGGTGAGGGTGAGCTGCGGCGAGAGCATGGTGAGCAACACCAGGCCCACGCTCACGATCACCAGCTGGCGCACCAGCTCGGCCAGGGTGGTGGTGAAGGTGTCCTGCAACAGGGCCACGTCCGCACTGATGCGGCTGTTGAGCTCACCCACTCGGCGGGATGCGAAGAAGGTCATGGGCAGCTTCAGCAGGTGCTCGTAGGTGTCCTGCCGCAAGCGCGCCAGCATGTGCTCAGTGACGTACGAGAAGAGGTAGATGCGGCCAAAACCCAGCACGGCCTGCAGCGCGAACACACCGAGTAACAGCAACGCCACAGAATCGATGTTGCTGAGGTCCAGCAAAGCTTCCGCATCGCGCGGTAGTTCGCCCTTGGTGGCGTCCACCAGGCTGCCCATCAGGCCGGGGAACACCAGGCTCAGCAGGCTGGTGCCCAGCAGAAGCACCATGCCCAACGCGAAGGGCAGACGGTAGGGACGGATGTAGCGGAACAGCCGGAGGAATTTGCGAAGCGTGCTCTTGCTCAGCTTCGCGGGCTTCGCATCGTCGTCGCGGCTACGGTTCCGTCGTGAGGCCATTTTCGATCAGATGATCAGATAATGAGATGATCAGATGATCGGAATTTCACGGACCGATGGGTCGATCATTGGCCCTCTCAGCGGAACCAATACAGTCCAATTGTCGTGCAGGCCATCACCCTTGTTTGATCGCATTTCATTCTCTGATCATCTGATCGCCCGATCGGCTTCACCCGTGGATCTTCACCATCCTATCAGCGATATGATCGAACAGGTTCTTCAAGGGCTTCTCCACCATCATCTTGATGAAGGGATTGATGTCCCCATTGAACTCCATCCATGCGGTGGTGCTGCCTTCGGCTTCATTCAGGTGGGCATCCAGCGTGAAGGGGAAGGGGCTCCGCTCGGTGGCCTTCAGCTTCAGCAGACCGGGTGGGGTGCCGCCGTCGAGCATCAGCCCGATCGTGGCCGCACCCTGCACCTTGAAGGAGCACGAGGTGCCGTCGCTCTTCCATTCGCTGATGCGGTCCTGCGGCAACAACTGCTCGAAGTTGTTCATGTCCTGCAGGAAGTCGTATAGCTCCTGCGCAGGCTTGACGATGGTGACCTGCTTGCTGGTGATGGTGGTCATGAAACGTAATTCAGGGTAAGGAATGGTTAGGACGATCTACCAACTGCATACTGCCAACCGCCAACTGAAGAACCGCATCCTCAAACCTTACTCCCTACCCCCCATCTGGCCGGCTCCTTCCGCCATTCGTTCAGCGGCAACAGATCCTTCTCGGTGATGTAGTCACTGCGCAGGGCCTGGTCCAGCAGGATGCTGTAATTGGTGAGGGGGAACAACTTCACCTTCGCTGCGGCAAAAGCCTTCGCGGCCTCATCGAAGCCATAGGTGAATATGCTCACCATGCCCTTCACCTCGCAGCCCGCGTCGCGTAATGCCTGCACGGCGTTCAAGCTGCTCTTGCCGGTGCTCACCAAGTCTTCCACCACCACCACGCTGCGTCCCACGGTAAGGTCGCCCTCCACCATGTTCTTCAAGCCGTGACCCTTGGCGTCGCTGCGCACGTAAATGAAGGGCAGGCCCATGTCGTGCGCCACAAGTGCGCCATGCGCGATGCCGCCCGTGGCCACCCCGGCGATCATGTCCGGACGGCCGAATTCGCTGTTGATGATGTGTACGAACTCCTGCCGGATGTAAGTGCGCACCGGCGGGTAGGACAACGTCTTGCGGTTGTCGCAGTAGATCGGCGACTTCCAGCCGGAAGCCCAGGTGAAGGGTTTCTTCGGGCTAAGTTTGACGGCCTTGATCTGCAGGAGGAATTCCGCGATCTTCAGTGCGGGATCGAGGCTTGCGGGCATGCGGCGAAGGTATGACATACACATGGGCGGCAAGGTGCTGCGGATCGCTCCGGAAGCGCCCAACACGGTTCTGCCCGGCCAGTGGCTGGCGATCCGGGTGGACCACGCGGAGGAACTCGACCGGGCACTGAAGATCCTGGAGGAGGAGAAGAATGTGTTGGGGATATGGCTGTTCCCGGGCATGGACATGGACCTGTGGGCCCGCTTCCGGGAGCGGTACACGTTCGTGGCTGCAGCCGGTGGAGTGGTGTTGGATGAGCAGCAGCGCTTGTTGGTGATCCGCCGCCTCGGGAAGTGGGACCTGCCCAAGGGCAAGGTCGATCGCGGAGAGACGGTGGAGAAAGCGGCCCTGCGTGAGGTGCGCGAAGAATGCGGACTACAGCACCTGGAATTGATGCGCCCTTTCGGGCTTACGTGGCACATCTATCCGCATAAGGGACGCCAGATGCTCAAGCGCACCGACTGGTTCCTCATGCGGACTTCATCCTCTGAGGAACTTGTTCCACAAACCGACGAAGGCATCACGGATATCCGCTGGTGCGGCACGGAGGAGGTGGATGAACTCCGCGGTGATACCTACCCCTCACTGCTAACGGTGATCGATGCCTGGGTGAGCGGAGATTTCACCTGATCGGGGGCGGCATCAATCATCCCACACCTTCATCTTGCGGCCCTGCTCCGCCTCCACTTTGGTGCGATGGAAGATCGCGCCCAATCCGGTGCTGGGCAGGGGAGCCGGTGCATGCACGAGCTGACCATCATTCATCAGGTAGATGGCTGGCAGGCCCCGGATACGCATGTCCTCGCGCAACTGCAACTCGGCCTGGGCGTGGAACCATTGGAAGGGATCGCCGGGGACGGTGCGCCGGTGGCGACGGACGTCATCGAGCGTGGGATCAAGGCTGATGATGGCCGTGGGGATGATCCCTTCATGGTCCTGCACCAGTTTCGCCAACCCGGCGAGTTCCATGTCGCACCAGGTACACCAACTCGCCGTGACCATGATGCAGGCCGGACCTTCCAGCAGATCGCCCAGGCCGGCATCCTTCCCCTGCATGTCCTGCAGCCGTATTGCGGGCAGGGTGCCGCCGGGGTGCATCGCCGTCAGGTCCCATAACATGTTGGCTGCGATGGTGCGGTGCTCCGCATACTGGGAACGTTCCGCCACATCGCCGATCAATCGCAGCACATCGGCACGTTGCAGCCGCTGGTGGGCTTTGTGGAGATAAAGCTGGTCCAAGGCGACGAGTTCGGTGAGCCGGTCGTTCTCTCGCAGAAGATCATGCCGGGCGAATACGGCCTTCAGGCTGTCGATACCAGCCATGCCCATGGCGCTGAGCGTGGCCTGCTCGTGGTGCCGTAGTGCGAAGGCGATGAGATGCTCGGTATACAAACCGCGAATGAAACGCACCTGCTCCGGCACATCGTAGTGGATCTCCCGGCCCTGGAGGTAACGCTGGTGCAGCTGGAGGTCCTTGGCCGTGGGACCCTGACGCATGCTCGCCACACCGTACTCCAAATACTGAAGGAACCAAGGGTCGTCGATGCCCCGGTAGAAGTTGCGCAGCCGGTGCTCGAAGGTGTCCACACGCACATCACTCCAACTGGGGATCACGAATAGCGTCGGTGGCCTGCTCACGGTGTCTGCCACCACACCCTCCTCTGTCCGGTGGATCTCAGCGGCCTGCATCCCTGCCACCTGATCGGTGGCAAGGTCCTCCAGGATGAAGTCGTCCAGCTTTTCGTTCAGGTCGCTGGTGAGTGCATTGATATCCAACGCATCCAGGTCGATCAATTCAATGGCCACGCGCGTGGTGCCGCTCAGCGTGCGCGGCGTCCGCGGATCGGGCAGGGGGAAAAGCACCTTCAGATCACTGCGCGGGCGCAGGAACAGATCGGCGAATTCGTCCCCGATGCGCAGCCGCACCTTGGTGGTGCCGGTCACTTCGGCGCGCAGGGTGGCGTGCCCTGCATCGTTCAGCGCGGTCTGATCCAGGCGCACGGTGCGCAGGGTGAAGAGATCATCATAGCGGTAGAGCAGCGCCACCTTGCCCGCATGATCCGGTGCCTGCACGCGAATGATGGCTTCGCCGGCGTAGCTGGCCAGGTGTAGCGCACAGGTCAGGGTCAGGAGCAGGGCGCGCATCATCATTTGGTCCTCAGGTCCATGGGGACCAACGCACGCACATCGGCCTTATTGGCGATGAGTTCGCGCACGATGGTGCTGCTGATGTGGGCGTGTTCGGGTGCGGAAGGGAGGAAGATGGTCTCCACACCGCTGAGGTCGCGGTTCATCAGCGCGATGCTGCGCTCCACGCCATGGTCGGTGCTGTTGCGCAGACCGCGCAGGATGAAGCGTGCGCCTTCCCGCTCGCAGAGATCGACCGTGAGGCCTTCGTAGGCGATGGCCGATACGCGCGGATCATCGGAGAATGCCTCACGGATCCAATTCAAACGCTGCTCCACAGCGAACATGGTCCGCTTGCTGTTGTTCACGCCCATGCCCACCACGATGCGGTCGAAGAGTGGCAGGGCCCGGCGCACGATGGAAACATGCCCCACGGTGATGGGGTCGAAGGTGCCGGGGAACACGGCGACACGGGGATCCGCTCCGGTGCTCATGGTTGGAAGGGCGCTTGGAAGAAACTGAAATGGACCATGCCGTAGCGTCGTGTTTCGCGGTATCCGGGCAGGCCGGACATGTCCTTGCGGTCGGGGTGTTCCACGATCAGCAGGCCATCATCGCCCAGCAGTCCGGCATCAGCCACCAAGGTAGGGATACCCGCCGTGGCCTCCATCTCGAAGGGTGGGTCGGCGAACACGATGTCGTATTGACCCCGATGTGTGGATAGGAAGCGGAAAACATCGTCGCGCACCGCACGCCAGCCCTTTTCCCCGAATTCCTGCGCGGTCCGGGCCATGTGGTCCACCAGCTTGCGGTCGTGATCCACGGAGACCACCTCGGTCGCGCCGCGCGAAAGGAATTCCAGCGAGATGCTGCCTGTGCCGGCGAACAGGTCCAGCACACGGATGCCATCCAGGGCCACACGGTTCAGAAGCACATTGAAGAGCCCTTCCTTGGCGAAGTCGGTGGTGGGCCGTGCGCCCATGCCACCCGGAGGATGCAGCCGGCGGTTGCGGTATTTGCCGCCTATGACACGCATGCGAACTGTTCCAACAAAGCCATCCAACGGCCTGCGGGGACATGGCCGCCTTCGCGCACATCAGCCCAGTGCAGTCCCTGGTCCGGGGCCAGTTGGGTGAAATAGCGCCCCAGCAACTCGCGCTCTGTGGCTTGCAGATGTGTGCCTCCGGCAACAAGCGTCGAGGTGATGGGAGAGAGGCCGCTGCGCTCGGTGGCGAGGAGGGTGAAATACAGCACATCGTTCGCGGCATGCACAGGGAAGGTGTTGCTCAGCAGTAGCCGACCTCCGGCATGCACGGCCACGTCCAGACGATCTTCGCCCCGGTGCAACAGCACCAGAGACTTCTCCTGTGCCAGGCGATGTGCGGTCCGGGTCATCAGGGCCTGCATGGGCAGTGGGCGCGCACTGGGGAAGCGGTCCAGCACCATCCGTTCATCGCGGTCGTCATGCGCATAGATGCAGGTGGCACCCAGATCGGGCATTTGTTCGTCGCGCATCGCACCGGCCGGTGTGCCCCCATGCAGCAGCGCGAGATGCCGCGCTTCACTGCCAGGCCGCAATGCACCATCGGGGACCAGGGCGCTCCATTCCGGCAATCCCACGAAACTCACAGAAATGGGAGATCGTGGCAGCATCTCATCCTGCATGGCCTCATCACCGGCACCCCAGGCCATGGCCACGGGTGAACCATCCGCCATGTCGTGGGTGGCCCAGGCCGAAAGACCCTGGCCCACCAGGATGCTCAGGTGCCAGGCCCGCTCGCGTGCCGCATCATATCGTGCCGAACGCTGGCGTCCGCGTTCCATGGGGTCACTCCCCGCTCCAGTTTCCGGCGGTGCTGGCCTTTTCCATATTGCCCACCATGAGCGTATCGCCCGCCACCATGGGCGTGGGATCCTTGGCCACGAACACCGGAACGTTGCGGCCGCTGCTGGAAATACCGCCGGCCTTCAACAGGAACGGTTTGCCACTCACCGGCGACAGATGGAACTTGTCCGGGTCGAAGGGATATACACGGCCTTCCCCGGCCTTGGTCGTGCGGAAGAGTGAGTCCAATGCGGAGGCCATGATGGTGTCGCGCACGATGAGGCCCAATTCCAGGGCTTCCAGTTCGGTGAGCGTATCGGGCACCTGGCCGATGGCACGCACCATGGGGATGGCACCACGCTTCACGAAGCCACTCAACTCGTTCACATCGCCGCTGAAGCCACCATGCGCCTGGCGGAATCCCAGCTGTGCGGTGCGGATGTCCTTCAAAGCCTGGATCACCAGTCGATCGTTCGCCAGCTTGGCTTTGTTGAATTCCAATACCTCGGTCACCGATCGCACATTGCGATAAGCCAGGAATACGGCCAGCAGTGCACAGACGATACCCACGACCACCCCTGCCCGTTGGCTCAACATGCCCAATTGAAGCAAGAGGGAGATAACGCCGGCGATCAATGCGAGTACGGCACCGAGGATCACCCAGGTATTCTGGCCCTGGATCGCGCCCACGATCAGCAGCGCGGCGCCGAGAATGATCAATACCACGGGAAAGATGTAACTGGTCAGGGTCTTCATCGGAGATCGCTCGGATGTTCTTGCCGAGGCGCCCAAAAGTAAGCGGACTTTCCGGCACGCGGCACAGTGGGATGTTCGAGGCAGGCAACGGCTCTTGAAGAAGGGGATATGGTGTTATCCTTATGTGAAGCGGGGCCTCCTTACGCATCGGACCCATCATAGCTTGCGCCACCTGCCCATGCCCACCCCCGGATCCCTTGCCGAACGCCTGCTCACTACGCTGGGGCACCCTCCCACATCTGGCCAGGAGCGCGCCGCCCATGCATTGGGACGCCTGTTGGAAAGCGGGAAACCCCGCGCCACTTTGGTGTTGAAGGGCTATGCCGGCACAGGAAAGACCACCCTTGTGGGCGCACTGGTGCGGGTATTGGCCGGGGAAAAGCGTCCCGTTGTACTGATGGCACCCACCGGACGAGCGGCCAAGGTGCTCAGCGCCTATGCGCGCGCCACGGCCAGCACCATCCACCGCCGCATTTACCGCGTGTCCGGTGATGAGGACGGATACGGCGGCATGTCCGTGGCGGCGAACAAGGATGAAGGGACGCTCTTCATAGTGGACGAGGCCAGCATGATCGGCAGGGGTGGGGGAGATGGCTCCTTCGGCGATCGCGACCTGCTCACCGACCTCTTCGAGCATGTATTCTCCGCACCCGGCTGCAAACTTCTGCTCATCGGTGATCCCGCCCAATTGCCACCCGTGGGCAGTCCGCACAGTCCGGCGCTGGATGTGAAGGAGCTGGCCTCCATGGGCCTCACCGCCGGCCAGGTGGAACTTACGGAAGTGGTCCGCCAGGCAGAGGGATCGGGGATCCTTGACAACGCCACTGCATTGCGCGCCTTATTGACCCCTCCTTCTTCACTTCCCTCACTTCCCTCCCTTCCCTCACCTCCTTCACCTCCCTCACCTCCTTCACCTCCCTCACCTCCTTCACCTCCTTCACCTCCCTCACCTCCCTCACCTCCCTCATCTCCCCCACTTCCCTCACCCCTCCTTCCCCACTTCCAACCCTTCCCCGATGTCCAACGCATCGATGGCCACGATCTACAGGACGCGCTGGAGACCGCCTACGGCCGCGATGGTGCCGATGAGGTCTGCGTGATCTGCCGCAGCAACAAGCGGGCATATCAATACAGCATGCAGGTTCGCGCCCGCATCTATGACTACGAGGAGGAACTCTGCTCCGGGGACCGATTGATGGTGGTGAAGAACAATTATTTCTGGGCGGGGAAGAACGGACGTCCGGAATTGATCGCCAACGGGGAACCCATCACTGTGAAACGGGTGCACGGTACCGAGGAGCGCTTCGGGCTGCGTTTCGCGGACATCACTGCCAGCTGGTGGAACGGCATGGAGGAGCGAGAGCTTGACACCAAGGTGATGCTTGATGTGCTTGCGGCGGAAGGCCCCGCATTGCCCGGACCGCGCCTGCGCCTGCTGAACCAGAGTGTGATGGAAGCAAGCAACGCGCGCACCAAAGCACTCCGCTTCCGGGCCATGAAGGAGGATCCCTACGCCAATGCGCTTCAGGTGAAGTACGGCTATGCCGTCACCTGCCACAAGGCCCAGGGCGGCCAGTGGAACACCGTATTCGTGGACCAGGGCTACGTCACCGAGGAGATGATCGACACGGAGTACGTGCGTTGGTTGTACACCGCGATCACACGCGCCTCAGAGCAGTTGTACCTGCTGAATTTCCATCCGAGATTCTGGGGGGATGAAGAGTGAATCCTCAAGTCCCGTAGGGACGGCATGTGGGTAGCCTGTAGAGATATCGCATAGGGCTCGAAGTCCCGTAGGGACGACATATGGGTGGCATTCTCAAATGCCCATCAAACGCACGCCATTGATCGGACCATCCTGCGCCAGGCTTAGGATGTGGTCTTCGCCCAGGTGCCAGGTACGCAGGTGATAGCTCTCCGCAGCATGTTCCACAAATGCCTCATGTGTGATGGTCATGGCATTCATCGCGCCATCCACGCGCAACACGCGCAGGTCGTCCATGATGCCAACACCACTGGCCTTCAGCACGGCTTCCTTGCGGGTCCAGAGTTCAAGGAACCGGCGTTTGCCGTCCACTGATTTGGCGATGCCATCGATCTCTTCGGGGGTGAAGTAGTGTTCACCTACGGCCACGTGGTCCACC
>JBGTES010000014.1:0-64937 GCA_041747675.1 Flavobacteriales bacterium
CCTTCGATGCGATCAGCGACAGCTGCACGGGTCCTGCCTGTGTGGAAGCCCCTGCTTGTGTGCTGGCCGATCAGGCCGCCTACCAGGCTGTGATCGCTGCGGATCCGTTCTGCTGCGATACGCAGTGGGATAGCCTGTGCCAGAGCGCCTTCGATGCGATCAGCGACAGCTGCGTGCCTGTGGGCGCCGGTACTTGCTGCACTGCCAATGGCACTCCGGGTTGCGATGACGCCGCCTGCGAGGCTGCCATCTGCGCTGCCGATGCCTTCTGCTGCAGCACAAGCTGGGATAGCATCTGCGCCGGTGCCGCGGTCAGCAACGCACAGGCCGGTGGTGTCTGCGCTGGAGTGACCGATTGCCCCAGCGGCGGAGCCATCGTAACGGAACCCCCTGCCGAGATCACCTTCAGTGCATGGCCAAACCCCACCAACCAATTCCTGTTCGTGAAGACGAGTGTGGAACTGGACGTGGAGAAGCGGATCGAACTGAGCGTGTGGAGTGTGCAGGGTGCTCAGGTGATGCCCTTCATCCCAGTGATGGACAAGGAGCGCATGGTGATCGATGTATCCAGCCTTACCCCTGGCCAGTACATTGTGCGTTTGATGGTGGATGACCAGGTCCTTACCGAACGCTTTGTGAAGATGGATTGACCATCTTGTATAGACCTCCTGAGCGGGGCCCGGATCATTTGGCGAAAGCCAATGTGATCCGGGCCTCGCCCGTTGGTGGCAGGTGTTGCAGTTCCATGACGGAACAGGCCCATTTCAATCGATCCATCTATTGGTACGGGGTGTTCCCAGGGTGTTGCTTTGCGGTCGAATCCAGCAAGGCAAAACACAACATGAAGCACATTACGCTCATCTCCGCGACACTGATCACCCTTTCCACAAGCGCGCAGGATCCCGTCACCATCAGCACCGGCCAGGGCAACAGCCAGCAGGTGTTCTACAGCCTTTCCAGCGGTGTGCAGGCCACCGCTCCCCTGGCCACCTGGGACCTGGCCTTCGAGATCACGGGCTTCACCGGATCGATCCTGGTGAACACCGCCAAAGGTCTCACCGTGTACGAAACGCCCGCTGCCATCACCGCATGGGAAAGTGTGAGCACCCCTGATGAGGCGAACTGGACACCGATCCACAACTCCGACACGGATTGGTCGCAGGGTGCGCTCACTTATGGGAACGACCTGGAGCAGCCGGATGGTTTGAACCTGGGATGGGGCACCTACAACATGATCACGCACACCATCGCAGGCACCAAGATCTATGTGATCGCTGATGGACAGGGAGGCTACCACAAGCTGCGGATCAACTCCCTGATGGGTGGGGTCTATGACTTCACCTACGCTGGCCTCGATGGCGGCAATGAAGTGAACGGATCCCTTGCCAAACCAGCCTTCGCCTCGAAGAACTTCGCCTATTGGAGCATGTCCGCACATGCGGCACTGGACCCCGAGCCGCCCACGGCGGACTGGGAGTTGCTCTTCACGAAGTACATCGGCTTCATCCCCACGCCGTACGCGCTTGCCGGCGTGCTCCACAACAAAGGCATAGAGGTGTTGCAGGTGGATGGTGTACCCGCCGGGCAGGCCGACCCCTGGAGCGGCCCCTACAGCATGGACATCAATACCATCGGTGCCGATTGGAAGACCTTCGATATGAATACCTTCCAGTGGACATTCGCCGAGGACCGCACCTACTTCGTAAAGGACCATGCCGGCAGCATCTGGGCACTGATCTTCACGGGCTATGGTGGTACCGCCACCGGGGAAATGACCTTCACGCAGGAATTGGTGAGCGTGGCCAGCATTGAAGAACAGGCACAACTCGCCTTCGCCCTGTATCCCAATCCGGTGCGCGATGGACGTCTGTCGATGGTGCTCGATGCCCCAATGTCACAAGCACTGCTGAGTCTGCACGACGCCAGCGGCCGGTTGGTGCATGAGCAACTGCTCACCGGCATCGATGGCCTGAGCCCCCGCATGGTGGATGTCACGGCCTTGCGCCCCGGCCTTTATCTCGCCCGCGTGCAGGCACAAGGCCATACCCGCGCCGCGCGCTTCGTAGTGGAGTGATGATCTGACCGGAACATGCCCACGATGCTCCGTCACCTCACCTTCATCTGCCTGCTGATGGCATTGCCAGCCGTAGCACAGGTGGAGGTGTTGGTGCGTGATGCCCACACGGGGAGCGGCGTGCCATACGCCCATGTGGCCTGGCAGCCGCTGGGTGGTGGCCCCGGTGCGATGGTGGTGAGCGGCCCTGATGGCCGTGCCAGTCTGCCCGTGGATGGGGCCCAGGTACGGCTGGGTGTGCTGCTCCGCATCAGCTTCGTGGGCTACCACACACAGGTGGACACGTTGCGCACCGTAGCGCCCGTGAGCTATGCACTGGAGCGGGCCTTTTTCTCGCTCAATGAAGTGGTGGTGACCGGACAATATGCGCCAAACACACCGGAGCGAGCGGTGCACAAGGTGCGCGTGATCGATGCGCAGCAGTTCCAGCGTATGGCCGCCAACAACCTCGCCGATGGTCTGCGGAATGAGTTGAACATCCGCCTACAGCAGGACAACATACTCGGCACCTCCATGAGCATGCAGGGACTTGGCGGCGAGAACGTGAAGATCCTGGTGGATGGGGTGCCGGTGATCGGCCGTCTGGACGGTCACATCGATCTCGCACAGATGGACCTGACGGGCATCGAGCGGGCGGAGATCATCGAGGGACCCTTGAGTGTGAGTTATGGCACCAATGCGCTGGCAGGTACCATCAACCTGATCACCAGACGGAGTGGAGGCGCACCAGCAACGTTGAGGGTCGTTTCCTACGCCGAGCATATCGGCCGCTTGAACACCACGGTCACGGCGACCCGGCGTTTTGGGCCGAGCGACTTGGTACTCACTGCGGGCCGCAACTTCTTCAGTGGCTGGGATCCCGCGCAGAGTGGCTTCCCGGATCTATCGCCATCCATTGCCGATACGAGCCGCTTTCAGCAATGGAAACCACGCGAGCAGTTCTTCGGCCGCCTCAACTACCGCTGGAGCGGCCAGCGTTGGTCATTCAGCTACAAGGGCGAAGGCATGCACGACCGCATCATCAACCGTGGACGGCCGCGACAACCCTACTTCGAAACGGCCTTCGACGAGCAGTATCTCACGCTGCGCATGGACAATGCCGTCTTCGCCGAAGGCCGGCTGGGGAAGGGTCGCCGCCTCAACATGCTCGCCGCCCACAATACTTTCACACGCACCCGGAACACCTGGTTCCGCGACCTCACCACCCTGGGAGAGCAACTGGCCAATGTCGCGGGAATGCAGGACACTTCGCGTTTCACCCTCACCAACCTGCGTGCGGTCTTCAGCGCCGTGCCGGACAGTGCCAGGGTCAGTTATGAGGTGGGCTTGGATGTCAACCTGGAGACGGGTTCTGGTGACCGCATGGAGGAAGGCATGCAGGACATCGGTGATCTGGCCGCTTTCGCCAGCCTGGAGTACCGTCCCACCGACCGCATTACGATGCGGCCAGGCTTGCGATACGCATACAATACGCGCTACGGTGCGCCGCTGATCCCTTCGCTCAATCTGCGCTGGCAACTGAACGACAGGTTGACCATGCGGGGTTCTTATGCGCAAGGCTTCCGTGCGCCCGGCCTTAAGGAGCTATTCTTCTTCTTCGTGGATGTGAATCACGACATCGTGGGGAACCCGGACCTCGTTGCGGAGCGTTCGCACAATTTCGCCGGTGGGCTCACTTACCGCCATGCCAGGGAGAAGGTGGTCTACCTCAGCGAGGTCAACCTCTTCCACAACCGCATCAGTGACTTGATCACCCTGGCGCTGGTCAGCGGTGCACGATACAGCTATGTGAACATAGGCGACTTCCGGAGTACTGGCGGCACTCTCGGGGCAAGTTGGGACAATGGCCACTGGTTGGTATCCGTTGGCGGTGGCATCACAGGCCGGTATGATGCGATCGCGGTGGAGCGTGGCGAGCCCTGGCTGTGGTCGCCCGAAGCGCGCGCATCTCTCACCCGTAACTGGATGCGCAGCGGATGGACCGTGTCCCTTTTCTGGAAGTACCAGGGTGAACTGGCCAACTACGTGTACCTGTCGGGAACGGAGGTCACCCGCGGAAGCATCGCGCCCTTCCAGATGGCTGACGCGACCGTGGGCAAGCGCATCTGGGGGAAGCGCATGCTGCTCTCGGGCGGTTGCAAAGATCTTTTCGACGTACAGAATGTGGAGGCCGCCATTGCCGGTGGTGTGCATAGCGGTGGTGGCAGCAGCGTGCCCATGACCACGGGCCGCACCTGGTTCCTGCGGCTTCAACTCGATCTGGTGAAGAAGGAAGGATGAGAACGCTCCATGTCATTCCGCTGATCGCCATATCGGCGATGCAGTCTTCCTGCATGAAGGAGGAATTGCCCGTGCCCGCCCATCCGCGCGGCGATGCCCGCGAGATCCAAGTCTGCATGGGGCCTGGTTACCAGAACCAGCTTTGGCTGCGTCTGACAACGGGGGAGGTGATCAGCGCGAATCCCAAAACGGCCTGGGAACTCTCCTTCGAATGCGCGCCCGAAGGCTGGCGGATCCGGCTCAATGGTTCGCGACTGATGACCGCGTGGGACATCGGCCCGGTGGACATTGCACAACCTTCGGACACCAGCGGCATGCACCTTTGGCGCAGGATCGACGCGCCGAGCGGGGACCCGGATAGCACCGCTTTCGGCGATTGGCGCGGGATGAACCACGTGTACGTGGTGGACCTGGGGTACAATAGCCTGGGCCAGCAGCTGGGATTCCGCAAGGTGCGGCCACTTTCGGTGGATGCCGCCACCTACGTGATCCAGGTCGCGCATCTCGATGGCAGTGGCATGCAGACCATCACCGTGGGGAAGGATCCAGCGCGCAACGATGCGCATTTCAGCTTTGCCAATGGGGTGGTGACCATCGCACCGCCACGTGGCGATTGGGATCTGGTGTTCACCCAGTACACCCACCAATTCTATGAGCCCTTCCTGCCCTACATTGTCAGCGGCGTACTGATCGATGGCGGCTCCACACGTGTGGCACGCATACCGAGCGCTTCTTTTGAATTGGTCACCCTCTCGGATACCTTGTCAAACCCCTTCAGCCAGGAACGCGATGCCATTGGATTCGACTGGAAGGAGTATTCCTTCGATACGGGCAGTTACAATGTGGACGCGGACATCGTGTACATCATAGAGGATGCAACGGGTTTCTTCCACAAACTCCACTTCCTCGACTTCTACAACGAACTGGGCCAGGTGGGCTGTCCGCGCTTCGCGGTGCAGGCGCTCTGAAGCGATCACTCCTCCATGCCATCCCCGCCACGCAGGCTTGGCTCGGTACGCTGGGCGCGACGCCGGAATAGTGAGGCGTCCCGTTCGCCGAAACGCCAGGTGACCGTGATCCGCGCATAGCGCATCTCACGTCTCCGGAAGTCATCCTGAAGAAAGGTGGGCGTGTCGTAGGCATAGCCCCAGCGTCGGCTGAAGAAGATATCATTCACCGCGAGCACCACGTTCCACTGCTTGTTGATCTCCTTGGAGAAGGAGGCGTCCACACCGTAGTTGCTGATCCTGGTTCCCTGCGGGATGATCTGCGGGCTGCGGTAGTCACCATTCACCTGGATCACCCAGCTCTTGGGCATCTCGTAGCTCACCAGCAGTTTCGCATCCCAGTTGAAGCCATCATTCACGATCACATTCTCCAGGGCGCCCAACTCCACCTTCACGTATTCCACCTGCGTGCTAAGGGTGGTCACCAGCCCCTTGGCCAGTTCCACACGCAGGGTATTCTCCCAGCCATATTGAAAGGCTCCTGTTCCGTTCGTCCAACTGTTCACCAGAATGTCCGGGTCGGTGTCCAGCGGATATGCGATATGGCTGATGACGTCCTCCTCATAGCGGCCGTATAACGAACTCAACCAGGAGCCCTTCCCCTTTTGGATCGGGAGAAGGTGGTTCAATTCGGCCATGTTGCGCATTTCCGGCGCCAGGGCAGGGTTGCCGATGCGGATGTTACGGCTGTCGGCGAACATGATGAAGGGCATGATCTGCCAGAAGCGGGGCCGGTTGATCTTGCGTGAGAAATTCAACTGCAGCTCCCGTGTGCTTTCCTTCCATCTCCGTACCAGATAAACAGCCGGGAAGATCGACTTGGCAAGGTCCTGCGTGCCATCTGGATATTTGTAACCAATGGTCTGATCCCTCCCAACGAGTTCAGCCTGGAAGTAGGTCTGCTCCAGGCGCAGACCACCCTGGAAGGCCCAACGATCGTTCAACTGCCGGATCACATTAAAGTAGGCGGCGTTCACCATGTCGGTGATCATGTAGTCGTTCGTCTGGCCGGTGTCCGGCATGTTGGTGCCGATCAGCGGTGACGTGAGGTACACGTTCAACCATGTGTTGTCCAGCGTGTAGCTGCCCATGCCACCCCACTCGATCTTCGTGCGGTCGTTCAGCGGGTCCACCACATCGAACTGGGCGCGGATGCCATTCAACCACGCCCCGCCGATATTCTCCTGGGTGCGCGGGCTGTACTCCAGTTGATCACCGCCCGTCCCGAAGGTGTTGGTGGTGAAGGCCGACCGGCTGTCACGCTGCCAATGATTGTAGTTCAGATCCGCCGTCCATTCCTTGCCTTGCTTGATGCTCTTCCGCCGGAACATCACCTGGGTGTTCCCACTCAGGTTGCTCATGTCGTTCAAGTTGAACTGTTCGCCGCTTGAGATCGTCTCGTTTTCAGGGGTGGCGGTGCGGAAGGTCTGGAGTTCAGTGCCGTTGGAGGCCCTGGTCCGGATATTCTGCGACACACTCAATGTGTTGCGGTTGCTCATTTCCCAATCCAGTCCAATGCGGCCGCCGTGCATGCTCCATGTATTCTCGCTCCTGGCATCCTGCCGGAAAATGGCGGAGGGTAAGCCATCCACGAGGTCGGTGCGGTTGGTCCGCCCATCGGTCTCGTTGGCGGAGGTGTTGTAGTTGTAGCTGAGATTGATCCCCACCTTGCCCTCGCGGATGTTCAGGTTCCCCGAGGCCTGGTAGCGATCGTTGGTGCCGACCCCCCCCTGTAGCTGACCGAAGTAGCCCGGCTTGGTGTTCTTCTTCAAGATCACGTTGATGATGCCCCCCGTACTGCTGGCATCGAAGATCACCGAGGGGTTGGTGATCACCTCCACGCTTTCGATCTCTTCGCTGGGGATCTGGTCCAGGGTCATCGCCGTGGGCCGCCCATCGATCAGGATCTGGGGCGAGCTGCCACGCATTTCCACGTTGCCTTCCACATCCACGCTCAATCCCGGGATATTCTTCATCACATCCACACCGGTTCCACCCCGTGTGGAAAGGTCCCGCTCCACGTTGAACACACGCCGGTCCACCTTCATCACCACCTGGCTGCTCTGCCCGGTGATCTCCACCTCCTGCAGCAATTCCGCATCCGACTCCAGCGACACGTTGCCCAGGTCCACCTCGATCCGTTCCGGCCCCAGGGTCACTACCTGCTCCAGCGCTTTATATCCGATGAAACTGATCACCACGCGGAGGGACGCCAGTGGGACCTTCTCCACACTGAAATCACCGTTGGGGCGTACGATGGTGCCCCCCACCAGACTGTCGCTTCCTTGTGTGAACACCGCGATGGTGGCGAACTCCGCCGGTTTGCCGGTGGCAGCATCGAGCACGCGGCCATAGACCTTGCCCAAGGATGGAGGGCCACCTCCGCCGGGTGGTCGCTGCGCAAGGATAGGCTGCACGGCGGCGACAACGATCAGGAAAAGAAGGACGCGGAAGGGTTGCGTATAGGTCATGCAGGAGAACCGCCGGAAGAGGACAAAAGTACCAGCCTGTGCCGCGTGTTACCGGGATGTGACGTTAAGCGTTGTGAATGGTTCGAAGTGGTCACGGATACCGCCGATCGTGGGGTTCCAAGAGAAAGCCCCCCCCGATGCTTCGGGGAGGGCTTCCAACAGGGTCGTAATGGATCAATAGTCCTCGTTGCGGAAACCGCCTCCACGGCGGTCGCCACGCTCTTCGCTGCGGAATCCGCCGCGATCGCCTCCACGGTCACCACCGCGGAAACCGCCACGATCACCACCGCCACCACCGCTGCGTCCGCCACCGCCGAAGCTGGGACGATCACCCTCGGTGCGGGGGCGTGCCTCATTCACCACCAGGTCGCGCCCGTGGAAGTTCTTGCCGTTGGTGGCCTCGATGGCCGTGCGCCCGGCATTGTCATCGGACATTTCCACGAATCCGAAGCCGCGGCTCCGGTTGGTCACTTTGTCCATGATGACCTTGGCTGATGTCACCTCCCCGTACGGTTCGAAAAGTTCGCGGAGGTCTTGGTCCTTCACTGAGTAAGGCACGTTGGCGACGTAAATGTTCATGAGTTCTACTGACTGGGTTATGTTGGTCGTTGCCTGTGCCGATGTGGTCTCGCCAAAGCACACAAAGGCCGTTGGGCGGAACGAAAGTAGGTCTATTCCCGATCCCGGCAATAGTAGGCGCGGAAAAGTGGCTGGTCCACCACCTGGCAGGGGGTGTCTTTCAAGTGGCCTTCCCGCGGTCGATCCGGTAGATCAGCGCCTCGGGGTCATGTTCACAGACATCGGTCTTCCAGTAGCGCATGCCCAGCTTTTCCAGCACACGGATCGAGGCCACATTCTCCCGTGCCACCCGGCCGATGATCGCCTCAAGGTCGAATCGCCCAAAACCAAGATCGAGACATGCGCGTCCTGCTTCAGTAGCAAGGCCCTGTCCCCAGTACTCGCGCAGCAGGCGGTAGCCCAGGTCGACATCACCAGCCGGAAGCCGTTTTAATCCGCACCAACCCAGCCAGGTACCATCGACCTTGCGCACCATTGCCCAGCGCCCAAAGCCGTTCTTCCTGTAGTCCGGATATGCCGCCAGGAACGCCCGTGCGGCTTCCACCGAAGCGAAAGGTCCATCACCGGTGTGGCGCAGCACTTCCGGGTCGCTGTTCAGCTTGAAGGCATGTTCCGAATCATCGGCGGTCATTTCGCGCAGTATCAAGCGCCCGGTGGTGGCAATGACGTTCATCCACCAAATGTCGTGATCAACACCTCATGGTCGCCAATGCATGACATTTGGTTGAGCGGCTTGCTCCACTGCCCGGCGTACCTTTGCATCCGGTCCGGCACTTGCGGATCATACCTGCATGTCCACACCCACGTTCGCCAAGAGCGCCCCGGTCTTCTTCCAGCGCCTGCGCGAGGTCACCGAAGCATACTTCAAGGAGAACAATATCCGCAAGACCGGGGACATCCGCCTGTATGCCAAGACGGCCATCCTGATCACCGCATTGGTGGGACTGTATGTGGTGCTCGTTTTCTTCACGCCGGCGTCGATATGGCTCTCGCTCGGCTTGTGTGGACTGATGGGGGTGGTGGTGGCCTCCATCGGTTTCAACGTGATGCATGATGGTGCCCATGGCAGCTACAGCGGGCGCAAGTGGGTGAATGAGTTGATGGGCCATTCCCTGAATTTCCTGGGGGGCAATGTGTACTTGTGGAAGCTGAAGCACAACGTGAACCACCACACCTTCACCAACATCGAAGGGATGGATGATGACATCGACATCAAGCCCTTCGTGCGTGTACATGAAGGCCAGAAGCGCTATTGGTTCCACCGCTTCCAGCACATCTATGGCCTCCTGCTCTACGGCACCACCTACCTCTTTTGGATCTTCGTCAATGACATAAAAAAATACTTCACCGGCAAGATCGCGGACAATACTCCGATGAAGCCGATGAACATGAAAGAGCACATCATCTTCTGGGCATCGAAGGTGTTCTACATCGGGGTGTTCCTGGTGCTTCCCATGTTCTTTGCTGGTGTGGTGCCCACACTGGTGGGCTATGGCGTCATGGTCTTCGTTACCGGCCTGGTGATCGCCGTGGTGTTCCAGCTGGCCCACGTGGTGGAGGACGCGGACTTCATACACCCTGCGGAGGATGGACACCATATCGAGGCGGAATGGGCCGTTCACCAGGTGACCACCACGGTGAATTTCGCCACGCACAACAAGGTGTGGAACTGGCTGTTCGGAGGACTCAACTTCCAGGTGGAGCATCACCTGTTCCCACGCATCAGCCACGTGCACTACCCCGAACTGAACAAGCGCCTGAAGGAGGTGTGCGCCGAGTTCAACATCCGGTACCGCGAATTCCCTTCGTTACGCAGTGCGCTGTGGTCACACCTGATGCATCTGCGGCAGGTAGGTATGGCCTGAGGGTTGTGAAGTGGCCAGTGCGCTCATTGGTGCGCGCTCCAGGAACGAGCTGATGAGCCTACTGGTCCCTATTAAGGTTCACTCCACCACCACCGGCATGTCCTTCGGGTGCTTCACGCTGTAGCTGAAGCCCAGCTTGCGCGTTTCGCGTGCGGCCAGCGCGATGGCCCAGATCAAGGAGCCTTTCTGCCCGTCCACCGTGGCGTCGCCATTGTCCTCCAGCTTCACCTCTATTTCGCTCTGTGGGCTCAAGGGGTACTGGTCACGCACCTCCAGATCGATCGCGGTGGACTTTGTATTGCGCACGGTGAGGTCCCAGCCAATGGTGAGGGTGCGCTTTCCGCCCACCACGGCCTTTTGGTCGGTGGTCTTGCGCTTCACACGTTCCACCACCACGCCCTTGTCGCGGCCCAGGGAGATGTCCAGTGTATCGCGCGTCTGGTCCAGGTCCAGAAAGCTCTTGCCCACATAGGTGCCTTCGAAGAATACGTTGGCCTCGCCGGGCAGCAGGTTGAGGTCTTCCCAGCCCGTGGTGCGCGCGTAGAGGAAGGCGTCCTTGTCCAGCTTGGGTGTTGCGTAGTGCTTGTAGGTGGCCGGTACGTTGTGCGTGGTCACCCCAACGGTATGCGCCTTGCCGTCGCTCGGGATCGTGAAGGGTGTTTCGATGACGAACTCCACCGTGGTGGTGCGCTTCTCCACGCTGTGGGTCACGGTGATCTCGGCCTCCTGAAGGGCCAATGCCTCATCCATCCTTTCCGGTGGTGGTGCGCCGAAACCTTCCATATCGTCACCGGCTTGCGCCTGTTTGTAGCGTGTAGCTGCTGACTTCAAGGCGATGGGCCTCGGCCGATACAGGGTCCAGGGCTGGAGTTGCGGCATCACACCGCCCAAGGTGGGGTTTCCACTGCTGAGGCTGAGAGCCACCTTGTTCCAGTCCTCACCGGTGTTGTTCACCACCTGCGCTTTCATCAGCAACTCGATGGGTTCCCCCACGGTCTTGGCGCGCAGGTCGTATGCGGGCACCCATCCGGCATTGCCCACGAAGCAGGTGATGGTGAAGCTGGCGTTCACTTCCGAAGCGCTGCTGATCTCCACCACCACTTCGCTCGTGGGCCGCGGGGCCTGCGCCTGCAGCTGTTGTAGTTGTTGACGCAGCTTCTGCAATTCCTCATTCATCGTGGTCATCTTCTCCTGCTGCGCCAGCCATCCGCTCTTCACGGCCTTCATCCGTTCGCGCACATAGTCATTCACGGCCGTGAGCTGCGCGGCCGTGAGCCCATTCTGCTGCCCACCGATCGCGCTGTTCTTGTTCAGCAGTTGCTCCTCGTTCACCCACACCTCCTGCAGGGCTTTCTCCTGCGCGTGATCCTTCTCCAGCTTCTTGATGCGTGTGGTGATCTCCTCGATCTCCTTCTTCTTTGGGCTCTCGGTGAGGAAGTTCATCCTGTGGTTCACACTGAGGATCGTGTATCCACCCTTTCCTGTGACCTGGATGCTCTGCGGATCCATCTGTTGCGGAAGGCCGGCGAAGATCAGGGTGCTGGTACCCGCCGGCACAGTGGTGTTCGCCGATCGTGCCACCTGGGCACCGCTGAGGAAGACCTTGACCTCGGAGAGTTTGCTGGAGACGTTCTTTTCGCTCGCCTGGACAGGGGTGGTGAGCATGAGGAGCAGGGCGGCAGTTGTGCGCATGTCGGAAGCTTGAAGGTGCAAAGGAAGGCGGAAGCCTATCACTGGGGTCGGTACACGCCGGCGGGCGTGAGGTTCGATCGCCAGGTTCACACGAGCTTGTCCTTGACCGCTCGGCCCACCGCCTCGGCCAGGCCGCTCACATGCAGTTTCTCGTAGATGTGCCGGATGTGCGAGTCCACAGTGTGGATGCTCAGGCCCAGGTCGGCCGCCACCATCTTGTAGCTATGGCCCTTCACCAGCAGGGCGAGCACTTGTTTCTCCCGCTCGCTCAGACCGGGGTCGTTGGTGCGCTCGGTTGGCGGCGCGCTTTCGCGGAAGTGCTCCAGCACCTTGAAGGCGATGGCGGGCGTCATGGCGCTGCCGCCGCTGTGTGTGTCGCGGATGGCCTTCACGATCTCCTCGGTGGTGGCCGTCTTCAGGATGTAGCCGCTGGCGCCCGCACGGATCGCGGCGAAGACCTTATCCTCGTCCTCGAACACGGTCTGCATCAGGATGCGCGCTTCAGGCCAGCGTGCCTTGATCGCCCTCACCCCCTCGATCCCGTTGATGCCTGGCATCTGGATATCCATCACGATCACATCGGGCCGCGCCGCGTCGATGTCGCGCATCATTTGTGAGAGGTCGGGATGCACGGCCACGCACACCATATCGAGCTGTGCGTCCACCAAAAGGCGGAACATGTCGCGCAGGTCCTTGTTGTCGTCGAAGGCGATGACGCGGATGGGGGGGGCGCTCACGGGGCCTATGGTTTGATGAAGCGCGATGAATAAATGGTCGCACCATGGATGATGCTCACGATGTACGCACCGGAGGAGAGGCCCGTGGCATCGAGCACAGTTTGTCCCTGGGCTTTCAAGATCGCCACGGGTACCTCGTGGCCGGTCATGTCGCGCACCACGATGAGCGTTCGAGCATCGAAGTTATTTGGCAGGTGGACCGTCAGAAGCTCCTCCACCGGGTTCGGCGATATGCGCAAGCTGCCGCTCTCCGGCACCTCCTCCACGCCCACGTTCACGCCGCTGCGGAATTTCCACACGGCTACCTGGATGTTGTTCGGCGTGTCCACGAAGCCCGCTACGGCAATACCGCCATCCTGTAGGAAGATCGTGCGTACAGCCGTTTCGTTGTTGTTCCCGCTGGTGGCGTTGCTGGTGCCGATGCCGTTGGTGCCGAAGGACGGATCGAGCGTTCCATCGGGCAGCAGCCGGATCACTTTTACGCGCGGCGGGTTGCCCGCATTGTTGTCGGTGCCGATGAGGATCTTGCCATCGGGCTGTAAGGCCAGCGAAGGCAACGCCCAATCATCAACGCCGAGGTTGAACTGCGCGGCGCCGTTGCTGCCGAAACTGTTGTCCAGCGTGCCGCTGGCCAGCAAGCGCGCCACACCGATCCGGTAGCCGTTGTCTGTATCGAGCACACCGCACACCAGCACTTTTCCGTCGGGCTGCACCCGAACGCTACGGCCCCTGTCGCTTCCACCACCGCCGATGTCGAGCACCAGCTTTCCGCCCGTGCCGAAGCTGCCGTCGAAGCTGCCGTCGGGGTTGAGTCGCGCCACGAACATTCCGCCACCCGCTCCGCTCACTACCGATCCGCACAACACCAACTTACCATCGCTTTGCAGGGTGATATCTGTGGCGTTGTCGTCGCCCGAGGTGGCGATGTCCAGTTGCACGATCCCGAAGCCGTTGTCCGTGGTGCCGTCCGCATTCAATCGCAGTACGAACGACTCCCAGTAGCCGTCGGCATAGCGTTCGCCGCAGACGGCGATGCGCCCGTCCGGTTGCAGTGCCAGCCCCTGGATGTAACTGGGTGAGTTGCCGCTGAAGGTGATGGTGCGGATGCCGCCGGTGCCGAAGGTGTCGTCCAAGTTTCCGTTCGGCAGGTGGCGCATCACCATGGCTTGACCGAATGCCAGTGCATTGAAGCGCACGCCGCCGGCCAGGATCTTCCCATCAGGCTGCACGGCCACGGAGCCTACGAAGTCGTTGCTCTCGTCTACATCCGTGAGTGCGATGCCATTGGTGCCGAACCCATTATCAAGTGTGCCATCGGTGTTGAAGCGCGCCAGCAGGGCAAAGCCCGGCGTGGCCCCGCACACGACGATCTTGCCATCGGCCTGCTCGGCGATCGCTTCGCCAGAACTGAAGTTGCCGCTGACCACGGCCAGGGCCCTTCCGTTGATGCCGAACAATGGATCCAAGGTCCCGGGTTGTGCGCATAAGCACGTTACCATGGATGTGGACACTGCGATCGCGAGCGGGTACTTCATGCAGCTGGTTTCAGGGTTATGCCGAATGTTGGGCTGTGTTGGTCCGCCCGGGAGTTCGCAAAGTGACCGCGTTCGCGAATGGTGCTGGGAACTGAACAATGGTATGCTCGTGGATCAATGTGCTCGATACGGTGCGAAATGGGTGGGGCATCCACCAGCTTGCGGAACATGTCGCGCAGGTACTTGCGGTCGGCCAAGGAGAAGACACGGATGGGCGAACGGCTCATGGTGCTACAGCTTGATGAAACCGGCGACCATGCGCCCGTGCTGGCCGGAAACCTCCACGAAGTAACGACCAGGAGCTAATGCAGGTGCATCCAACAGATAGGCGTCGCCGATCCGTTGGACAGTGCTGGGGAGGACCCTTCCCAACAGGTCGCGTACGGTGAATTCCGCCTGGGGCCCTTCAACGCCTTCCACACGGATGACCGTACCTGCGGGAGCCGGGTTGGGGAAGAGGCGCAAGGCCAAGGGAGCATTTTCGGGCACACCCACTTCGATGCCGGTGAGCACGCGTGCCAGGGCCAGGTGTTGCTGCCCGGCGATATTGGCGGTACCTGCGACCACCAACTTTCCGTCGGGCGCTATGGCCATGGCGCCCATGCTCTCCGAACTGTTCTGGAAATCGATCACCAGCAGGCCATCCGTGCCGAAGCTGGGGTCAGGCGCACCTTGTGGCAGGCGACGGAACAGCATGAGGTCGAAGGTGCTTCCACCGAGGACCCCACTGCCGCCCAACAGGATCCGGCCATCGGTCTGAAGCTCCACGAAGCCGCCATAATGGTCGGTGTTGGAGGGGTTGATGTAGCTCTGCCCGGCCTGCCCGAAGGTCTGGTCCAGGCTGCCTGCGGGATCCAGTTTGGCTACGCCGAAGCCCTGTGGACCGGAGAGGGTGGCCGTACCGCCCAGTATCACACTTCCATCCGGTGCAAGGGCCATTGAGCCGAGCCTGTCGCTCAAGCTGCCCCAGCCCACTTCACGCACGCCGTTGGTGCCCCAAGCTGTGGACAGGGTACCGTTGTCGGCCACCTGCAGGGCGAGGTAGTTCTCGGAGCCGGGTTGAAGCGTGCGGATACCGGCGACCACGATCATGTTGTTCGGTCGTACCTGTACATCGTATCCTCTATCCTGTGCGGTCCCCAGGTCCGGAATGAACCTCCCGCCACTGCCGAAGTTTCCATCCAGCACACCGGAGGAAGTATAACGCGCCACGACCAGGTCAGCGAGGAAACTGTTTCCCGGGTCCAGGTTGGCGTCACCGCACGCCACTATGCGCCCTTGTCCGTCCAAGGTGATGGCTCTGATGACATCACCGAGCACACCGTTGCTCAGATTCGCCACACTGACCCCGCCGTTGCCAAAGAGGTTGTCCAGGGCACCGCTGGGGGAAAAGCGCGCGAGCAAGCCGTCGCGGCTGCCGGTATTGCCGGCACCAGTTGCCCCAACCGAACCACCGGCCACGATCTTGCCGTCGGGCGCTACAAGCACGGACCGGAACTCACCGGTCTGCCCGTTTTGTAGGGGAAGCACTACGGCTCCGTTCGTTCCGAAGGCGGGATCCGGCGTTCCGTCCACCAGGAAGCGCATCACGAAGGGCAACAGGGGGCTACCGGTCTGGCCTGCCACCACCACCTTGCCATCGGGTGCCACGGCCACTGCGAACGCATTGGTGGCAAGCCCGCCGAGCTGCAGGGCTACCTTTCCGGCGGTGCCGAAGGTGGCATCGAGCGTTCCCGGCTGGGCGTGCATGCAGTGTGTTAGAAGTAGGGCGGCGAGTAGGGTGTGGAGTGCGCGCATGGCAGGGGAGTTCGATCGCTCAAAGTTCCCGCGTTGCGCGGTGTTGGTCCATCACGAGAATTCGTGATGCGATGCTCACCGCGCTAGCCCAGAACCACCTCCACGGCGATGAGCGTGCCTTTTTCCAGTGTGCTTTCGATCTTGATCCCCGCTCCCAGGGTCTCTGCCCGGCGACGCATGTTGCCCAGACCGTTGCCATCGGGGTGCAGCGCGGTGTCGAAGCCCCGGCCATCATCACGCACGGACATGGTCAGCCGGCCCTTGGTGCTGCGCAGCGTGATCTCCACCCGCCCGGCCTCGGCATACTTGCTCGCGTTGTGTACCGCTTCCTTGAAGATCAGCAGCACTTCCTTCCGCAGTTCCATGGGCAGCTTCAGGTCATCCACGCCGTGTGTGGTGAAGGTTACCTCCACACCCTTGCGCTCCAGCAGTTCCTGGGCAATGCGTCGCATGCGTTTCACCAGGGCCTCGCCCTCGTCGTTCTTCGGATCGATGGCCCACACGATGTCGCTGATGCTGCGCAAGCTGTTGCTGCTGGTATCGCCGATGCGCGCGAGCAAGGCTTTCACCTGTTCGTTCTCGGCACTGCTCAACTGGCTGGCGAGCTGGCTGCCGATGGTGATGCTGCTGAGCGAAGAACCCACTTCATCGTGCAGGTCGCTGGCGATGCGGTTGCGCACCGCTTGCAGCTTCAGTGCCTGTGCGATGCGGTAGCGCGACCACGCGATGAACGCCACGGAAATGAACAGCGCGGCCAGAGTGTAGAACCACCACCGTTCCCAGAAGGGTGCGGCCACATGGACCGTCATCAAGCGTACGGTTTCGCCCGCGGTCCCGTCGTCGGCGATCGTCCGTGCCAGTAGTGTGAACGTGCCGGTGGGCAGGCTGCTCCAGGTGTAGCGGCCCAGCGCATCTGTAGGGCGCATCATCTCGTCCACTCCTTGGAGCATCGCGCCAAAGCGCAAGGGTGCATGTCCCGTGAGGCGCAGGGCGCTCAGCGAAATGCTCAGGCGCCGTTCGTCGCTGGCGAGCCCTATTGCGTCGGTCCATCGCTCAGCCGACAGCACCTGGTCGTTCACGCTGATGTGCGTGAGGTAGGGTGATGGAGGTGTGGATCCCCGCAACACAGGATCGATATCGATCAGAAAGAGCTCCTGGCCGGCCGTGATCGCGATGCGTCCATCGGGCCTCATGGCGATCGGGCCGCCGGGATACACCTCGCCGAAGGGGCCCTGCAGCACCACTTGCCGCGCCACTCCGCTCTTCGGATCAAGGGCGAACAGTCCTCTGCTGGTGGCGCACCACACGCGCCCTTCGGTATCGATATCAAGACCCAGCGCGGTACCCCCATCGGCGGTGACTTGCGCGTACGCCCGTGTGCCCTTGGTACCGATCGCCACTACACCACCGTCGCGCATGGCGGCCCACAGCGTACCATCGGCGGCCAGGTCCAGGTCCACCACATCGCGGCCAATGCCATCGGTGGCCAGGCGCTCGAAGCGGGCATCGAAGCCCTGCGTGCGCGGGTCCCATCGGAACACTCCGTCCTGGGTGCCCACCAGAAAGCTGCCATCAGGGGCCCGCAATAGCCGCCGCACCATGGTGGAGGCCAACCCATGGCGCTCCTGGTCGGAGCTCAGCCAGAGCCGCACCGTTCGGTCGCGTTCGTTCAGTATGGCCACGCCATAGCCCAGCACGCCGAGTACCAGCACGGATGAGCCGTCCAGCGTATCGCGGTAGGCGTCGCGCACCTGGAAGAGCCCATGGATATCGAACGCAACCCCGTTGAGAGTCCAATCACCGTCCAGAGCACGGGGTGTACCGCTCGATCGGTGCTGCGTGAACACGCCGTACTCCGTGGACCAAAGACCTCCTTCGGCATGGCGGGTGAGGCCGTTCACCTGGATGGCGCGTCCCCGGTGTATGAATGTGCTTTCCTGTTCACGGGCATCCGCACCAAAGCGGATCGCTCCCTCGTTCGTGAGGACCAGCAGGGCACCGTCGTGATCGAAGACGATGCGCGTCGGGATCACATCGCGGTCGACCCCTTTATCCACTGGCCGGAGCGGGATGGAGGTGATGCCGGATAGTGCGGGGTCATTGACGCAAAGGCCCTTTCGGGTCCCCACCCAAAGCCTACCGTGGCTGTCGCGGAGCAGGCATCGGACCTGGTCATGGATGAGCGAACGCCTGTCGAAGCGGTGGTGGCGATAGTGTTGCATGGCACCGTCCGATGGACGCACGATCACCAGTCCGCTGCTTCGAGTGCCGATCACCACCTGCCCATCTGCCCAGGGGATCATACAGGCCACTTCATCGGGCAGGGCGATCACTGATGTTCCACTCAGCGGGTCATCTTGTGCGCGAACCTGCAGGAAGGGCTGCCATCCGGCCCCGACGAAGTGACCATCCACTTGTGCGAAGGCCGTGTTCGCCTGCATTCCGGGCGAGTAGGCGAACAGGCTGTCCTCCGTGAGGCCGCTGCGCCGGTCCACGATACGTTGGTCGAATCCGTGCAGCAGACCGATGGCCAGTCGATCAGGACCGGACCGTGCGATGAAATTGCACCAGGGTCCATTCTCTTCCGGTGCTGCATTCGCGTGCGACGGATGGATGGGACCCTTGCCATCCCAGTAGGTGAAGTACCCGCTTCGTGTATCCAGGAAGGTGATCGCGATGTCCTCGCCGCCGATCATCAACGTGTGTTCGTCCCAGGCGAAGAGGCAGGTGGGCCGTTCCACTTGGAACCGGCCTGCTTCCCTAACGAGTGGATGTGCATTGACCGTTCGCCGGTCTGCGCTGATGCGGGTCACCCCACCCTTGCGCGTGGCCACCCAAATACCGCCATCGGCATCTTCGAGCAAGGCGCTCACATCACTGCCGACCATACCATCGCTGGCCGTCCATGGGCGGAGGTGGTGGCCATCGTAGCGGAACAGTCCGTTCTCCGTGCCGATCCAGAGGTACCCTACACGGTCCTCGAACAAGCAGGTGACCGCGTTCTCACCGAGACCCTCGGTGGAGGTGATGTGTTGGAAGCGGAGGTTCTGTGCCATCGCCATCATGCCAAGCACGATGAGCACGAATGTGATCAGAGCCCGGCCGAAGCGCATGGCTCCAATGTAAGCCGATGTGACCGTATCCGGCACGCGCCCTATTTACATGGACAGCACGTCTTCCGTCGGTGGGACCACTGCTCGACATTGACCTTGCGCATGCAACATCAACAGGCGGGGCTTTCAAAGCAAAGCCCCGCCCCGATCATCGGGGCGGGGCTTCCGCTTTTCTAGAGTGAATGCCGCCTTATCTGGCGATCACCAATCGCTCGGTCCAACGCTTGGCTCCGGCTGTGATGTTCACCATGTACATACCGGTGGCCAGATCGCCATTCAGGTCGATCACGGTATATAGGCTGCGGTCGGTCACAGGGATCACACGTGCATTGATGCTCTTGCCGGTGAGGTCCATGATATCCAGATCCACCACGTGTACGCCTTCCTCGATCGCGTCCAGATGCAGCCAGAACTGATCACCACTATTTGGGTTGGGCCAGATGGCAAGCGTGGCGGGGCCTTCCTCCATGCTCATGCTTTCCGTACCTGGTGCGGCACTTCCGCCGATGGTCACATCACAGGGATCGCCCCATGCGCACCAGATGGCGCCTTTGCGGGCACGCACCCTTACCTGGTAGGTGCTGCCGGTTTGCAGGGCCGGACCAGCTGTGGCGGGCCAGTTCAGGTGGCGCTGCACATTGTTGGAGAAGCGGCTGAAGAGGTAGCCCTCCCCAGCGTTGCTGAACTCGAACTCGTACTGGTTCGCCCCGGCGATGGCCATGGCATGGATGCGGTTGCTCGCGCTGTTGGGTCCACCGAAGGTGCGTGTGACACCACAGGAGAAGTTGGGATGTCCCACCACATCGTTGAGTTTGGTCGGCGGGCATGCGGCCAGTGCTGCGTCAAGGGTCACGCGGCAGGCGGGGCCGTACTCGGAAAGGGGCTCGCCATTCACCACGCCACGGATGCGCACGTTGTAAAGGACCTGATCCTGCAGATGCTGGCTGATCGCCCAGTTGTTGAGCTGGATGTGGCATGCGCGGGTGGCGCCCACGTCGCCAAATCCATCACTCACCGCATGGGTGCGCAACTTGCGGAAGGAGTAGTCGTCGGTCCCGTTGGGATCGAAGAACCAGAACTCGTATCCGCTGTTGGCGCGCAGTGGGTCACCCGCGCTGGTGGTGTTCCACACGTTGCTTACGGCAGCGTTCTCGGCGGCCACCAGGAAGTTGCCGCTTACCCAGTAGGCACGGTCGCAGCTGCTGGCGATGGGCTGGTCGGTACCCAGGGGCAGGCAGAAGCCTTCGCCATCGGCCAGGCTGCTCTCACTTCCGAACGCGCCGTTGTCGCGGTTGTCGATGATGCGCTGGCCTGAGAGCATGCGCAGGATGTAACCACCACCGGAGATGCCATCACCACCGGCATCGGTCACCACCAGGCGGTAGCAGCCATCGGGCAGGCAGCAAGCTTCAAGCACACTGGACTGGTTGCTGGGTAATCCGCTGCCACTGCACACGGGTGGACCACCGGCGAGCGGGCTGATGCTCCAGGAGATGTCGGCGCCATTGGCATCGGTGGCGAAGTCGATCACCACGTCATGCACGCAGTCGGTGGGTTCGCCCACGCATTCGCAGTTCGCGGTCACCACGCCATTGATGAAGCCTGGACCGGGATCGCAAGCATCACCGATGTTGGCTTCCAGCAGCGGGCAGTCGAAGACCACGATGGGCGTTCCGACGCATACGCAGGAGGCGTTCACGGTGTCGTTCTCGGTGTTGGCATCGCCATCGTCGCAGGGGTCACCGATGTTGGCTTCCAGCAGCGGGCAATCAAAGACCACGATGGGTGTTCCGACGCACACGCAGGAGGCGTTCACGGTGTCGTTCTCGGTGTTGGCGTCGCCATCGTCGCAGGGGTCACCGATGTTCGCTTCCAAGAGCGGGCAGTCGAACAGAGGAGTGCCTACGCAGTTGCAGTCGTTGTCCCAGGTGTCGTTGCCCGTGGTTGGGTCCTCGTCATCGCAGGGGGTTCCTGGCAGGGCCGGACCGCCGGCCACACCTTCGCAGTCGATGAGCTGACCAACGCAGTTGCAGTCGTTGTCCCAGGTGTCGTTGCCCGTGGTGGCGTTGTTGTCATCGCAGGGGGTTCCTGGCAGGGCGCTGCCACCGGCCACGCCTTCACAATCGGCTGGAAGAGGCGGATAGGTCAACAGAGGAGATACCTGCTGACCGGGATCCTGTACGGCATTCCACACATAGCGCTCCAGGTTGAGGTTTGGGTCGCTGATGTCCACGTTCAGGTGGAAGCTCAGTTCGCCATCGGTGGTCACCTGTGCGATCAACACGCGGTTCGTGCCATTTGGATCGACCCCCTGGCTTGCCGGAAGGGTGGTCCATCCTTCGTCCACGATGGTGAAGGTGCTGCCATCCGTAGTGAATGCGGCGAAATTCATGGTGCCCCCCAGGTTGTATGTGAGGGTTGGGCCAGTGCCCGGGATGTTGCCGTCATTGCCGGTAAAGCCCGGGTATACGCCGCAGGTGGTGAGGTCACCATCGGTATCATCGGCGCGGGGCACACCGAACTGCTGGGTGTTGACACCACAACCAGCCGCACCACCGGAAACCCCGGTGGTGTTCACGGTGATGTAGGAGTCGAACAGCAGTCCTTCATCAAAGCGGCGCGTTTGGCCGGGTACCTCGGTCCCATAGTTGTCGTCGTTCCAGAAGAACGTGGTGGTGGTGATGTCCAATGGGTTCAGGGACTCTGGTACACCGAGGGGCGCAGGGTCACCGTACACCTGGATCAAACGGTAGCCGGGGGCCATGTCCACGTAGATGCGGTACACTTTCATGCCTGCCACCAGTGGGTAGCTGCCACCGCCGATGTTGTTGTTGTAGGCATCTGCATCGGCCTGGGTCACCGTGTGGTATTCCTCCACGATGATGTCCTCAAGGCCTTGGGCACTGGCCATCAAGCCTGTACAGGCAATGGCGGCGCTCAGAAGGAACTTGTTGATGTGTGTTCTCATGTTGTTCTGTGTTGCGGGCATCGCTGACCGCAGGTTTCTTAGAAGCAGTTGGTGCCGAACAGGTTCACGAACAGGCTGAAGTCCGTGGAATTGATCAGGCCATCACCATTGATGTCGCCGGGGCAACGGGCGGAAGCTGCCACGTCCACTCCGATCTGGCTGGCCAGGGTCCAGCCGGTGGTCCATGGTTCGGCACCGGGAATGAAGGCACCGCGGTACTTGGCTCCGGTGAAGAATCCGTCGATGGGTGGGGTGATCGAGGTCTGGGCGGCTGGGGCACCGGCAGCGGGAACAGGGTTCACGCGATCAGTGATCACATTGGCGCCGGTCAGGGCATAGGTGGCATCGATCAGGGCTTGAGCGGCCACCACCAGATTGCCGTCAGCGGCGAACTTGGTCTGCTCGGCGGAACCTGGGGCCGGTGCCACGTTGTTGATGCGCAGCGGGGTGGGCACCTCCTGGAAGGTGCAGCTCCGCACCTGCAGATCGTTGGCATTCCAGAATGCGGCGCACTCGGTGGTCATGTTCAGGCCACGGGCGAAGCGGGCGAAGATGCTGTTCACAATGGTGCCCTGGGCACGCTCTTTCATCTCAAGGGCCTCGTCGTTCAGGTTCCGCCCAATGATGGTGGCATTGTAGATCACGGGTGTGGAGCGCAGCCCACCATTGCCGAAGTTGGTCACGGCATCATCGCTGTCGCACTCAAAACCATTGTCACCCTGGTTCAAAGCGCCACCGCTGTTGTCCGGGCCCTGCAGACCATAGATGAACTGTAGCTTTCCGCTATAGCCCTGGTCATAGTCGATGTAGTCATCATCGCAGTGGGCGGCCACCAGATAGCGCGCGTCCACCGTGCCGCCGAAGAATTCGTAGGCATCATCCAGGTTGGAGATCACCTCGCAGTACTCGATGGTGGTGCCACGGCCTACGCCGCCACAGGTCAGACCATTGATCTCGTTGTTGGCACCGATGACCTCCCCGCCATGGCGGAGGGACACATAACGTAGAACGCCGGAGTTATCGTCGTTGATCTCCTGGCCCACGGGCATGCCGTAGAAGTGACGGCTGTCACCAGCATCGAGACCTTCGATCGTGCCAACCCCGTCCGTGGATGTGGCGGTGGGGTCACCATCTGCTGCCCGCTTGTTCGTGTAGGCACGGCCCAGCACGATCAAGCTGCCCCACTGACCCCGGTTGTACACGGAGTAGGTGCCGTCCAGCGGATCATTGACGGTGGTCATGATGATCGGACATTCCGCGCTTCCGTTGGCCCAGATCTGGCCACCACGGACCACGATGATCGCATACGCATCACCAGCACTGAGTTCCGCCTTGATCACCGTTCCTGGTTCCACGTACAGGTCTTGGTTATTGTTCACGTACATCCGTGTGTTGAGGATGTAGAGGTTGTTGCAGGTGAGCGTGGTGGTGGCGCTCAGCAGGTTGTTGTTCCCATCCACCAGTGTGGATATGTTCACTGGAGTTCGGGAGGATACGTCCGGGCATCCGCAAGCGGCGCCTACGGATTGCGCGCTGACCTGGGCGGAGCCCGCCAGGGCCAACAGCGCTGCCAAAGCTGTTCTGTTCATGTTCTTCATCGCTGAGAGGTTTGGGGGTTGGGTTTTTGCTCTTTAGAGAGCGCTACAAATGTGCGCTGATCAAGTGCATGGACCCGTTATTGGCAGGATATGCTTAGGTCATGAATTACAGTTCAAACTGTCAAGGCACATGTAACATCATGTTATCGCGCTGAAAAAGCATGCAGGAAGGAAAATGTAGAAAACATAAGTTCTTTACATAGGCTAGTTGAATGCTACTGTTGACTTCGATAGGTATCATCCATACACGTACGCACGGCGGCGGATCCGTACACAGGTCATTGCGGTCACGGCGCGGGCCGCGCGATCCCGTCAACGGGACGTGCCTCGGATCAGGCCTTTGAGTACGGCCTCCTCATCGCCATGGGCATCGGTGTGCACGTAGCGCATGAAACTACCGTCCGGCAGGCCCACCTGGATGTTCAACTTATAGCTCAGGTCGCCCGTCGTTGTGAGCTGTGCGATGAGCAGCACATTCTCTTCCGTGGGTCCAAGTGTACCGCCAAGCACGGCCCACGCACCGTCCATGGTGTGCAGGTGGGCGCCACGGATCTGGCCCAAATACCCCGGGTCGAACTTGAAGTTCACGACGGCGGGCACTGGTCCGGCTTTGAGCATACCGTCCAGTTCGCAAAGCGTCTTTTCTTTCTTGCGTCGCTTGCCGTGGTCGGTGGATGGCGGTACGTAACTCGGATAGGGTGGGCATTCCAGAAGCGACCCATCCGTATCCCATGGGCGCGGAACGCCCCAGTGCGCACTGCTCGCGGCACCGATCGTCAACCAACTGTCCAAGGCCGCCATACCGGTGTTCAACCGTTCTTCATTGAGCTGATCCGCGTATTTCACGCTGTTCTCCGCATCATTGAAGAACCGGGTGGTAGTGGTGATGTACAGTTGATTGCGTTCGTCCCCGAACACCGTCTGAAGCTTGTACCCAGGCGCCAGGTCAACAAATATCCGGTAGGTCTTCAGGGGTGGCTCACCCACGACCGGGCTGTCCATCACATGGTAGAGTTCCACGAAAATGCTGTCCACGATCCCCTGCTGTCCGAAGGCGCTTCCCAGTTGGAAGAGCGACCCCACGATCACCATGCGGTATAACATCGTACGGGCCACCATTAGAATATCGTAATGCGCTCCACAGCGGTATGGCCATCTACCGTGACCCGCACCAGGTATATGCCACTGTCCAAGGAGGAGAGGTCCAGTCGTTCCGTTCGCACACTGGCTATCATACCAAGCTCCCGCGTCTGGATGATGCTTCCCAAGGCATTCAGCAGTTCGATCGTGGCCCGGCCTGCGTGAGCCGGAGTGAGTTCGACCCAGACGAATTCAACCGCAGGATTGGGCCATACGCGCACCGAAGCCGCCAGCTCATCAGTGTCCTTGATACCGACCACGCCCACGCATATGCAGCCTTCCATCCACACATCACCCACGGTGCCAGGGTCGCCGTCGTCACAAGGTTGGCCAGGAAGGGCATTGCCACCCAGGACCCCCTGGCAATCCTCACCTATGCAGGAGCAGTCTTCGGCATACACGTCGTTGGTGGTCTCTGCGATGCCATCATCACAAGAGGTACCAGGTTGTGCAGGACCATTCGGGACACCCAGACAATCCGTCTGTGACTGTGAAGAGTTGAAGCAGAGCGTCGGGTGTGTAAAGATGTTCTCCGTCGCGAAGCCACCACCAAGGGTGTCGGAGGGTACGATCTCCGAATAGAACTCGAGGATCTCGTGGCAGTTCGGGTCATTGCACACCAGATCATCAGGGATGCGCACCCAGAGGTTGAAGCAGAAAGTGAACACACCGTCTGTGGTGAACTGGCCGATCAGGATGCGGTTGTCAGCATCGGTTGATTCGATACCTCCGAGGATCGCCCAAGCGAAATTGTCATTGTTGTAACTGTTGCTGCCTCCGCTATCGAAAAGGTCAGGCGGTGTGCCCACGAACACACCGGAAGGCGGAGCACTGGGGTTCCAAAGACCGTCGGCGGTGGTCAGGGGCAGACCCATGGCGGGTTCATCGTTCACCAGCAAAGGGGTGCCCGTACTGCCACCATCATTATTCGAACCACCCACGACCGAGCCGTTCGGATCGGAGCCTTTGGGGATGCCCCAATGTTGCGTGGACGCCGCACCCATGCTAAGCCATGAGTCGATGGCAACAGTGTTCTTGTTCAAATGCTGCGCGGGCAGGTCCCAACCCCAAGCTTCTCCACGGTCATCATTGTTCCAGAAACCAGTGGTGCTGGACATGGTGAGGGGGTGGTTCAGATAGCCTCCAACGGTGAGCAGCTTGTAGCCTGGTTTGAGGTCCACGAAGACACGGTAGGTCTTAGCACCTGATACGAGTCCCCCACCACCATCCAGATCGGCAGCATCGTTCGCGTCAGCGATGTAATAGGTTTCCACAATGAGCCCTTCGAAGCCCGAGGGGTCGGGCGGACTGTACTGGGCGCCAGCGGTGCCCGCAACGAAGAGCAGTGCGTTCAGGGAGTAGGTTCTTTGCATGGCTTGGGGGGGAGGGGGCGAAGCTATCCGCGGCCCGATGCGTGGAGTTCAAGCAAGGGTATTGAAATGATGAGCCCGCCGTTAACTCGGCCGTATGACACCATGGGACAGCCCCATTATTGTTACATCCACCGCACCTGTATGCGGGGCTGTCTGGACTCGCACCAGACCTCACCCAGGATGTCGCGCAGCGCGGGAAGATCCCGTGCGATCACCATCAATGGTCTTCCGCTTTCCTGTTGGACTTGTTCGAGGAGCAGCGTGATCATGGACGGTGTGGATCTCGGGTCATGGACCACCCAACTGTATCGGTGCCGGTTGGTGACCAGATAGGTGAGCACATGTGTACGTGTCAGATGTGGCGCCTTGATCAACGACGATCCATGCGCTCGTTCCTGCCTGACCGTGATCGACTTTGGGACCAGGTTCAATGTTCCCAGCCACATGAGTTCAGCGCGATCCACCTTGGCCTGCATGGCAATGGTGGGGTACTCGTTCCTCATCCATGCGCGCACGAGTCCGGGCTCTTCCTGATAAGCCTGTTGAAGGGGGCTTCGTGGTGTGAACCCCCAGCGGTCCAGGTAGGTGAACAGCGTGCGCGACGGGATCGATCCATCTATCCGTCTTTCGACCAAATTCAATACGGCCTCTCTTGTCCAGAAGGCATACGGCAGGCCGAGTGCGCAAGGCAGGTTGTCACAGAGCGCCGCATGCAATTCCCGCTCGATCTCAGGCGGGATCTTCCGCTTTGAGCCATTCTTCCTGGTCAACATGGACGAAGCGGTGTATCTGGGGTCCGACCGCGAAGGGTCGTGGTGCTGGCCATTACCCACCACAGCATAGATGGACGACCGGACAGCCTCTTCACCTGGGAGGACCGGATGGTCATTGTTTTCGGGGGGCGCAATGCGCTGTTCCGTACGCATGGAGATCTTCTAGTTCCGGGATCGTGGATGGTGAGCACTTCAATGAATGACCAGTTTGGAGCGTTCCCAGTGGTGCCCATCATTGGCGCTGATGAGGTACATGCCTGCGGGCCACCCCGATAGATCGATGCGGCGCACCTCCCGACCAAAGCCCGCAGGAACGTTGAAATGGATCAATTGCCTGCCGTGCAAGTCATGGACCATCAAAGTCTTCTCACCTGCCGCCGAACGCTCCCAGTCGAAGTACACTTGTTCATTCGCCGGGTTCGGATAGACCTTCAGGGAAGTCCGTGATGGAGAGTCATTCATGATACCCACGATCTCCGGGCAGAGCAGATCCACCGAAAGTCCGTTGCAGTTGCCTGGTCCATAGCAACACAGCTGTGGTACATTGAAGTTCGCCCCGGGATCATAGTTGCACGCCAGTGTATCGAGGCAGCCGAAGATGATCGGTGTGACGCAACTACCGTCGTCGCATCCAGCGGTTGGATCGTATTCAAGGAAGTATGGATCGATACATCCGCAGACGGGTGGATAGTTCAGCAGTCCGTTGGGTGTTTCTCCAGGCTGCAACAACGAATCCGACGCCACGTATCTGGCCAGGGAGCCATCCGGCCGTTGCACTTCTATGTTGAGCATGAAGCTCAGTTCCCCCGTGGTGGTAAGCTGCGCGACCAGCACCCGGTTCTCGGGCGTCGGACCTTTCACCCCTGGAGCCGCGCAGCCAATGCGCACATCATTGGAAATGAATGCCTGGGAGACCGTCTCGGTCCCGAAGGTCACAGTAGGATCCTCGCCGATCAAATTGAAGTTAGGAGGCAACACCGATCCTCCAAGCCCGGGAACAAGTCCGTCGCGCTCTGTCAGAGGGAAGCCGGCATCCGGGTCGGTGTTCACCAGTAGCCCGCCCGGTACACCTTCACTCCCCCCATCATTGTTTGCACCTCCGATGATCGAGCCATCCTCGTCATCCGCCTTCAGTGTGCCCATCCGGATGTTGCTCGCGGCACCCAGGGCCAGCCATGAATCCAGTGCGGCGGTGTTCTCATCCAATGCACTGTTGTTGATCTGGTGCCCGTAGGTCTTGCCGCGGTCCAGGTTGTTGAAGAAAGGTGTGGTGCTCTGGATCTTCAATGCGTGGTTCACATCCCCGTAGAGGGACCTGAGAGAACAGTCCGGGCAGAGCTCGATGAAGACACGGTACGTCCGCGAGCCTTGGGCCAATGTCCCCCCGATCACATCCGTGGCGTCCTGTGCATCCGAGATGTAGTAGGTCTCCACGATCACGTTCTCGATGTCAGCCTGCGCCAGGGCAGCGGAGCCGGATATCAGGGCGATCAAGAAGCCACAGAAGATGCCTGGGAGGGATCGCCGCTTCATCGGATATTGTATGCTACGGTGAGAAGGTATTCCGTGCCGTAGGTGTACCTGTCAAAATCCACCAGGTAGCCGGCTTCGAACTGGTAAGAACGCCGGATGGGCTGGTTGAGCAGATCGCGTACACGGAATGTGAGCGCCCACCTTTCCGCGAAGCGCTTGTTCAAGGTGATGTCCACCAGATGCCGGGGCATCTCGAAGGCCCGGATGCCTGTGGGATCCAGCTCGGCGTTGGTAACGGCAAGGCGAGGCCCCTGCACGTTGTATGAAACGCTCAGGTTCAACCCCAGGCTGTCGGCAACGTAGGTGAGCATGGAATTGACGATATAAGGTGACTGCCCGAACATCGGTGTTGTATACTCCACCTCCTCATCATTGAGCACGACGCGGAGGAAGGACCGGGAGTCCATCAGCGTGACATTGCCGCGCCATTCTAACCAACGCAGGGGTTTGAACTTCCCTTCGAATTCCAGACCGCGTACTTCGGAGCGGTCCGCGTTGCGCCACGTGAAACTGCCGCCTGCGGTCTGCAATAACTCGATGTGGTCGATGAAGTATTTGTAGAATGCGCTCACCGAGAAGCTCCCCTCCCTTGGTAGGAAGAACTCCAGGCGGAGGTCGGCATTATCGATCTGGGTCATCCGTAGGTCGGGATTCCCATAGACGGGTGCTTGAAAGAGGTAATCGTAATACTGTACCGCGGAGAACTCCCGGAAACTCGGACGTCCAAGGGAACGGAAATAGCTGAGCCGCAGGTTCATCGGGGTCTTGTCCTCTGGCCGCAGCTTCGTGATGAGATTGGCACTTGGCAGAATGTCCCAACGGTCGATCATCCCTGGTATGGCAGGCTTGGGTTCTGGTGCCCCTGCGCCATTGATGGACAGGTCGCCTACGGTTCCCCTTGTAGGATCGTCAGAAGCGACCCCTTCCTCCCAAAATCGGAGGATATCGCTGATGAGTTCAGTGCGCTCCATTCTTACTCCTCCGGCGAATCGCACCCGGGGGCTGATCGCATGGTCAGCCATCAGGTAACCCGCCCACACGCCAAGAAGGCCGATATCATTGTCCTTGAAAGTTCCGAAAGGCGCGTACCGTGAAGGGATCCGGCCGTCCTCCTGCATTTCGAAACGTCCCGGCTCCTCCCAGTTAGCAGGTCCCGGTGGGTTCAGAACAACATAATAGCGTTGGTCATTGGTGCGTCTGTTCCAGCGATAGGAGCCGCCGAACTTCAGCTTCCGCACCAAAGCGGGGTTTTCGGACATAGGCAGTTCGAATCCAAGACGGGCATCCACCAGATCCTCCTTGAGAAAACGGAAGATCCTGCCGGGGGGTGTTAGCGCACCATCCACGTTGGTTATCGGTTCGCCGGGGGGGGGCATCTCATATTGGATGGTCTTCAAGTCCAACAAGTCCCGATCCCCAGTCGAGTACGATATGTCGGTATTCACCGTGAGCTTCGTCGCCGGTATAAAGTGGCGGCTTCCACCCTGGAAGACCCATAGCCTGCGCTGCTCCCAGAATTGCTCCTCCGATGCGAAGGTCTCGCTGTTGATCGTGGGGTCCAGGAAGATCAGGAACCGCGCATTGTCCTGACCCAACACATTGCCCATGGCCATGAGCGATATGGAGTTGTTCCGGTCAAGGCGCAACGACATGCTGCCCATGGCGTTCCATCCGAATGACGTCTGTGTCATGCGCTGCTCGCCCTTCCGCTTGTAGCCCTCGCCTGGGTTCTCGGCCTCGTAGTCCTCGATGGTGCGGGTGATGGTGGAGGCGCCGTCGTACTGGGTGTCGGTGGAGTAGCGCATGCCCAGCAGGAAGCCGAGCACTTTCGGGGTCTTCTTCTTTTTGAACAACTCGACCTGGTTACCAATGGTCAGGGAGAAGTTGTGGTTGGGGGCGGCCTGTCTGGTACCGACACGCCAGCGGCTGTTGTCCCACTTCTTGTTGAGCGCTGCCATTTCGGCGTTCACCAGGGGTGAGAAGTAGGCGAGGTTATATGTGTTGTTATATGCGTTCACGCCCGCTTGAACGGCTGCGGGATCGAACAATAACGCCGGTGGCAGCAGGCCAAGTTGGGTCAGTGCCAGATGGTGAAGCGTGCTGTTCATGTTCATGCCGCTTCCACTGAAACCCGGTGTGCTGGACACGATGCCGTACTGGTTCAGGAAGGGCTGCAGCCCGAGCAACCCGAGTTGTTGATACAGGCCCGGTTCCAAGAATTGAGGGTAATCCTCCACAGCATCAGGGATACCTTCCGGGATTCCGCGTGTGCCGTCATCCCTGCCCAGCCAGTCCCGCGAGCCGCTCCCACCACTCACCACATCCTGAAAGGTGGTGTTAGGGTTGATGCCGATGGTGGTCGAGATACCCACCTGGAGCCTTTGTGGATAATCGCTGGTGTTCATCGAGATGTAGGCCCCGGCCCAGTCACAGGGCAGATCCGGGGTTTCGGTCTTGGTGATCACGATGTTGTCCATAAGGCCCGTGGGGAAAATGTCGAGCCTCAGGTTGTTCGTGAAAGGATCCAAGGTGGGTATGCGGCCACCATTCACGGTGGTCACCAGATAACGGTCGGCCAGGCCGCGTACCGTGATGAACGCACCGATCGTGGACACTCCGGACACCCGCTTTACCGCCGAGGCTGCATCCGCATCCCCGGTCTTGAGCATCACATCGCGTGAGATGAAATCGATGTTACCAGGTGCGTTGGCCTTCATGCGGTCCAGGTAGGTATCGCTTGAGCGACGAGCCCGGCCTTCTATCACCACTTCTTTCAGCAGCTCCCGCTTTGGTGGCAGGGTGAAGTCCGCGATCACCACCTTTCCCTCCCCAACGTCAAGTGTGGCCTCTTTGGGTTCCAGGCCGATGAATGAGACCACTATGGTGACCTGCCCGGCCGGCGTGATCTTCAGACTGAAATTCCCATCCAGGTCGGTGGTGGTTCCAATGGCGGGCTGATCTTTCCGTACGATCGTGGCCCCGATGATCGTCTCACCCTGTTCATCTGTGACCTTGCCGCGTATGGTGCCCTGTCCGCACAATGCCAACGAATGGATGAAGACAACGACCAGTATGGACCATCGAAACATGCTGCGTAGGCTGGGGGCAGCAAATGTGAGCGGCTAACCATCGATAGGATGTTAGTCGGAAGTTAGGAAATACGGTTCCGATCGGTCTCTGTGGTGGCATTCGAGAAGTGCATTCGTTAACAGACGGAAGAACATGGCGGCCGGAGAAGGGGTCCATGAAGTCTTATGGAGATCTTACGAAATGGGAAGGGCCGCCCCTTGCGGAGCGGCCCTTGTACCAACTTGTCAGTTCTCAGGGCTGCACCACCAGCCTTTGCACGAAACGCTCATCGCCCACCGTCACGGCCACCATGTACGCACCAGCGGCCAGGCCTTCAAGATCGAGCATGGTGTAGAGACGATCGCCTTGCGTTGCGACCTCACGGGTCATTACACGCTTTCCACTCAGATCGAAGAGGTCGATCGCTGCGGAGCCCATGCCGACGGCTGTTCCATCCAGCGCGAGCCAGAGCTGCTGGCCGTTGTTGGGATTAGGCCAGAGGGCCAGGGTGGCGATACTTTTCTCCATGAACATGCTCTCCGTACCCGGCGCGGCACTTCCGCTGATGGTCACATCACAGCGGTCTCCCCATGCGCACCAGATGGCGCCTTTGCGAGCGCGCACCCGTACCTGGTAGATGCCACCTACCACCATTGGCGGGCCTGCGGAGGCGGGCCAGTTCAGGTGGCGGACCACATTGTTGGAGAGGCGATTGAAGAGGTAGCCCTCCGCAGCGTTGCTGAACTCGAACTCGTACTGGCTCGCCCCGGCGATGGCCATGGCATGGATGCGGTTGCTCGCGCTGTTGGGTCCACCGAAGGTGCGTGTGACACCACAGGAATAGTTGGGGTGTCCCACAACATCGTTAAGCTTGGTGGGGGGGCATGCGGCCAGTGCTGCATCAAGGGTCACGCGGCAGGCGGGTCCGTACTCGGAAAGGGCCACACCATTCACCACGCCACGGATACGCACGTTGTAGAGGACCTGGTCCTGTAGATGCTGGCTTACCGCCCAGTTGTTGAGCTGGATGTGGCATGCGCGGGTGGCGCCCACGTCACCAAATCCATCACTCACCGCATGGGTGCGCAACTTGCGGAAGGAGTAGTCGTCGGTCCCGTTGGGATCGAAGAACCAGAACTCGTATCCGCTGTTGGCGCGCAGTGGGTCACCTGAACTGGTGGTGTTCCACATGTTACTTACGGCAGCATTCTCATTGGCCACCAGGAAGTTCCCGCTCACCCAGTAGGCGCGGTCGCAACTGCTGGCGATGGGCCGGTCGGTGCCGAGTGGCAGGCAGAAGCCTTCACCATCGGCCAGGCTGCTCTCACTTACGAACGCGCCATTGTCGCGGTTGTCAATGATACGCTCACCAGAGAGCATGCGTAGGATGTAACCACCACCGGAGATGCCATCACCACCGGCGTCGGTCACCACCAGGCGGTAGCAGCCATCGGGCAGGCAGCAGGCTTCAAGCACACTGGACTGGTCGCTTGGCAATCCGCTGCCACTGCATACAGGTGATCCACCGGCGAGTGGGCTGATGCTCCAGGAGATGTCGGCGCCATTGGCATCGGTGGCGAAGTCGATCACCAGGTCATGGATGCAATCAGTGGGTTCGCCCACGCATTCGCAGGCTTCGGTCACCACACCGTTGATGAAGCCTGGACCTGGATCACAAGCATCACCGATGTTGGCTTCCAGGAGCGGGCAGTCGAACTCAGGCTCGATGGGCGTGCCAACGCATTCGCATGCGGCGGTCACCAGATCGTTCTCGGTGTCCTCGTCGCCATCGTCGCACGGCGTGCCCGGTTCGGGCCCACCAGCGCACAAGTCGAAGGCGTTGCAGGTGCCATCATTGTCCGTGTCGCTGCAATGCCATTGATAGGATACCCCGCAGTTCGGTGTGCTGAAATAGACGCGTATGGCTTGCGCCGGAACATTGCCGACCGTGGTTTGAACGGTTCTGATGGATTCCCCATCGGCGCCCACTGGAACCGAAGGTTCCCATAGTATAGTGTGGAAGCTCGCATTGCGGAAGCTCGCGTACAATGTTCCTTCCAAGGACCCAACATGCTCCGCGCTGATGTCCCAGACCAAGGGTCCGCCCGGATGGTTGAACCGGAACCCATCGGCGCTGGCATCCCAGAAGAACTGCATGTGGCCGGTCACAGAGCTGTCGTTCAAGTTCACCCAAGGGGTCTGGAACTGGGTGTTGTTCGGCTCAGCATCGTTGGCAAATACCGGTGGAGTGACGGCATAGGAGAACCTATAGGATGTGCCGCAAACCGCGCTGGAGAGGCTCAGGTAGTAGTGGGTGGTATTGCCAGCGCAAGGATAACTCAGATCCGACTGAACGGGTGTAGCTGTCGCGCCTACCGGTATGGTCCATGAGGTGATCACATTGGTGTTGTTACCCTGGCGCAGCGTAACGGTCATGCTTTCAGCGCTCACACCAGTATGCTCGGCTTGAAAGGAAAGGTTCAATACACCGTTGCTCGGGAGGTCGATCCGATAGTAATCGACATTGTCACCGTAATAGAAGTTCAACTGCCCGTCTTGTGGTGTGCCTACGGGGAGGAGGACGGCTGTGCCGGAACCGTTATTCGGCTCCGGGTCGGCTCCGAAGACCGGGGCCAGCATATTCACGGTGAACGTGTAGTTGGTACAGTACTCCGTGCTCGGGTTCGCCATGCTGATGAAGTAGGTGCCCGTGCCGCCATGGCAGGGGATCGTATGGCCATCCTGCACCGGGACGCCGTTCGCACCGGCGGTCAGGGTGAATGAGGTGATGATGCTCGTGGTTTGCTGGCGAAGATGGAAGGTCACTTCCAGTTCCACCGGCCCTGTGTTGGACATGTTGCTCTGGATGCGCATCTGTCCCTGCGGGTAATTCACCAGGCTGAAGTACTCCCCGCTATTGTCTGTGGGGCTACACACACCCATGCTCCCAGTCATGGACACGTTGTGCGTAAGGGCGTCGGCCGTGCTGGAGCCGTTGTTCGGCTCGGATTCGACGTCTTGCGCCAATAAGCACAAAGGCATCACTAATGCCAGCGCTAAGGCGAAGAGATGGTTCGAGATTCTCATGGGTAAGGGTTGAAGGGGCCTCGTTAGCTGTATTTCGGGGTCTGAGACAGGATTTGATCAGCCGCATATACCTGTGGCGTCGCGACACCATGAAGCACGATGCGTGGCGGTTGCGCTTTGGCGGAGCCTGCCAGCAAGCCTACACCGAGAAGGAAGAAGGGGATCCTGGTTTTCATTTTGGGTTGGGTGTTCGGATCAGGGTTGGAAGGGTGATCTGTAGGGCATTCACATTCGATCAGGTCAACGATCTGTTCATAGATGATCAGGGTTTCACGAACCGCATGCTTGTTGCGCCGTTGCCATCGCTGATGCGTAGCAGGTAGCTCCCTGCAGAAAGGTCGCTGATATCCCAGTTGCGGTACCCTGAGCCGGTCGTGATCCAGGTGGGCAGGTCGCGGATCACCCGGCCCTGCGCATCGAGCAGTTGCAGGTAAAGCTGCTTGCTGCCCGCCGCGTTTAGACGAAGTCCCAACGCATCGTTGACCGGGTTCGGGAAGAGCAGCAGGTCCGATATACCGGGCAACTCGTCCAAACCAACTGTGCTGCTGAACGACGTGGTGAGCGGCACACTCCAGGTGCCACTGGCACCACTGAATCGGATGGTGAATGTGTGCGTGCCACCCGGCAGACCGGTGGGCAGGTCGTCGATGAGATCCACGATGGTGTTGGGCCCGATGGCCCCGGTCGTGGCGTTGGTGATGGCATCATTGATCCAGTATTCGTAGCCGTTCACCGCGCCAGTGCGTTTCGTGAACCATGTGGTCCGCGGAACGCTCCATTCATCGTTGTTGTCCTTGAACTGCAGGGTGATCGTGTTGTGGTCCTTGGTGAGCGGGGGAAGGTCGAGCGTGGCGATCAGGTTGGCTTCGGTGGCAGGCGCGATGGACGCCGTTGTGAGCGTGGCGATGTCGTCGTTGATCCACCAGCGATAGATGGTGATGGTCTGCGCGTATAGTTGGCCGGTGGCCATCAACGCAGCGAGGATGAGGAGGTGCTTCATGGCTCAGTGGGTTTGCGCGGCCACCCGGATGTTCACCGGCAGGTCGCCATTGTCATTGGTGGAAGGAGCGATCTCCGCGCTGCGGAAATGCGGATTGTATGGAACCGCTCCCGGCTTGAAGGGCGAGTTGGTGCCATAGATGCCCACATCGGTTCCGTCGGTGGCCATGCCCACACCGACACTGCTGGGCTGCAGGTGGATGTCGTCCGTCCACTCGAAGTTCAAGTTGCCCTCGCTCACATAGATCTCCGCTGCGGGAACACCGAGCACATTGCCGGATTCGGCACCGGGTGTCATGTTGCCCACCAAGGACGTGAAGGATACCAGGTTGTTGGTGATGATCGAACCGCTGCTTTGATAGAAGGGTGCGGAAGAGGTCCTGGTGAAGATGCAGTTGCTGACGGTCGAGTTCGGGCTGTTCGCTACGCGACCGTTGAGCAACGTGCAATGATCCATGGTCAGGCCCCCTGTACCGAATGCGCTGATAGGATTGTGCGTGGCGTTGCCACCATAGGTGAAGATGCAGCGTGTCACATTGGCTATGCCATCATAGCCGTAGAACCGGAAACGGAACAAGCACTCATCGAAGATGCTTGTGGAGCCTGGCCCGAGGTGCGCGTAGGAAGTGAACTCGCACCGCTGGAACACGATATCCGTGGGGGAGAAGTTCGCCGCGCCATCCCCATAGGCCATGGTGTTGAGGAAGCGAATTCCGGTGAATGTGCTGCCCGAAGCTGCGGTGAACACCCAAGTCGATCCCGACGGGGAGATCGTGGTGGTCCCCGTAACACTGGAACTGTCCGGGTTGATGCCTGCACCGATGAAATGCAAAGTCTTGTCCACTACGAGGTTTCCGGTCACGGTGAACGTGCCTCCGCTGAAGTATAGCTTGTCTCCGCTCTGTGCCGTATTCACGGCGGTGGCGAGGTCCGTGAATACTTGCGGCGTACCCGTGCCTTGCAGCACGATGCGTTGCAGTTGGGCATGCGCCGCGATGCCGGTCAACAGTGCGGCGACGATCAGTATGTGTTTGCGTGGTTTCATGGGAGTTGGTGTTGAGCACAAAACTCCCTGTTCGTGGGGCGCACATCAATCCCACATTCGGGGGAGGGTAGTGTGCGGGGTGTATTGCTGGCGTGCGATCACACTATCAGCCGCCTACTGCACACTGCCAGCTGGATCTTACCCCAGCAAGCGTCCCTTCAGGGTCTTGGCCACGGCCTCCGCGCTGTTGTGTACGTGCAGCTTCTCGTACACATGCTTGATGTGGCTGCGCACGGTCTCGAAGCTGATACCCAGCCGGTCGGCGATCATCTTGTAGCTCAAGCCATCGACGAGTGCTTGCAGTACATCCTTCTCGCGGCTGCTCAGAAGAACGGCGAGCGCGTCCTTCGGTGCACCTTCGTGCTGGAAGTGCAGCATCACCTTGCGGGCGATGCTTGGTGTCATGGGTGCGCCGCCACTGTGTACATCAACGATGGCATCCAGTACGGCGCCCGGGTCGTCGTTCTTCAACAAGTAGCCGACGGCTCCCGCGCGTAGCGAGTCATACACGCGCTCCTCATCGCCGAATACGGTGAGCATCATGATCGGCAGATCGGGGTGCTCCTGGTGCAGCGCGCGCACGGCATCGATGCCGTTCCCGCCGTTAGGCCCCGGCATGTCGATGTCCATGAGCACCACATCGGGTTTGCACGCTGCGACCTTCGCCAACACGTTCACCGCATCGGGGTAGCAGCCGCACAGGCCGATCCCTCGCGTGGTGCCCAACAAGGTGCCGAGCGAGTCGCGGATCTGCTTGCTGTCGTCGAAGAGTGCTACGTGGATGATGCCGGACATGGCTCGTGGGCTGGGCGCAAAACTACCGCCGCAAAAGGCCGCATCAATCCCCCGAACGGGGGACGAGCAGTTGCGCGGGCACGCTGAGCTTCACCTGTGTTCCCTTGCCGGGCGAACTCGTAACTGTGATCAGTGCATGGATCGCATCGGCGCGTGCACGCATGTTCACGAGGCCATTGCCGTTGTAGCTGTCGGTATTCTCCGGGTCGAATCCGCGGCCATCGTCGGCGATGATGAGGGAGAGTCCGGAATTTCCACCGGCCATGGCGATAGACACCTTGCTGGCATCGGCGTACTTTACGGTATTGTAGAGAGCTTCCTTGCAGATCAGGAAGAGGTTGCGCCGTTGCTCTGCGCTGAGTTTGCGTTCATTCAGAGTAGGGTCCGCACGAAAGTCGAGCGCGATGTTCTTCGCTGAGAGGAGGTCCTTGGCGAAGGCTTGCAGGCGTTCGATCAACGCTCCGGCATCGTCGTTCTTCGGGTCCACGCTCCACACGATGTCGCTCATGCGATCGATCATCTCGCGCGATGAGCTTCCGATCTTCTCGGCCACCTCCTGCGTCATGCCGTCGTTCGAACCGGATAGCTTCCGCCTCAACGCTTCACTGTAGAAACTGATGCTGCCCAAAGTGCTGCCGATGTCGTCGTGCAGGTCGCGCGCGATGCGGTCGCGTACGCCTTGAAGCCTTGCGCGCTGTTTCCGTTGTAAGCGCGACACGAGGTACATGCCCATCGCTCCCGCCCCGAGCACGATCAGGAAGAACCACCACTGTTGCCAGAAGGGACCTATGACCTTTACCGTAAGCATCGGTACTTCCGGCCCCTCACGTCCGTATGGATCACGTACCCGGACCCGCAGGGTGTGCGAGCCAACAGGCACACCTGCGTAGCGCAGTGGGGCGCGCGCATCCGTGCCATGTTGCACACTTCCCTCGCTGTCGAGCCGGTATAGGAAGGTGAGCGGAGTAGCACCGGTTGGTCGCAGAGCGGTGAGCATTGCGTCGAAGGCACTGTTGCGAAAAGGGAGTTCCAGCGTGCCATCAGCGCCAGCCTGAAGCGTACCCCAGGTATTGCGCATCCCGGAAATAGCAGGTGCAGGCACCTCGGGCAGGACATCGAAGAAGGCGGGGTCGAAGAGGAGCAAGTGCCCATTGGCGCAGAATGCCAAGCGACCATCCTGCAGGGTGATGATGCACTTCGTCAGTTGCCTGAATTCACGCCCGTCATTCACCGGTACATGCAGCCAGCCAGCTGTAGCGGGATCGTAGCGCAGGAGGCCATTGCTGGTGGTGGTCCAGACCTTGCCACTCGTGTCCACCGCCACACCCAGCGCATCATGGGGCATGTGCGCCGGGGGGATGAACCCCTTCGCGTGGCCGGACTTGATCCGCGCGAGCCCGGCATCGCGCAGCGCCACCCAGACCGCATTTGCGTGGATGACCAAGGCTTGGGCGTCATCGCCTGGCAGCCGGATGTTCCCTTCTGATCGCATGTTGTATGCGGTCCCATTCGGCTGTTCCCCTGGTGCTACGGGCCGCCATCGTATCACGCCGCCCGCAGTAGCCGACCAACACACACCTTCCGCATCGCATACGGTGGCTCGAAGCATCATGGTATTGGGTCGATCAGGGTAGTCGATCCACTCCGGAACGTTCGCACCCGATACCGGATCCATGGCCACATGGCCATAACCCAGCGCGCCCACCAGCAGCAATTCGCGCCCGCCGAACGCAACAGACCATGCAGCGCGCGTCTGGAACATTTTGCCCGAGCGATAGCTCGACCACGATCTGTTCCCGTTCGGCATGAGGATCCGTTCCTGCTCCGGGTCGTATCGGAACATACCGGTTTCCGTCCCGACGGCCCACAGATCGGAACCTATTCGATACATACCTGTCACTTCCAGGTATGTGCCGTTGTTGTGCAGTTCGGCGTGGCGTACGGTCTCGCTTCGCGGATCGACAAGGATGAATCCCTTGGACGTGGAGATGCGGATGCTGCCATCATCATCTTGCTGTAGGTTGTGGAAGGCGAGGTCGCCGGAGTGGTCATCAGGCAGCAGCGCCACCGCTGCGAAGCGCCACACCGCCGGCGCATGCACGGACATTCCTTTGGCTGTTCCCACCCAGAGGTTGCCGGATCGATCGTACAGCAGGCACGTGGTGCGATCGCTGAGCACCGACGTGGGATCGGTGCGTGCATGCTGGGATCGGCCGAGGACCGCACCATCGGCGTTGAGCCAGATCAGCCCGTTCCCTTTCGTTGCTGCCATCAGGTGACCTTCACCCCACGGCACGATGGAAGTGACCTCCTGATCGATGGGGAAGTGGGTGAGTAGATCCGCGTGGCCTGCATCGGTGCGGTAAATGCCCGGCGTCCAACCGCCCAAGTATACAGCCCCATCGATCACCGTGGCATGGGTGAGCGGGCCGTTGTTGGGACCGACGAGGATCGAGATCATTTCGCCAGAATGCGCATCAACGACGAGCGTAGGCGTGCGCAGCATGGGCATCAGGATCCGCTGGTCGTCCAACCGCACAGCGGAGTGGCACCAATTGCCTGCCGTGACGGCGAGAGGGTTCTCCTTTGCCCTCCGCATATAAGTTAAGTAAGTGTTGTTGCGAAGGACACCCGTACGCGGATCGAACCATACCGCGCCTTTCCCTCGGGTGCCGAGGATGAGCAGTGTGTCACTCAGCACGAGTACATGATTCAGTTGATCGGTCGGCAGGCTCAGCGTATCGGAACTATCCCTCTGGTAGTGCTTGAAAGCGCCAGAAGTATCGCGCCTGCTCAGGCCTGCATCCGCTGTGGTGATCCACATCCGGCCCTGACTGTCCTCGGCAATGGATGTGATGTGCGTCCCGAGGGGACCGCTATCGCCCGGCGGGAAGTGCTCCACGCGTTGACCATCGTAACGGTTCAAGCCACGTTCGGTGCCGATCCAGATGTAGCCTTTCCTGTCTTCGAAGACGCAGGTGACGGCATTGTCGGTAAGACCTTCGGCGGCGGTGAGGTGCTGGAAACGTAGGTCCTGGGTCGGCGCTATCGTGCCATGCCCGATGAGCACGATGGTGATCAGAGCCCGGCCGAAGCGCATGGCTCCAATGTAAGGCGATGCGAGCTTATCCAGCGTGTGCCGTCTTTTCAAGAACAGCACGTCACATCGTCGCGGGGACCACTATTCGACACAATGATCTTGCTCGTGCTCGGACCAACGGACGCTGGGGATCCAAAGCAAAGCCCCACCCCGATGATCGGGGCGGGGCTTCCGCTTCTGAGGTGGTGGCTGCCTTACTTGGCGATCACCAATCGCTCGGTCCAACGCTTGGCTCCGGTGGTGATGTGCACCATGTACATTCCGGTGGCCAGGTCGCCGTTCAGGTCGATCACGGTGTTCAGGTTACGGTCCGTCACGGGGAGCACACGTGCATTGACACGCTTGCCGGTGAGGTCCATGATATCGAGGTTCACAACGTGTACGCCTTCCTCGATCGCGTCCAGTTGCAGCCAGAACTGATCACCACTGTTGGGATTGGGCCAGAGGGTCAGGGTGGCTAGGTTTTCCTCCATGATCATGCTCTCCGTGCCAGGTGCGGCACTTGCAATAATGGTCACATCACAAGGGTCGCCCCAGGCGCACCAGATGGCACCTTTGCGTGCGCGCACCCTTACCTGGTAGGTGGCACTTACTTCCAGCGCCGGGCCGACTGTGGCGGGCCAGTTCAGGTGGCGCTGCACATTGTTGGAGAAGCGGCTGAAGAGGTAGCCCTCGGCAGCATTGCTGAATTCGAACTCGTACTGGTTCGCCCCGGCGATGGCCATGGCATAGAGTCGGTTGGCCAGGGTGTTGGGCCCGCCGAAGGTGCGTGTGACACCGCAGGAGTAGTTTGGGTGCCCCACCACATCGTTGAGCTTGGTGGGCGGGCAGGTGGCCAGCACCGGATCAAGCGTTGCGCGGCAGGCGGGACCGTACTCGGAAAGGGCCACGCCATTCACCACGCCCCGGATGCGGACGTTATAGAGGACCTGGTCCTGGAGGTGCTGGCTGGCCGCCCAGTTGTTGAGCTGGATGTGGCATGCGCGGGTGGCTCCCACGTTACCAAAACCATCGCTCACCGCATGTGTGCGGAGCTTGCGGAAGGAGTAGTCATCGGTCCCGTTGGGATCGAAGAACCAGAACTCGTACCCGCTGTTGGCGCGCAGTGGGTCACCCACAGTGGTGGTGTTCCACACGTTGCTGACGGCATCATTTTCGGTGGCCACCAGGAAGTTCCCGCTGATCCAGTAGGCGCGATCACAGCTGGTAGCGATGGGCCTGTCGGTGCCGAGTGGTAGGCAGAATCCATCGCCATCGGCCAGGCTGCTCTCACTTCCGAAGGTGCCATTGTCGCGGTTGTCGATGATGCGCTCACCTGAGAGCATGCGCAGGATGTATCCACCAGCGGAGATGCCATCACCACCGGCGTCGGTTACCACCAGGCGGTAGCAGCCATCAGGCAGGCAGCAGGCTTCCAACACGCTGGGCTGGTTGCTGGGCAAACCATTGCCACTGCATACAGGTGCACCACCGGCAAGCGGGCTGATGGTCCAGGAGATGTCGCCGCCATTGCCATCTGTGGCGAAGTCGATCACAACGTCATGCACGCAGTCGGCGGGTTCGCCAAGGCATTCGCACGCCTCGGTCACCACACCATTGATGAAGCCTGGACCGGGATCACATGGGTCGCCGATGTTGGCTTCCAGCTCCGGGCAGTCATAGATGATGATCGGCGTGCCTTCACAAGTGCATGCTTCGGTCACCTCACCGTTCTCGAAACCTGGTCCGGGGTCGCACTCGTCGCCGATGTTCGCTTCCAGCTCAGGGCAGTCGAAAACGATGATCGGATCGCCCACGCACTCGCACTCGGCGGTCACTTCGCCGTTCTCGAATCCTGGACCTGGGTCACACGCATCACCGATGTTGGCTTCCAGTTCCGGGCAGTCGAACACGATGATCGGATCGCCCACGCATTCACACTGGGCGTTCACCTCACCGTTCTCGAAGCCGGGGCTGGGGTCACACGCATCACCGATGTTGGCCTCCAAGGCAGGGCAGTCATAGACCTCCATGTTCGAGATGAAGGCGTTGGTCAAGGGCACGGACCACGCACCGCTCTCGCCGCGGAAGCGAATGGTGAAGACATGCGGACCAGGAGGGGCGGATGTGGGGAGATCATCGATCAGGTCCGCCACTTCTGCAGGTCCGATGCCACCAGCCACGCGGTCGGCGATAACGTCGTCGATCCAGTACTCATACTCCACAATGGGGCCTGTGCTCCGCACGAAGGTGGTCGTGTAAGGCACGCTGAAGATCCCTCCCTGATCCCGGAATTGGATCGTGAGTATGTTGAACGACCGGTCGGCGATGCCGATGGCCAACGGAGAAGTGAGATCAAGCAGTTCCACCGGTGTCACCGACACGGTCTGCATGGTTGAGGGGTCGTCGTTCACCCAGTAGCGGTAGCCGCTCACCAGACCGTGGGTGAGGGCGAAGGCCTTGGTGAGGGGCGCGCTGTAAACGCCAGCGGGGTCCAGGAACTGGATCGTGATCAGGTTGAAGGGGCGATCCGCTCCGCTGATAGGCAGTGCGGCGCTCAGGTCCACAACACCGGCAGGCGTCACCGTGCCGGTTGCCATGTTGGAGGGGTCATCGTTCACCCAGTAGCGGTAGCCGCTCACCACGGCATCAACACGTGCGAACAGGGAGGTCTGTGGCGATGACCAGTAGCCCATGTTGTCCTGCGCCTGCACGCTCACCCGGCGCAAGCCGCCATCGAGGTCCTGTGCGTCGAAGGCATCGGTGATCAATAGTTCCGGCACGGGAGCGACCGCGATGGTGGTCGCATTGGCGATGTCGTCTTCGAACCAGTAACGATAACCCACCATCTCTGGTGCGAGGGGTTCGCCCGCACACTGGCAATCCTCATCCAGGATGTCGTCCTCGGTGTTCGGATCGTTGTCATCGCAGACATCACCCGCCGCTTGAACGGTGATATCCGCACCGTTGTCATCGCCTTCCACCATGGGATCGCTGCTCACCACGCGGATGCGATAAGCCGCGCCCGAAAGTGTGCCGCCGGGCACCGTCGCGTTGATCGTGCCGCTGGTGGTGCTGTTCACGCTGCCGATCTCCACTGGGCTGGCGAAGCTGCCTGCGTCATCGGAAAGTTCTGCGGTGAAGATGTTACCGGCGTTGAAGGTGCCCTCAGCGGTGTAGGGTACGTCCACCGTTCCTTCCACGCAGAGCGGGTCGGTGATGGTGCCTGTGGAAAGTGTGTGGGCACCTCCTTCGAACTTGACCAGGAAGGCATCCCATTGGTTACCACCATGCATATTCTGGTGCCCTCCCGAAGCGATGGCCGTGGGAGAACCGGTCTGCCCGGCAATGTATACATCGTTGTTGCTATCGACGGCACAGCCAATGCCCCAGTCATCGAAGGCACCGCCATCCCCATAGTAAGTGCCCCACTGTCGTTCGCCACTTTCGTTGAACTGTACGAGGAAAGCATCCCAACTTCCGGCGTAGGTGTTCTGATGTCCCCCGGAACCGATGTTCTCCTCTGATCGTGTTTCTCCCGTTAAGTACACATTGTTATTGCCATCCGTTGTGCAACCACGACCGGTCTCTGGGTCCCATCCACCGTAGTAAGTGGCCCACAAGCGAACACCATCGTTATCGAACTTCGCCAGGAAGGCATCGTAGTCGAACCCTTCCTGGTAGGCCGGTATCTCAGCTCCGTGATAATCCTGGTGTGATCCGGGCGTAGCTATCCCGGAATAGGAGGTGGTGGAACCGGACAGATACACATTGCCGGCATTGTCCACCACACAGGTTCCGCCGTTTTCATCAAAGAGCCCACCATAGTACGTGCCCCATTGCCGTTGCCCGGCGCTGTTGAACTTGACCAGGTAACAATCGACTAGTCCCACCGGAGTGTTCTGGTGCCCCCCATCGCCGATGTTGGTGGTCGATCCGGTTGACCCGGCCAGAAATACGTTACCACTGGCGTCCGTCGCGCATGTTGTCTGTGTCTCAGCCTGGGCGCCGCCGTAGTAGGTGCCCCACTGCCGCACGCCAGCACTGCTGAACTTCACGAGGAACGCATCATCGTTTCCACCATGCGCATTCTGATGCCCACCTGAAGCAATGCCAGTTAGGGATCCGAATGTTGTTCCGGCCAGAAAAACATCGTCATTTACGCCGACCGTGCAGGAAAGGCCGTAGTCGGTAGCGAGGCCCCCATAGTAGGTGCTCCATAGGTGTATCCCGTCACTATCGAACTTCACCAGGAATGCATCATTGTCCCCGCCTGTCATATTCTGGTGTCCCCCGGAAGCAATGTCGGTGATCGAATTGGTAGCGCCAGCCAAATACACGTTTCCGCTTCCATCCACCGCGCATGCGCGACCATTGTCAGTCCCGGGCCCGCCGTAATACGTGCCCCAAAGTCGTTGTCCAGCGCTGTTGAACTTCACAAGGAATGCATCCATCAGCCCACCCGATGTGTTCTGATGCCCAACAGCGGCGATGGCTGAAACGGAAAGAGTACTTCCAGCCAAGTACACATTGTTATTGGCGTCAGTTGAAGAGGAATGACCGAAGTCATCGCTGACATCCCCATAATACGTCCCCCAGATCCGTGCGGGATCAATGGTCAGCGTTCGGTTCTGATCATAATTCTCCAACGCAAAGCGCAGCATATTCCTTTCCAACACGAAGCTCGTCGGCACCTCTTTCCCCTCCTGGAAACTCACAGGCCGCTCTTCCGTGAAGCGCCCCATGCGGTTGCCATGTATGAGGTTGCCATCAGCGTCAATGGTCAGTTCCTCGTGGTGTTCGAAACGAAGACGGATCCGGTCGGGATCCGCGCCGGGGCGCACCACGAAATCGTATTTCATCCCTTTCTCGGTGGTGTATACCACCCAATCGATGCCGGGATAGATGTCGTGATAGGTCACCTTGGTGTAGCTGTGTACATCCAGCGCATCATGGTTGTAGTACTGCGTGTAGTCGCTGCTTCGGCCTCCGGTGGTGATGCGGGCATTGGTGCTCGCTCCTTCCAAGCGCATGTCCATGCGGAAGGTCTCCAAGCGGATCAGTTCGCGCATGGCGTCCAGTTGTGCCTGCTTCTGGTGATCATGGCGCGCATCAGCCGCCAACTCCGCATACCCTTCGGGATAATGTGTGCGGCTGAACTGGTAGGCGATGCCGTTCTCCAGCAGGAAGAGCTGCGTATTGCCTTGCGAAAGGCGGTAGCGCACATCAGGCGCAGCGGCACCATCGGTGGTGCGCACCTGCCCTTTGTTCTCCTCGAAGCTCAACGGGCTGGTAGGCAGGGCTGCTGGTACAGCGTGCGGGCTGCCGGGTGCGGCGGGACTGTGGGCCCACGCGCAGGGTGCCGCCAGTGCGACCAGCGCACAAGCAAGAAGTCGTTTGATGGGATCCATGGTTGGGTTGGATTGTGTCCCGGGTCACCGTCTGACTTACGTGTGCCAACTGTCATGCTTCGGAAGGCAGGGATGCTCATCCGAGACGATGTTGTTGCGACACGCGCAAGCCGGTTACCCGGTACGGTCCTGGCGACTCCTCTGCTCAGTTGGGTTGAGCGGCGATACGGATGTTCACTGGCAACTCACCGTTCGTATTGGTGCCGCCAGCAATGGTGGCCTGGCGGAAGTGCGGGTTGAAGGGCACTGCGCCGGGCTTGTAGGGCGAGGCGGTTCCGTGGATGCCGATGTCGCCGCCATCGGTGGCGAATCCTGCGCCGGGGCTGCTGGGAGCCATGTGCAGGTCGTCGCTGATCTGGTAGAAGCCGTCGGTCTCCGAAACGAAGACCGTTGCCGGGTCCACGTTGACGAGGTTGTTGATCTCCACTACCCCAGCCGAATTGCTCGACACGGTCGCATTGGGCGTCAGGTTGTTCTGGAAGGTGCAACCGGCGCAGTTCCAAGCGGCGTAGCTACCGTTGGTCCGCAGGAAGGAGTTGCGGATGCTCACTCCCGTGTTGTTCTGGATGGTGCCCAGGACAACGCAATTCTCCACGGCCGATGTTCCGGCGAGGCCAGAGAGCGTGATCGAGCTGAATCCGTTGGCGATGATGCAGCGGGTGAGCACGGCGCTCCTGCCCTCAGCATCCAGGGTACCCATGAACACGCACTCATCGAATGCCGTGGTGGTGGGTATAATGGCGCCACTAAAACCCATAAACACCCGGCCTTGGAACCAACAGCGCTGGAAGACCACGTCGGCCACATCGTCATTCGTATTGTTCAGTCCATAATAGAGGGCGTAGGCGCTTTGTTCGGATGTGAGCGATACGAAGCGGATACCCGTGAAGGTGCTTCCCGAGGCTGCGGTCATGATCCTCATGGGTTGTGCGGTATTTCCGCCGGTCTGCTGCAATGTGGTCACACCGGTGACCTGTGTGCTGTCCGGATGGATGCCCGCACCGATCACATGCAGGGGCTTGTCGATCTGCAAGCTTGCCGGGTAGGTGAAGGTGCCGCCGCTGATGTAGATCTTGTCATTGGGCTGCGCGGCGGCCACGGCGTCCGCGAACTGGGTGAACACCTGGGGTGTACCGGCGCCTTCCACCACGATGCGGGGAAGTTGGGCCAGGGCAGTACCGGCCAGCAGGCCCGTGCCGAGAAGGAAAATGGAGATCCTGGTTTTCATTGGGGTAGGGTGTTTGGGTTTGGTCCTAAGGGTTGAGGGAGTTGGTTCTCATGGTCACATCGGGGTGGGTGTGCGTATGTGAACGCACAGGGATCCAAGAAGCATAGCGGGTCATACTAAGGGCCCTTGTTCAACAAAGCCTGTGGTTGACCTGTCATGGCTCAATTCGCCTGTGCTGCAACTCTTACCTGCACCGGCAGGTTTCCGGCTGCATCCGTGGCACTTGCCACAGCCATGCGCTGGTAGTGCGGCGTGTTCGGCATCGCACCCTCCTTGTACGGACTGCTGGTGCCGTATATGCCCAGGTCCGTACCGTCCGTGCCAGCGCCTACGCCGGGGCAGGAGCCCTGCAAATGCAGGTCGTCGCTGAATTGGTAATCGGTGTCACCCTCGCTGACGAAGATGCTGCCCACCGGTACGGAGAGGATGTTGCCGCTTTCGCTGAAGCCGGTCATGTTGCTGGTCAGTTCATCGCTCACCAGCAGGTTGTTGGTGATGACCATCTGGTTGCTCTGCCAGAAGGGCGCTGAGGTGCGGGTGAAGATCGAATTGGATATGGTCGCGTTGTCGCTATTCCCGATGCGCGAACCGAGGAAAACACAGTTGAGCATGATGAGCCCTCCACCATCGAAGCCCGAGATCTCCGCTCCTGTTCCGGCCTGGTAGTCGAAGATGCAGCGGGTGAACTGGGCATCGGAGTCGTATCCGTTCACGGTCCGATTGAAAATGCACTCCACAAAGGCCGAGGATGACTGCGCGGGCGCTACCGCACCCAACACCACGTTCTGCTGGAACGCGCAGCGATCGAACTCCACGCTCTGCACATTCTGGTCACCGGCACCCGTGCCTAGACCGAAGCAGTTGGTGGCGCCGGGCGTGTTGAACCGGATGCCCCGGAAGGAACTGCCATTGGCGCCGGTGGTCAGGCGGAAAAAAGCGCTGCCGTCCGTGGTGAGTATGGTGGCTCCGGTGGCGCTGGTACTGTCCGTATGGATACCCGCACCCACGAAGTGCAAGGTCTTGTCCAGCGCGAACCCACCGGGCACCAGGAAGGAACCGCCGCTCAGATAGAGGTCGGCATTGTTCGGCGCGGCAAGGATGGCTTGTGTGAGGTCGGTGAACACCTGCGCAGTGCCATTGTGCTGCACCACGATGCGGGTTTGCTGCGCGTGTGCCTGGAATGCAACGCTGAGCAGGGCGAGAAATAGGGTGGGGGATCGCATGGTCGGGGTCAGGTTCATTGTATTACAAAAGGCAGGTGGACGCTTCTTTCTGCGCTGGTGATCCGCAGCATATAGGTGCCACGGGCAAGCGACGAAATGTCCCAGCTCCGGTGCACACTGCCTGATACGTACCAATTCTCAAGGATTTGCACCATCCGGCCGCTTGCGTCGATGACCTGGATCTGCAGGTTCGTCGCCTGCGTGGCATCCACGCGCAAGGAGAGTTGTTCGCTCACGGGGTTCGGGAAGAGCAGGTAATTGCTCACTCCGCTGATCTCTTCCAGTCCGACGAAGAAGTTGAAGGTGCTACTCAAAGGCACGCTCCACTCACCATCACTATCGCGGAAGCGGATCGTGAAAAGGTGGTCACCTTCGGTGGTGGGTACCGGCAATGCCGCGATCAGGTCCACCGTTCCCGCTGGCCCGATGTCGGCACTGGAACGGTCCGCAAAGGCATCGTCCACCCAGTATTCATAGCCGGTGATCGCCCCGCCGTTCCGTGCGAAACCCACGGAGTAGGGTACACTGCGCTCTCCACGTCCATCCACCGTGCGCACGGTCACCGTGTGGAAGCCCACCTCCAGTGAGTTGCTCGCCAGCGGACCGGTCATCAACGGTGCCGCACTGGGGGTGACGTCCACCGTGGTGCTGTTCGCCACATCGTCATTGAACCAGTATTCGAGGGCGTTCACCGTGGTGCCACGCTGTGCGAAGAGGCTGGTCCATGGCGCGCCCCACAGGCCGTCCGCATCTCGGAACTGAAGCGTCACCAAGTGATGGCCCACAGGTAGCGTTGAGCTGTTGAATGAGAGGTTCTGATCGGCTACCGGCGTTGGGGAGAGGTTCACCACGGTGGCAGCGGCCACATTGTCGTTGAACCAGTAGCGGTAGCCGGTGATGTTCTGGGCTTCGGCATGGCCGAGGCCCAGCATGGCCAGGCCGGTGGCCATGATCCTGATGGTTGTTCGTGTGCTCGGCATGGCTCAGTGGCTTTGGGCGGCTGTGCGGATGGTCACAGGCAGTGCGCCGTTCCAATCGGTGGCGGGTGCGATGGCCGCTTGTTGGAAGTGTGGATTGTAGGGCACAGCTCCGGTCTTCAAGGGCGAATGGGTGCCGTAGAGCCCAATGTCGTTGCCATCGTTGCCAGCCCCGATCCCGGCACTACCGGGAGCCAGGTGGAGGTCGTCGCCGTACTGGTACGAATTGTTCGTTTCATTCACGAACATGCTGGCCTGTGGCACCCCGTAGATATTGTTGGTCTCGCTGTTCCCGCTGGAGTTGCTGAACATGGTGGCGCCCGCGATCATGCAGTTGCTGATGTTGACCCCGCTTACCTGCCACAGTGCCGGGCCGTCGTAGGTGAACACGCAGTTCTGCACGATCGCGTTGTTGGAGTTCGCCACTTGCGCATTGAACACCACACAGTTGCGCATGAACAGGCCTGATGGCCGGAAAATGTTGACGGCACCACCATCGAAGATGCAGCGGGTGAATACGGCCTGGCCGCCCCTGCCATTCAATGAAAGGTTCGAGGCGCCGCGGAAAACGCATTCATCGAAGGTGCTTGAGGAACGGGCTCCTTCTGCGAAGCCAAGGTTGATGCTCCGTTTGAACTCGCAGCGTTGAAAGACCAGGCCGGTGGGATCGTCGTCGTCCGTGGAGTTGCCATAGTGCATGTCGGCGCCGGTCGTAGCAGGACTGAAAATGATGCCGGTGAAGGTGCTGCCACTTGCCGCTGTTGTCACCGAGATGTCATTACTGCCGCCGCCTGAGGTGGCGATGGTCGTGGTACCGGTCACGCCCGAACTGTCGGGATGTATACCTGCGCCGATCAGGTGCAGGGGCTTATCGAACACGAGGGGTTCGGGTACGATGAATGTGCCACCGCTCAGGAACAGCTTGTCGCCTGGCTGCGCGAGTGCCAAAGCAGCGGCCAGGTCGCTGTGTATGGTGGTACTGCCCGCGCCTTGCAACACGATGCGTTGCAATTGGGCGTTCACGTTGTTGCCCAGGAACGCGGCGCTGGTAAGCAGGGTAAGGATCCGTATGGTCATGTTGGCGGGTTTGATCGTTCGTTCTCTACCCTGCTCATCGGGGTGCCTGGGCGGATGTGAACGATCGGTCCCCAGAATATTCTCACCCGCGCATTTCTGGTCATCTGTTGTTCACATTCGGCATGCTCCCCGATGAATGGCTGAGCACGGTCCAACCGGCTCCCACAGCATCAACATGCGGACCCTCCCACTTTCGCCGTATCATCGTGGTCCAGCAAGCGACCACTTTGGTAAGGATCGCCGAAACCGACACCGCATCGCCGCCCTCCTGGTTGGCGGGTCTTCGCCGGAACGATCCGGCGACGATCCGCGCATTGTACACCCAGCACTTTCCGGCGGTACGGCACTATGTGGTCAAGAACAGTGGCACCGGAAGCGATGCACAGGACGTGTTCCAGGAAGCAGTGACCGTGCTCTGGATGAATGTGAAGGAGGACCGGCTGGTGTCGGACAGCGACCCTGGTGCATACCTCTACCGAGTGGCCAGGAACAAATGGCTGGACGTGGTCCGGTCAGCAGCGCACAAGCACATGAAAGTGGTACACGATGACCGCGCGCTGGACCCCGTTACCGATGCCCCCGACGACATCGAGGAACGCATCGTGCGCTTGCGCGGCGTTTACGATAAGCTCGACGACAAGTGCCGCACCGTGCTGGACCGGTTCTACTTCGAGCGAAAGGACCTCGCGACCATCGCTGCGGAGATGGGCGTGGAGGAAGAGAGCATCCGCACCATCAAGTACCGCTGCATGATGAAGCTGCGTGGTTTCCGTCGCCTCATTGCCGGGGATGATCATAACGAAGCAGAATGAGCCAGGGCGCATTGGATAAGCAACGGTTCGAGGCCATCGAAGCCTATGTGCTCGGCACCATGACGACGGATCAGCGCGTTCGTTTCGAACTGGAGATGGCCAACGATACCGCCTTGCGCGCCGAGGTGGAGCTTCAGCGCGAGCACACATTGGCGATCGAGCTGGGCGGCATAGAGCGCATGATGAAGTCGATCGCGGCGGAGGACGAGGCGGGCAACAGGAAGATGGCAACGACCAACTGGATGCAGTACCTGAAGTACGCCGCCGTGGTGGCGATCGTCCTGTCGGCTTCGCTCTGGTTGTTGCGCCCATCGGCGAACGAACGTCTTTTTGCCGAGCACTTCTCCGCCGACCCCGGCCTGCCCGTGGCCATGAGCGCCACCGATGATCATGCCTTCCACGATGCCATGGTAGCGTACAAATTGGGCGATCATGCCGAAGCACGGAGCAAGTGGACCACACTGCTGCAGGCCGAGCCGAACAACGATACCCTACGGTACTACATCGCATGCGCTTCGTTAAGCATGGACGATGCTCCGGCAGCCATCGCCTTGCTCGAGGGCCTTGCCAACGACCCGGCATCGGCCTTTCACGAGAAGGCGAATTGGTATCTGTTCCTCGCCTATATCGAGCAGGGCCAAATGGCCAAGGCGAAGGCTTTCCCGTTCGACGAAGCCTCCACGTACGGCGATCGTGCACGCGCGATCAAGTCCGAATTGAAGTAGCGATGCGCGCCGCTGCATTGCTGTCTGCCTGGATGCTGGCCGCCACGGCTGCGATCTCACAAGGCGATGCATCGATCGGCGATCGCCACGCGCGCATCAGCGAGCTCCATTCGGCCGAGGACCATGCCGCGACGATCAAGGCGATCGAGCTTCAACTGAAGGAAGCTGCCGGTACCGCTTGGCAGGATTCGATCTATCGGTACACGTACATGCTCGGTCGTGCCGTGTGGAAGACCAAGGGTGCCGATGAAGGACTTGCGGCTGCTGAACGCTTGGCCGCTCTGGTGGAGCGCAACGACAAGGACGTGCTGCACCAGCTCGATGCCATGGACGATGTGGCGCAGCTGCTCTTCGGCATGGGGCGCATGCTCGATGCTGCACGCGCGGACTCGGCCGCGATGGTGTTCGCTGATGCGCACAAGGAGGTATCGTTGATCCGCCGGGGGAAGGCACGCCAACGCCTGGCGAACGACTATTCGAACATGGGCGATCACGAGCGTGCGTTGAGGTACTACCTCGATGCGAAGGCCACCTTCGAGCGTTCGGACACGCTGCTGGCAATCAACTTGGGCGAAGCATGCAACGGAGCGGGTTCGGCGTGCTGGCATTTGGGCCGGCCGCGTGAAGCGGATTCTTACTACGGAATGGCGCTCGACCATTTGGCGAGGAGCTCCGACCCTCGCAAGAGTTTCCGTATGGCGGGCACGCTCATCAATAAGGGCATCCTCTGGCAGGATGTGGGCGACTTCGCACGCAGCAAGGCGAATTACCTGGAAAGCATCCGGATCTGCGGTGCCTTGGCCGATACCGCCACTGATCCCGCGTTGCGCGATGAAGCGATCATGGGACGCACGCGCGGATACGTCAACCTCGCCACGGTCTATTTCGCGCTGGGCGACGATGGCCGCTCACGCGAGCTGTTGGAGATGGCTTTGAGGGATCGCCAGGCGCTGCTCGAACCCGATGATCCCAAATTGCTCGGTGTGCAGGATCGCCTGGCCGACTTGGAGATCCAAGCCGGGAACTACCAGAAGGCGGAGTTGCATGTGCGCCGTTTCGTGGAAGCCTGCGAGAAGTATTTCGGCACACGCAGCGAGGACTACATCCGTGCATGCGCCAAACTCGCCAGGGTGTCCGCTGCGCTGGATCTCCCAGTGGTCGCGGATTCACTCTTCGCACGCAGCATCGCACTGCACAGGTCCATGGAGAACCCGGACACGGACCCGGGGCTGGCAATGGCTTTGCGCCAGCGTGCGGAGTTCAGGATCGATCGGGGTCGAACGATCGAGGCTATTCGCGACCTGCATGAAGCCCGCGCCATCATCGAGCGGGTCCATGGCCCGGCGTACTTCAAGCTGGCGATGTACGACCTGCTGCTCGCGCAGTACTACCTCGTGGCCAATGAACCTCGCGCTGCGCATCGCTGTGCCACACATGCGCTCGCACTTGTAAAGGATCGGGCCGAGGCGTTGAAGGCGAGCGCGATCCCGCAGACCTTCTCGCAGCCGCATTTGCTGCCCGATGCACTATACTACAAGGTGCTGGCGGAGCGGGCTATGGACAGCACGGCCGCGCAGGGGAACTGGATGGCCGAACTGGAGCTCAGCGTCATGGCCATGGCGCGCAACAAGGCTGCCTACGACGATGAAGGTTCCCAGCTCGGATTCGTCGGCCAGCAGAACGTTGTGTTCAACCTCGCCGTGGACGTGGCTTACGAGGACTGGAAGCGTCAAGGAACCGCCGCTGGGTTGGACCGTTTCCTCAATCTCACCGAAGCCGACCGCTCGATCCTGCTGAAGAGCCGCCTCAACGATTTCAGCGGGATCCGCTTCGCCGGTGTGCCCGATTCCATTATCACCCGCGAAGGCCAACTCATCGCCGCGTTGGAGATCGAGCCTGAGGATCGCGCAGCCACAGAGGATCTGGCCAAAAGGGAGAAAGAGCTCGCTGACTTCATCACGCGCTTGAGCAAGGAGCATCCCGACTATTTCAACTTGCGGTACGGCGAACCGCATGTGAGCATTGCGGACCTGCGCAAGCGGCTGGTGACGCCGGAGCAGAACCTGCTGGCCTACGCCATCACAGGCGAGCACCTGTACATGCTGGTGGTGCGCACGGATACGGCCGCATTGGTGCGATCGCCTATTGCGGGCATGGCCGAAGCCGTGAAGGCACTGAACGATGCCGTGGTCTCGCGTGATGCATCGGCGTACACACGGGCAGCCCATGCGCTGTACCAACTCGCTTTCGCGCCGGTGGCATCGTTGCTCACCTCCCGGCGCCTGCTCATCATCCCCGATGGCGCCTTGCACACGGTGAACTTCGAAGCGCTCCTCGACGCGCCATGCACGCCAGCGGACTTCAGAAGCCACTTGCTCCTCCAGCGCCATGCGATCGCCTATCTCCTCAGCGCCACCACGGCCGTGCAGTTCGCAGACCTCGCGCGAGAACGGTCCAGGGGCATGCTGGCCATCGCGCCGGGCTTTACGGACGAATTGAAGCGGGACTACCTCGCCCGCGTGCAGGACTCTGCACTGGTGGATCGCAAGTTCCTCGACCTCGTTCGACAACCGTTCGCCGTGAGCACAGCGCAGGGCTTGGGGGGAAGCCTAGCAGCCCGCGTGATGGTGGGCGGCGATGCCAGCGAGCAGGGATTCCGATCGGCCGCGAACGCGTATGCCATTCTTCACCTCGGCACGCACGCGGAGATGAACGCCACCAACCCTATGTACTCGCGGCTTGTTCTCAGCAAGGACGGCCAAGGTGTGGATGCCGACGCTGATGGCTACCTGCACGCCTACGAGATCTACGAATTGGATCTGCGCGCTCAACTCGCGGTGCTCACGGCGTGCGAAACCGGCATCGGCAAGAATGTGGATGGCGAAGGCGTGCGCTCGCTCGGATACAGTTTCGCTTACGCCGGCTGCCCAAGCCTCGTCATGTCGTTGTGGAGCATCGACGAGAAAGTGAGCTCGGAGATCATCGCGCATTTCTATGAGCACCTCGCGGATGGCTTGCCGAAGCATGAGGCGTTGCGCCAAGCGAAACTCGATCACCTCAATACCGCCACGGACGAGCTGGCGCTGCCGTACTACTGGGCGGGTATGGTGCTGGTGGGTGATGTGGGGCCAGTGAAGGTGGGATCGCGCTGGCCGTGGACGGTGATCCTCGCGGTGGTCACGCTGCTCCTGATCGGCATGTTGCTGATCCTGCGTATACGAAGGGCCAAAGCAACAAGCCCCGGCCATCGCTGACCGGGGCTTGCCCTTTTAAGTTGAAAGGTCGGATTACATCATGCCGCCCATGCCGCCCATGTCGGGGTGGCCATGGCCGCCTGCTGCCTTCTCCTCTTTCTCTTCGCTGATCACGCACTCGGTGGTGAGGAGCATGGCCGCGATGGAGGCGGCGTTCTCCAGGGCCACACGGGTCACCTTGGTGGGATCGATCACACCGGCGGCGATCAGGTTCTCGTACTCCTCTGTGCGGGCGTTGAAGCCGAAGTCGGCCTTGCCGTCGCGCACTTTCTGGACCACGATGCTGCCTTCGATGCCGGCGTTCGCCACGATCTGGCGCAGGGGCTCCTCGAGGGCGCGGCGCACGATGGCCACACCGGTGGTCTCATCGGCATTGATGCCTTCGAGCTTCTCCAGCACTTTCTGGGCGCGGATGTAGGCCACGCCACCACCCGGTACGATGCCTTCCTCCACGGCGGCGCGGGTGGCATGCAGGGCGTCGTCCACGCGGTCCTTCTTCTCTTTCATCTCCATCTCCGTTGCGGCGCCGATGTACAGCACAGCCACCCCGCCGGCCAGCTTGGCCAGGCGCTCCTGCAGTTTCTCCTTGTCGTAGTCACTCGTGGAGCTTTCGATCTGGGCCTTGATCTGGTTCACGCGGCCCACGATGTCTGCTTTCTTGCCGGCACCGTTCACGTTGGTCGTGTTGTCCTTGTCGTTGCTGATCTTCTCGGCCTTGCCCAGCCTGCTCAGATCGGCGTTCTCCAGCTTGAAGCCACGCTCCTCGCTGATCACGGTGCCGCCGGTGAGGATGGCGATGTCCTCCAGCATGGCCTTGCGGCGATCACCAAAGCCAGGTGCTTTCACGGCAGCCACTTTCAGGGCGCCGCGGATCTTGTTCACCACCAGGGTGGCCAGTGCTTCACCGTCCACGTCCTCGCTGATGATCAGCAGGGGCTTGCCGGTCTGGGCGGCTTTCTCCAGGATGGGGAGCAGCTCCTTCATGCTGCTGATCTTCTTGTCGTAGATCAGGATGTAGGCGCTTTCGAGTTCGGCCTCCATCTTCTCCGGATTGGTCACGAAGTAGGGGCTCAGGTAGCCGCGGTCGAACTGCATGCCTTCCACCACCTCCACGGTGGTCTCGGTGCCTTTCGCTTCCTCCACGGTGATCACACCTTCCTTCTTCACCTTGGCCATGGCCTCGGCGATCAGGGCGCCGATGGTCTCATCGCTGTTGGAGCTGATGGTGGCAACCTGCTTGATCTTGTCGTTGTCGTCGCCCACGGTCTTGCTCATTTTCTTGAGCTCGCTTACCACGGCGACCACGGCCTTGTCGATGCCGCGCTTCAGGTCCATCGGGTTGGCACCGGCGGCCACGTTCTTCAGCCCGGCGGTCACGATGGCCTGGGCGAGCACGGTGGCGGTGGTGGTACCATCACCGGCCTGGTCGGCGGTCTTGCTGGCCACCTCCTTCAGCATCTGGGCGCCCATGTTCTCCACGGCGTCCTTCAGCTCGATCTCCTTGGCTACGGTAACGCCATCCTTGGTCACCTGGGGTGCACCGAATTTCTTGTCGATGATCACGTTGCGGCCTTTGGGGCCGAGGGTCACCTTCACGGCGTTCGCGAGGTGGTCCACGCCGCGCTTCAAGCGGTCGCGGGCGTCAATGTCGAATTGGATGTTCTTGGCTGCCATTGCAGTATTGGGATTTTGGGTTTGGTTGGGCCGACCCAGGGGGTCGACGGTACAGGCGTTTGGATAGGGATCCCGGCTTAATTCAGGATGGCGTAGATGTCGCTTTCGCGCATGATCAGGTAATCCTTGCCGTCGAAGCTCAACTCGGTGCCGCTGTACTTGCCGTACAGGATCTGGTCACCGGCCTTCACGCTGAGGGGGGTCACCTTGCCGTCGTCGGCGATACGGCCGCTGCCTACGGCGATGATCTTGCCGCGCTGGGGTTTTTCTTTTGCCGTATCGGGGATGATGATGCCACCCTTGGTGGTCTCTTCAGCGGCTGCGGCTTCCACGAGCACGCGGTCCGCCAACGGTTTCACTTTTGTCGCCATGACATTCTTGGAGTTTGGATCGGTTTGGGATTCGACGATCGGGTCGTCGCCGCGCGTCCGTCAATGGACGTGCCAGCGGCCCTTGGTGTGCCATCGGCTGTCAACATGGCTTTGACGTCGGCCCCGGGAGGCCATTGATCGGCAGAACCGCTCTGCCAAGCTGACAAGATGGAAGGGGGGGGGGAAGGCGGTCAACCGCCCGGATCACTCGGTGCCTTGACCCTCTTCTGTGTCAAAGCCCTCATCGGGGTTGAAGCCCTGCGGAGCCACCTGTTCAATGGGGCCATCCAGATCGTCGAGTTCCATGGCGCTGCCACCCCCTTGCAGGCCTGCGGAGACCAGGCAGAGGACCATGATGGCCGAGGCCAAGGTCCAGGTGCTCTTCTCCAGGAAATCAGCGGTGCGCTGCACGCCACCGATCTGCTGCGCCCCTGTGAAGCCGGCCGCCAGGCCACCGCCCTTGGGGTTCTGGGCCAGTACGACAAGGGCCAACAGGGCACAGAGGATGAGGATAATGATGGATATGGCGACCATGTCTATTTGTGGAGTTGCTCCTCCAGCTCTTTTTGAAGGGCCGCAAAGTAAGCGGATCTGGCCGGGTATTTCAACGCCAGCTTGCCATAGGCTTCAATGGCCTTCCCCAGATTGCCCTGTTCCACATGGATACGGGCAAGCGTTTCGGTCACCAGCCCGGCGGTATCGTCAAGGCTGCGCTTGGCGGCTTGCTGGGGGGTGTAGAACTCTGTCTTGGGACGTGGCGCAGGGGTGCTTTGCCGGATAAAGCGGTCGATCAGCGTCGCGGTGTCCACCGGGACCACATCAGATAGGATGGAAGCGGCACGAGACGGCGGCGCGGCAGGTTCCGGCATCGATCTCGGCATCGCGCCCAGCCAGGCGGTAAAGGACATCCGACGGTCATGGACGGGCTCGACCTGGTCCACCGACTCCTGCGGTGTGAGGGGTACGCCAGGCACGTGGGGCTCTGGCGGTGGCACTGGGTCCGGCCGCGTTGGTGAAACCTCCGCATGGGGCATCGGCTCTGGCAGGGTGGCATGCCCCATAAGCAGTTCATAACTGCTGTTGAGCGCGGCCGTGCGGATAACCTGGTCCAGTTCGTCGGAGGGGGCGGCCTTGGGCGGGTTGCCTTCTGGGTCATTCGGTGGTGCCACCGATTCTGGGACGAAGGGAGCAGGTGCTAGTACCTCGGGGGCCGTGACCACATGCACCGTAGAAACGGGCCCGGGCTTCGGCTTGTGTACCACATCATACAGCACCGATCGTGCAGGGATGTGGGCGGCCACAGTGCGCAGGGTCTCATCGAAGAACACATCATTGGCCGCATGTGCGCCTGCGGCCCGCAACAGGTGCGCACCACTGAACCAGGGGAATCGCTCGCCCAGGTCCCGCAACGCAGCGATGTCGTCCGGGGTGATCCGCTCCGGCGCATCCATCAATTCGGTCAAGCGTTCGCGTTCCATGTTATCCTTCAACCCGCTGTCTCCAACCTTCCACCTACCGGTCACCAACCCCCCAATGTGCGATCGAAGATATCCTGGGCAAGCTGCCTGCCTATCTCCCGCACCAATTGTTCCTCCACACTCACCAGGTCCTGTGTGCTGTCGTAGTCTGCGAAACGGCTCACAGTGAACTCGGCGTTCTTCTTCGGGTCCAGGGTATTGAGGTAGGTGACGCTGGCGGTCATCGTGAGGCGGTTCAGCGCGGCGGTCTCACTGGCCTGGATGCTCACGGGCTGTACGTCGTAGCTGGTGATGGCCCCACTGTATTGGAGGTCGCCCTCCTCCCGGGCCAGCTTCAAAGGGCTTTGGGCGAGCAACAGATCGCGCAGGGTCTCGGTGAAGATCTGGGCGCTTTGTGGCGTGGCCAATGGCGAACTCGTCTGGAAGAGATCCACGCTCACCGTGTGTGCATCACCCACGTCGCCCCCGGTGAACGATACGTTCATGCGGCAGTGGGCCAACAGCAGACAAAGGAGGATGGCCGGTAGCGTCCTCACTGGATGCCGTATTCCTTGATCTTCCGGTAGAGTGTGCGTTCGCTGATGCCCAGTTCCGCCGCAGCGGTCTTGCGCTTGTTGCGGTGCTTCGTCAATGCCTTCCGGATCAACTCCTTTTCCTTTTCTTCCAGGCTCAACACTTCCTCCACCTCGGTATGATCCACATCTTCATCTTCCTGTTCGCCCGGCATGCGGATGCTCACGGTACCCTGTGGCGAGGCGGGGAGGATGTAGTCGTCGCGGAAGGAGGGTGGCAGCTTGGTGCCTGGGAGGGGCTGACCACCGGTGATGGCCCGCACCTGCTCTTTCAAGGCATTCAGATCATTCTTCATGTCGAAAAGGAACTTGAAGATCAGTTCCCGGTCGCTCACACTCTCCCGCATGCCACCACCGCCATTCGTGGCATCGCCGCCCAGGGGTATCAGCGCGGTGACCTCCCCGGGCAGGTAGCGCCGTAGCGTATCCCCATTGATCTCGCGTGTCCTTTCGATCACGCTCATCTGTTCCACGATGTTGCGCAACTGGCGCACATTGCCGGGCCAGCGGTACGCCAGCAATAGCTGCAGGGCATCCTCACGCAGGCTGAGGGGTGGTGCCTTGTACTTGGTCGCCGCATCCTGGGCGAACCATCGGAACAGCAGGTGGATGTCCTCCTTGCGATCGCGAAGGGGTGGCACCAGGATGGGGACGGTGTTCAGACGGTAGTACAGGTCCTCGCGGAAGGTGCCCCGCTGCACAGCCTGTAACATCCGCACGTTGGTGGCAGCGACCACGCGCACATTGGTCTTCTGGGCCTTGCTGCTGCCCACACGGATGAATTCACCGGTTTCAAGCACGCGCAACAGGCGCACCTGGGTGGTGAGGGGCAGTTCACCCACCTCATCTAAAAAGATGGTACCGCCATTGGCGACCTCGAAGTATCCTTTGCGGGCTTCGTGCGCCCCGGTGAAGGAACCCTTCTCGTGGCCGAACAGCTCGCTGTCGATGGTGCCCTCCGGGATGGCTCCGCAGTTCACAGCTATATAGGGACCATGCTTACGGGCGCTATATGCGTGGATGATCTGCGGCATCACCTCCTTTCCGCTGCCGCTTTCACCCTGGATCAGCACGCTCAGGTCGGTGGGCGCCACTTGTGCGGCGATCTCGATGGCACGCTCCAACACTGGCGAGGAGCCGATGATGCTGAAGCGCTGCTTGATGGCCTGGACGTTCATGCGCTTGCCAGTGCTGGTTCAACGACCCCTGTCACCGCGCCCTGCAAACTGCCAGCGGTACTGCCGGTGATCCGGGCGTGCACGAACATTCCGGGGTTCAATACCATACCGTGGAAGTCACTGGCTACGATCACGATCGCGTTCTGGCTATTGCGGCCGTACATGTTCTCTGTGCTGCGTTTGCTCACCCCTTCGATCAGCACTTCATGCTCCTGGCCCACGTAGCTAGCCATGCGCCTGGCGCTGGAAACTTTCTGGGCTTCGATGATCTCCGACAAGCGGCGGCCTTTCACGTCCTCGGGCACATCGTCCGGGTACTTCCGTGCGGCAAGTGTCTTCGGCCGCTCACTGTATTTGAACATGAATGCCATGTCATAGCCCACCTCGTTCAACAGACTCAGCGTCGCGTGGTGGTCTTCCTCGGTCTCACCGCAGAATCCCGCGATGATGTCCGTGCTGATGGCACAGTCGGGCATATGCCTTCGGATGCTCGCCACGCGTGCCAAATACCAAGTCCTGTCGTAGCCCCGGTTCATGCGCTTAAGCACATCGTTGCTGCCGCTTTGAACGGGCAGGTGGATGTATTTGCAGATGTTGGGGTACTTGGCCATCACTTCCAGTACCTTATCGGTCATGTCCTTGGGGTGGCTGGTGCTGTAACGGAAGCGCAGGGTGGGGCAGGCCAGCGCTACCATTTCGAGGAGGTCGGCGAAGTCGGTATGTTGCATGGACCGCCGACTGCCGCCGACTGACTGCTGCACTATCGACTGTGCGCTGACCTCACGCGGGGTCCATTTGTACGAATCCACGTTCTGCCCCAACAACGTCACCTCTTTGTAGCCCTTGGTCTCCAGATCGCGGCACTCGTCCACGATGCTGTGGGGGTCGCGGCTGCGTTCACGCCCCCGGGTGAAGGGCACCACACAGAAAGCGCACATATTGTCGCAGCCCCGCATGATGGTCACGAAGGCCGTCACGCCGTTCGTGTCCAGACGTACCGGGACGATCTCGCCATAGGTCTCTTCGCGGCTCAGCAGCACGTTCACGGCTTTCTGGCCGGTGCCCACCTTTTCCAGGAGTTCGGGTAGCGTGCGATAGGCGTCAGGGCCCACCACCAGGTCCACAACCTTCTTCTTCTCCAACAGGTCTTCCCGCATACGCTCGGCCATACATCCCAGCACACCCACCTTCAAGCCCTTGTTCCGGGCCTTGAGAGTCTTCATTTCGTTGATGCGCTGCAGCACGGTGTACTCGGCCTTCTCACGGATGCTACACGTGTTCAGCAAGACCAGGTCGGCCTCCTCGGCGTTCTTCGCCGGGATATAGCCCTCCTTCGCCAGAATGCTCGCCACGACCTCACTGTCGCTCACGTTCATCTGGCAGCCGTAGCTCTCGATGTAGACCTTTTTCTGCACTTTGCGTTGGGAAGGGGCGCAAAGATACCCTGTTCCCAGCTATGCTGCCAATGTGTCAGGTGTGCTCAGGGGAGCGGTCGGCCAAGAACCGTAGGCCGGCATTGATAATCCTGTATCGATGCCATCCTTATCATTTGATCCATGCAAGTACTGATCCGGACCTGGGCCACGTTGCCTGTTGATCATGTCCTTCACCAAGGCTCTGTTCGCTTCAGCTACAACGCTGCTCGCTTGTGCGACCGTGCTCCCTGCATTCGGCCAGTACGCTGTTGGTATACGCGGAGGCATGGCGGGTTTCATACCAATTACTCAACGGGGCTCCAGGACCAGTGATGATCGGGCAGGAGCGGTCGCTGGGTTCACTGCGCACCAATTACGAGAAGCCGGAAGCAGTTATCGCATCAGTTTGGATCTGCTCCAACGTTCGTATGAACTGGATCAGATCAACCTGCTCTCCAGCCGTCGTGAGCAATTCAGTGTCCGCCAGAGTTTCTTGGTCCTTTCCACCGAGGTTCGATGGCGTCTCAGTTCCGGACAACGGATCTATTTCGACTTCGGACCCATGATCGGGGCACGTATCATTGAGCGGATCAACGGCATCTCGTTTTTCGAAGGTTATGCTCCCGGAACAGAGGATACACTGTCCTTCGCCGGACGTACGCAGGCCCCTTTCGAGATCAACGACATGCGCTTGCGCTTCGGACCAAGTGCGGACTTCGATATCGGCACTAACATTCAACTCACAGGCCTGCTAAGCGTTGCGCCAGGTTGGAGCGGCTGGCTCCGTGGCTGGGGTCATGCTACGGTGGACCTCCAAGTATTGGTCGCTCTAACGTACCGACTATCCAGAGAAGTACCTGCCATAGACCTGTCGGACCCCCAAACTCACCGCCCCGCCAACCACTCCAAACTCACCGAGTTGATGCAGTAACGTTGCCCCGTCGGCTTCGGCCCATCATCGAAAACGTGCCCCAGATGGGCATCGCACCGGCCGCAGGTCACCTCGGTACGGACCATGCCGTGGGTACGGTCCTCGTGGTAGTTCATGGCCTCCTTCCGCTCAGGCTGGAAGAAACTGGGCCAACCGCAGCTGCTGCTGAATTTGGCATCGGCTTGAAAGAGTATGTTGCCGCACACCGCACAGGCGTAGGTGCCGATGCCCTCGAAGTCCCAATACTTGCCTGTGAAGGCACGCTCAGTGCCAGCCTCGAAGGCGATGTGGTATAGGTCATCAGGTAGAAGCTTCTTCCACTCCGTCTTTGGTACCTCCAGCTTGGCTGTGTCGGCATGTGAGTAGTAAGGATTGCTGCTGTGGTCGTATTGAGTCATCAGGTCCATTGGGGTGTGCTTGCTGTGGGACTGGCCTGTGCTGTCGCCACAGGAGGCGAGCATCAGGACCATCAGGGCCGGAAGGGTGGTAGTGCGGAGCAGGATCATATGCGTTGGTCGCCTGGTAGGGATTACAAAGGTCCGATAGATGAACGTACGATATGGGCGATCCGTTCGCAACCATACCCAGGAAAGGGAGAGCGTGTGGATCGTTGAAAAAAACCTTCCCCATAGGGGAAGTAGATGGAGGATGGGCCGGCCGCTTGGAGTATCCCGTGGCCATGCCCTTTTCTTTGCGCCCCCCGAACCCTGTTGGAGATGGCGAAAAAGAATACGAGTGGCGACCTGGTGATCGTGGAGTCGCCCGCCAAGGCGAAGACCATTGAGAAGTACCTCGGTGAGGGCTTCACCGTGCTAAGCAGCTACGGCCATGTGCGCGACCTTCCAGAGCGCGACCTGAGCGTGGACGTGGAGCATGGCTTCGAGCCCACGTACATCATCCCTGATGACAAGAAACAACGTCTCAAGGAGCTCCAGCGTGAAGCCGACAAGGCGGTGACCGTCTGGCTCGCCACCGATGAAGACCGCGAAGGGGAGGCCATCAGCTGGCACTTGAAGGAGGCCCTTGGGCTCCCGGATGACAAGGTGAAGCGCATCACCTTCAATGAGATCACGAAGAAGGCTGTTACCGCGGCCATGGCCGACCCGCGTTCCATCGACATCCATCTGGTGGATGCCCAGCAGGCCCGCCGTGTTCTGGACCGCTTGGTCGGTTATGAACTGAGCCCGGTATTGTGGCGCAAGGTGAAGCCCAGCCTCAGTGCGGGCCGCGTGCAGAGCGTAGCCGTGCGGCTCATCGTGGAGCGCGAACGCGAGATCCTAGGCCATGATGCAAGGAGCGCTTTCCGGATCACGGCATTGCTCTCCACGGTCAATGGCGCTACGGTTAAAGCTGAACTCCCGGCGCGCTTCGCCACGGAAGTCGAGGCCATGGCGTTCCTGCAAGGGTGCATCGGTGCCGGGTACAACGTGAGCGCTGTGGAGAAGAAGCCGGGCAAACGCACCCCGGCCGCGCCGTTCACTACTTCCACCTTGCAGCAGGAGGCCAGCCGCAAGCTGGGCTATGGTGTGGACCGCACCATGCGCATCGCCCAGGGACTCTATGAGCAGGGGCATATCACCTACATGCGTACTGATTCGGTGAACCTGAGCGAAGGGGCCATCGAAGCAGCTGCCACCCAGATCACCGCGCAGTACGGCGAGCGCTACAGCAAGTCCCGTCGCTACACCGGCAAGACCAAGGGTGCCCAGGAAGCGCATGAGGCCATCCGCCCGACCGATATGCAGGTGCGGAATGCCGGAGCCGACCGTGATGCGGAGCGCCTTTACGATCTTATCTGGAAGCGCACCCTCGCCAGCCAGATGGCCGATGCCGAGCTGGAGAAGACCATTGTTGACATCGCCATCAGCACCAGGCCCGGTGAAAGCCTCCGCGCACAGGGCGAGGTGATCCTATTCGACGGTTTCCTGAAGGTCTATCTGGAAGGGAAGGATGATGAGGATGGTGAAGAGCAGGAAGGCCTCTTGCCCGAAATGAAGCAGGG
>JBGTES010000015.1:0-92317 GCA_041747675.1 Flavobacteriales bacterium
CGGGCCTGGGCACGTAACCCGAACGCGGTGTGGAGTATTGAACAAGAAATGAAGCGCGAACCCATGTTGCAGGTCACGCTGCCGAACGAGGCGGAGGATGGACTCATTGATCAGATGATCAGAAAATGAGATGATCAGATAATGGCGCGCACCATCTTACGGACGCTCACATTGCTCGCATTGCTTGCCAGCGTCGGTTTCGGCCTGCTTTGGTTGGACCGGGTCCGGCTGGACTACAACAGCGAAGGGAGATACTTCGATGAACGGGCCGGAGTCGTGTTCGATATATCAGCTGTGATGGTTTACGGAACGATCGCCCTGTTCATGGCCATATTGGGCGCGCTCACATTCAGCATGAGCCGGAAGATTGGGTCACAAACACACCCGCGCAAACCCTGATAGCCCCTCGCCATCTCGATCTTCTGATCATCTCATTTTCTGATCATCTGATCAATTTCTTTCGCCCCCACCCAACCCCAAGGCTCCATCCTCCGTGTATGGATGCAAAGGATAACTCCAAGACCCATGATCTCTACACGTACACTCCGATACATGGTCCTCGCACCGCTGCTGCTGCTGGCTGCGATCGGTACCGCCCAACAACAGTATTTCATCCACCTCTCGGGGCACCACACGCCCTGCACTGCCGATGTGCAGGACGGGTTCGTACACATTGTTTCGTTGCCGGGCACGATCCCGTCCTATGACATCGAGGTTCCCATCAATGGCAATTGTTACTACACGGCGCTACTGGAGCTGAACAGCCTGGAATATGGCTTCTCCATCACTTCCGGCTGTGCTTCGCCGATCACGATCGCCTTCGGTGACAGCCTGACCCAGGTGCCACCCCTGGGGACCACCGTGAACGTGGTCAACGATTTCGACTGCGGCGAGACCCCACCCGACTGCCAGGCCGCTTTCACCGTCACACAGACCATGGTCGGTGGCGAGCCGGTGCCCTTCAGCGCCACCTTCACCGACCAGAGCACGGGCACCTTTCCGATCTCCATCCAATGGTGGTTCTTCGATGGCTCGGTCGCATCGGTCAACCCCACCTCTTTCCTGTTCCCCGCCACGGGATATTATCCGGTCTGTCTCACGATCGCTGACCAAGGTGGTTGTACCAGCATCGTGTGCGACTCCGTGTTCGTGGACGTGGACGGCAACGTCGGTGGGATCCCCGAGTCCTTTGACTGCATGGGCATCCCCAATGGCCCCAACCTGCCCGGCACACCATGCAGTGTGCCAAACGTTGGTGATGGCATCTGGAATAGCAACTGTGATTGCATCCCCAACAGCACCGAGCCGTGCACTGCCGGCTTCTGGGTGATCCAAGCCTACACCTGGACCGACACCCTCAACAACCCCGGCGGTGGTGGCATCGAGCCGATCCCCTTTGAGCTTTGGGTCTGGAACCTCAGCAGCGGTGGCACCGGGAACTATCAGTTCTTCTGGGACTTCGGCGATGGCACGACCAGTTCCGATCCATTCCCAACACATGTATACGGTGCCAGCGGACCGTATGAGCTATGCCTGACCATCACCGACGATGCGGGCTGCACTGACACTTACTGCGAAACGATCAACGTGGATGAGGATGGCAACCTGGGCATGGCCCCCGGCGGCGACAACCGCTCGGTACTCACCATCCACGTGATCCAGGAATTGCCCACCGGCATCGCGGAACAGCCCTCGCTGGAAACCATCAACCTCTGGCCCAACCCCGTGGAAGGCACGCTGAACCTGTCATTGCGCAGCAGCCGCAGCGGAACGCTGATCCTCACGATCATTGACATGAACGGAAAGGTGCTCAGTGAGATGAGCACAGCAGTTGCGGCAGGCAACAACCTCCTTCCCATGGATGTGAGCGGACTTGCCAGGGGACTGTACGTGCTGCGTTTGAACCATGGGAACAACAGCGCGGCCCTGCGCTTCGTGAAGGACTGACGCGACGATGTACCTTACGAAGGGCCTTCGCCGATCGGTGAAGGCCCTTCGGCGCATCGCAGATGGTGCCACAAAGCCTCATAGACCGCTGTCTCCGCGAGGAGCCCAAGGCACAGTATGAACTGTACCAGGCGCTGTATGGCCATATGATGGCGATCTGTTCGCGCTACGAACGCAATAAGGAGGACGCCCTGGACCGCATGAACCAGGGTTTCCTGAAGATCCTTACCCATCTGGCGAAGCGTCGGCTGGAGGTACCCTTCGAAGCATGGATGCGCCGGATCATGATCAACACCGTGATCGATGCCTACCGGAACGAGCGGGAACGCAAGGCGCATGAGACTTTGGAGGACCCGCCTGACGCGATGATCCTTACCGAAGCGAACGGTTACCTACAGGAGATGGAGGCCGAGGCCTTTGCCGAACTGCTGCGTCGTGTGCCGGACATGTCACGCAGGGTCTTCAACCTCTTCGCCATCGATGGATTCACCCACGCGGAGATCGCAACACTGCTCGGCATCAGCACGGGTACCTCCAAGTGGCATGTGTCCCACGCCCGCCAACAGCTACAACAAGCCATCCTGCGACAGGCGCACGCCACCGCAGCCAAGACCGCATAGCCATGACACCCGAGGAACGATTCGACGCATCCGCACGGAAGAAGCTCGATGAGCGCGCCTTCCCCTTCGAAGAAGCCCACTGGGCATCTATGCGACAGGCGCTGGACAAGGGCAAGTCGGGACGATCCGCATGGGGGCTGTGGAGCGGTGGCACCGCAGCGCTGATCGCCGTGGTGGCCGGGTTGTGGTGGTGGAACGCCGGGGACCATGCGAGGCATACGGAGAAGGATGGCTCATCCGCCACAACAGTTACCGGGACAACGATCGAAACAAATGCTGCCCGCTCCGATGAAGCGAAACAGCTAACGCCTGCACGGGAACAGGTGAACATGGATGGATCAGCATCGACAGCCAAAGCCGGCAAGGCCATAGATGACCAAACCGATGGGATCGATCAGAAAGAACGATCAGCGGAAAGTAAAAACGCCATTGTGCACAAGGCAGATCACATCAGCACATCGCACCGCGCGCCAAAACGCACCGAAGCGAATGCGTCGTTGACCGACCCAGACAATGGGCAAGGTCCTGCGACGATGCAACCTGAACTCATCGCACCTCACATCGTAGATGCGTCGATCGCAGAACTGGTTGGGGACATGGGAACTACTGCTCCAGGGCAAGAGCCCGACCCGATCGGCGAGATCACGCCGGGTGCCGCGATATCGTCTGAGGACCTTGGCAAGAAGGAAGGAACAGCGGCGATCGTGGAAGTCACAGAAGTGGGCAATGGTTCAACCAAGAGCGCTGAAGAGATGAACACGGCTTCGCATGATGCACCAACAGCGTCCGGCCCAACGCGCGATCAAGAACCTGATCCTGTGGCGATCTGTGTTGTGGAAAAGCGCGAAGTTGAAAAGCAGGAGGTGCCAGCCACCGCAGCAAGTCCGGATGCACCGGATGACGTGACACTAACGCACACCACCGAAAGTGAAGCCGTACAGGACCTGTTGCCTGTCACTGCGAACGCACAGGACAGTGCGACAACGGAAGTCCTGGACCCGGCCGACCTTGCCGGACTCGTCCCGCACCATGCTCCGTGGGAGATCGGTGTGTTCGGCGGGATCCAGACCACCACCACGCGCTACTCCGGAAGCCACAGCGACGATTGGCGTTCCGCTTCGGAAGCCATGCGCAGTGCGGCTTTCGGCCTGGAGGTGATGCGCATGGGCCAGCACTTCGGTGTGGGAACCGGCTTGCATTATGGTACCTACGAGGAGCGCCTCTCGCCCGGCGAACTGTCGGAATTGTCCACTTGGATCGATCCGTACTGGTATCTCTTGCCGATGGACACCACGCTCTTCTTCATCACCGACACGATCGATATCGGCGGGCAACCCTACTACACCGGACAGTCCATCAACATCACAGTGAATGTCCCCACGCAGGGCGCGGATACCACCAGCGCACAGGTCGTGACGCGCGAGGCACGGACCATCGTGAACCGTGTGGGCTACTTCGAAGTGCCGCTGTTGCTGGATGCGCATCTGGTGCAGGGTCGTTGGCAATTTGGCATGCGCGGCGGGCCCACCGTGGGACTGCTCAGCGGCCGTCGCGGCGCACTGCCCAACATGAGTAATGATGGCTATACCTCCTTCACCGACCAGGCCTTCCGCGAGGTCATGTTCGGCTGGACGGCAAGGGGCTACATCCGTTACCGCTTCAATGCAGGCTGGTCAGTGGGCGTTGAGCCGATGTTGCGCGGACAGTTCGGCAACGGGTTGGAGGGCGGTGATCTGTCCCGGCGATCCAGCGCATTGGGCGGTTTGATAAGCCTGACCTATCGCATGCATTGATCGGGCTTTCCGACCTTTGGGCATGTTCCGCACAGCGCTGCTCGCCTGCCTGATCTTGTCGAGTTGCATGGATCGTGGAGCCGTGGAACAAAGCGTGAACGTCATGGATCTGAATACGCTTCCCACCAACGCAGGTCCTGGCCGCTTGACGGCGGTGATCGAGATCCCTGCGGGCACATCGGAGAAACGGGAGTACGACCCGGTGACCAGATCTTTCCCGATCAGGTATCGCAATGGCATGCCCCGCGTGATCCGCTTTCTCCCCTATCCGGCGAACTACGGATTCATCCCGGGGACCCTCATGGGCCTTGAGGAAGGCGGTGACGGTGATGCGATCGACGTGTTCGTACTCTGCGCTGCACTGCCCACGGGTACCGTGCTGGAGGTGGAGCCCATCGGCATCATCGAACTGTTGGATGATGGTGAGCGGGACGACAAACTGGTGGCCCTGCCTGTGGATCCCACCCTGCGCACCATGGATGCCGCCGAGCTGGAAGAACTTCCCGTTGCGGTGCGCGACATCCTGGTCACCTGGCTGTTGAACTACGACCCGGAAGACAGCGTGGAAGTGATCGCCGTGAAGGGCAGAGAGGACGCCCTGCGAACGGTGCAACGGTGGATCGTGAAGGAATGATCAGACCCGCAATTCCGCTCCCACCTCCTTCTCCAGCGCCTGCCGGATCCTGTCCATGGCCTTGTCCACCTGCTCGTCCGTCAAGGTCTTCGTTTCATCCTGCAGGATGAAGTTGAGCGCGTAGCTCTTCTTGCCCGTTGGCAGCTTGTCACCCTGGTACACATCGAAGAGCCCCACCTCCTTGAGCAGCTTCCGTTCCACTTTGAAAGCCGTGCTGCGCAAGGCGTTGAAGCGGACGCCATCGTCAAGCAGCAGACTCAGATCGCGGCGCACGCTGGGGAAGCGTGGCACCTCGGCGTAACCGATCTCTTGCGCCCGGCAGGCTTCGAGCAACGCGCCCTCATCGAGTTCGGCGAAGAACACCGGCTGCGGAACGTCGGCACTTTTCAGCACGGTATTAAGCACTTCACCAAGCAGTCCGCAACGACGGCCCTTGATGTGCAGCGCGTGTGCGCTGGCAAGCAGCTTATGGTCGACCGGCTCCCATGTGGCTAATTCGTTCAGGCCAAGCCGTTGCAAGAGCACTTCCACTTCTTCCTTCGCATCAAAGAGATCGGACTTGCGGGCCGGGCTGCGCCAGCTCTCTGCGAAGCGGCGACCCGTGAGGAGGATGCCGAGTGTTTCGATCTCGATGGTCTTGTCGACCTTGCTGCGGTAAATGCGGCCACGCTCGAAGAACGCAAGGTCCTTCTGCTGGCGATTGATGTTGTGCGCCATGGCCTGCAACATGCCGAAGAGCATGGTGGGGCGCAGCACGTCCAGTTCGGAACTGAGCGGATTGGCGAGCGTGATGAGTTCCTCCGTTGTGGCAACACCGCTCTTCACGCATCGCTCACCGTTCACCAGCGAAGGCGTCATCACCTCGCGCAGGCCGCGTGCGGCGAGGTGCCAGGCAGACTGTTGGTGCAGGCTTTCCAGTGTGAGCGCCGCGTGCGGGACAGCGGGCATCTTCAACTGTTCCGGGATCGGCACCTGATCATAACCGTGGATGCGCAAGATCTCCTCGATCACGTCGGCAGGACGGTAAACGTCCGTGCGATATGCGGGCACCACCACATGCAGGATTTGCGCATTGCGTTCCCTGATGCGGAAGTCGAGCCACTCCAGGATGCGCACGATGTCGTCCGCTGCGATGCGCACGCCGCTGAGCTTCTCCACTTCGGCAAAACGCAAACGCACTTCGCGCGTGGTGTGCGGCTTGTTGTCGATGTCGGTGATGCCCGATGCGATGCGCACACTGGCCAATTCCTTCAGCAGCAGGGCCGCACGCTTCAATGCGTACACGGTGAGTTCCGGGTCTACGCCGCGCTCGAAACGGAAGGAGGCATCGGTGTGCAAACCATGGCGGCGCGCGGTACGGCGAATATGCGCCGGATCGAAGTACGCGCACTCCAAAAAGATGGTGGTGGTGCTCTCGGTGACAGCGCTTCTCAGACCGCCGAACACCCCTGCGATGCACGCGGGTTTCTGCGCATCGGCGATCACCAGGTCGTCCGCATCGAGCTTGCGTTCCTTCTCGTCCAGCGTGGTGAAACGCTCATCCTGCTTCGCCTGTCGCACCACGATGCGGCGTCCGGAAAGTTGATCGGCATCGAAGGCATGCAGCGGCTGGGCGATCTCGTGTTGCACGTAGTTCGTAACGTCCACCACGTTGTTGATCGGCTTCAGCCCGATGGCCAGCAGCTGGTCCTGCAACCACTTCGGCGAGGGTCCCACTTTCACATCCGTGAGCGTGACCCCGGCATAGCGCGCTGCGGCGATCGGTGCTAACACTTCAACCTGCACAGCATCACCTTCAACATCCTGCGCATAGGCCGACACATCCGGCAGCTTCAGTTCCAGCATCAGCCCACGGCGGTGGTTGAGCGCGGCGATCAGGTCGCGGGCCACGCCCACATGCCCCATGGCATCGGTGCGGTTGGGTGTGAGACCGATCTCCAGCACATGGTCGCTGGTGAGTTTCAGGTGGTCGGCGGCAGGCATGCCCACAGGTGCTTCGGGATCCAGCACCAGGATACCGTCATGGCTTTGGCCGAGGCCCAACTCGTCCTCGGCGCAGATCATGCCATGGCTCTCCTGCCCGCGGATCTTGCTCTTCTTGATCACCAGGTCGCCGCCATCGTGCATGTGCAGCGTGGTGCCCACGGTGGCCACCAGCACCTTCTGCCCCGCCGCCACATTGGGCGCACCACATACGATCTGCACGTTCGCCCCCTGGCCCAGGTCCACCAACGTCACGCTCAGCCGGTCCGCATCGGGGTGTTTGCCGCACTCCAGCACCTGGCCCACCACCACACCGGCCAGCATGCCCTTGATCGACTCGAAGAGCTCCACGCTCTCGACCTCCAGGCCGGTGCTGGTAAGGATCTCGGCCGCCTCCTGCGGAGTGAGGCCGGTATCGATGTATTGCTTGAGCCAGTTCCAGGAGATGCGCATGGGAAGAGCGGTCAGAAAACACCTGCCTGCCGCAGGCAGGGCGCGAAGTTATCGGAAAGGCCAAGGGCAGGTATCCCTTAACCAGTCCGTATGTTTGGGCGTCCACCATGGACTACATCGCCCTGGCCATCCCACTCTTCTTCCTGCTCATGGGCATGGAGTTGTTGTGGAGTGTTTGGAGCGGGCGCAAGGTGTATCGCTTCAACGACTTCGTGGCGAACATGGGCTGCGGCATCGGCTCGCAGATCGTGGGGGCCTTCACCAAGGCAGGCATCTTCGCGGTATACCTCGCGGTGTACGACAACTGGCGTCTGTTCACGCTGGAAAATTCGGTGCTCACGTGGGTCGTCACCTTCCTGCTGATCGATCTGCTTTACTACTGGTTCCACCGCTTCAGCCACGAGATCAATTTTCTGTGGGCGGCGCATATCGTACACCACCAGAGCGAGGAGTACAACCTGAGCGTGGCGCTGCGGCAGAGCTGGTGGCAGGGCCTGTTCAGCTTCTGGTTCTACATCCCGGTGGCCTTCCTGGGCGTGCATCCGCTCACCATCGTCACGGTGGGTGCCTTCGTTACGCTGTACCAATTCTGGATCCACACCAAGGCGCTGGGGAAGCTGGGTCCGCTGGAATGGTTGTTCAACACACCCAGCCACCACCGCGTACACCACGGCAGCGACCCGAAGTACATCGATCGGAACCACGCGGGCACCTTGATCATCTGGGACAAGCTCTTCGGTACATTTCAAAAGGAGGAGGAGGAACCGCTCTACGGCATCACCACGCCGCTGAACACCTGGGACCCGCTGCGGGCGAACTTCCACTACTACCAGGACCTGTTCACCCTGGCCAAAAAGGCCACACGCTGGCCGGACAAGATCCGTGTGTTCCTGAAACCGCCCGGTTGGAAGCCTGAAGAACTCGGCGGTTTCGAGGGACCCAGGCAGAAGGACCGGGCCACCCACCGGAAGTTCGACACCGAGGCGCCGGCAGCGGTGACCACCTATGTGGTGGCGCAGTTCATCCTGCTGCTTGCGGTCACCACATTCTTCCTGTTCCGGCAGGCCGATCTGGGCCCGGTGCGCACATGGACCACGGCGGCCTTGATCGTGGTGTGGGTGATGGACCTGGGCCTGCTGCTGGAGGGTGGGCGGCGTTGGGTGGTCGCAGTGGAAGTGGGCCGCGCGCTGGTGTTGGGGGGGCTCCTGCTGCTGAGCACGGACCTGCTGCCTTTCCCCTTGGCCGCCGTGCTAAGTGCCGTGGTGACGGTTGGCTCACTTCTGGGGCTGATGTGGATGGCCCGTGCCACACCGGCCATGTCCCACCTGCCGGACGCTCCGCACCGCGCTCCCCTGCGGTGACTAACTTGGCGGCGCCCGGTACAGCGCCTCCAATGGACTTTCGCAAGAACACCTACGTCAACGGATCGGCCTATGCGCTGGCGCTGGTGGGTACGATCGTCGGCGAGACGCAGGGCATCCAGATGCTGGTGTACATCTGCAAGCCCTTGTTGATGATCATCCTTTCGCTTTGGTTCTTCTTCAACAGCCGCCGTGTGGGCGACCGTTTCACGCTGTTGGTGCAGATCGGCCTTCTTTTCTCCCTGGTGGGCGATGTGGCCCTGATGTTCCAGCATCTGGACCAGTTCAACTTCCTGATCGGCCTGGCCGCCTTCATGATGGCGCAGCTATGCTACACCATGGCCTTCGCGCAGAACATCGCTGACGCAGGGCCGGGACATGGCCTGCTGGTGCCACTGCTGATCGCCGTCGGGCTCATCGCATACAGCTTCTTCTTCGCGCTTGACCTTATTCCCATGGTGGACGACACCATCGGGCCACCGGTGCTGATCTACATCATCGCCATCACACTCATGGGCATGGCGGCGGCTTTCCGCTACGGCCGCACTTTCCCGCGAAGCTTTTTCCTCGTGATGGGCGGCGCAGTGTTGTTCATCACCTCCGACAGCCTCCTTGCCGCCAGCCGTTTCATGAAGCCCATGGAACATGCGGCGTGGAGTGTGATGCTCACCTACGGCATCGGGCAGTTCCTCATCGCCGCAGGATGCCTGGCGCATGTGTTGGACCCCGATGAGATCCGCCGCAAGGCCGCACTGAACACTTAGAGCCTGCTTAGGATCGTAGGGTGCTTAGCTGATCCTGCCCCAGACGAGGCTCTCCTTCATCTGCTCGCGCAAGGCGGCCGCGATGGGTGCATGGCGCGGTTCGGCCAGGGATGGGTCGCTGTCCAGGATGCGTCGCGCGGCGTTGCGTGCCAGCCGCATCAGGTCCACATCCTCCACCAGGTCGGCGATGCGCAATTGTGGCAGGCCACTCTGCTGGGTGCCCATCATGTCCCCCGGGCCACGCAGCCGCAGGTCGGTCTCGGCGATCTCAAAGCCATTGTTGGTGCGCACCATGGTGCCGATGCGTTCGCTGGCATCGCTGCCCAGCTTGTCCCCGGTCATCAGGATGCAGAAGCTCTGCTCAGCGCCCCGCCCCACTCGGCCACGCAGCTGATGCAATTGCGACAGCCCGAAACGTTCGGCATTCTCGATCACCATCACGCTGGCATTGGGCACGTCCACACCCACCTCGATCACGGTTGTGGCCACAAGCACATCGGTCTCGCCCTTTTTGAAACGTGCCATCTCATAGTCCTTGGTCGCCTGGTCCATGCGGCCGTGAACGATGCCCACCGCGTACTTCGGCGGTGGGAAGCGGCGGGAAAGACTTTCGAAGCCGTCGGTCACGTCCTTCAGGTCCGTCTTCTCGCTTTCCTCGATGAGTGGATACACCACGTACACCTGCCGACCCTTGGCGATCTCCTCCTCCAGGAATCCGAACACCGCGTTGCGCGAAGAGTCGTAGCGATGCACGGTGCGCACGGGTTTGCGTCCAGGAGGCAGTTCATCAATGACGCTCGTGTCCAGGTCGCCGTACATGGTCATCGCCAGGGTACGTGGAATGGGTGTGGCGGTCATCACCAGCACGTGCGGCGGGATCTCACCCTTTCCCCACAGGCGAGCACGTTGCGCCACACCGAAACGGTGCTGCTCGTCGATCACCACCAGGCCCAGCTTTTTGAATCGAACACGGTCTTCCAACAAGGCGTGCGTACCGAGCATGATGTGTACTTCGCCAGCCTCCAACGCGGCGAGGATCTTCCTGCGTTCGGCCGCCCGTGTGCTTCCGGTGAGGAGCCGCACGGTCACGGGCATCTCCTGTAGAAAGGCCGAGAGGGTTCGGAAGTGTTGCTGCGCGAGGATCTCCGTGGGCGCCATCATGGCACTCTGGTATCCATTGTCCAGCGCGATCAGCATGGACAGCAGGCCCACGAGCGTCTTGCCACTGCCCACATCGCCCTGCACCAGGCGGTTCATCTGGTGGCCGCTGCCCATGTCGCGGCGGATCTCCTTCACCACGCGCTTCTGCGCCCCGGTGAGTTCAAAGGGAAGATGCTCCTTATAGAAGGCATTGAGGCGCTCACCCACCTGGGCGAAGACATGGCCACGCAACTCCTGGCGCATCATCAGCCTGCGCATGAGCAGGCGCAGCTGGATGAAGAACAACTCCTCGAACTTCAGCCTGTGGCGGGCCTTCTCCAGCAGTGCGGCATCCTGTGGGGCATGCACTTGACGCAAAGCTTCCTCGCGGGAGATCCCACCCAACTGCTCCACCAGTTCCGGGCCCAGGGTCTCAGGCAAGCGGCCAAGGACCTGCTCCAGCAGCACCTTTTGAAGTTTCCAGATCGCACGTGCCGTGAGGCCACGCGCGCTCAGCTTTTCCGTGGTGTTGTACACCGGCTGCATGGCGGCCTCCAGACCCTGGTCCCACGCGGAGGCAGGCTCCAGCTCCGGGTGCGCGAAATTCATCCGGCCCTTGAAGACCGATGGTTTGCCGAAGAGGATGTACTCCTGCCCCGGCTTGAGCGCGCCTTGTATCCATCGGATGCCCTTGAACCACACCAGATCCACACTGCCACTGGCATCGGAGAAGGTCGCGGTGAGGCGGCGCCCCTGTTTCTCGCCCACGGTGCGCAGCACGCCCAGTACGCCACGCAGCTGCACCGCGGTGCCATCATCGCGTACCTCGGCGATCCGATGGAAGCGGCTTCGGTCCACGTAGCGGAAGGGGAAATGGTAGAGCAGTTCACCGAAAGTGGCTATGCCAAGCTCCTTGTGCAGCAGTTCCGCCCGCTGCGGGCCCACGCCCTTGAGGAACTCGATGGGGGTCTCCAGCAACTGCACCATGCCGGGCGGAAATTACGCCGGGCCAACGGCCAAGCCATGCCAGGGCATGACGCAGGTTAACACCAGCTTCACATGGGGCGGCTACCTTGTCCGCATGGCCTTCCTGCTCGCCGGACATGGACGCGAATTGCTGGACCGCTTCGGTGAGGCCCTGCGGGAAGTGCGTGAGCGGCCCACCGAAAAGCGCGTGCATGGCCTGCGCATTCGCATGAAGAAGCTGCGCAGTCTGCTACGGCTCGCCGGGGCGATGGTACCCGCCAATGCACCACCCAAGGGACCGATGCGCCGGCTGCTGATGCTCTTCAAAATGGCCGGTGAACAGCGCGAGACGGTGGTCTCCGCCAAGGTGGTGCATGCCCTAACACTGCGTGATCCCTCGGCGGTGGAGCCTTACGTAACAGAGCTTCGCAAGCGCAGCCGCAAGGCGGGCAAGGCCCTGCGGAAAGCCATGGACGATCTGCGCCCGCGCGACATGCAGCGGCTGCGGCGCCACCTGGGCATGGTGGGCAACGCGCTCACCCATACACAGGAGCGCAAGGCCGCGCGCCATTATGTTGGGCTTGAAATGCGGCGCGCACGTGCGCTCCTGCGGCACGGCGCCCCAGGCGAGGAGTTGCACGAGGTCCGCAAGCATCTGAAGAATTCCTGGCACACCCTGCGCCTTCTGAGGGATACTGGTACGCTGGACGAACGCCTGAAGGAGCTGCATGCGCGACTGGACGAACTACAGGAAAGCCTCGGCGACTGGCACGACATCCAGGTGGTGGTGGATGACCTGGACCGGATCGAACATCCCCCAGCAGCAGTGCGCAGGGCCGCCATGGTGCGGCTGCGGCGCGAGCGCACCAAGCTGATGCGGACCCTGCAAGGGATGACAGCGGTGTGAATGGGCCACACCAGTCGTTTCCATCGTTGACAGTGAAGCGGAGCGACGATCCGGTCTATTCTATACCCTTTGGTATCATACCTATCAGCATAATACCCTTCGGTACAGTCGCTTCCGCTCGTCACGCGCCATCGCTTGGGTCCTCAGATCGCACCCACCCCCAGCATCAGCGCAGGCTCTTCCATCAGTGCCTTGAAGGTGTTGAGGAACTCGGCACCGGTTACGCCGTCCACCACGCGGTGGTCACAACTCAGGGTCACCTTCATGGTGTGGCCGGGCACGATCTGGCCATTGCGCACCACGGGCTTCTCCTGGATGCCACCCACGGCCAGGATGCAGGCATCAGGCGGGTTGATGATGGCGGTGAATTCTTCGATGCCGAACATGCCCAGGTTGGAGATGGTGAAGGTGTTGCCTTCCCAGTCCTGTGGCTGCAGCTTCTTGGCCTTGGCCTTCTTGGCGAAGTCGCGCACCTCGATGCCGATCGTCCGTAGTGGCTTGCCATCGGCGAAGCGCACCACGGGCACCAACAGGCCTTCCTCCACCGCCACGGCCACACCGATATGCACATGTTGGTTGAAGCGGATGCGATCGCCGAGCCAGCTGCTGTTCACCTTCGGGTGCTGCTTCAGTGCCAGGGCTGCGGCCTTGATGACAAGATCGTTGTAGGAGATCTTTTCCGGTGCGATCTGCTTGTTGATGGCCTCGCGCACCTGCATGGCGCGCTCCATGGCGATCTCCAGCGTGAGGTAGAAGTGCGGCGCTGTGAACTTACTTTCCGCCAGGCGCTTGGCGATGGTCTTGCGCATCTGGCTCACGGCCACTTCCTCAAATTGTTCCACCTGCGGCACATTGTAGCTTCCGGTGCCCCCGGCGAACTGTTCAATGTCGCGCTTGGTGATGCGGCCCTCGGGACCCGAGCCGTGCACGCGCCCCAGATCGATGCCCTTCTCCTCTGCCAGCTTGCGTGCCAGCGGACTGGCGGTGACGCGTCCATTGCTACTCGCGGGTGCCGCCACCGCAGCAGGCGCCGCACCGAACAGCGGTCGGGCGGAAGGTGCCCTGGCCGATGCTCCCACCGGAGCGGATGCTTCCTCCTTCTCCCCCTTTTCTTTTTTCACCTCCTTCTCCTCCTTCTCTTCACTCACTTCCATTTCCTCCTTCACCTCAGACTTGCCGCTTGCCGACTTGCCACTTGCCACTTCTTCCTTCCCGGCGTCCTTCCCTCCCTCCCCTTCGGCTTCCGCAAGCAACTTCGTGATATCCTCCCCCTTTTTGCCCAGTACGGCCAGCACACTGTCCACCGGCGCGGCTTTGCCCGCCGCCACACCGATGTGTAGCAGCACGCCGTCTGTGAAGCTCTCGAACTCCATGGTGGCCTTGTCCGTCTCGATGTCCGCCAGCACTTCACCGCTCTTCACAGTGTCGCCCACTTTTTTGTGCCAGGCGCTCACCACCCCTTCGGTCATGGTGTCGCTCAACTTGGGCATGCGTACGATCTCGGCCATGGGGATCAGTCCTTCAGGTAGGGGTAGTCGGTCTGGTGGTAGACGTCGTTGTAGAGTTCGTCCAGCGGCGGGGCAGGGCTGTCCTCTGCGAAGGTCACCGCTTCGGAGACTTCCTTCTTGGCGGCATCATCCATGCCTTCCAGGAGTTTCTCCGTCGCCCATTTTTTCTCCAACAGGGTGGCGCGCACCATTTCGATGGGGTCCTGCTTCTTGTAGCCCTCCACCTCTTCCTTGGTGCGGTACTTCTGGGGATCACTCATGCTGTGCCCCTTGTAACGGTAGGTCTTGATATCGAGCAGATAGGGTCCCTTCCCGCTGCGGGCATGTTCGCAGGCCATGGCGATCGCATCGTGGACGTCCTCGCAGCGCATACCGTTCACGCCCAGTCCGGGCATGTCGTAGCTCTCACCCAGGGTGCTCAGGTCATGCACGTTGCTTGTGCGCATCACGCTGGTACCCATCGCATAGTTGTTGTTCTCGATGATGAACACCACCGGGAGCTTCCATACCATGGCCATGTTGAAGGTCTCATGCAGGATACCCTGGCGCACGGCGCCATCACCCATCATGCACAGGGTCACATGATCCTCCCCACGGTATTTGTCGGCGAATGCGATGCCGGCACCCAGGCCGATCTGCCCGCCCACGATGCCATGCCCACCGAAGAGGTTGCGCTGCTTGTCGAAGTAATGCATGCTGCCGCCTTTGCCCTTGCTGGTCCCGGTGATCTTGCCGTAGAGTTCGGCCATCACATGTTTGGCGGGAGTGCCAAGCACGAGCGGATGGCAGTGGTCGCGATATCCGGTGATGATGCGGTCCGTGGTGCGGATGGCGGTGATCATGCCCGCGAGGATGGCTTCCTGCCCGATGTAGAGGTGACAGAACCCACCGAATTTTTGCATGGTGTAGAGCTGGCCACACTTCTCCTCGAAGCGGCGCATGAGGATCATCTCCTTGAACCAGCGCAGGTAGGTCTCCTTGCCGAAGGTGGTCTTGTCGTCCCTGCCAGTGGTCCCTTCCGGACCGGAGTTTCCGGCATTGGTCTTGGCGGCGGTCTTGGTGCTCATCGTGGGCGATGCGGCCAGGGCATCGAATGTCCCGGGGCGAGGGGCAAATATAGCCGCAGACCTCCGCCGTGCCCGGCGTACCATGCGTGTCAGGGCGCGAGAAAAGAGGCGTCGAAGGAGAGCGGGAGCAGGTCCCCGGCACGTGCCACTTCATGCACCGGACCGGCACCGGAAGCGAGCAGCAGGCGCACTGGTCCGCCCTGTCGATGTTCCTGTTCGGCCAGTGCCTGGCGGCAGATGCCACAGGGGGTCACGGGGCGGTCGCCCGTCACATCGGGCACCACGATCGCCATTTCGGCGACCCTCCCCTGTGGCCATTGCGACATGGCAGCGTGCAGCGCGCTACGCTCGGCACAGATGCCCGCCGGGAAGGAGGCATTCTCCTGGTTGCTCCCGGACACGACTATGCCATCACCCATCCGCAATGCCGCCCCCACACGGAAGCGTGAGTACGGCGCGTAGGCTCCCATCGCCACCTGATGCGCGGCATCCAGCAACGCGCGGTCCGCTTCCGGCAGGGCTTCGGCCGCAGGGTGCACAAGAATGTGAAGGATGATCCGCTCGGGAATGCTCATGTGCTCCAAGGAAGGGCCTAAAAGTAGGTCCCGCACGGTTCTTTAGATTTGGTCCCCTTTCCCGGGAGACCCCATTGGACGCGCTCACACCGATCATCGGCCGTTTCGCACCCATCACGCTCGCCGAGATGGATGGGGTGAAACTTCAGGACCGCACCGACACCAAGTATGTTTTCAGCGGGGATGAACTTCCGGGCATACTTGAACAAATGCTCGATGAATACCGCCTGCTGGAGGTGGACGGCGCACGCGGGACCGACTACCGAAGCCTGTACCTGGACACCCCCGACCTGCGCCATTACAAGGACCACCACAACCGCCGGACCTTCCGGAGCAAGGTGCGTTTCCGTGAATATGTGGGCAGCGGATTGGTGTTCCTGGAGGTGAAGCGCAAGACCGGCCGGGGACGCACGGACAAGGTGCGCATGCGGGTGGAGATGATCCCCGAGGTACTCACGCCGGAACAGATCCGGTTCGTGGCCAGGGCCAATGGAGGCGAGGAACCCCTCGCCCCCGCTTTGTGGAACCACTTCACGCGCTACACCTTCGTACACAAGCACCGGCCCGAACGCCTCACCATGGACATCGGCCTCACCTACTCCGACCCACGCGGGGAGCGGCCGCTGGGCAACATCGTGGTGGCCGAATTGAAACAGGAGAATGTCGATCGCGACTCTCCCTTCGCGCGGATCATGCGTTCGCTGGGGAACCGCCCTGCCGGCATGAGCAAATATTGCGTTGGCATGCTGCTGCTGCGGCGCCCGGTGAAACACAACGCCTTCAAACCCGTACTGCTGATGCTCGACCGCATCCGCCAGGCGGCCTGAGCATCAATCCGAGGATCCAAGATGAAAGTATTCGGCATGCCACTCTTCCACGCTGACATGTGGGAGTTGCTCTTCAAGTTCGGCATCAACGTGTTGGTGTTGTTCATCCTCATCCGGCTGATCTATTATCCCATCCACCGGAAGAAGGACTACCTCTTCACCTACTTCCTGTTCAATGTGCTGATCTTCTTCCTATGCGTACTGCTCAATAGTGTGAAGCTCAGCATCGGCTTCGCCTTTGGCCTCTTCGCCATATTCGGTGTGCTGCGCTACCGGACGGAGCAGATCAGCATAAAGGATATGACCTACCTCTTCGCCGTGATCACCATCGCCGTGATCAATTCATTGGCGAGCAAGAAGGTGAGCTTGAGCGAACTGCTCTTCACCGATGGCATGATCCTGCTGGTGACCTTCTCACTGGAACACTTGTGGCTCACGCGCCATGAGGCGATGAAACAATTGATCTACGAACGGATAGACTTGATCAAACCCGCTAATCGGGCACTGCTTTACCAGGACCTCCAGGAACGATTGGGTGTGACCGTGTCACGCGTGGAGATCGGCCGGATCGACCTGCTGCGCGATACCGCCCGGATGCGCGTTTTCTATTACGAGGATGAGCAGGACCACGGCACCTTCACGGAGATAGCGCCGGACGATGGCGATGATTGATCACTTGCGGTGGACAAGGGCCACGGCGTGGGCACACACCCCTTCCTCACGGCCGATGTAGCCTAACTTTTCGTTGGTGGTGGCCTTGATCCCCACGGAGTCCTCCGCTACGCCCAGGATCGGCGCGATCACCGCCCGCATCGCCCGCACATGGGGCATGATCTTGGGCCGCTCCATCACCAGGGTGCAGTCCACATTGCCCACGTGCCAGCCAGCCTCGTGGAGCATACGCACCACCGTCTTCAGCAATAGCTTGCTATCGGCACCCTTATAGGCGGGGTCGGTATCGGGAAAGTGCTCGCCGATGTCGCCCATGCCGGTCGCGCCCAGAAGCGCATCACACAACGCGTGCAGCAGCACGTCGGCGTCGGAATGGCCCTGCAGGCCTTTGTCGTGGGGGATCCTTACGCCGCCGATCCAGAGTTCACGCATTTCGGCCAGACGGTGCACGTCGTAGCCGAAACCGACCCTGATGCCGGTCATCCGTCGGTAGGCTTCTTGGGACCCTTGCCGTCGAAACGGAACCCGAGGGTGAAGCGCAGTGTGTTCGCCAGGGGGCTGCGCTGCATGTTGGCGATCAGGTAGCTCAGATCGAGGGAAAAGATATTGTACCGCACCCCGGCACCAATGGTGAAGTACTTCCGATTGCCCTTGGTGTAATGCTCCCAGAAGTAGCCTGTACGGAAGGCGAACTGATCGGCATACCAGTATTCGAGGCCTCCACCGATGTTGAACTCCCGCATCTCCTCGCGGAACCGGCTGCCGGACTCCACCAGCACATTGCCATCATCATCGTAGTACACCACACCGGGCGCATCACTGAAGGAACCGAACATGCCTGCTGCCACGCCCACCTGGGGGTCCACACCACTTGCCACGGCCGGGCGGCTGGTCACCGGGTCGATCACCACGGCTCCGTCCTGATCCAGCAGGTAGACCGGCGGTGTGGGCACCAGCAGCTTGTTCACATCGAATGCGAAGGTGAGGCTGTTGTACTCATCCAGGTCCATGCTGAAGCTGGGACCTATCCGCAGGTTGATGGGGATGAAATCCTGTGCGGCGGTCTCCGTATAGGACATCTTGGCCCCGATGTTCGAGATGTTGATCCCAAAGGCCAGCTCGGCGTCCTTGTCCCCCACCTGCAACTCATTGTTGCGGTAGTAGGCGGATACGTCGGCGGCGACGCTCTGGCCCGCCTTGGAGTTGGCACCCTGCACGCTGATCCCGCCGGTGAGATTGCTGTTCACATAGCGGATGGCCACACCACCGGAGAAACGCTCGCTGAACTGCTGTGCGAAAGCCAGATCCACGGCGAACTCCGCAGGCTTGAAGTCCCGGATGGTGGCCCCGTTGATATCCGTGAACAGGATGCTTCCCAAATTGAAGTAACGTAACGACCCGCCGATCGCGCTGCGTTTGTTGGAGAGGCGCTTGTAGCCGGCCAGATAGGCCAGACTCATGTCCGGCACCAGGTTGCGCAGCCAGGGGCTGTAGCTCATGTAGAACTCCCCGTCGTTCTCCGCGAAAGCGAGCTTCGATGGGTTCCAATGGATGGCATTGGCATCGGCGGAAACGGCCACGCCGGCATCACCCATGCCGCCAGCCCTGGAGTCCGGAGAGATGATCAGGAAGGGGACCGCCGTGGTGATGGTGTTGAGCTGATCGCCGCACTGCTGCCCGGCGGACTGGAACTGCGGATCACAGGGCTGGGCGAAAACCCCGGTGGGAGCGCACCACAGCAATAGCAGGGCGGACGCCGGGGCAGGAATTCGTGATGGACGCATCAGCGATAGGGTTCGGGCGAAAAGGACGGCAAATATACGGGGCTTACCGGGGGTTTATTGTGTGGATCAACGCAGGATCACCAGCTTCTCGAATTTCTCGGCCCGCTCACCCTCGGGCGTGGCCACGCCCACCCGGTACACATATACCCCACGGCCCAATTTGTCCCCGAAGTCGTCCCGGCCATCCCAGGGCAGGCCCTCGATGCGGTAGCCTTCGCACGCCAACTGACGGCTGATGGTCTTCACCAGCCTCCCAGCAACAGTGAATACCTGCACCTGGACCTCCAGTGTGGTGCAGGGCCGGTTGTGCTCAAAAAAGAATTCAGTGTAGGTGGTAAAGGGGTTCGGATAGTTAAGCACATGGTCCAGCGCCAACTCCGCCGAGGAAGCGACCACGAATTCAGTGGTGACCTCACTGCTGTTGTTATACACGTCCCATGCCTTCAGGCGGAGTGTGTGGGGGCCTTCCTCCAGATCGCTGAAACGGTAGCGCACCGTGCCACTCTTGTAGGTATCGAGATCCGCCTGGTACAGGTCATTTAGCACGATGGCCTGCTCGCTGTTGTCATTCATGGTGGCCAGCAGGTCGTGCCCGATGCTGCTGCCCACGGTGTTGATCCCGTTCTCATCGAAGAGTTTGCCGTAAAGCAGCGGGCTTTCATCGGTCATGCCGCCGCGTACGAAGCGCTCGTCATTCATGTACAATTCGATCTTCGGCCCCTGGTCATCCCCGGCCACATCCGTGGCGGTACCCCCCACGAGCGGGTCATTGGTGTAGCCGCACGCGTTCACATCCCAGCTTTCCGCATAACAACTCACACGCCCCGGACCGAAGGCGTAGTTGATATCCTTGGGCACCACGAAGGTGAAGCTGAATTCGCCGTTGGTCACCGAAGCCTTGCCTCTGTAAATGATGTTCTTGCGGATCTTGAATTCAAAAGGCGCACCCCCATCATTGGCAAGAGTGGCCTGCGGCAGTTCCTTGTCGAAGACGGTGGGCAGCACCAGGCCATTGAAACCGGCGAGCGGCTGCCCGTTGCCATCATCGATGTACCCGTTGATACGCACGGTGCTCAATGCCTTCAGCGTATCCAGTGGATTCCCCAGGGTGTCCGTGATCGTGGTGATCCTGGCCTCCAGACGGGGCATGGCCAGACGCTGGCTGGGGTCGCCCAGTAGGGAGAAATTCCGGTGGTTGACGCTGTTCGGAAATGCTGTTGAGATGGACCGCTTGGTCTCCCGATAGATGTCGCCCAGCATCTGGGGGCCGCCATCCGGCGCGTTGGTCTGCAGCGCATGGTCATAGAACCGCATCCCAAGTTGGAAGTTATCCCCGGCGAATGCCAGTCTGGTGGTGCTCATCAGGGCGATCCCGCCACCCCCTGGGTTAAGCAGCACATACTCACCGGCGGAGGTGCGCCCGGGATCATCCCAGCGGGAGAATTCGCATGTGGCGGTCATGAACAGGGGAAGTCGGTCGCGGTTGGTCCATCCCAGTATGGTGGCGATGTCCAGGATGCGTTCATGTGCCCAGCCCACCTCGCCACCATGGCCGATGTAGTTCACCAATAACACGCCCTTCTGCACCTTTTCGCGGATATCGATGTTTGCCTGGGGGTAGCGCTGGCCGCCCGGCGTACTGATCTGCTGATAGGCGTCAAGGAAGACCTTGTCCACATTGAAACAAGGGTGCTCCTCTTCCACGCGCCGGGCCAGGATATCGCTCTGCGACATATGGATCCAACCCTCGAAGCCGTCACCGTTCTGGTCATCGCTCACGAAGAGTACATGTGTACGCCAGTCGGCTATTCCACCATCTCCGGTCGTGGAACAGACATCGCCGGTCGCACCGAGCAGCAGCAGCCGGTCGTGGTCCAGGATCTTGTCCACCACCTCACGGGCCTGTTGAAGGGTATGCACAGGCAGGCGCCCGATCCCGATATCCACCAGGTCGCCTTGGAATTCCCCTTCGTTCCCATCCAGCAAGCCGAAGTAGTCATCGGAAGTGTACGACTGCGTGGGCTCCACCGAGTTCTTCGTCTGATAGGAGGGTATGTAGTTCTGGTTGCTCTCCGCCAGTGAGATGTTGTTGTAGGAGCCATCGCCGAACAACAGCAGGTATCGCGGCAATAACTCCTGGTCGGTCCCTGCCTTGTCATAGAGCATGCGCATGTATCGCTTGATGGCGGTGGCATCGCGTGCACCCGAACTGAACTCATTGAACACCTGCTGGGGCGTCACAAGGTTCACCGTTAACCCATCCTGAATCCGCCGTTGCGCGAGGCGTTGGGCCTGGGACATGAATACTGGCGGGCACACGATCACCAGATCCGTAGGCAGGGGTGTGGCATGCAGATCCTGATTCTGGACCGCACCACGCGCGACCGGGGTCAGGTAGCCCCCATCGCGGAAAGCGATGAACTGCCGGAGTGTATCGGTGTGCAGGCGGAATGTGCCGGTCTGGCCATCCAGAACGAAGGGGACCATCCGCACATTCGTGGGATCACCGACCTCCCAGATGCGGTGCACATTCTGCGCCTGCTGCACAACGAATTCGGAGATCTCACCAGCGCCCACGGAGGCCAGATCCCGGAAGGACACCTGGTCCCCGAACATGCGCAACTCACGGCGGCAGTTCAGCGACAAAAAGTTGAGCCAGGCCACCGAGGTGATCGGATTGAACTTGTTGAACGTAAGTGACACCGGCACCATCGCTCCTGTCGGGGAGAATTGCAGCACCTGGTTGAATGGCCGGGCGAACGGGGAAATATATCCGTCCGGCACCCCCTGGACATTGAAGGTCTGGTTAAGCGCGCCGCCGGAGGTCACGGTGAAAGTGCTGATATTCTGCTGGCCTCCTGTGGTACGTGCCACACCATCCACCACCAGAGTGGCCGGCGCCCCCGGTTCCAGAAAAGGGGTCTCAAAGCTGAAGTTGTAGGTGGTGACCGCATCGAAGTGTTCGCCATAAGCCACCCGGCCCGATTTCAGGAGGTTCGCCAGGTCGCGCTCGATGAATTGCCGGTCATTGAAGCCGGTCACCGTCCGGGTCGGCACCTCGTTCGCCAGCGCCGCTGCGGTGATGCGCTTGGGTAGATCGGCCCCTATCCCCAAGAAGTAGCTCGCGGAATCACAATAGATGTTCTTGGTATGTTCGAATCTGCCATTGTTCAGGTCCCAGCGATGGGGACCGGTGGCATAAAAGAGTATATGGTCACCCGGGCCGAAGATGCCGTCGCCCCCATCCTCCACATGGATCGCATTCAGCAACACGTCCGTGGGGCGGTGCACATTGTTCTGAAAGGGCAACATGCCGAAGTGGTTGCCATAGACATTGATCTGGTCACTGGCAAGGGCGCTGGTATTCACCCCCAGGCTGCTGAGGAATTCGAAGGAAAGGCGGTACACGCCATCGGCATGCACGGTGAAGCGGTACCAGTCGCCCGTGGCCATTTTCGAGGTCTCCGGATACGACTTCGGTGATCCATCCTTCGCCGTGCCCACCTCCTCCACGAGATCGAGCCGGAAGGAAAGGAGTTTCTCCAGGCGGCCGGTGGCGGGATCGCGGCGGAAGGGCAGCACGCTCACGAGGGCGTGGGGGCGCTTCCTATACCAACTCAGGTGGGTATCCACCTCAGGTTCCGCACCGATGGAATCCAGGCTGGTCCATTGGGCGCGCTCAGCGGCGGTAAGGGGGGCATAGCGGGTATTGCTCAGGTGGGCGGTGAAACCCGTGGTACCCATTCGTAGTGCAAGGTTCTCCTGGTGAAAGGGGAGTTCACCCCGGTGCCGGCTGATGAAGGCTCCCTCAAAGATCGAAGGCTGGACCAGTTCCCCGCCGGGAGTGCGCTGCTGCACCGGGGGGGGCGCCTCGCCCCGCACCTGGGGGGGCGCATCCCCGGTCTGGCCGGTCCATTTCAGGGTGCGGTCAACACCCATTTGCCCGTAAGCCTGGGCGATGAGGAGGGTGGATGATAGCAGGGCGAAGGCACCGGGCCGGGTCAGTGTCATGGACAGGGCGGAACAGGTTATCAACAGATCGGACCAAAATACTACCTTCGGCCCTTGCGTTGTGGAACACCCGAGCAACGGTCTTGGTGCGCTCATATTGCCAAGGCCTCTCTGGGAACCGTAATGCAGGGGGATCCGTATACTTGGCGCTGGCTCCTGAGCCTAGATCGATCGAGAGCATGATGGAATGGACCATTAGGCGTGCGGCCATCGGCCTGGCACTGGGGGTATTCGCTGGTCTGAACGCCGGGGCGCAAGACCCGCAGTTCACTCAGTTCTATGCCAACCCGTTGTACCTCAACCCGGCCTTCGCCGGCACCGCCCGCTGCCCGCGCGTGGTGATGAACTATCGCAACCAGTGGCCGGCACTCACCGGCACCTTCGTCACCACAAGTGCCAGTTACGACCAGCATGTGGATGGCATGATGGGCGGTCTGGGCTTGTTGGTCACCCACGACCAGGCTGGCAAGGGCACGCTCAACACCACCACCGTCAGCGGCATCTATTCCTATCAGCAGGCCATCTCCCGGAAATTTTCCATGAAGGTGGGCTTCCAGGCCACCTATTTCCAGAAGTCCCTGGACTGGAGCAAACTCACCTTCGGTGATCAGATCGATCCGCGCCGGGGCTTCATTTACAATACCAATGATGTGCCCCGTGGCGGCACTGTCGGCAACGCCGATTTCAGCGCCGGTGTGCTTGGTTATAGCGATGTGTTCTTCGTGGGTTTCGCGGCGCACCACCTGACCGAACCCAACGAATCCCTGATCGTGGGGACCAGCAAGTTGCCGATGAAGCTCACCGGGCATGCTGGTGCGGCGATCCCTGTAGGCATGAAAGGCAAATACGGTGAACCTCGCACCCGCATTTCGCCCAACGTAATATACCAGCAGCAGGCGGCGTTCCGTCAGTTGAACCTGGGTCTTTATGTGGACCACGGACCGATCACCGCCGGGGTCTGGTATCGCACGCGCGATGCCTTCATCGCACTTATCGGTTTCCACACTGAGAAGTTCAAGTTCGGATACAGTTATGATGTGACCACCTCGCGTCTGACCACCGCCACCGCAGGCTCCCACGAGGTGAGCGTACAACTGCTGTTCAACTGCAAACCCAAGACGAGAAGGTTCCGGGTCGTAGCCTGCCCCACCTTCTGAACCAGTTCAAGCAACGAATCCCCCAGGATCATGAGCCTTGCAAGGAACATCGCCATTTTGACGGCCGGCGCCGCTTTATTCAGCGCCTGCCAGTTCGAGAAGAGCGGCGCCACCGGGTGGAATTATAACGACTCCAAGAACGGTGGTTTCGAGAAGGTCGGTTTTGAAGAACAGGAGAACGGCCCTGGCCTGGTGCTCATTGAGGGTGGCCAGTTCACCATGGGCCGGGTCACCGATGACCTGCGCCATGAGTGGGACAATGTCCCTCGCACGGTGACGGTCTCTTCCTTCTATATGGATGAAGCGGAGGTCACCAATTTCTACTGGCTCGAGTACCTCTACTGGCTGGAGCGTGTATTCGCTGCCGATTACCCCGAGATCTACAAGAAGGCCCTTCCCGATACCCTGGTGTGGCGGAGCAAGCTGGCCTTTAATGAACCGTTCGTGGAGTATTACCTCCGCCACCCTGCCTACCGCGACTATCCGGTGGTGGGCGTGAACTGGTTGCAGGCCAACGACTACTGTGCCTGGCGTACGGACAGGGTGAACGAGATCATCCTTATCCGGGAGGGCCTCTTCGAACACTACCCGAACCAGATCAACGAGGACCATTTCACCACGGATTCCTATCTGGCCGGCCAGTATGAGAGCGGGAAGAAGGTGGACGGCGTGGTGGACTTCAACCCCAACCGCGATACACGCAACATACGCATGGAAGACGGGGTGCTGCTGCCGCGCTACCGTTTGCCGACCGAGGCCGAGTGGGAGTACGCCGCCTATGGCCTGGTGGGAAATACGGTGGATGAGCGTGTCGTTGAACGACGGATCTATCCGTGGAATGGCCACTGGGTGCGGTACGACAGCCGTGCGAAAGGAGGGGCCTTTTTCGGCGACTTCCGGGGCAATTTCATGCGTGGCCGGGGTGATTATATGGGCGTCGCTGGTAGCCTTAACGACAACGCTGATATCACCTCCCCCGTTTTCAGCTATTGGCCGAACGACTATGGCTTGTACAACATGGCCGGCAATGTGAGTGAGTGGGTGATGGACGTGTACCGCCACCTGAGCCCGGAGGACAAGGATGATTTCCGCCCCTTCCGCGGCAACGTCTTCAAGACCAAGGTGCTGAACAGCGATGGCGTCGTGGAGGACAAGCACGATATCGTGAACTACGATGTGGATGGCATCAAATACTACCTCACGGAATTCCAGACCCTGATGCAGGGACGCGCCACTGACGAGGAGGCCCAGCTGATCGATGAGTTGCTTGAACAGATCGAACAGTCGATCGAATTCAAGAACACCCGCAAGCATGAGGCGGCCATGCAGCGGGTGCAGGACATGGTGGACAACATCAAGAGCAAGGACCTTGAGATCTGCCCCAAACTGCTGAGCGGCATCAGCGATTACCAAAGCGACCAACCCGGCGAAGTGCGTTGGCGCAATGTGACGGTGGAGGAGAACATCGACCGCCGCAACTATCGCGACTCCGACAACATCGACTTCCGTGATGGCGACATCGAGAGCAGCATTTACTACGATCAGGCGGACTATGAGGGCAACCCGATGTATGATTGGGGCAAGACCTCGCTCTTGAACGATCGCAGCCGTGTATACAAGGGCGCGTCGTGGGCCGACAGGATCTACTGGGCCAATCCCGCCACCCGTCGCCACCTGGACGAGCGCCAGAGCACGGCCACCATCGGGTTCCGTTGCGCGATGACCCGTGTGGGAAGCCCACGCGGCATGAACGACGCCAAGCGCCGCGACAAACTGAAGCGCTGAGGATCACCCCGGCTATCTTTCGAGCCCCCGGCGATCCCGGGGGCTCGTTCGTTCATGCCCACCATTCCGGTACTCCATCAACTCTTCCTGGCCTCCACAGGCGCCTGCACCGACACACGGGCGATCGCCCAAGGCTCGATGTTCTTCGCCTTGAAGGGGCCCAACTTCAACGCCAATTCCTTCGCGACCGAAGCACTTGAGAAGGGAGCCCGCCAGGCCGTAGTGGACGATCCAAAGATCGCCAGGGACGAACGCTTCCTGCTCGTACCCGATGTACTGAGAGCCCTGCAAGAACTCGCCACCCACCATCGCCGGCTTTTCGACATACCTGTCATCGGCATCACCGGCACCAATGGCAAGACCACCACCAAGGAGTTGGTACATGCGGTGTGTAGTGAGGACCGTCCCGCGCTCGCCACTCCCGGAAACCTCAACAACCACATCGGGGTGCCGTTGACCTTGCTTCGACTCACCAAAAAGCACCGGATCGCGATCATCGAAATGGGTGCCAACAAGGTGGGGGACATCGCTGAGCTGTCAGCGATCGCTGAGCCCACGCACGGCCTGATCACGAACATCGGCCGTGCGCATCTCGAGGGCTTCGGAAGTTATGAAGGCGTGGTCAGCACCAAGACGGAGCTGTACGCATCACTGCGTTCACACCAAGGCACCGTGTTCGTGAATGCCGACGATGCACTGCTGATGGAGAGAAGCAATGAGATCGAGCGCATCACATACGGCACCCGGCCAGAGGCAGATACCGTAGGGAGTACCGTGAGCAATGGTCCGTTCATGAATGTGGTTTTCATGGGCAGGGACGGTGCTGCCTATCAGGTGGCGACGAAACTCATCGGCGACTACAACCTGCCGAACGCCCTGGCCGCCGTCGCCATGGGCCAGCACTTCGGCGTACCCGACCAGGTGATCGCGGAGGCTCTTACGAATTACACCCCCGCCAACAACCGCTCGGAATTCCGCGACACGGGTCGGAACCAACTGGTGCTGGATGCCTACAACGCCAATCCGACCAGTATGGCGGCCGCGTTGAAGAATTTCGCAGCCATGAAAAGCGAACGACCCAAGATGGCCATCCTTGGCGACATGCTGGAACTGGGCGTCGACAGCCGGATGGAGCACGACGCCCTCGTGGAATTAGTGAACGACCTGGGCCTTGACGCGCGCTTTGTGGGACCGGAATTTCAGCGCAGCTCCACGGGCAGATCCTACCCCGGTGTCGCAGCACTGCTAAAGGCACTCCACGATGAAGCGCTCACCGGGCATCTGGTGCTGGTGAAGGGCTCGCGAGGGATACGGTTGGAAACCCTTTTGGAGGCGCTGTAGGTCGACCCAGTGGGTCGACGTTACAGGTGCGCACCTGAGAGGTAGGTGCGGTTCGGCAGCGATCACCCCTTCAGTAAGTTCCGACTGATCACGATCCGCTGCACCTCGCTTGTTCCCTCGTAGATCTGGGTGATCTTGGCATCGCGCATCAGGCGCTCCACGTGGTACTCCTTCACGAAGCCGTAGCCACCATGCACCTGCACAGCCTCAATAGTGGTCTTCATGGCCACCTCGCTGGCAAAGACCTTGGCCATTGCGCTGGCCTGGTCATAATTCAGATGCTGGTCCTTCAGCCAGGCGGCTTTGAAACAGAGCAGGCGGGCAGCTTCGATCTCCGTGGCCATGTCGGCCAGTTTGAAGGCGATCGCCTGGTGCTCGCTGATCGCTTTGCCGAAGGCCTTGCGCTCCTTGCTGTAGGCCAGCGCCAGTTCGTAAGCGCCGCTCGCGATACCCAGTGCCTGTGAAGCGATGCCAATGCGGCCGCCGCTCAAGGTCTTCATGGCGAATGTGAAGCCGAAACCGTCCTCACCGATGCGGTTCTCCTTGGGCACCTTCACGTCCTGGAACATCAGGGTGTGCGTGTCACTGCCGCGAATGCCAAGCTTGTCCTCCTTCGGGCCCACCACGAAACCAGGCATGCCCTTCTCCACGATCAGGCAGTTGATGCCCTTGTGCTTCCTGGCGGCATCGGTCTGTGCGATGACCAGATAGGTACTGGCAGTGCCGCCGTTGGTGATCCAATTCTTGGTGCCATTGAGCAGGTAATGATCGCCCATGTCGATGGCCGTGGTGCGCTGGCTGGTGGCATCGCTGCCAGCTTCAGGTTCACTCAAACAGAAGGCACCGATCTTCTCTCCCTTTGCCAAAGGCACCAGGTATTTCTGCTTCTGCTCCTCGTTGCCGAAGGTCTCCAGACCCCAGCATACCAGGCTGTTGTTCACGCTCACCACCACACTGGCACTGGCGTCCACCTTGCTCAGTTCCTCCATCACCAGCACGTAGCTGATGGTGTCCATGCCGCCCCCGCCGTACCTGGGGTCCACCATCATACCCAGGAAACCGAGCTCGCCGAGCTGCTTGATCTCTTCCGCCGGGAAGCGCTGTTCGCGATCGCGGTCGATCACGCCGGGCTTCAACACGTTCTGGGCGAAGTCGCGGGCGGCATCACGGGCTGCGATCTGTTCTTCGGAGAGTTCGAAGTTGAGGCCGGCAAGGGTGGCGGTGTCTTGCATGGGATCCAGTTCAGGGGACCGCAAAAGTAGCCGATACCTTCGCGCCGTGGAAGTGGGAAGAACCGTTCGCTTCAATGCCATCGGCGTGATGAGCGGAAGCTCGTTGGATGGTCTGGACCTTGCCTGGAGTTCACTGGAACATGCCGATGGCCGCTGGAACTTCAACATCCGAGAAGCTCGGACGGTTCCCTACGATGCGGCCTTTCAGAGAAGACTGATGCAGGCCATGCAGGGTTCCGCGCTGGACATGGCCCGTCTGCACCGCGACCTCGGCGATCTTATCGGCGCAGCATGCAATGACCTTCTTGCTGGCCGCAATGTGGATCTGATCGCTTCTCATGGGCACACACTTTTCCACAAGCCGGAGGAAGGTCTCACCAACCAGATCGGATGCGGGGCGCGGATCGCCGCTGCCACCGGGATCACCACGGTATGCGACTTCCGCAGCATGGATATGGCGCTTGGCGGACAGGGAGCTCCCTTGGTACCGCTGGGCGAGAAGCTGCTCTTCCCGGAACACAAGGCCTTCCTTAACATCGGTGGCATTTGCAACATCGCTTTGCACAGGACCGATCTTGTCATCGGCTACGATGTGTGCATCGGGAACCAGGCATTGAATTTTCTGGCCGCGGAAGCCGGACTTTCCTACGATGCCGATGGTGAGATCGCCCGCTCAGGCAGGCCCGATCCAGTGCTGCTGGAAAAGCTGAACGCCCTGCCCTTCCACCACCAGGCACCACCGCGTTCGTTGGGGCGCGAGTGGTTCGAGGAACAGTTGAAGCCCTTGCTCATGGATCGTTCCATTCCACTACCCGATCGCATGCGGACAGTTGTGGAACACATCGCATTTCAGCTGTCCAGGGCGCTGGAGGGGATGAATGGTTCGGTGATGATAACGGGTGGTGGTGCGCACAATGGATTCCTGGCCGAAAGGATAAGTACTGCGTGTCAAGTTGAACTCCACATTCCAGATCCCAGGATCGTGGACTTCAAGGAGGCGCTGATCTTCGCGTTGCTCGGGGTGCTCCGGGTGCGCGGCGATGTGAACACCCTGGCCAGTGTGACCGGGGCGAATCAGGATTGCGTGGGGGGAGCGGTATACCACCCCAATTAACACCGGCCCCATGGATAACCCGCCTTGTTCAGCAGGTCCGCGCACAGGGCGCCGGTTACCTTTGACCTTGCCTTATTGGACCTTGGAATGAGAGATGCCCTGCGCCGCTTCGAGGAGCGTCCGCCCGAGATCGTCTTTGAATGGAATGATGCACCCACTGGCGCACGCGGCTGGGTGGTGATCAACAGCCTGCGTGGCGGGGCGGCCGGCGGTGGCACCCGCATGCGCAAGGGCCTGGACAAGCGCGAAGTGGAGAGTCTGGCAAAGACCATGGAGGTGAAGTTCAGTGTGTGCGGGCCACCCATCGGTGGGGCCAAGAGCGGCATCGACTTCGACCCTGCGGACCCGCGCAAGGCCGAGGTGCTGGATCGTTGGTTCAAAACCGTGATGCCACTGCTGAAGACCTACTACGGCACCGGTGGCGATATGAACGTGGACGAACTGCATGAAGTGATCCCCATCACCGAGCGCTATGGCTTGCGGCACCCGCAGGAAGGTGTGGTGAATGGCCATATTGGATCGCAGGAGGAATTGAAGCTTCAGGCAATTCGGCAGCTGCGCGAAGGGGTGAGCAAGCTGGTGGATGATACCGCCTACGTGCCGGAGCCGGGCCGTTACGCCGTGGCGGACATGATCACCGGCTGGGGCGTTGCGGAAAGCGTGCGCCATCATTACCGCATCCATGGCGAGACCCTGGAAGGCAAGCGTGTGATCGTGCAAGGCTGGGGCAACGTGGCAGCTTCAGCAGGGTATTATCTCAGTCGGGAGGGCGCCCGCATCGTGGGCATCATCGACCGGCACGGAGGAACGATCGCGCCCCAGGGCATGGATGCGCGACGCGTGCGCGAACTGTTCATGGGCAAGGATGGCAACACCCTGCGCATGCAGGACATGCTCCCCTTCGCAGAGGTCGAAGCCGGCATCTGGGACATCGGTGCGGAGATCTTTCTTCCCTGCGCCGCCAGCAGGCTTGTGACACGCGAGCAGGTGGATCGCATGGCAGTGAAAGGCCTGGAGACCATCTCCTGCGGAGCCAACGTCCCCTTCGCCGATCCGGAGATCTTTTATGGAGCGATCGCCGAACACGCCGACGGCCTGGCCGCAGTGATCCCTGACTTCATCGCCAACTGCGGCATGGCCCGCGTGTTCGCCTATTGCATGCGGCCGGGCTCCGAACTTACCGACCGCGCGATCTTCGAGGACGTGAGCCATACGATCGCCAGGGCACTGGAAGAGACGCATGCACGCCATGCGGCACGCACACATCTTACACGCACGGCATTCGAGATCCAACTGGCCCGCTTAAGCTGAGAAAATTTTCAGGGGCGGTGCTCCGTTCCATCACAACCAGAACCTTCCGATGAACATCCCGCTCTTCGCCCAGATCCAGGACAACGCCGCCGCCGCGCGCCAGGCTCTCGAACAACTCGACGCGCCTCCCGTGGAACCCATTATAGAGACCATTTCCGTCTGGGAATTGATCCAGAACGGTGGCTGGTACATCATGGGGCCGCTCGCGCTGATGTCCCTCCTGGCCGTGTACATCATCATCGAGCGCAGCATGGCCATCCGCCGTGCCCTGAAGGAGGAGAAGGACTTCATGAACAAGATCCGGGACTACATCCACGAGGGCAAGATCGACAGCGCCCGCAACCTCTGCGCCCAGAGCACAACACCCATTTCGCGGATGCTGGACAAGGGCATCAGCAGGATCGGAAAGCCGTTGAAGGATATCGAAGTGAGCATTGAAAATGCCGGCAAACTCGAGATCTACCAGCTGGAGAAAGGCCTGACCGTACTGGCCACCATATCCGGCGCGGCGCCCATGATCGGTTTCCTTGGCACGGTCATCGGCATGATCGTCACATTCCATACCATGAAGATCAGCGGAGCCGGCGTGGAGATCGCGCAACTCAGCGGTGGCATCATGCAGGCCATGGTCACCACCGTGGCGGGTCTGGTCATCGGCATCGTGGCCTACATCGCCTACAACACCCTGCTCGCCCGTGTGAACAAGGTGGTCCAGAACATGGAGGCCACCACCATCGCCTTCATGGACGTGCTCGATTCACCCGCCAAATAAGACCCCATGTCGCTGCGCAGCTCGCACAAGGTCGATCCCGGCTTCAGCATGAGTTCCATGACGGATCTCGTGTTCCTGCTTCTGATCTTCTTCATCATCGTCAGCACGTTGGTGAGTCCCTATGCCCTTCCGGTGGACCTGCCCCGCAGTTCAAATCAAACGAAGGAGAAACCCAAAGTGGCATTGCGCATCGACGCTGAACAGCGCATGAGTGTCAACAACCAGCTGATCGAACTTGAGCAGGTCGAAGGTGTACTGCAGCAGGAGATGAGCAAATACCCCGAGGGGCAGGCCATCGTGCTGCACGTGGATCAGGTGGTGCCCACGGGAGTGACGGTGCGTGTGCTGGACATCGCGAAGCGTAACAAATGGCGGATCATCCTAGCCACGAAGCCGGAATGATCGAATGGGACCGGAACAGCCACCAGCATGAGTGCCATCGCCATTGAACAGAAGGAGCGTGACCGCCGGGCGGGTGCCATCGGAACGGTGGTCTTTCATATCCTGCTGGCCATCCTGTTCCTGTTGATCGGCTTGCAGCAGCCAGACCCCCTCCCTGAGGAGCACCACATTGAACTGGTGATGGAGGACATGGGCGGTGGCGGCGGCAGTATCGCAGCACCACAGCCCGGTACGCCACAACCGCAACCCAACCCCAGCCCCGTCACGGAACAACCCGAGGAGGTGGCCACCGAGGACGAAAGTCCGGTGGAGGTACCGAAACCCAAACAGCCTCAGCCGAAGCCCAAGCCCACCCCGGCCGAGCCCGCACCACCCAAGCCCAATCCCAGCGCCCTGTTCACGCCCAGTACCACCCCGGCCCCAGCGGAGACCGGCACACCCGGCGGCAGCCAGCCATCCACCCAGCCTGGCCAGGGGGGCATCGGCAGCTTTCATGGAAAGGGTTTCGAGGGGCGCCTGGATGGGCGGGGACTTGCCAAGACTCCCTCATTCGGCAACGAGAACACCGAGGCCGGAAAGGTGGCCGTGGACATACGCGTGGATCCCACAGGAAAAGTCGTATGGGCCAAAGGACGCCTGGACCGTCCCACCACCACGACCAGCACACAATTGCATGCCCTGGCCGTGAAATACGCGAAGGAATTCACCTTCACGGCCAACCCGGGTGCTTCCACGGACCAAGCCGGGTTCATCGTGTTCGAGTTCATCCTTCAGTAGTGTGACCTACGCGGAGACGCTGGCGTACCTCTACGCGCAGCTGCCCATGTTCCAGCGCATCGGCAAGGCGGCCTACAAAGCTGACCTCGCCAACACCCATGCGCTGATGGAACGCCTGGGCCACCCGGAGCGCGGCTTGCGCTGCGTGCATGTGGCGGGCACCAACGGCAAGGGCAGCACCAGCCACCTCATCTCCAGTGTTCTTCAGGAGGCGGGGTACAAGGTGGGTTTGCACACCTCACCACATCTTACGGACTTCCGGGAACGGTTCCGGATCGATGGGGAAATGGTGCCTGAAGAGACGGTCGTCGGGTTCGTTGAGAAGTACCGCGCGGTCTTCGAGCCGGTCCAGCCCTCCTTCTTCGAATGGGGAGTGGCCTTCACCCTCTGGTGGTTCCGCGAACAGGAGGTGGACATCGCCGTGCTGGAGACCGGCATGGGTGGCCGCCTGGACAGCACCAATGTGGTGACACCCGATGTAGCGGTGATCACCAACGTGGGTTGGGACCACATGGACTTCCTGGGGAACAGCCTGGACGCCATCGCCCATGAAAAGGCCGGTATCATCAAGCCCGGGACCATCGTGGTGGTAGGCGAAGCGAAAGGTCTCGTGGCGGAGGTTTTCCAGCGAAAGTGCGAGGTGGAGGGGGCCACTCTCGCCATGGTGGATCAGAGCACACCACTACGTTTCCCAAGTGCATTGGCTGGTGCACATCAGGAACGCAATACCCGCACCGCTTTCAGAGCGCTGATGGAACTCCAGCAACTGGGTTGGGAGATAACCGACAAGGCCATCACACATGGCTTCGCGAAGGTGGTGGCCAATACGGGTCTGCGCGGCCGCTGGGAAAGGATCGGCACCGCCCCGTTGTCCATTGCAGACGTAGCACACAATGCGGATGGCATGCGTGCTGTCTGCGAACTGTTGCGCTCCACACCGCATGGTGAATTGCACATCGTGCTGGGTACCGTGAATGATAAGGACCTCGGCCTCCTATTGGCCGAATTGCCCAAGGAGGCCACCTATCATTTCTGCAAGGCGGATATCCCCCGCGGTCTGAACGCCAGTCTGCTACGCGAACAAGCCGAAATTCATGGACTAAAGGGCCGAGATCATGCATCGGTGAAGGCCGCCTTTGATGCGGCGCGGCGATCGGCGGCTCCGGATGACCTGGTCCTGGTCACGGGAAGCGTATTCGTGGTAGCGGAGGTGCTCTGACGAATGAATCCGGATCACGCGGTACTTCGTGGGATGTACTGGATTCGAACCAGTGACCTTACGCGTGTGAGGCGTACGCTCTGAACCAGCTGAGCTAACATCCCTTCGCGGGGCTGCGAAAGTAGAGAAGAATGAAGGTCCCTTCGACCTTGGTGGAAGCAGCCGGATTCGAACCAGCGACCCTCTGCTTGTAAGGCAGATGCTCTGAACCAGCTGAGCTATGCTTCCAGAAGCGGGGCGCAAATATAGCCGCCCGGGACAATGGTCTTGGAGGAGATCGAGCAGCCTGCCACCCGGCATGGTCAGCTCAGATCAGCTACTCAAGTTGATTCAATAGTGTTATATGTATACACCAATAGTTTAAACATTATTCTTTCGAACTCACTTTGCATTCGACACCCCTATGGTCAGCGCATCACTCTGCCTGATCATAACAGTTGCCCACACCCAACGAGACATCTGGAGCAGGAGGAAGTTGTCGACCCGTTCAAAATTTTGTTCATAAATGTGTTGCACAGATCAAACAAACGTCATTACTTTGTTCACCCTAACAGGTCATAACCTTAAACACTCCGCACCATGTCGACCCTTGAGTTCAACCAACAACTGATCGGGCTACGTCAGTCGTTGTACTACTTCGCCTTGAGCCTGACCAAGGACCGCGACAATGCCAGCGACCTGGTCCAGGAGAGCATGATGCGGGCGATCACCTACCGGGAAAAATTCCGGGACAACACCAACTTCAAGGCCTGGATGTACACAATCGTGAAGAACACCTTCATCAATGACCACCGTCGGGCCAAGCGCACCAAGGCATTGATGGATACGGTGGATCGGGAGCGCGATCAGGTACGCAGGGTGCAAACCCCGGCCAGCGCCGAGGCGAGCGTGAAAATGAGTGAGATAACCCGTAGCTTGGAGCAATTGGATCCAGCATTCCGCGAACCTTTCATGATGCACCACCAAGGCTACAAATACCATGAGATCGCCGAGCACTTCGGCATCCCCATTGGTACGGTGAAGAGCCGGATCTTTCAAGCGCGTCAGCGTCTCATGTCCATGCTTACCGACAAGCACATCCTGAACTGATGGGACACGCGGTGGTCGTCGGGGCGGGATTCGCCGGCCTTTCAGCCGCCGCATCCCTTGCGCGCAAGGGCTTCGCTGTGACCGTGGTGGAAAAGAACGCGGAGGCGGGAGGACGCGCCGGGGTATGGCGCGAACAGGGGTTCACCTTTGATATGGGTCCGAGTTTCTATTGGATGCCAGAGGTGTTCGAGCGCTTCTTCGCATCGTTCGGTCACCATGTGAGAGACCTCTATCAACTCGAACGACTGGACCCCTCCTACAGCGTGGTCTTCGGCCCGAATGAGTGTTGGGACATCCCTGCCGACCCCATTGCCCTGCGGACCTTCTTCGAAAGCAAGGAAGAGGGAGCTGGTGCCCAGTTGGACCGCTTCCTGGATGAGGCCCGGCTGAAATACGACCTGGGAATGGGCGAGCTGGTGTACCGCCCTGCTCTTAGCTGGAGCGAGTACCTGCATCCGGGGCTGATCGGGGGTCTGCTCAAGACCAAGGTATTCCGAAGCCTGCGGAAGCACGTGCAGGCGCACTTCAGGGGTGAGCGACTACGCCTGTTGATGGAATTCCCTGTGTTGTTCCTTGGGGCCTCACCGCAGAACACACCGGCACTGTACAGCCTGATGAACTATGCGGATATGGGGCTGGGCACCTGGTACCCCATGGGTGGCATGGGCAAAGTGGTGGATGCATTCGTACGCGTTGCCGAGGAACAGGGCGTCACCATCCGGTACAACGAGCCGGTGCGACGCATCGTGGTGGAGAACCTCCCGGGCAGGCGGTCAAGCGGCCGTGCAGTGGGTGTGGAGACCGACTCCGGTTTCCTCCGCGCCGACCTGGTGGTGGCCAGTGCCGACTATCACCATGTGGACCAATTTCTGCTGCCCGAGGAAATGCGGAGCTACAGCAAGCGGTATTGGGAGGACCGTGTCATGGCACCGAGTGCTCTGCTCTTCTACCTGGGCTTCGACCGGGAACTGCCCGGCTTGAAGCATCATACCCTATTCTTCGACGAGCCGTTGGACCAACACTCGTCGGAGATCTATGACAAGCCCGCGTGGCCCAGCCGACCCCTCTTCTACACCAGCTGCGCAAGTAAGACCGATCCCTCGGCTGCACCGGCAGGCAAGGAGAACATGGTCATCCTCATCCCCATCGCGCCGGGGCTTGTAGACCGTGAAGAGACACGCGAGCAATACTACCATATCGTGATGGGGCGTTTGGGCCGGCACATCGGCTTCGACCCGCGCCCGCATGTGGAACTAAAGCGCAGCTACTGCATCAACGATCTGCGGACCGATCACAACGCCTTCCGCGGCAACGCGTATGGCATGGCCAACACCCTTCTACAGACAGGCCCGCTGCGCCCCAGCATGAAGAGCCGCAAGGTCCGGGATCTGTACTTCGCGGGGCAGCTTACCGTGCCGGGCCCGGGTGTGCCGCCCGCGATCATCAGCGGGCAGGTGGTGGCCGATCTGATCGAAAAGGAACATGCGAACAAAATATCGAATGCGACCGTTCCCAAAAAACCCTTGGCACAACCCGCATGAACACCATCGCTCTTTATGATGAAGTCTGCCTGGAGGCCAGCCGGCACGCGACCTATGGCTACAGCACTTCCTTCTCGCTGGGGATCCGGTCACTGCACAAGCGGTTCCATGGGCCCATACACGCCATCTATGGTTTCGTACGTTTCGCTGATGAGATCGTGGACACATTCCACGGCTTCAACAAGTGCGAGTTGTTGACACGCTTCCGCGAGGACACCCATCACGCCATCGCCGGGGGCATCAGCCTGAATCCCATCCTGCACAGCTTCCAGCGCGTGGTGAACGCCTACCAGATCGAGCCCGATCTCTACGTCACCTTTCTGGACAGCATGGCCATGGACCTGACCGCCAGTGCGCACGACAAGCGCAGCTACGAGGCTTACATCCTGGGCAGTGCCGAGGTGGTGGGCCTGATGTGCCTCCGCGTGTTCTGCGAAGGGGACGATGCTTTGTACCAACGCCTGCGACCCGCCGCGATGAAGCTCGGCGCCGCCTTCCAAAAAGTGAATTTCCTCCGCGACTTGAAGGACGATCATCAGAACCTGGGGCGCACCTACTTCCCAGGGATCGATGTGGCCCGCATGGATGCCCAAGTGAAACAACAGATAGAGCAGGATATTCAACAGGACTTCGACGATGCCCTCATTGGCATCCGTCAGCTACCCAAGGGAGCCCGTTTCGGTGTGTACATCGCATATGTATACTACCTGAATCTCTTCCGCAAGATCAAAGCCCTGCCCTGCGAAAGGATCCTGCAGGAGCGTGTGCGCGTGCGGGATCGCCGGAAGATCGCCCTGCTCACCACCAGCTACCTCCGCCACAGTTTTGGTCTGCTCTGAAGCGATGCACGTGGAAACCACCTCTGAGGAACGGGTACTACTGGTGAACGAGCGGGACGAAGTCGTTGGCTTCATGGGCAAACTGGAAGCACACCAATTAGGTGCCCTGCATCGCGCTTTTTCAGTGTTCCTCTTCGATGATAGGGGCTGCCTGCTGATGCAGAAACGCGCCAACGGCAAATACCACAGCGGCGGCCTTTGGACGAACACCTGCTGCGGCCACCCACGGCCGGATGAGGCCCTGGAAGGAGCCGCCCGCCGCCGTCTGAAGGAGGAAATGGGTGTCGACACCCCGTTGGCACATCGCTTCAGCTTTGTCTATAAGGCCGCCTTCGACAATGGCCTTATGGAGCACGAGCTGGACCACGTGTTCTTTGGGCGTTGGAACGGTGCCGTATTGCCCCATCCTGAAGAAGCCGATGATTGGAAGTACATGACGCCGGAAGAGTTGGACGAAGACCTGCGTCGACATCCTGAACGGTATACCGTGTGGTTGCGCGTTTGCTGGGCCCAGGTACGCACGCAGTCAAGGGTCACCTGACCATGAGCCCGCTGAACTCCCAGGTTGATGACGAAACCCCGCCTCTCCATCCACTGGTTCCGACGCGATCTGAGGCTGGAGGACAATCACGGGTTCTTCCGCGCGCTGAGTGAGCACGGCGATGTACTGCCGCTTTTCATCTTCGATACGGATATCCTGGACAAATTAGAGGACAGGCACGACCGGCGGGTGGACTTCATCCACCGGGCGCTATGCGGCATGCATGCCGAACTGGTGGAGCGCGGTTCCACATTGCTGGTGGAACACGGCAAGCCTACCGAGGTATGGAAGCGGCTGCTGGACCGATTCGAGATCACGGCCGTCACCACCAACCACGATCACGAACCCTACGCAATTGCGCGTGACAATATCGTAAGTGACATGCTTGCGCAACACGGGATCATCTTTCGCACATTCAAAGACATCAGCATCTCCGAACGGAACGAGGTGGTGAAGGAGAATGGTGAGCCCTACACCGTGTACAGCCCATATATGCGCAAGTGGCGGGAAGCATTCTCTCCAGGATCGACCCAAGCGTATCCCAGTGGGGAACATTTGGGACAACTCTGGCATACGGGACCCTTCCCCTTCCCCACCCTTGCGGAAATTGGATTCCTCCCCACTGACCTGAAGGCATCTCCCAAAGAGGTGAGTAACGACCTCCTCAAGAATTACGAAAGCGCCCGGGACAGGCCGGGCGTGGCGGGTACCAGCCGCATGAGCACCCACCTGCGCTTCGGAACAGTAAGCATCAGGGCTTTGGTCCTCCAGAGCATGTCGGTCAGTCCCAAATTTCTCAACGAGCTGATCTGGCGGGAGTTCTACATGCAGATCCTCTGGCACTTCCCGAGATATGACAAGGCATTCAAACCGGCGTATGACAGGATCCCATGGCGGAACGACGAACGGGAGTTCCAGGCCTGGTGCGAAGGCCGGACAGGATATCCGCTGGTGGATGCGGGAATGCGCGAACTGAATGCTACAGGACTGATGCATAATCGTGTGCGTATGGTGGCGGCCAGCTTTCTCACCAAACACCTGCTGATCGACTGGCGCTGGGGCGAAGCGTATTTCGCGGCACGCCTGCTGGACTTCGAGTTGAGCAGCAACAATGGCGGCTGGCAGTGGGTGGCCGGTTCAGGTTGCGACGCGGCGCCCTACTTCCGCGTTTTCAATCCAACGCTGCAAATGGAGCGCTTCGATCCCCAGTTAAAATATGTCAAGAATTGGGTGGGAGAGCTAGGATCGGCAAACTATGTGCTCCCGTTGGTCGTTCACGAGATGGCCCGGAACAGAGCCATAGAGACCTACAAACAGGGACTCGAAGGAGAAAAGGCCATGATCCGATCACAGACCGACCTATTCAATTAGCCATGCCACGTAAGAGAAAGACCCTTATCCTGACCCGCCCGGTGAAGCTGGGGGTGAAGGAGATCAAAGTGCGGCTCGACGCCCGCACCATCATCACCCTGGCCAGCCAAAAAGCTCTGGAGTTCTGGCGCCAACGCTATCCCAAACTGGAAGTGATCGGCTGACCCCCTGCCCATGCCACGCAAGAAACGTCCCATCATCCTGGAACGGCCCGTCAAGGAGGGCAAGGAATTCAAGGTTCGCATCGACCACAGGACCATCATCACGTTATCCACCAAGAAAGCTCTGGAGTCATGGCGGAAGCGCTATCCCAAGCTTGAAGTGCTGGGCTGAGGTGATGGCGGTGTACGTCCTCCGACGTGAGCAATTCCTTCCCATCTCCCTTTCCGAAGCCTGGGCCTTTTTCAGCGCCCCGCGCAACCTGGCCCTGATCACTCCGCCGGATATGGGCTTCCGGATCAAGGAACCTTTCGACGACCGGGCGACCCATACCGGCCAGTGCATCACTTACACCGTTCGTCCCCTTCTGAGGATACCCCTCACTTGGGTGACCCGGATCGAGTCCGTGGACGAACCATTTCGTTTTGTGGACACCCAGCTCCAGGGCCCATACGAACGCTGGTGGCACGAACACACCTTTTCGGAAGTGGAAAATGGCGTCCTGATGCGGGACCGTGTGGACTACGAACTCCCACTTGGCCTTCTCGGGGACCTGGCCCACGCTATCTTCGTGAAGCGCCGGTTGAAGCACATCTTCGACCACCGAACCAGGACCCTGGAACGCTTGTTCGGTAAGGGTGATGTGGATGGCACCGATGAACCAAGAGGATAACACGTCATGAGTACCTGGGCGATCGTCAGCATTGTTCTCGCGACGGCGTTCTTCATGGAATTCGTGGCCTGGGCCACACATAAGTACGTGATGCACGGTGTACTGTGGCATCTCCACTCGGACCACCACCGCAAAGACCACTATGGCTTTCTTGAGCGCAATGATGCCTTCTTCCTGATCTTCGCTGTCCCTTCGATGACCCTCTTCATCGTTGGCAGTCTGAAGGGCCTGCATACGCCCTACCTGTGGATCGGCCTCGGGATACTGATCTACGGGATGCTCTATTTCCTCGTCCACGAGATCTTCATCCACCAGCGCATCAAGTGGCTGCGGAAGACCAACAACCCATACCTCCTGGCCATCCGGAAAGCGCACAAGGTGCACCACAAGCATCTGGGCAAGGAGGACGGCGAGTGCTTCGGGATGTTGGTGGTTCCTTGGAAGTACTACCGTGAGGCGCGAAAGGCATTGGCCCAGAAGCGATCGGGGAGCACCACCACGGCCTGACGATCATTCTGCCCCACGATGCTGCAGATCATTGCGGTGGGTCGATCGCGCACTCGAGCACCGTGGTGTTCGCTTCAGGAAGGTCTGGGCTGATGTAGGGCACGCCAAGGTCGAGGCCACGCAAGATGAACAGCACGCCCATGACGGCGTACGCGAAAGGTGTCACGTGACGGAGGGTCTTTCGCAAGCCGGGGCCAGCGTAAGTACCGCCCACCTTCAATCCCACCAGTGCGGGCCAGGTGCCAAGACCAAACAAGAGCATGAAGAGCATGCCCTGGAACGCGCCATCCTGCGCAATGGCCCCTGCGCCGGCCAGGTACACCAGGCCACAAGGCAGCAGTCCGTTGAGCATGCCGGTGAAGAAGAGGCCCTCGGGAGATGTGCGCTTCAGTTGCCGGGCCATCACGCCATGCATGCGAAGCACGGAACCGCCAACCATCGCACCGATGCGCAGGGAGAGCAACAAGCGTGGCGCCAGTAGAGCTGTGAGGATGAGCACCCCCAACGCGATGGACATCCCCTGCTGAAGACCGGCCAGCTGCAGGCCGCGTCCGAACAGGCCAAAAGCCGCGCCGAGCAGGGCATATGTGACGATGCGGCCACTGTTCATCGCCATTGCACTGCCCAGCCGGGTGGCAAGTGAATGCCGCGCGGACGGCACCGCCAGCGCCAGCGGACCGCACATGCCTATGCAATGCGCGCTGCCGAGCAGGCCCAGCAGAAAGGCGGTGGCGATCGATTCAGCGACCATTCCCGTGGATATCGAAATGGCAAGTGGAAAGTCGGCCAGTCATAATGCTCAAGTGAAGCAGGTTCGAGCTTGGCGATGCGGGACCGAAACAGGCCATTCGCCTCTTTGTTCCTTCATCGCCTGTGATCTAATCGAGATGGATGCGGTCTTCGGTGAGGTACGACACCCCTCCGGCCTGCCATTCCAGGTGCACGGAGTAAGCGCCCCTGCGCATGCCTCCGGTGTCCATGGTGAAGCGGCCAGTTGGGTCGGCACGCAGGGCGATCCGGCGATCGCCGTCAGCATCGTTCGGGCGCATCAGGTACAACTCACCGGTGATGATGCTCCCTGCCACAGCAGTCGGGAACTCGAGCAGCAGGTGACCGGGCAACACTTGGAAGCGGACCTCCTCGCTCAGAGCCGCAGCATTGTGCAGCTTGTCGATCTGCTCCTGGTAGCGCAATTCCTTGGCGTAGTAGTCCTCGGCCACCAAGCTTTCCTGGTTGTGGTAGGCACGAACCATGAACTGGATCATGATGAGGATGAAGATGGCCATGACGGCCGTGATGTAGTGTCCGGCGTGCAGTTTCATGATGTTCCTGGCATTGGTCCCGTGAATAAGGCACTGATCTCCTCCACCATTTTGTCACCGCTGTACACACCGATGCGCACGCGGGTCTTCATGCCCTTCACAGCGGAGGGGTCGAGAATGATGAACATCTGGCCTTCGGCCTGGCTGGCCTTCTGCAACATGATGTCGCGCCCGGCCAGTTTTACCTCACCCCCGACGTCGATCAGCTCCAAGCGGATGGGCATGTCGCGCGTGGTCTTGTTCACCAGTCGGTACTGATACAGGTTGCTGATGCGGCCGTCGTCCTGCCTTTGGTACAGCGTGCCGGGGGTGCGCAGCACGGTGGCTTCCACGTCGGTACGCGTGGCGATGAGTGTGATGATGACACCTACCAACAGCACGAGGACCATTGTGTAGGCCTTCATCCTTACCGTGAAGTGGAAGGGCTTCCGAGCGGTGATCTCGTTCTCACTGGCGTATCGTATCAGGCCACGTGGCTTGTCGATGCGATCCATGATGTGGTCGCAGGCATCGATGCATGCCGTGCAATTCACACATTCCAGCTGGGTGCCATTGCGTATGTCGATGCCCGTGGGGCACACCACCACACAGGCGTTGCAGTCGATGCAGTCGCCCTTGCCTTTGGCGTTGCGGTCCTCGCCCTTGCGGAAGCTGCTCCGCTGCTCACCCCGCGACTTGTCATAGGCGATCACAATGGAATCGCGATCCAGCAATACGCCTTGCAGCCTGCCATATGGGCAGATGGTGGTACACACCTGCTCACGGAGAAAAGCGAACACCCCGTAGAAGGCGAGCATGAATACCATCAGCGCGATGAAACCGGCGAGGTTGGCCCCCGGCGGCTGGCTCACCACCTGGAAGAGTTCGTCGGTGCCAATGATGTATGCGAGGAAGGTGTGGCTGATGAGCAGTGAGATACACAGGAAGATGACATGCTTGCCGGCCTTCTTAAGTACCTTATCGGTTGACCAGGGGGCCTTGTTCAGCGCGATCTGGTGATTGCGGTCGCCTTCGATCCAGTATTCGATCCGCCGGAATACCAACTCCATGAAGATGGTCTGCGGGCAGACCCAGCCACAGAAGAGACGGCCGAATACCACCGTGAACAGCGCGATGAAGATGATCAGGGCGATGAAGGCCAGCACGAAAAGGTGGATGTCCTGTGGCCAGAAAGTCTGACCGAAGAGCACGAAGCGCCGCTCGATGATGTTGATCATCAGCAGCGGTTCGCCACCGATCCGGAGGAAAGGACCCGTGAAAAGAAAGGCCAGCAGTACGAAGCCCAGCAGGCTGCGCCAGTTGGTGTAGCGGCCGAAAGGTTTCTTCGGGTAGATCCACACCCGCTTGCCCTGCCTGTCCACCGTGGCGATCGCATCGCGGAAGCTATCGGCGGGGTCGTCTTTAAGCGGGTCCATATCATCGTGCCGCGTGGTGCGGCGTATCGCTTGTCTATGCGGGGCCTTCCCTCACCAGTACTACCCGGACCGCGCCACGGTCTGGTCTCCCACGACTGGGGGTTCGTCCGGTGCCGGTGCCCCAGGCTCAACTTCAACGGGTGTATACAGTTCGCCCTCCGGCGCCTTGGCATTGGGTGGGTCGCTGCCTTGCAGGCTCATGATGTAGCTGGAAACCGCCTGGATGTCCTGTGGATTCAGGTCGTTCTTCCAGCTCTGCATGCCCTTCTCCACCACTCCGTACTTGATCGTCCGGAAAAGGTCATTGATGCTACCACCATGGATCCAATAGGGGTCCGTCAGATTCGGACCCACCGCATTGCCTTCACCCAACTCGCCATGGCAGGCCTTGCAAAACTCCGTGAAGATGCGCTTCCCGGCGCCCAGGCTGGCCGCGTCGGCCAATGCCACCACGGTGTTCTCATCCACCGCTGCGGCCTGAAGGGCCAGATAGGCATCGATCTCCACCTGTGACGCTTCCATCTCCATCGTGTACTCTTCGTTCTGATGCGGGATCACATTGATCACGTGTTTTCCCACGAGGAACACCACGCTCCAGATGATGGTGGCGTAGAACAGCCATACCCACCAGGGCGGCAGCACATTATCCAATTCACGGATGCCATCATACTCATGATGCATCAACAGGTCCTTTTCCTTCTCGGGCACGGGTCGCTTGGTGAGCTTCTGCAGGATGGTATCCGCGAAGGATGGAGCCTCCCCGGTCCTCACCATTGCGGTCTCTTCCTCCGGCTTGCCGGAAAGAATGCGCACCATGCCCTTCAGCACGGTGAGTTGTGCCACGATGATGATAAAGAAGATGACGTTCGCGGCAAAGAGGTACCAGAAGATCGATTGTGTGCTGGCCGTGGCTTGTTGCACGGCAACGGATGACAACGCCTGCGCCTCCCCACCCATGCCAAGCAACAGTGGCAGCAGCAAAACTCCGGCTCTGCGACCCTTCAAGTATTCCACCCACACCTTACCGCTGCCGCCAAGGGTCTTCATGATCCCCGACAGGGTGACGATAATGATGGCCTGCACCACGGCCATGCCGAGCAGGATGTAGTTGGTCTCCACGGAAGGGTTCTCCAGCTGTGCCAAAAAGCCTCCGGACTGTGCGAAGGAGGATGCTGAGGCGAGCATGGTGGTGACCAGCATCAGTGTGCGGCAGTGGCTTTGGTTGCGCATGATGACGTTCTAGTTGTTGATGGACGACCTGCCATCGGGGAGGGGCGAACCCTTGTCGGTGAGGGGCATCTGTTCCATGTGGGCCACATGCTTCCGGCTGAATGTGATCACATACCAGAGCATGACCAGAAAGAAAGTGAAGAACAGAATGAAGGCGATGATCGGGAAGATCTCGATCCCGACGATCGACGTCATGTGGTGCTTGATGAACTTGAGCATTGCGGTTATGCGTTGGCTGGTCGGGGTCGGTCAGTGCATGTCCCAATACCTGCTTTCCATACATTCCTTCACTCCACTTCTCCTTCTGCGACACTTCCCCCGCTGATATCTGTGCCCAGCCTTTGCAGGTAGGCGATCAATGCGATGATCTCCTTGTCGGTGTTCGCATTGATCTCTCCGTTGGACGCTTCACGCATACGGTCCACGATGCCTTGGGCCTGGGCGCGGGCATCTTCGATGGATCGCTCGTCGAAGCCCTCCGAATATGGTACACCAAGCTTCATCATCGCACGGATCTTCGCCGGCGTGCTGGCGATGTCCAGGTCGTTGTCGTACATGTGCGTGTAGGGTGGCATCAGACTGCCATCACTGGTGCTTGTCGGATCGTACATGTGGTAGTAGTGCCAGGCATCGGAACGCTTGCCACCCTCACGCGCCAGATCGGGACCCGTGCGTTTGCTGCCCCACTGGAAGGGGTGGTCGTAGATGAACTCGCCGGCCTTGCTGTACTCTCCGTAGCGCACCGTCTCACTGCGGAAGGGCCGGATCATCTGTGAATGGCACACGTAGCACCCCTCGCGGATGTAGATGTCCCGACCCTGCAGTTCCAGCGGCGTATACGGCTTCACACTGCTGATGGTGGGCACATTGCTTTCGATCAGGAAGGTGGGTACCATCTCGATCGCACCGCCGATGACCACCAGCACGAAGCTGGCCACGAGCATCTGGATCGGACGGCGTTCGATCCAGCGGTGCCAGTGGCTTCCGCCTGTGGCCACACCGGTCTCCGTTTCCATGGCGGGGGCCTCGGCATCCTCGTTGCTCACGAGCTTTCCGGCCCGCACGGTCATCCACACGTTGTACACCATGATCAGTGCACCGCCCAGATAGAGCGTACCTCCCAGTGCGCGCAGCCAATATGCATACTTGATCTGTAGCAGTGTGTCCAGGAAGTTCTTGTAGACCAGATATCCGTCCGGGGTGAACTGTTTCCACATCAGGCTTTGCGTGAAGCCGGCGAAGTAGAGTGGGATGGCGTAGAAAACGATGCCGAGCGTTCCGATCCAGAAATGCGCATTGGCCAGTTTCACGCTGTACAGCTTGGTGCCGAACAGCCGGGGCAGCATCCAGTAGATGATGCCGAATGTGAGGAAACCGTTCCAACCCAGACCGCCCACATGTACATGCGCGATCGTCCAATCAGTGAAGTGGCTGATGCTGTTCAGCAGCTTGGTGCTGAGCAGCGGGCCTTCCAATGTGACCATGCCATAGGCCGTCACGGCCACCACCATGAATTTGAGCACGGGGTCCTCGCGCACACGATCCCATGCGCCACGCAAGGTGAGCAGGCCATTGAGCATGCCGCCCCAACTTGGTGCGATGAGCATGATGCTGAACACGATCCCAAGGCTCTGGGTCCACTCCGGCAGTGAGCTGTAGAGCAAATGGTGCGGGCCGGCCCAGATGTAGATGAAGATCAGCGCCCAGAAGTGGATGATGGAGAGCTTGTAGCTGTATACAGGGCGATTGGCGGCCTTGGGCAGGAAGTAGTACATGAGGCCCAGATAGGGCGTGGTGAGGAAGAAGGCCACCGCGTTGTGGCCGTACCACCATTGCACCAGCGCATCCTGCACCCCGGCGTACATGCTGTAGCTCTTGAACAGACCCACCGGCATCGCCATGCTGTTCACGATGTGTAGCATGGCCACCGTCACCCAGGTCGCGATGTAGAACCAGATGGCCACGTACAAGTGGCGCTCGCGGCGTTTCAGGATCGTGCCGAACATATTGATGCCGAATACCACCCACACCAGCGTGATGGCGATGTCAATGGGCCACTCCAGCTCGGCGTACTCTTTTCCACTTGTGATGCCCAGGGGCAGCGTGATGGCCGCCGCCACGATGATCAGCTGCCATCCCCAGAAGTGCAGCCAGCTCAAACCGTCGCTGAACATCCTGGCCTTCAACAGCCGCTGAAGGCTGTAATACACCCCGGCGAAAATGCCGTTGCCCACGAAGGCGAAGATCACCGCGTTGGTATGCAAGGGACGGATGCGGCCGAAGGTGAACCACTCCGCGGCATTCATCCAGGGAATGATCATCTGCAGCGCCGCGATCAACCCCACCAGCATGCCTACGATGCCGAAGACGATCGTCGCCATCAGAAAGGCGTTCACGATCTTGTTATCATACTGGAAGCGTTCCATCATGGCTTCAGGAAGTCTTGGGGATGTTGGTGGTCTTGGATTGATCGGGACGTTGGTCGCCAAGGATGCGCACCGCCGGTGAACGGTCGTCATCGTACTGCCCGCTACGCATGGCCCACACGAAGGCTGTGAGGAAGATCACCGCCACTACAGTGCTCGCACCGATCAACAGGAAGATGATGCCCATCAGTTGCTACTTGCGGTGCCAAAAGTCCCCGGACGCGCCTGACAACGGCGTGACAGTGGTCACGGGGAAGGATGACATTCGTCAGGTTCTGTTGTGCAACCCCAGCCTGCCCGCTGCGATCGTTACAGCCAACGTCACGAAACCCACCACCGTCACGCTGCTCAGAGGCATCAGGATGGCCGCGATCAATGGCGTGAGTTCACCCGCCACAGCGAAGGAGACGCCCGCGATGTTGTAGGTGAGCGAAATGGCCAGGCTGGCGATCACGATACGACGGGCGCGACGTGTCAGCTGTACCGCCGAGGGTAGGCGTTGGAGGTGGCGCGCATCGAGAATGGCATCACTCGCGGGGGTGAGCGCCGCACTGGTCTCACTCACGCTGATGCCCACGTCGCTTTGCTGCAGTGCACCGGCATCGTTGAGTCCATCTCCCACCATCAGCACGCGGTGACCTTGCTCCTGTAGGTGCCGCACGTGGCCGGCCTTGTCGGGAGGTGTGCAGCCCGTTCGTACTTCTTCGCTGTGAAAGGCACGCTGCACCTCGGGGTCCACGGTGGCATCGCCCGTAAGCAACCATGGCGTTGCGAAACGACGCATTCCTTCCACCATATCGGCCATGCCGGTGCGCGCACGCTTGCGCATGACGTAATACCCGCGGTGCATGCCGCCAATGGCGATATGTACATGTGCTTCCCCGGCTTCGCGAAGCGCTTCAGTCCCATCAGTGAATGCCGCTGAGCCGATGCGCACACCGAGTCCTTCCACCATGCCTTCGATCCCTCGACCGGGAGTTTCGTGTACTTCAATGGCGGTCGGGATCATCAGATCTTGTACGTCGACCCAGTGGGTCGACGGTGCAGAAGCGGGATCGGCATTCTTTCGGGGGCGGAGGCGACCGGCCAACACGGCACTGAGGGGATGCATGCTGTTGCGCGCCAGGGCATGCACGCGACGCATTTCATCGGGACGAAGCGGGCTACCTTCGAAGTGCAATTCGTAAGCCTCGCGGGCGGTGAGCGTTCCGGTCTTGTCGAAGACCACGGCATCGATGTGCGCCATACGCTCCACCACAGCGCTGTCACGCAGGAATAGCCCGGCTTTGCCCAATAAACGCATGGTGTGGCCATAGGCGAAAGGCATGCTCAACGCCAGCGCGCAGGGGCAGGCCACGATCAGCACGGCGGTGACCACCGGCCACACCATGTCCATGTCGCGCCCGGCCCAGTACGATCCGGCCGCCACACTGATCAGGATGACCGCTACGGTGAAACGTTGCGCCACCTGGTCGATCATCTTCGGCATGGCTGGACGCTGGGCGGTGCTACTGCCGCTGTGTTCCTCCCACAGCCGTTTCAAATGACTCTGCTCAAAGGGCCGCAGCACCTCCAACTCGATGGCCGCGCCGCGCTGGCGGCCTCCGGCGCGGATGGTGTCACCCACATTGCGACGTACGGGCAATGGCTCACCAGTGATGAAACTGTTGTCGATATTGCCCGTGCCCATATGGAGCAGTCCATCCACAGGGACCAATTCCTGATCGCGCACAATGATGTGATCGCCCTGTTGCAGGTCACCCACGCTCACAGGTTCTTCCTTGCTTCCACGCTTCCGCAGCACCACCAGCGGTAGGAAGTCGTTCAGGGAACGGTCGAAACTCATGGCCTGGTAGGTATAGGCCTGGTACCAGCGTCCCAACAGCAGGAAGAAGATCAGTCCACCGAGGGAGTCGAAGTAACCCGGACCGTGACCCGTGGTCACATCCCACACACTCCGGGCGAAGAGTGCGATGATACCCAGGGCGATGGGCACATCGATATTCACCATGCGGTTACGCAGACCAGTCCAGGCGCTGGTGAAAAAGCCGGTGCTGCTGAAGAAGATCACCGGCAGGCTGAACATGAAGTTCAGGAATTGGAATCCCTTCATCAGCTGCGGATCGCTGGTGTCGGCACCGAGGTAATCCGGGAAGCTGAAGAGCATGATGTTCCCGAATGCGAAACCCGCCACACCCAGCTTGATGTACAGCATGCGTGGCACACCGGCCCCCCGCTTCCCCTCCGAATGCGCTCCCCCGCTGAGCAAGGGTGCGTAGCCGATGCGCCGGAGAAGTTCCACCAGTTGCCGCAGGCTGAAGTGCTCCTCACGGAAGGTGATGCTCAGATCCTTGCTGGTGAAGCGCACCCGCGAACGGACGATGGCCGGCTCGATACGTTGCAGATTCTCCAGCAGCCAGATGCAGCTGCTGCAATGCATCTGAGGCACATGCAGTGTCACGCGGGTGATACCGTCCTCACTGTACTCCACCAGCTTATCCCGTACTTCCGGTAGGTCGAAGAGCTCGGCGCGGACAGTGGTGGCGTCCTGCTCCTCCTTCACACCGGGGCGCTCCGTCAAAGCGTAGTAGTCGCAGAGGCCGCTCTCCTGAAGCAGACCATAGACCGCCTTGCAACCCGGGCAACAGAAGTCCTTGTGGTCGAAGCGGAGGGCATCCTCAAGGCACGCATCACCACAGTGATAGCACGTGTATTTCTCCGCGGTACGTTGTTCCACGCCGCGAATGTGGGGCAGTGCTACAGAGCGCTGGCTGACGAACATCAGCTTGTTCCGGTTGTCGGCAGGCCCTCCACGGATCGCTCCCAACGGTGCGCGGTAGATTTGCCGCGGAATGAGTGGATCCCTGCAACGCATCGGTAGCTACCTGGGCCATTTGGTGAAGGCTCGTACACGGCACGGGGTGCATAGCCCCTTCGTCTACGATCTCATCAGCAAGGTCCTGCGCCCTTCCGCGGTATTGCCAGGGTTCGCCCCCATTGAGGGCTTGCGGGAGGGATTGTTGAAGAGCCGTCAGGTGATCCGGGTGAATGATCTTGGCGCCGGTTCGCGTGTGTTCGATCTGCCGATACGCCGCGTGGCGGACATCGCGCGGACCAGTCTCAAACCGCCGAATAATGCCCATATGCTGTTCCGCCTGGCGCGTTACTTCCGCCCCGCGCACGTGCTCGAACTCGGAACCTCATTTGGCATCACCACCCTGTATCTGGCGAAAGGCGCGGACGAGGGAATGGTGACCACCATCGAAGGCTGCCCACAGACCCACCGGATAGCCGTGGAACATTTCCGCCAGCTTGGTCAGCGCAACATCACGCCGCTGCTGGGAAGCTTCCGTTCCCTACTGCCCGAAGCGCTCCGGACCATCGGCAGGCTGGACATGGCCTTCCTGGACGGGCACCATGCGAAAGGACCCACTTTGGACCACTTCGCGATGTGCCTTTCACATGCACACACCGACAGTGTATTGGTGCTGGACGACATCCATTGGAGCCGTGGAATGGAGGAGGCTTGGGAAGAGATCAAGCGCCATCCACAGGTCACGGTCACCATCGATCTCTATGACATGGGGTTGGTGTTCCTTCGGAAAGAGCAGGCCAGGGAGCATTTCACGCTGCGCTATTGAGCGTCGCGTTGAACAATGAAGGGCGCCTTACGTTTGTCCAGGTGGACCACATGCCCGCTACTCCCCGATGAAGATCTACACGCGCACAGGTGACAAGGGAAAGACCGGTCTGCTGGGCGGCGATCGCGTCTCAAAAGACGACCCACGCCTGGAAGCCTATGGTACGGTGGATGAATTGAACAGCCATTTGGGTATGCTGCGCGATCTGGCCGCACCCCACCATGGCGAGTTGATCACCAAAGCGCAAAACACGCTCTTCGCAATAGGGTCACGACTTGCCAGCAGCAGTGAGGAGGAGGCCGTGAAATACCAGGTACCGGAGGTTGGTGATGCGGACATCGCAGCCTTGGAGCATGCCATGGATGTCATGGACGCGGATCTTGAGCCGATGCGCAACTTCATTCTTCCGGGAGGGCATCCAGCAATATCCCAGGCACACATCTGCCGGACCGTATGCCGGCGTGCTGAACGCAGGGTGGTCCGACTGGCCGCCCGGGCACCCACCCCCGAGGCGATGGTACGTTACCTCAACCGCCTCTCCGATCTGCTTTTCGTTTTGGCACGCCATCTGGCCAGGCTGCACGGCGTGGAGGAATCCCCTTGGAAACCGGGGGTTTGAAGCGGCCTGGACCGACTTAAGGCGTACCATCAGGCACCCCCTTTCCGTTCCGTTGAAAAGTCCGTGACCGCCGGACCCTCATCCGTCTATATTTGCGGCCAATTTCACGGACCCTAACGGCCCATTAAGGATGTATTGGACACTGGAACTGGCCTCTTATCTGGAAGACGCACCCTGGCCCGCCACCAAGGACGAATTGATCGACTTCGCCATGCGGACCGGGGCTCCCTTGGAAGTGGTGGAGAACCTGCAGGCCATCGAGGACGATGAGGAGATCTTCGAATCCATCGAGGATATTTGGCCGGATTATCCGTCCAAAGAGGATTTCTTCTTCAATGAGGACGAATACTGAGCGCGGCCGACACACCTGAGAACGGCAGCCCCCCGGCGACCCCGGGGGGCTTTTTCGTGGGACCCGTGCCGCATTGGCAGGTCATCTGAGGCGGCAGGGTCTGTGCTGGCGGGCACCCGCTACCTTTGCCAACCTTTTGAACCGGTGCGCCCGCACTACCCAGTGCCCGGCCACCCATCCACAGCCATCCCATGATCGGTTCCCTTTCCAAGGCCCTCAAGAAAGTATTCGGCGACAAGGCCCAGCGCGACCTCAAAGAGGTGATGCCGCTGGTGGAAGAATGCAAAGTCGAATACGCCAAACTGTCCGGTCTGAGTAATGACGAGCTGCGTCACCGCACCAGCGAACTCAGGGCACGCATCCAGGAACGCACCCGGCCAAGCGATGAACGTGTGGCGGCCATTCGTGCCGAGATCGACGCTGACCCCCGCATGGACATACAGTCGCGCGAGCAACGATACGAAGAGATCGACCGCATCCTGGAGGACAGCCTGAAGGTCATCGAGGATGTACTGCTGGAGATCCTGCCAGAAGCCTTCGCCGTGGTGAAGGAGACCGCACGCCGCTTCAGCGAACGGGACGAGATAGAGGTGACCGCCTCGGACCTGGACCGCGAGATCGCCACCACACGCGACAGCGTGACGATCAAAGGAGACCGTGCCATCTGGAAGACCACCTGGGTCGCCGCCGGAAACCCTGTGAAGTGGGATATGACACACTATGATGTACAGCTGATAGGTGGTGTGGCGCTGCACAAGGGGAGGATCGCTGAAATGAGCACCGGGGAGGGTAAGACGCTGGTGAGCACCCTGCCCGTGTACCTCAACGCGCTTGCTGGCCGTGGTGTGCATTTGGTGACGGTGAATGACTACCTGGCCAAGCGCGATGCGGAATGGATGGGTCCGATCCATGAATTCCATGGCCTGCGTGTGGACTGCATCGACAAACACCAACCCAACAGCGCAGAACGCAGGCAGGCATACCTGGCGGACATCACCTATGGCACCAACAACGAGTTCGGCTTTGACTACCTGCGCGACAACATGGCCCATGCGCCCAACGCGCTGGTGCAGCGCAAGCATCACTTCGCCATCGTGGATGAAGTGGACAGCGTGCTGGTGGACGATGCGCGTACGCCCCTCATCATCAGCGGGCCCACCCCACGTGGCGAGGTACATCAGTTCGATGAGTACCGCCCCCGGGTGGAACGGCTGTATGCCGCGCAGAAGCAATTGGTGACCAAATTGCTGGCCGAGGCAAAGGAGAACCTGAAGGGTCTCTCAGATGGTTCAGCCACGAAGGAGCAACTCGAGAAGGGTGGCATTGCCCTGCTCCGCTGCCACCGTGGCCTGCCCAAGAACGGTGCGCTGATCAAATTCCTCAGTGAGAACAATGTGAAGGCGCATCTGCAGAAGACCGAGAACTACTACCTGCAGGAACAGGGCAAGGAGATGCCCAAGGTGGACATTGAATTGTACTTCACCATTGATGAGAAACTCCATGGCATCGAACTCACCGAGAAGGGTGTGGACCTGATCAGTGGGGATGTGAACGACCCCGAGTTCTTCATCATGCCCGATGTGGGCGGCACCATCGCCGAGATCGAACGGAGCAGCGCACCGCTGGAAGAAAAGACCAGGCGAAAGGATGAGCTGCTTCGCGACTTCGGCATCAAGAGCGAGCGCATCCACACGGTGAATCAGTTGATCCGCGCCTACGCACTGTATGAGAGCGATGTGGAATACGTGGTGATGGATGGCAAGGTGAAGATCGTGGACGAGCAGACAGGCCGCATCCTGGAGGGCCGCCGTTACAGCGACGGGTTGCACCAGGCCATCGAAAGCAAGGAACGCGTGAAGGTGGAGGCCTCCACACAGACCTATGCCACCATCACCCTGCAGAACTACTTCCGCATGTATCACAAGCTCGCCGGTATGACCGGCACGGCCGAGACCGAGGCCCAGGAGCTGTGGGACATCTACAAGCTGGATGTGATGGTGATCCCCACCAACCGCCCCGTGGTGCGAAAGGATGCGGAGGACATGGTTTTCAAGACCAAACGGGAGAAATACAATGCGGTGATCGAGGAGATCGTGGGGCTGCGCGAAGTGCACCGGCCCGTGTTGGTGGGCACCACCAGCGTGGAGGTCAGTGAACTGATGAGCAAGATGCTCAAGATGCGCAACATCCCGCACAACGTGCTCAATGCGAAGCAGCACCAGCGCGAGGCGGAGATCGTCCAGCAGGCCGGCCTTCCGGGCAACGTGACCATCGCCACCAACATGGCTGGCCGCGGAACGGACATCAAGCTGGGCCCCGGAGTGAAGGAGGCCGGTGGACTGGCCATCATCGGTACCGAGAAGCATGACAGCCGCCGCGTGGACCGCCAGCTGCGCGGTCGCGCTGGCCGCCAGGGCGATCCCGGCAGCTCCCAGTTCTATGTGAGCCTGGAGGACGACCTGATGCGCATGTTCAACAGCCAGCGCATCAGCAAGCTGATGGATCGCCTGGGGCTGAAGGAAGGCGAGGTGATCCAGCACAGCATGGTCACCGCCAGCATCGAACGCGCGCAGAAGAAAGTGGAGGAGAACAATTTCGGCATCCGCAAGCGCCTGCTGGAGTACGATGATGTGATGAACAGTCAGCGCACGGTGATCTACAAACGCCGGCGAAATGCTTTGTTCGGTGAACGCCTCAAGCTGGACATCCTTAATATGTTCCACGAGGTGGCCACCAGCATGGTGCAGCAATACCACGGTGATCCGGAGCCCGAGGCCTACGGCGCATTCGAGATGGAACTTTTCCGCCGCTTCGCGATCCCCAGCCCCGTCGGCGATGCCGAGTTCCGCTCCATCAAAACAGATGTCCTCATCGACCGGGTGTACGAGGGGGCCATGGATGCGTATGATCGCCACGGATCACGCATCGCGGCCCAGGCCATGCCGGTGATCACCGACGTGTTCCTGAACCAGGGCAAGCAGTACGAGAACATCGTGGTGCCCATCACCGATGGGGTGAAGACCATGCAGGTGGTGACCCACCTGGAGAAGTGCTACAAGACCCAGGGAATGGATCTGATCACCAGCATCGAGAAGTACATCACGCTGGCGATCATCGACAACGAATGGAAGGAGCATCTGCGCGAGATGGACGAATTGCGCCGGAGCGTGCAGAACGCGGCCATCGAGCAGAAGGACCCATTGCTGATCTACAAGCTGGAGAGCTTCAAGCTGTTCAAGGACATGATCGAGCGCATCAACAACGAGGTGGTGGGCTTCCTGTCCAAGGCCGGCCTGCCCTCCGCACAGCCGCAGGTGCAGCAGGCCCAGGCCTCACGCGCACCCCAGCAGCAATTGCGAACGGGCCGTTCCGAAGTGGGTGCTCCTGCGGGTGCGGTGCGTGGTGCGGCAGCATCCGCTTCAGGCGGGCGTGGCAATATGCCCCCACAGGGTCCCCGGCAACCCATCGCACCCGTGCGTGTGGAAAAAAAGGTGGGACGCAACGATCCCTGTCCTTGTGGAAGCGGCAAGAAATTCAAGCAGTGCCACGGAAAGAACGCCTGAGTTCCCCTGCATATTGAAAGCCGAAGGCCGGTCTTACGGGACCGGCCTTCGCGCTTATGGTGTATTTGGTGTGGTTCTTAGAATTGTACCGGAAGCTTCATCTGTACGCGCACCGGCTGACCGCGTTCCAGTCCCGGCTCCCAGGGAGCGGTGGTGCGGATGGCATCCACCACCTGCTGATCCAGTTTCACGCCGCGCTGCTCCACCACCTTCACATCGCTTAACTGGCCATCCTTCTCTACAATGAAACTCGCCGTGACCGAGCCTTTCTGCCCTTTGGCATCCAACGGACTCACGCGGTCCTTGATGTAACGGATAAGCTCGCGCTCGCCCCCATGGGGATATCGCGGCATGGTCTGCGCCCGTGAGTAAACGATGTTGGCCAGTGGCTCGGGGTCATAGACCTTCTCGGCCAAGGGTCGTCCCCACTGGTCAAAACGCTCCCACACGCCGGTCTTCAGGCCCATGACGAATTCTCCACGGCTTTCGACCTTGCCATTGCTGTGATAATAGGTGAACCGGCCATGTTCCACCATAAGTCCGGGGTCTGCATAGGGACCTTCAGCCTTGAGCCCACCATCCATACTAAAGGTCTTTCCAAGGAAAGCGCCGTCCTTGGTGTCGCCTCCCGCGATCCGGTAATACGCTGCATTCTTCTTCGATGTGGCTTCCAGGACCTCGTTGAGGTACTGCTTCTCGCTCATCTGGGCATGCAGCCCAGTGGCGATCAGCATACCGAACAACAGGAAGGGTGCGATGTTGATGCGCGTCACGGGGCGGGGTCCGAAGGTTCATCCCTTGCAACGACACGGAGCGCTGCGGGGTTACACCCTTCAACCAGCCCATCCCTCGCGGTCCAGACTGCGGTACTGGATGGCCTCTGCCAGATGCTCCGTACGTATGTCCGGGCTGCCCGCCATGTCGGCGATGGTGCGGGCCACTTTCAGGATGCGGTCATAAGCGCGGGCACTGAGACCCAGACGCTCCATGGCCTTCTCCAGCAGCGCCTTGCCAGTGGCATCGATCCGGCATATCTCCCGCAGGTCCTTGCTACCCATCTGGGCGTTGCAATGGATCATCTTGCCTGCATAGCGGTCTTGTTGTACCTGCCGTGCAGCGATCACACGCGCACGCATGTCGGCACTGCGTTCACTGGACCTTTCGGCACTCAACTCACTGAATGGTACCGGGGTCACCTCGATATGGATGTCGATGCGGTCCAGCAGGGGGCCACTCACCTTGTTCAAGTACTTCTGTACCACGCCGGGCGCGCACACGCAATCCTTGTCCGGGTGGTTGTAATAGCCACAAGGGCAGGGATTCATGGCGGCCACCAGCATGAAACTCGCCGGGTACTCCACGGTGAATTTCGCTCTGCTGATGGTGACCACCCGGTCCTCCAGTGGCTGCCTCAGCACCTCCAGCACCTGCCGTTTGAACTCGGGCAATTCGTCCAGGAAGAGCACCCCATTATGCGCCAGGCTGATCTCGCCAGGCTGTGGATAGGATCCACCCCCGACCAGAGCCACATCGCTGATGGTGTGATGGGGGGAACGATAGGGGCGCACGCTCAGCAGGCTGTCCTCCTTGCGCATCTTGCCCGCCACGCTATGGATCTTGGTGGTCTCAAGTGCCTCGTCGATGTTCAGTGGTGGCAGTATCGTGGGCAGGCGCTTGGCGAGCATGGTCTTTCCCGCTCCCGGCGGCCCGATGAGGATGATATTGTGACCACCGGCCGCCGCGATCTCGAAGGCCCTTTTGATGTTCTCCTGACCCTTTACCTCAGCGATATCCACCGGGTAACTCAGGCTGCTGTTGGCGAACTCCGCCTCGATGTCCACCACGGTCGGCATGATCGTGGGCGTGCTGTTCAACAATTCAACCACCTCACGGAGGTGTTCCACGCCATACACCGTGAGACCGTTGACGATGGCCGCCTCGCGCGCGTTGGCCGCAGGGAGGATCACGCCTTTGAAGCCCTTCCGCTTCGCCTCGATGGCGATGGGCAGCGCACCCTTCACAGGCCGTACACCACCATCAAGTGATAGTTCACCCATGATAAGGTACTCCTCAAGCAGGCCCGCGGGCGCCTGTTCGGTCGCGGCCAGCAGACCTACGGCCAGAGGAAGATCGTATGCGGATCCCTCCTTGCGGATGTCGGCCGGGGCCATGTTGATGGTGACTCCCTTGCCTCGTGGGGCATAGAGGCCGTTGTTGCGCAGCGCAGCATCCATGCGCTGCTGGCTTTCCTTCACCGCGCTGTCCGGCAGGCCCACCAACTGGAAAAATGCACCGGTCTCCACGTTCACCTCAGCGGTAACGATGGTGGCATTGATGCCAAAGACGGCCGCTCCATAGACCTTGACGAGCATGGTGTCTTACTGCTGGTCGGCGCGGCGTGGCAGGGCAAGGTCGCGCTCGATGTGATCGATCAGGGCGTGAATGATCTTGATGTGGACCTCCTGGATCCGATCGGCGTAACCGCCATGCGGCACGCGCACCTCCACGGTGCAGAGGTCCGCAAGAGCCCCACCATCCTTGCCGGTGAGACCGATCACATGCATATGCCGTTCCCGGGCCATCTCCGCCGCACGCAGCACATTGGGGCTGTTGCCACTGGTGCTGATGGCCAGTAAGACGTCCCCTTCCCGCCCATGGGCCTGCACGAAACGTGCGAACACCTGATCGAAGCCCATGTCATTGGCCACGCATGTGATGTGGCCCGGATCGCTGATGCTCAGTGCGGCGATCGGGGCGCGGTCATCGCGGTAGCGGCCTGTGAGCTCCTCGGCGAAATGCATGGCGTCGCACATGCTTCCGCCGTTGCCACAGCTGATGATCTTGGCACCCTGTTTCAGGCAATAACTCATGAATGCCGCGGCCTGTTCCACAGCGACGATGTTCGCTGGCTCGGCCAGGAAGCGCTGCAATACATCGGCGGCCTCGGTGAAATGGGACCGGATCCGTTCGTCACTCATTCCGTCAAAGATGCGTCAAACCGTGTCGCCACCCCGGAAACCCAAGCGCTTACGGTCCCGAACGGGTTTCTCCATCAACTTCTTCACGGCCTCGAAGATCTCCCGCAGGGCTTCCTCGTGGTCTCCCTGCCGCCCCTCCATCCTCTCCATGCGATGGCACAGTTCCCGGTCATGCATGAGGACCCGGTTCAGACGCACGAAAACACGCATGATCCTAATGTTCACCGCGATGGCCCCATCGCTGTTCAACACGCTGGAAAGCATGAGTACGCCATGCTCGGTGAATGCGAAGGGTGGAACCCGCCGACCACCCCATGATCTTGAGGTCGCGAATTGCGACCTCAAGTTGGACCACTCCTCCTCCTCAAGTTGGAACATGAAATCCTTGGGAAAGCGTTCCATATTCCTTTTCACTTGCTCATTGAGCCGCTTCGTTGGCACGCAGTATAACCTGGCCAGGTCGTGGGCAAGCATCATCTTCTCCCCGCGTATCCAATAGATCTGCGTGGCGGTCGCTTCATCGGGAAGTATCAGTTCCTGTTCCATGGCTCCGGGCCTGACAATTATTCTGTCAGTATACAGACGCACAATATGGCGAACGATCGACGAAAAACCAAGCAGCCCTCTCAATGACCGCTCAGCGCGCTGCCTGCAGGCGCAACTGCTGCATGGCTTCCAAGCCGCGGCGCAGGAAGGTCTCATACTCCGCCTTGTTGGGCGTGTATCCCAAGGGGTCGGTCAGCAGGCGTCCATCGGGGCTAAGCAGCACGTACAGTGGTTGGCTGGCGCTAATGAAGTTCTCCGATTGCAGCGTGGCCCACTTGTTCCCCTTGGTGAGGATGGGCTTTTTGATACCGGTTCCGGTCTCGTAGATGAACTGCTCCTCCTTGGGCAGCTCGCGCTTGTCATCCACATACAGGGATACCAGGACATATTCCTTGCTCAACACATCGAAAATGGCCTTATGCGGCCACACGTTCTCCTCCATCTTGCGGCAATTCACGCAGGCCCAGCCGGTGAAGTCGAGCATCACTGGTTTCCCTTCGCGGCGCGCCCGCTCAAATCCTTGCTCCAGATCATGTTCGCAAGGCAGATCCAACGGGCATTCGCTGGGCTGCGGGTAGAGACTGTAGAACAACGGTGGAGGGAAGCCACTGAGCAGCTTCAGGTTGCGCGATTCCGCCATGGTGAGACCCGGCAGCAAGTAGATGACGAAGGCCGTGGTTGCGATGCCCAGGCCGAGCCGCACCTTCGAGGGGCGCACGTTGGGACTGTCGTGGGGGAAACGGATAAGGCCGAACAGATAAAGGGCCAGACCAATGCCCACCAAGATCCAGAGGCCGATGAAGACCTCGCGCGGCAACAGTCCCCAATTCATCACCAGATCGGCGTTGCTCAGGAATTTAACGGCAAGGGCCAGTTCCACGAAACCCAACACCACCTTCACGGTGTTCAGCCAGCTACCGCTGCGGGGCAGACTGTTGAGCCATTGCGGGAACATGGCGAAGAGCGCGAAAGGAAGCGCCAGCGCAAGGCCGAAGCCCCCCATGCCGGCGGTAAGCTGCCAGGCACCGCCATCGGCAGTGAACGCACCAGCCAATAGTGATCCCAAGATCGGGCCCGTGCAGCTGAAGGACACCAGGGCCAGCGTGAGCGCCATGAAGAAGACCCCGATCATGCCCCCGAAGCGGCTGGCGTTCTGGTCCATCTTGTTCACCCAGCTACTCGGCAGTGTGATCTCAAAGTAGCCGAAGAAGGAAATGGCGAACACGATGAAGATCGCGAAGAAGAAGATGTTCAGCCAGGGGTTCGTACTGATCTCGTTGAAGATCTCCGGATTCACCGACCCGAGCAGGTGGAAGGGGATGCTGAAGACCAGGTAGATCAGCAGGATGAAGCCACCATAGGTGACCGCATTGTTCAAGCCCTTGCGGCGGTCCTGGCTTCCCTTGGTGAAGAAGCTCACCGTAAGCGGGATCATGGGGAATACGCAGGGTGTAAGCAGCGCCAGCAACCCGCCGATGAATCCCAGGAAGAAAATGGTCCACAGCGTACGATCCTGTGGTGCGGACGCGTCGCCCTTGATCACGGGTGCGCCCAGGTCCACGTTGGGCAGTTTCATCGTTGCGCCGCCACTCACAACCTGCAGGCCGGCGATGCGCTCATCGTTGGGGTCGAATGGAAGTGTGCTGAACTCATGTCCTCCCGAGATCGGATCCACTGCGAAATAGGTCGGATCCGGGAAGATGCACTCCGAATCATCGCAGGCCATGTATTCGAACATGCCTGTGATCACAGCGCCTTCATCCACCACTGTCACGCGTTGGGTGAATGTCGCCCAACCCTTGAACTTCATCACGCGGACATCGAATACCGGGTCGATCCCATCGACCACTTCCTTACCATCTTCAACGGGTGTCCCGACCAGGGAGATCGCATCACTGTCATCGAACTTGATGGAAGTGGGGATCGGTCCCAACCCATACTCGACCTGCGAATACACAGCCCATCCACTCTTTATGACAGCCCGGAATTCGATGTCCCATTGGCCATTTCCGGCGGACATGCTTCGTACGCTCCACTTCACCGGATCGACATGGCCATTCTCGCTGGGGAACTGCGCAGATGCCCCGAAGCCGAGGAGAACCAAAAGCGCGAGGATCAAATGCTTCATTCGTCGTTCATCAGACCATTGAGGTCCACCGCGATGCGGAAAGGCAACAATACCGGCGGCAGACAGGTGCGATCATCACAAACCATGTACTCCACATCGCCCTCCACCTGGAACACGCCTTCCACATTCGGCCGTATGCGGATCCAGAAACGTGGAGCGCCACTGTGGTAATGCACCATCATACCGAAGTTGGGGTCATATGCCTGCACTGGTGGAGGTTCATTCAACTCGCCCAGCACTTCAAATGCCTCACTCTCATGGAATCGGATCACGGTGGGTAATGGTCCCAAGTCACCGGGCAGTTGGGTGGCATAGAGGTGCCACCCCTTGGTCACATGCGCTGTGAGTTCTACACGAACGGTGCCATCTTCCATGGGAGAGGCCCGAACGGACCACGACACGGGGCTGTCCGTGGGGGTGCCGGTCAAGCCGGCGGCGAGTAAAGCCAAGGTGAGCATGGAATGATGCAAAAGTAGGCCGGGGGGCCGCGAAACGCCGAGCCGTCGCCTTGGATCCTTGCGATCCTGTTGGCATTATGGGAATTCGATCCTCACCACCCGCGACACTGGTAACGTCATGCCATACTTCAGCACGATGTTGTCTTTGTCAAAGGTCCAGATGGTGGTCTCCACCGCTTTGTAGCCCTCATCATCGGCGAAGACGATGCGGCACTTGCCGTGCTCCCCGTTGCCCAGGCGTGTGGCCCGGACCATCAGTTGTTGGATCTCCCTGCGTTGATCGTCGGTGAGTTGGACCGGTTGCCGGGGGAAACGCAACGAGGGAATGTGCTCCTTGGGGATCACGGTGGTGTCCGGGCTCAGCATGGGTCATGGGGTATCAGGCCCTGAAAGATAATCTCAACATCGCATGTTCGGTACCATCGAAGCCGAAATTCCGGCTCTCCCGTTATGTGAGTTCGATCCGCAGCACACGAGAGTCCCCCTCCCGCACCCGGGCATCTTCCGCGATGCGATGACCGCAGAGCCAAATGATCACACCTGCGCTCTCCAGCACCATGACGCGACGTTTCCAATGGCTGGGCACCTTCGCATCGGTCAGGATGTCGCTCACAAGCTTCCGTCCCTGGAGACCCAATGGTCGCATACGGTCACCAGGGCGCCATGGACGCAGAATGATGGGGAAGCGTACGGCGTCCATGTTGAGCCATGCCACGTTCGGCCCCTGGTCCAGGTTCATATCGGCTGCATCATGGGCAGTGATGTGGAGTGGTGCGTCCATTGGGACAGCATCAGGCGCTTCAATGGTCCAGGTGGGAGGTGGTGACTCCAACGGCTGGATCACGATCACCTCGCGGTCCACCACCACACGTGTGCCAGCATTCCCAAAGGTGGCACCTGTTGCACCTTCCAGCACGGCCCGGTGGATCCGGTCGATCTCATCCGGATGGTGGCCATGCGGAGCCAGCAGGGCATGTAGCAGGAGCCTGGGTGTAAGCGAGTTGCGGAGGATCGCAAGGGGTACCTGCGTCACGGCCCCGGCATCGGGGTGCAGCGCCTGTAGTTGATGCGCCACCTGTGTCTGGGCGGCGATCTCCATCTCGCGGAGCAGCGCCACATCCCTGCGCAATACCCGGGACGCCCCATCCCTGATCTCTTCCAACAATGGCAGCACCTCCTGGCGTACACGGTTGCGCAGATACTTGGGATCCCGGTTGCCACTATCCTCCCTGAAAGGTATTCCGTGGCGAAGGGCATAGCGCAGAATTGCTTCCCTATCCACATCGAGAAAGGGCCTGATGAGCGCACCGCTGGCATACGGGATCGTGCCCCATCCATGCATCCCCATGCCACGGATAAGGTGAAGGAAGAGCGTCTCCACAGCATCGTCGGCATGGTGCGCCAGGGCGAGTTTATGCGGACCCTCCGCCACCCTTGCCCGAAACAGCTCATACCGCAGTTCCCGGGCTGCCATTTGGATGGAACGGCCTGTGGTCTCCGCATACGTCCGAACTTCCACGCGATCTGCGCTAAAGTGCACCCCCAACGCCGCACAATGCGAGCCTACAAAGACCTTGTCGGCATCGCTCTCTGCACCGCGTAGTCCATGGTCCACATGGATCACTTGGCAGGGATGGCCAAGTTCCCGCAGCACATGTAAAAGCACCATACTGTCCACGCCCCCGCTCACAGCCACCCACAAGGCTTCGCCCGGCCGGGCAAGACCCCGTTGGCTCAGGGTGCGTTCCACCTCGGCGATCATGGCGCCAATGCTGCAATGACGGAACGGGCCTTCAGTTCACATTCCTCCCATTCCTTTTCCGGATCGCAGGCCGCGGTGATCGCACTTCCGGTGGTCAGGGAGGTGTATCCTGTGGCAGCATCATGGAGCAGGGTACGGATCACCACGTTCAGGTCGCCAGTGCCATCCGGGGAGAACCAGCCCATGGTCCCACTGTATGATCCACGGCGTTGATCCTCGAAGGCATCGATCAGTTCCATGGCCCGGATCTTCGGCGCACCTGTCATGCTGGCCGGGGGAAAGGCCGCGCGTACCGCATCCCATGGGGTTGCCCCCTGTCGAAGTGTGGCCGCGAGGGTGCTGGTCATTTGATGCACCTGCCCATGGGGCCTCACGACGCAGAGTTCTTCCACCACCACTGAGTTCGGAGCGGCCACCCGCGAAAGGTCATTGCGCATCACGTCCAGGGCCATGATGTTCTCACTGCGTTCCTTGGGATCCGCGGCCAATTCTGCCGATAAGCGGGCGTCCTCGGCAGGGTCCCCCGACCGGGGCCTGGTGCCCTTCATGGGTTGGCCCATCACCCTCGCTTTGTGAAAAGCAAGAAATCGCTCCGGGCTGGCACACAGTGCGAACTTGTGGCCCATTCGCATAAAGGCGGCGAAGGTCGCATCGCTGTATCGGAGGACGCGATCAAAACCTACGAATGGATCGTAGCCAGGAGCCATCGCCTCGCGGGTGACACAGTAGTTCACCTCATAGATGTCACCCCTTCGGATGTGATCCATCAACGACCTCACCTTCGCCAGATATCGTTCGCGGCTGGGTTCCTGCCATAACAAAGGCACGTCTGTCATGGAAGGGCCTGCCAGCGCGAATAACTTCTCACAGAAGTGTTCTCCGGCATCAAGATCCTGAGGATGAGCGTGCAACCGCGTCCGATCACCTTTCCATTCCACCACCCATCGTGGCACCGACCAACGACGGAGCGGCATATTGAAGGGGTCGGGATGGCGGGTCGAAAGCCGCTCCATCTCATTCTTCAGATCGTAGCAACAATGCCCGTAGACCCAGTCCGTGACCGCTGCGAACGGATCATCCCCATGCACAGTGAAAGCAGGCTCCGTGGCGGTGGATAGCTCTCCAATGAACAACAGCGCCCTGTCCCGGTCGGCCATACGGTGGTAGAGGAACGCTACTTCATTATGCAGGGCGGACCAGTCCGGCACGGCCCGCGAGGGCAACTCAACGGACCGCCGGCCCCCTGCCCGGGGAAGCGCACCGACCATGTCAGGAACGGGCATATGCATTATGCGACGAAGATCGGCTTAACTTCACAGCCGCTGTGCACAACCCTTGTGTTGTTTGGCGCGTCTTATTAAGGGAAACCCAAAGGGAAATCAAAAGCATGCGACCCATGCAACGCAACCATACCACCACCATTTGGGGAAAGGCCATGCAGGAAAGCTGCCGCCTCGTGGGGAAGACCAGGGCATTGGCCTTGGTATTGGCCATGGCGGCTATGCATTCCGCCATGGGCCAGGCCCGGATGGTCTTCAACAACAATGGCTGGTTGCGGATCGACAACGGCGCCTGGGTGGTTGTGGAAAACCCAAATCCGAACGCGATCACGGAATTGGGCACAGGGGGGAACATCCATAGCGAAGGCGAGTTCAACCGCCTGCGTTGGCAGATCCGCAATACGGTGGGCAATTACGTCGTGCCTTTTACCAGCCTGAACGGAGTGAAGATGCCCTTGACGTATAGAGTGACGGCCGCCGGGTCCAATGAGGCGACGGCATCCATCTGCTTTTCCACCTACAACTACGACGCCCTGGCGATCGCTCCCGCGGATCACTGGAACAACTTCCTGTACCGCCCTACGGACGTTACTCACATGAACAGTTACCTGGCCCCGACAGTACCCAATTCGGACAACGCCGTGGACCGCTTCTGGATCATCGATCCTGGGGCAACGGGCTACGCTTACGGAAGCCGTCCGGCCATCGAACTCGACTTCGTGTACGATCCCAATGCGGTGAATGGTGAAGTGCGGGTCGGGAACAACATCGTACCGCCCAGTCCTGTGGGTGCCCAACGCTTCAATGCACCGGCCCAGCTATGGGGCGATTATCTGCCCGACGGGGCTTTCAATATTGTCGGCCCGGTGAACACCGTGACAGGTGCGGCCGCAGGACCGGCTGATTTCTTCCGCTCATGGACCCTTGCGAACTTCCTGGATCCCCTTCCCGTGGAACTTGTGCAGTTCAATGCCACCTGTGAAGGCAGTGTGGTGGTGTTGCGTTGGATCACTGCGAGTGAGCAGGATTCCGACCACTTCCGTGTGGAACGCAGTGTGGATGGAGTGAACTATGAAGAGATCGGGCAGGTGGAAGCCGCAGGCCAGAGCCATGGCACCCTGCACTACCTCTTCCAGGACTTGCAGCCCAAGCCCATGGCCTACTATCGCCTGCGCCAGGTGGACCTGGACGGCACCGAACATATCAGCAAGCTCAGCGCCGCCGGTTGCTCCGGATCGGGCGTCACCGAGATCGTCAACGCCTGGGATGATGGTTACGACCTGAACGTATTGGTACGTGCAGCGGGCGACCAGATCCATCTGGTACGTCTCTTTGATGCTGGCGGAAAGGAGGTCTGGGCCCAGGCCAATGTACCCCTGGTGGATGGGCTTACCACTTTGCGGATACCCAAGGATGGCATCGCCATGGGGATCTACATCGTGCGCTTTGATGGACCCGAAGGACCATTGACGCGCCGGGTGCCCCTTTTCTAACGGCCCTGCTTTTGGGTCCGCGCTACGCGCATCAGCATCACCACGATCAACAACGCCGCCGCACCCACAGCGATGCGACCCACCACATCCCCGTAGCGGACGAATGGGGTAAGGTGCGTATTGCGCATGATGGTGGCGCGGCGTGCATCGGGCTCCCACCAAGGGGTCATTTCATGCATCACCCCGCGCTGATCCATGAAGCAACTGATGCCCGTATTGGCCGAGCGCGCCACGGCACGCCGGGTCTCAATGGCCCGCAGGCTGGAGAAGGTCAGGTGTTGATGATAACCGGGCGAGGTGCCCCACCATCCATCGTTGGTGATCACCGCGATGAATTCGCCGCCATTGCGCACATGCGCCGCCACCTGCTCGCCGAAGACCGATTCGTAACAAATGGCCGGCACGACCGCTATGCCAGATGAGGTGTCGCGCAGCACACTGCGCTCCACCTGTCGCGCCAGGCTGCCAGTGGTCCCACCCAGATCCAGGGCGAGGTGGTCCAACCGGCCCAGCACTTGTTCAAAAGGCATCGCCTCCACCCCTGCTACCAATTTGGACTTCCGGTAGTGCTCCACGGGGCCATGGGAAGGCAGGAACATAGCGGCGTTGGAAGACTGATACCAACGGCCCGTGCCCTCCCCCAGCGGCCGTGAAGCCCGAGGCCTGGGCATTCCAGCAGGCAGCAAATGGTTGGATGACATCCCCGCCAATACCGCAACATCCGGATGTGCATCCTGGAACTGCCGGATGCGAAGTGCGCTTTGCGAACTCTCCAGATCGTTCTCCCACAAGCCATACAGTCGGGGCGGCTCGCTCCAAAGGTCAACGGTGGATGGTTCCTGTAGAGCCGTCTCGGGCAGCACAACGAGACGCGTGTCTCCGGTCATCACACCTGCGGCCTGCTCCAGCATACGGTCCAACTGTTCCATGGCATCCACACCTCCGAACTTCTCGGAATAGGGATCCACGTTGGGTTGAACCACAACCACCTCCATAGGGTCACCTTCCTCCAGATAGGTGTGGAATCTGACCTGAGAGACTGCCAGTGGAAGAAACATCACGCCAGCCACAAGTGTGGATGCTTTAAGCCCCGCTTTCACCGACCGGTCCGTGCGCCATGTGTGCAGCATAGCATCGATCAGGAAAGTCACCGCCAATATCCATAAGGTGCCACCCAGCATGCCGGTCCACTCATACCACTGCACCCAGGCAGGCCATCCACCGAACACATTGCCCAATGAGAACCAGGGCCATTGCAGATCCCAGCCATGGTGGAGACGTTCCATGGCCAGCCAGAAGACCACGAACGCGGGTACGGCCATGCGTGGTCCCATCTTTCTTGCCGCGATACGCTTCATCCACCAGGGAACGCTCATCATCAGGGTGTTCACCAACACCGGGGCTGCCACACTGATGAGTCTGGTCGCCAATGGCTCACTCACCATGAAGAACCACCAGGAGCAGGTGATGTTCCAGACGAAATGCGCGAGGAGCACATATGGCGTGAATGAGCGGCGTCTTCCGGTGCGTGCCTCATTCAGCCGTTCGGCGTGCAACAATGGGAGCCATGCCACGAAGGCCAGGGGTGCCAGACCGCCGATGCCCGGCCAGGCCGCCGCCCAGAGCAGACCACTGAGCGCGGACCAAAGCAACAGGTGGGTGCGGATCGCGGCCATGGCAGGACCACGAAAGTACTCGGGAACGAAACGGGGCCGCTTCAGCGCAGCAGGTACATCTTACCGAAGCCCTTGTTGAAGAACTCCGACGCGCCTGTGGCACGGTGCTCGATCTCCTGACCGTTCAACTGGGCGATCACCCGGTAGAGGTAGACCCCGCGCGCCAGGCGGTCACCGAACTCATCGGTGCCATCCCACGCGAACTCTGTGATATTGCGGCCCACGCGGATCGGCCCCAGCTCATGCATGCGCACCTCGCGGACCACCCGGCCCGTGACCGTGAGGATCTGGATCTTCATATAGGTGGGGGGCTCCGTACCGGTAACGGTGAAGACGAAGCGTGTGCTGGTGGTGAAGGGGTTCGGATAGTTGAGCACCTCGGTGATGGTGGGACGGTTGATCACCTCGAAATTCACCTTGTAGTCGTACTGGCCGCTTTGGTTGTTGCTCAGGTCCTGTGCCTGTACCGTGAGCGTGTACTTGCCATCCGATCCGAGCGCGGGCCGGTAGAAGATCTTGGAGATGTTATTCGGGCCATCGGCCGGAACGAATTGCATGTTCTCCGTGCCATCGCTGTTGCGGAAGTAGATGCGCTGCAAGGGCGATCCGGGGCCGGCCATGAAGACCTTGAAATTCGCAGTATCAGCTGGTGAGTCCAGAAGAAGGATCGGGTTCTCATCGTTCAGTGTGATCTGTACCTCGGGCTTCGCCGACACGATATCACCATCCATGATCTGGATGCCATCGAATGTCACGTCAAGGATGGGGTTCTCCTCATCGATGTCCACATCGAAACCGATCTGCAGGATGTTGTTGAAGCGATACTGTTCACGCTGGTGATAGTCGCCCGTGAGGCTGTCGATGGGATTCGCCTCCACGATCAGGCTGTTGATCCCACCCAGGCCGTTCGTACTGAACCGAACGGTATCCATCAGTACCGCGCCCGCGGGCAGTGGTCCATTGAGCTTGTAATGCACGCCATGTCGAACGTTGTTGCGGTCGATCACCCAGGCGCCCATCAACAGGCTGTCCATGTCGAATGCGCTGATGTTCTGCACCGCAACGGCAAGTGCGGCCTCCTGGCCCTGGAAGAGTCCTTCCAGGCCATTGTAAAAACCCAGGGGTGGGTGTATGGCGCACTCGGGTACGGGGGCGTTCAGCAGTTGCCAGCGCTGCATCTGCGCCGGGTCCTGGTTCCCAGGTGCGCTGTCGTGGAAGATCCCACGGATACGCAGGTAGGGGTACTGCGAAGCGTCGGCGATGCCCGAGAGATCGGGGATGGAATCGAGTTCCGAAGGCCAGTTGCCCAGCTCCACCTCCACACCATCATCCGTCACACCTCGCAGGGAGATGCGGGTGCTGTCCTCCGGGTTGTCGGGGATCTCGTTCCAGTAGAGACCATACCATGCGCTGGCGGGCCCGGCCTGCATGGTGGTGATGGTGCCCTGGTCGCTCAAGCCATCGATCAACACCGAGAGATCGATGTAATCATTGATGGTCAGGCCCACGGACTGCTCGAAGGAGGATGGATCACCCTTCTTCACATAGAAGATGTACGGGACGCTGTCCGGCAGGGCGTCGAAGCTTGGCACGCCCAGTTGTTCCATTGCATCCAACGCGGCCTGCCCGTTGATCGCCGTGGCGTGCCTGTCCATGTAGCGCCAGGTGTATACCAGGATGTGATGCCCAGGCGGGATCTGGTTCTGCAGCATGTCGGCCATTCCGGCCAGGTCGTCGGCGTTGTTACTCCGGAAGCTGAAGAAATACTCCACACGGTTGCGGCACCCGGTGCCATTGTTCTGGTTGCCGAATTGATGGTCTGGGTTCTGTCCGTTCCAGAATGTGCCCCATGGCTCGAACATGGGATCCACCACCGCGACATGCCAGGCGGCCTGGTTACTACAACCACTGCCATAATCCTGGGGCACCAGATCCAACACCCAGCGCGTGGAGAAGCTGGGTTCTCCAGTGGTGTTTCCCGCCACATAGGCCTGCAGGTTCCGGTTCCCGGTCTGGAACTCGAAGCGCCGGTCCGGCCTGTCGTACTCGATCCCGTTGTATGTGTCGTTCTTGAATTGGAAATAGTGCGCCTGACCCCAGCCATGCTTGCCGGGGATGAATTGGAAGGATCGTTCATACCAGTTGTAGCCTTCGGTCCCGCTGCTGTCGCGGCTGCACCTCCAGAAAAACACAGTGCTGTCCTGCATGGCGTTCAGCGCATAGATCATGGTGGGCTGCCAGCTCACTACACCACCTGGAGCCGTGATGGTGGTGGTCTCCAGCATGGGGCTGTTGAAAAGGTCCGTGGTGTCGATCTGGAACACATAGGCACGTGGTGCCGCCAATGGGTCGCCGGTACTGGCCTTCAACATTGGGGTGGGCTCAGGCACGATGGCGAAGTCGTACGGATATACCGGGATCAGGTCGCCGGAGCTGATGAAGACCGAGGTATTCACCACATTGTTGGTATCATCCTCCATCTCGGGGATCTCGTCCGGGTCAAGGTCCACACGCACCTGTATCTGGTTCAGGCCCTGGCCGCCGGCAAAGCCCAGTGCAGGGATCTGGAACACTGCGGTGTCGCGCAGGTAAACGTTGGTCAATTGGGTGATGTAAGGCGGCGTGGCAGGCAGTTCTGCGGCCGACCGCTCCAACGCTACATTGAAGGTGGCGTTGATCGCCTTGCCAATATTGTGCACCACGGCCTTCACGGTGAAGGTATCCACCTCGGCGGTGACATAGGCTGGATCGAAGATCACATCCGGAAGTGTGATGCTGTAGTCCGGCAGCGGTGATGGATTGAGCCGTAGGGCAGGGTCGCCCTGCAGACTGAAGGTGTGCACATTGTTCTGACGTAAAAGGTCCAGGCCTTCGCTGAGCTGCTCGAAGCCCGCGAAGCGCATGTGTTCTCCAATACTGGCGCCATAGTTCGCATAACTGAAACTGCGGTAGAAATAGTTGGAATAAGGTCCCAGGTAGTTCGTCACGCCGGCGTCCACCGATGCAAGGAAGGAGCTTGGGCCTTTCCCAGGCATCAGCACCCATTGCTCCCCCGTGCTGGTGTTGCCGTTCATGTGCATGTTGCCGATGTAGCACGAATTGCCGAGCACCATGGGGTGACGGCCATTCCATTCGTAATTACTGGGGTCGTCGATGGTGATGTCGAAACCGTTGGCATAAGCGTGTGCGAGGAAGGTCATCAATGTCACCCCCTCCTCGATCTTCTGGCGCACCGAATCGGCAGATGCTTGTTGGAAAATGTCTGATGAGGTCTTGATGAAGGTGGTGACATCCCCCCCGAAGCAGGTATCCTCGGCGATCTGCTTGAATCCATTGAGGTAGAGGCCATGCAACGTGTTCTCGTTGGCGTTGAAGCCTCCACGGAAATGCAGGATGTTCTTCATCCAGGCCGCGCGCGGCTGTGCTTCCGATGCCTGCACTTTGGCCAGGTAGGCGAGCACCTCCTCCGGTGTTTTCGCACTGAGGCGTCCCACCGGGATCTCCATGCGGCGAATGTCACCCTTCAAGCCGATGGTGTAGCAGGGATCGCTCACCGGCCAGCCATAACCGGGCACCAGGCACTTTTCATAAGCCCCGCCGTTGTTGGGCCGGTACCCTTGTGAGCCCGCATTGATATGCGGCGCCTGCACCGATTTTCCAATGAGGAAGAGTACCTGCGGATCGGTACTCCAGGTGTCCAAAAGGAACTTGCTGTAGGCGCGGATGGCATGCGCATGCTTCGGCACCCCACCACTGAACTGATCATAGAGTTCCTCCACGTCCGCCACCAGGGTATTGTACGCGTTGTATGGGTTGTTCTGCCGGTATTGCGCGTACTGTCCCGATGCGTTCATCAGCGTGGTGTGCGTCACGATCAGCATGGCCGAATCGAGCTCTGCTGAAGCGAAGTCGGTGAAGTACCCCGAACCATTCACGGGTGTGAGGGCCGGCACGTAGGTGATGTTCTGCGTGCGGTAGATATAGGCCTCCGTCTCATCATTCAGCGGGTCGGCGGGGATCAAAGCGCGCCATTGTGTGCCTATGGTCCCGGGTTGGATGCGCCGCACCGTGTCGCCATAGGCATAGATGATGGGCGTACCGCTGAAACTGTGGAACTGGATGTGCGCCAGGGACTCCCCCGGTTGGCCGGGCAACCACATGCGCATCTGTTGCGAACTGTGCATATGGAAGGTCTTCGGGTAGCGCACTGTGGTATTGCTTACCGCCATCCGGTCCGTATAGTTGGGAACGAACTCGCCCACCTGCCCGGGACCCGTCAGATCATTGATCGCCCGATAGCGCACCGGAAGGGTGGTGCCGATCGCCGTGGAGGGGATCTCCATGGTCCTGCGGATCACCTTGAACCCGCGGAATGTCGTGTCCAAGCCCACCACACCGGGCGCGGGCCCGTAATTGATCTGTAGGTGGTGGTCATGCACATTTCCGAATAGGTGTTGTGCTTCGTGGTTCACACCTACTGCGGCACAGGTCAGGTAGGCCGGGGGTGGGTCGGGACCGGCATAGACTTGAGGTGTGGTGATATTCAAGGTCTGCTCGGCCTGTGCACCGGGCGCGGCCAGGTCTGTGGTGTGCGTATAACCCTCTCCCTCGGTGTAAAAGCCGCTGCTCAGGCCTACGTTCTGCACCATCTGAAAGGCGCCGGCCCGATACCGTCCCACCTGCTGGAAGAGAACCTCGCCGTAATACCACGGACGGATCGGGTGGAGGTCGAAATCCGAATTCTCGTGATCCACGATCCGCGCCTTGACGGCTTCGGGATCCCAGGTGAGGAAATAGCGGATCGTGTCGTTGAAATAGCTGTAGTGTGGATTGAAGAGCCACGCCGGGTCGGGGAACAGGCGCGCATCGATCCAAGCGTCATTCTTGAATGTCCGGAATTCTATGTAGTCATCCGTGTTGAACACCCCGTCATCCAAACCGTGCAGGTAGATGGGCACCTGTTGTTCGCGGGCGAATAACATCAGGTCCCGGGGGTCCACGCCGGCCACGGGGAACCCGCTTTCCGCCAGTGCGGCGGAGTCGATCCGCATGATACCATCCGTGGCCACCGGGAAACGCCAGTACTGGCGCGCGTGGTCGATCCACTCATTGCCGTAAGGCCCTTGCGCCATACCCGCCAGGGCGTGGAAGACAAGTAGGGCCAGCGGCAGGGCACGGGTCATGACGCGGTTCGCTTGAACAGATCGAATCGGAGGGAAAATACGTTGGAATAGAGCGCCACGCTGTTGTCACCGATGTCCGTCAGCGCATAGTCCAGCGCCACACTCTTGATCTTCAGGCCCAGGCCGATGTTGGGCTGCATGGTCAGCTGCTTGGTGTCCGTCATATCGGTGACGTACTGAAAGTAGCTCAATCCAGTGCGCACATAGACCACTCCGGCATAGCCCAGTTCCAATCCGATCCGGGGGTCACAGCTCCAGGTATCACTGGCGATGAGGGTATTCCGGCGCCCGTCGAAGGTGTTCTCCAGGTCCACGGCGGTGATCAGATCGAACTTCTCACCGAAATTGAACTCGCGGGCCACTCCGAGCATCAAACGAGGCAAAGTCACCTCCACACTGTTCTGGGGGATCTCGTTGCCTGTGGTCTGGAACACATCCACGGTGCGCTGGTCCAGGGTGTAGCTCCATGCGTTGAATGTGCCTGTGATATCGCGGGCCACGGCCGAAAAACGCCAGCGGTCGCGGTCGTACTGCACGCCACCATCCAGCCCGAAGCCCCAGGCCTGCCCGAACTGGCCCACGCGGCGGTAGATCACCTTGGCATTGCCACCGATACGCAGACCTGGTATGCGCATCTTTCGGGCGTAGGTGAGGATGAAGGCGTGGTCCGCGCTGCTGAAGGAGGTGATGCGGTCGTAGTCGACATTTCCCGAGGGATCGATCAGGTCGATGGTATTGGGGATGTTGTCGATACCGAAGCGGATGAAGGTGAAGCCAATGGTGCTCATCGAGTCAATGGGCTTGGCCACCCCGATGTAGTCGTACTTGGCGATCCCAGCGAAGTACTCACTATGCATCACTCCCACCTGAAGGTCCCCCTGCACGCCCAATATGCCGGCGGGGTTCCAGTAGCCGCTGGTCACGTCATTCACCGCGCTGGTGAAAGCGCTGCCCATGCCCAGGGCCCGTGCGCCCACGCCGATGGCAAGGAACTCGTTGCTGTACTTGGGTGCGTCCAGCCCACCGCCACCATCGCTCTCAGGCGGCGACTGTGCCATGGCACCAAGGGTCATCGTGGCCAGGCCAGTGGCCATCACGGCGCTGCGCACGCCCATCATCCGGAAGGTCTTCATCGGCTATGTATTGACGCAGCTAATAACAGAAGGTGGCCCCGATCATTGCCCCGAAATTAGTTCGGATCTTCGGGCCGCCATGCCCCGGCTCCCACGGATCCCCGACCTGCTTACCACTGCGAACCTATGTTGCGGGGTGGGATCCATCCTGTTGGCCTCCCAAGGACAGCTAACACTGGCGTGTTGGCTGGTGTTCGCCGGGGCCGCTTTCGATGTGCTGGATGGGCTGGCGGCAAGGGCCTTGGGCGGAGGCAGTGAGTTGGGCAAGCAGCTGGACAGTCTGGCGGATATGGTGACGTTCGGGGTGGCGCCGGGGGTGCTCGTTCATCAAATGCTTACGCGCTCCTTCGAGTTGTATTGGGCGAGTAGTGCTTTGACCGCCACTTTGGTTACTACAGGGAGCGCATTGTTAATCCCGATCGCTTCAGCATGGCGTTTGGCCAAGTTCAATATCGACTCGCGCCAGTCAAGTTTATTCCTTGGACTGCCGACACCTGCGAACGGACTATTCTGGGCAGGTCTGTGTTCGGGGTTGATCGAGTTGGCGAACGACAGTTCATCAACAACTTGGCATCCTGCTATGCTCCTCTGGCAACCGTGTGTGATGATAACCTGTGTGGTAGTCCTGTGCGCCCTGATGCTTTCCTCCATCCCCCTCCCCTCCCTCAAATTCCAGCACTACCGCTGGCGGGGTAACGAGGTCATCTACCTGCTGCTGGGCACCGGGGCAGTGCTGGTGGTGCTGTACGGCATGCTGGCTGTTCCGCTGATCATGGTGCTGTACCTACTTAGCCCACTGTGGGGGCGGGTGTTCCCGGAAGGGAAGAACGCAGGGACGCAAAGTCGCTGAGGACGCAGAGGATCGCGAAACGCTCTGCGGTCTTTGCGCCCCAGCGTCTCCGCGTTCCCCTCTGTTCCGGAAATCTCTGCGACCTTTGCGCCTCCGCGTCTCCGCGTTCCAACCACCATGAAGAACTTCCGCGCCGCCATCGATGTGATGCCCCACGACAACCTGCTGGACCCCCAGGGCAAGGCCGTTACCGGCGCCATGGGCAACCTGGGCCTGCCGGAGATCAGCGGTGTGCGCATCGGCAAGCACATCACCCTGCACGTGGAGGCCAAGGACAAGAAGGCCGCCGAAGCCAAGGTGGTCGAAGCCTGTAAGAAGCTGCTGGCCAATCAGGTGATGGAGAAGTACAGTTTCTCGATCGAAGAAGTGACGAATTAGCAATCAGGAATTAGCAATATGGGCTCCATTGCTAATTCCTGATTGCTAATTCACTTACACAGGCATCTTCCGCCGCAGCACGAAATTCCGCCCCAGGTATTTCTCCCGCACTTCGGGGTCGCCGGCAAGTTCCTCGGCCGTGCCCTGCTTCAGGATACGGCCCTCGTACAGCAGATAGGCCCGGTCGGTGATGCTCAACGTTTCCTGCACGTTGTGGTCGGTGATCAAGATGCCGATGTTCTTCTCCTTCAATTTGGCGACGATGCCCTGGATGTCCTCCACGGCAATGGGGTCCACCCCGGCGAAGGGCTCGTCCAGCAGGATGAAGCGCGGCTCGGTGGCAAGCGCGCGGGCGATCTCCGTACGGCGACGTTCGCCACCACTAAGCACATCGCCCATGTTCTTCCGCACATGCTGCAGGCCGAACTCGTCCAGCAGGCTTTCCAGCTTGGCGGTCTGCTCCTGCTTGCTCCTGCCTGTCATCTCCAGGATCGCGAGGATGTTGTCCTCCACGGTGAGCTTCCGGAACACGCTGGCCTCCTGCGGCAGATAGCCGATCCCTTTGTGCGCCCTGCGATACATGGCCAGGTCGGTGATGTCCTCGTTGTCCAGATACACATGGCCCTCGTTGGGTTTGATCAGGCCCACGATCATGTAGAACGTGGTGGTCTTGCCCGCGCCATTGGGGCCCAGCAGGCCCACGATCTCACCCTGACGCACTTCCACATTGGCATGATCCACCACCGTGCGGCGCTTGTATCGCTTGATGAGGTCGACCGCCCGCAGCACGTTAGAAGGAGATGTTGAGTTTGAGGCGGAACGCCCAATCCTTGGTGTTGGGCAGGTCCAGGTAGGTGAGCCGCCGGATGGCATCCACGCGCAAAACCTTCAGGATATTGCTCACCCCGATGCTGGCTTCGGCGAAGGGCCCGCCGGAAAGGTCATTCATGAAGGGCAGCAACTCCATTTCCTTCCGGTGCTTCTCATCCAACGCGCCCACGGCGACCTTCAACCCCAGCACCTCGCGCCACTTCAGCCGGCGGAACAAAGGGATGCGGTTGAAAAGCAGCCCATCCAGATTGTGCTCCATGAAGAGCGTGGCACTGCGGTCGTTGATGAACTCGAAGAAATTCATGGTGTTGAAGGCCATGTCATCGAAATAGAACGTCTCGTTGCCTGCATTGATCAACAGCAGCGGGTAGGGCAAGGTACCCCACACCTGCGCCCCGGTGAGGGTGTAACGCAGGTTGCCGAAGGCTCCCAGGGGCACGCGGTGGTTCACCCGGGCGATGACCTTGGTATAGTCGTAGTTGCCTGAGAGCACGCCTTTGAAGCCCTGCGCGAGGTGTAGCTGGAGCACGGGGTAGCGCGTGCCCAGGCTCACACGTGTGAAGTCCCCGCTGACATATTTCTCCTTGTAGGCGAAACGGGTGTTGAGGATCACCTCGCTGGTGGTGATGCTGTTCACGATGTCCGGTTCAGGGTCCTCAGTGGAACGCACGTAGGCCAGGCTGCCGCGGGGGAACAGTGTGCGATGGCGGATCATGGCCATACTGCTGAAGCCCATGAACCACTCCCGCTCCACATAGCCCTGGTATTCGTCCACCATGGTGAGCTTGTCGTTGGGCGTACGGCGGAAGGCGCTGCTGAGGATGTTGTCCTCGCGGAAGGCACCCGTGCTCTGGCCCAGTTGTTCCACATCGCGTTTGAAGGAAGCCCCTCCGATGATCCGCGGCTCACGGCTGATGAAGAACTTGCCCGCCAGTCCATACTTCACCTCGGTGTCCTTGGTGCCGTACGCCGCATACCCTTCGAGTTCCACGTTGCGGCTCCACTGACTGCTGGTGCGGGCCCCGGCGCGGAAGCGATTCCCTTCCACCGGATTGAAACTGTAGATGGTGAAATAGGGTCCGAGCTCCAGATCGTTCATCGGATAATAACCCGTCACCACCGTCTGGATGATATCGATGTACGTCCGGAAACGCGGGATGGTCTTCATCGTGTCCACCATGTGGTAGATGGCGTGCTCCTTGGCGGTGAGGGGCACGTGGCGGTTGCTCTCCCAGAAATCGCTCCCCTCGCTCAGCGGGTCGATGGCCATCACCACCTCCTCCATGCCGGAGTAGAAGTCATCATCGCGCGGCTGGTTGATCGTGAAATCGCGGTACGTGGCGGTACGTCTGCCATACAGCCCCTGCACAGTGTTCTTACTGGGCCGACGGGACTCGCCGACCACATTGAGGTCCACCACCAGGGCATCGTGTACCAGCATCCACACCTCGGGCCGCACCTGATCATACTCCTGCCGCACCCGGAAAGCCTGCACGAAGTTGAGGTTCGCCCCTTCGTGTATGCCCGCCTCGATCCGGCGAACTGCGTAGGTGGTGTCGTTGATCCACATCTCGCCCTTGAAGGCCAGCTCCTGTGGTCGCTTCGGCGTGAACTCCAGTTTGTAGCACCAGTACCGGCCGATGTAGGCGCTATCTGTCAGGTAGTAATTGTAGAAACCCTTGCCACCATCGCTGATCGGGCTCACGAAGTTCTTGCCGAAGATCAGCAGGAAGTTGTCGTAGATGTTCACGTTCTGATACATGTCGCCCATGAACTGGCTCACACTCTCATTCTCCACGCCACTCACCTTGGTGCCCCGGATCAGTTCCTTGCGTGCCTGCGGTCTTTGACGGTAATACACCTCACTAAGGGTCTCGGTCATGAAGATCGGCAGGTAGGGCTTCGTATCGCTGCTGTCGATGTTATCGAAGATGAAGGCGAAGGGTTTGAAGATCTTCTTCTGCGTGAATTCCTCGGTGATGTTGTTCAGGTCGAACTCCACCTTGTTGTATGCGTTGTACTCGTAGGCATCCAGCTTCGCACGGTTGTTCGTGGGTTTGTGCTGGACCACCCTGCGCAGGATCGTGAATGCCGGGTTCTCGTCGGACGGACGGATGATCACCTCGCCCAATTGCACGCTGCTTGGCTCAAGGGCGATGTCGATACGTTGATCCTGGTCCTTGCGCACGGCGCGACTTTGTGCCACATAACCAACAGCGGACACCCGCAGGGAGTCGGTGGCGTAGTATGTCTCTATGGAAAACCCACCGTCCATGTCGCTCATCGTGCCGATCCGGCTGTCGATGTATGCGATGTTGACGAAAGGGATGGCCTCGCCTGTGACAGCATCGGTGATCCTACCATTCACGCGCGTGGTCTGCGCCACCACATCAATGGACCAGATGCCAGCGGCCGTTGCCAACAACCTGACCGACATGCGCAACACCCGGTTCATGCGGTGGTGGTGGGTGCGTTGGAAAAGGCTTCGCGTGCGCGCTGCTCCATGCGACGCAGGGTGCGGGCACAAAGGATGATGCTGCCCTCGTACAGCAACATCAATGGTGCGGTCACGATCAGCTGGCTCACCACATCGGGAGGAGTGATGATCGCTGCGGCCACCAGCACGAGCACGAAGGCATGTTTACGATAACGGCGCAGGAATTCCGGAGTGACCAGCCCGGCGCGTGTAAGGAAGAGCACCACGATCGGTAACTGGAAAAGGATCCCCGTCCAAAGCGTCACACTCGTCACCATGCCGATGTAGCTGTCCAGCGCGATGGTGTTGCTCACCGCTTCACTCACCTGATAACTGCCGAAGAACTGGATGCTGAGCGGCGCGAGCATGAAATAGCCAAAGGCCACCCCTGCCATGAAAAGCAATGTGGCGAAACCCGCCACCCAGCGCAACGGGGCACGTTCCTCGGGTTTCAAGCCCGGCGCCACGAAACGCCACAACTCCCAGATCACATAGGGGAAGGCCAGCACGAGTCCTGCCACGAATGAGACCATCAAGTGTGTGAAGAACTGCCCACTCATGCTGATATTCTGTAGTTCGAACACCATGCCCTGTGCGCAGAGCGTGTCCCCCATCCCCAGTTGGTGGCCCAATGCGCAGAAAAAGCGGTATGTGACGAACTCCGCACGCATGGGTGCAAGCACGATGGAATCGAACACCAGACCCTTGGCAATGAAGGCCCCCACCATGCCCACGCTGATCGCGATCGCCGAACGCACCAGGGTCCACCGGAGTTCCTCCAGGTGTTCCAGGAAGGTCATTTCGGGAACGGCTTGCTGGCTGGCCACGGGCGGTGCGCACTTGCCCCGCGCTCCCCGGGCAGCACGCGGCCACAGGGTGTCACAGGCGTGGCCAAAGATAGAATGCGGGTCCCCGTTGCCGGGATCGATCCATATGCTTGGTCGTTGCTTCGCACCTTAGCGCCGGATCAGCCCGTCATCCAACATGCTCCGCCTACTGCTCGCCCCCTTCGCCTGGCTCTACGGGGGGGTCCTGCTCTTGCGACACACCCTGTATGATCAGGGGTTGCTGCGCCACACCGGCACGCGCGTGCCCAGCATCGGCGTTGGCAATCTGGCCCTGGGCGGAACGGGCAAGACCCCCCATGTGGAACTGGTGTTGCGCATTCTGGAAGGCATCGTTCCGGTGGCCACGCTGAGCAGGGGCTATGGCCGTAAGATTCGGGAGATACGTCCGGTGAGGCTGGATGATGATGTGGCGATGGTGGGCGACGAACCCCTCCAGATCAAACGGAAATTCCCTGCTGTGCATGTTTGGGTAGGCGCCGACCGGCGCGCTGCACTTGAACGCATGACAGACGAGATCGCGGGGCTGCAAGCCGTGGTGCTCGATGATGCATTTCAACATCGCCGCGTGGATGCCGGGCTGGATATCGTGCTCACCACCTGGCACCGGCCGTGGAGCCGCGACGCCCTGCTTCCTGCCGGCCGTCTACGCGACCTGCCCAGCCGGGCCAGCTATGCTGATGTGGTGATCGTGACCAAATGCCCCGCCTTGCCCGATATGGCCACCAAAGATCAATGGCGTCGGGATCTTGGATTGCGGCCTGGTCAGGAATTGTTCTTCAGTGGGATAGAGTATGAAGAATTGCAAGTTGAAGGTTGGAGGTTGAAGGTTGACGGGACCGGACCGGATGCGGCAACCTCCAACCGCCAACAACCCTCAACCTTCAACCTCCTCCTGGTCACCGGCATCGCCGACCCCGCGCCCTTGGTGGATCACCTGCGAAGCCGCTGCACCACTCTGGTACACGAGGCATTCCCGGACCACCATGCCTTCACCTCAGCCGACCTCACACACCTGGCCCGGCGTTTCGATACCTTCGCGGCCGGTCCGAAAATGCTGGTCACCACGGAAAAGGACGCCATGCGCCTGCTTTCGCTGGTCGAGGGAAGCCCGTTGGAAGGACTACCCTTGGCCACGATCGGGATCCGGACCGTGATCTTGAACGAACCCGAACGCTTCGCCGCACTGATCAAAGACCATGTTGCAACGCATCCAGCGGATCGCTGACCACCTGAAACAAGCCACCAACGGCTTCGTGCCGGAGAACGGCATCATCCTCGGCAGCGGCCTCAGCGGGCTGGCCGATGCGATCGAAGTGGCCCATGCCATTGCCTATCGCGACATCCCGGAGTTCCCCGTGAGTACGGTGGAGGGGCACCCTGGCAAATTGCTCTTCGGCACATTGGCCGGGAAGCCCGTGGTGGTGATGCAGGGCCGCTTCCACTTCTATGAAGGTTGGAGCATGGATGAGGTGGTGTTGCCCGTGCGCGTGATGAAGTTCCTCGGCATCCAGCGCCTGCTATTGAGCAACGCCTGCGGTGGTGTCAACCCCGAAATGGAGGTGGGCGACCTGATGATCCTGGATGACCATATCAACCTCTTCCCCACGAACCCGTTAATGGGGGCCAATTTCGATGCGCTGGGGCCGCGCTTCCCGGACATGAGCGAGCCCTATGACCATATGCTCATAACCCGGGCCAGGGAGATCGCCGCCAGGCATGGGATCCCGGTGCGCACCGGCACCTACGCCGGCCTCAGTGGTCCCTGCCTGGAAACGCCTGCGGAATATCGCTATGTGCGGGCCATTGGTGCCGACGCGGTAGGCATGAGCACGGTGCCTGAGGTGATCGCCGCGCGCCACATGGGTATTCCCTGCTTCGCCATGAGCGTGATCACCGACCTGGGCGTTCCGGGGCGCATAGAGAAGACCACGCATGCCATCGTGCAGCGTGTGGCAAGTGAGGCCGAGCCGAAACTCACCCGCATTTTCACGGATCTGATCGCCGGTTTCTGATGAATGACGTGAAGGAGGTCGTGACCGGGACCGGCGCTCCGCATTGGAGCGTGAAGTATGAGTTGGTGGTTGGCCTGGAAGTGCATGCCCAACTGATGACCGCCAGCAAGGCATACAGCAGCGACCCCAATGCCTATGGCGATCATCCCAACACCAATGTGAACGTGGTGACTCTGGGTCATCCCGGTACACTTCCCGTGCTCAATATGCGTGTGGTGGAGCACGCCATCCGGCTGGGACTGGCCACGCATTGCGAGATCGCGCCGTGGATGCACTTCGCACGCAAGAACTACTTCTACCCCGACCTGCCCAAGGGCTACCAGATCACGCAGGACAAGACCCCGATCTGTACGGATGGGTATGTGGACATTCCGAATACGAGAGTTTCGGATGATGCCTCGCGAGATGCCGTCGCCCTGCCTACCGGACAGGCAGGTGTCGGGATGACCCGTATCGGCATCACGCGCATCCACATGGAAGAGGATGCGGGCAAGAGCATCCACGATGTGGATCCCTTCAACACCTTGGTGGACCTGAACCGTGCTGGCGTTCCCCTGGTGGAGATCGTGAGCGAGCCGGACATCCGCAGCGGGCAGGAGGCCTACGATTACCTCACCGAGATCCGCCGCCTGGTGCGCTACCTGGACATCTGCGACGGCAACATGGAGGAGGGTAGTTTGCGTTGCGACGCCAACATCAGCCTGCGTCCAAAAGGCGTAGAAGAGCTGGGCACACGTTGCGAAGTGAAGAACATGAACAGCTTCCGCAATGTGATGCGGGCCATCGAGTACGAAGCACAACGGCAGAGCGAGATCCTTGATCAGGGCGGCGTCATCCATATGGAGACGCGCACCTTCGACGCCACCAAAGGCAGCACCCTGGGCATGCGCAGCAAGGAACTGGCGCATGACTACCGATACTTCCCCGAGCCCGATCTCCAGCCGATCACCGTGACCGAGGCGATGAAAGAGGCGATCCGCCGGGAGATGCCACCCCTTCCCCGCGAGCTGCGCGCCAAGTACACCGGTGAGCTGGGCCTGAGCGACTACGATGCTTCCATCCTTACCGACGACAAGGCCACCGCGCTGTATTACGAGGATGTGATCGCGCATACTGGCAACCACAAATCGGCCGCCAACTGGGTGATGGGAGCCATACGCGGCTGGGTGAACGAGCGCGGCCTCACCATGGCGGACTTCCCCGTCACCGCCGAACGCCTCGCCGGTCTCATCGGCTTGATCGATGCCGGCACCGTGAGCCACTCACTGGCCAGCCAGAAGCTCTTCCCCCTGATGCTGGAGAACACCACAGCTTCCGCTTCGGAACTGGCCAAGCTGCATGACCTGGTGCAGGATGACAACGCGGACCTGGTGGAAGGGATCATGCGGCAGACCATGGCCTCCTACCCGGACAAAGTGGAGGCATACCGCAAGGGAAACAAAGGCCTGCTGGGGCTCTTCATGGGCGAGGTGATGAAGGGCACCAAGGGCAAGGCAGACCCCAAGCGCGCCAATGAAGTGGTGCGCCGGATGTTGGAAGATCTTTGAACTTTGGCTCCCTTACCGGACCGCGCAACAACAGACCCATGAAATACAACGGACTTCTACTGATCGCCGCTCTGGCCCTGATCCCGGGATGCGCCCCCCCTGCAGCCGATGGCGACCTGCATGTGACGATAGAGGGCGGCGAGGGCCGGACGATCTATCTGGAGAGCTTCTCGGGGCGCACGCCCGTCCGGCTGGATTCCGCTGTTCTGGCCGGTGATGGGTCCGGGTCCATGCGGCTCCATGCATTGCCCATGGACTTCTACCGCCTCACCTTCGATGGTACCGACCAGATGGTTCTGGCACTGGACAGCAATTCCAACGCGCGGGTGAGGGGCTCCGCGGACCAACTCTTCGCCCCCACTTCCCTTTCCGGCTCCAAGCATGCGGAATTGATGTTCAAGTTCCAGAGCGAGGCGGCCGGATACGAGGCGGAACGCCAGCGCATCCGCGGACTGTTGCAGGAGAACCCCACCGACGCCGGCCTGCTCGCGGAACTCAATTCGGTGAACAGCGCCTATCTCGCCCTCTGTGAACAGTACGCCAAGCAACACTCGGACTCACCCGTGGCCCTGAGCGCTGTGAGCCGCTTGGACATGAACAAGGAATTCGCTCTCTACAAAAAGGTCCGCAATGAACTACAGCCTGTCATGGGCACCTCGGGCTTCTTCAAGAAATTCAAGGACCAGGTGGATCGTGTGGAGCAGCAGGAGATCGCCAAACGTCTGCAGGAAGAAGAACTGAACCGTTTGAGCTCCGTACTTCCGGTGGGGGGCCTTGCACCTGAGATCAAGCAGGCCACCCCGGATGGTGGTACTTATTCGCTGGGTCAGATGCGCGGCAAGGTGGTCTTCATCGATTTCTGGGCCAGCTGGTGCAAGCCATGCCGCATCGAGAACCCCGAATTGAAGAAGGTGTACGACAAGTACAAAGGCAAAGGCTTCGAGATCCTCGGCGTGTCCCTGGACCGCGACCATGCCGCGTGGGTGGAAGCCATCAAGGCGGATGGGCTGCCATGGAAGCATGTGAGCGACCTGAAGTTCTGGAGCAACGCCGCGGCCCAGGAATATGCCGTGAGCTCCATCCCATATGGCGTGCTGCTGGACCGCGATGGCAAGGTGGTGGCCAAGGGATTACGCTCCCACGACCTGGACCACCGTCTGCGCACCCTGCTGGGATCTTAAGTGCATCCAGGGCATGATCACGTATGTGCCACGGAACGTGATCATCCCTCGATCACTGCTGGTCCTATCCACACTGACCACCTTGCATGGTGTGATACGCGCACAGAGCCAAAGCAGCGCGGACTATTTCCAGCAACGTGTGGACCATGTCATCGAGGTGCGACTCGATGATGTGGCCCATGTACTGCATGGTAACACGGTCTTCTCCTATGGCAACAACAGTCCGGTGGCGTTGGATACCATCTGGATACACCTATGGCCCAACGCCTATCGCGATCGAAGCAGTGCTCTGAACAAGCAGTTGGTACGCGACGGCGACCTCGATCTGCACTTCGCCACCACGGAGGAGCGCGGTTGGATCGACAGCCTGGACTTCACGGTGGAGGCTGGACCTGTGGAGTGGGGCTTCCACGCGGAACATGCGGACATCGGATGGATCAAGCTGCCCGGGCCGCTCGCACCAGGTGCCTCGATCACCATCCGCACGCCTTTCCGCGTGAAGATCCCCGACAGCAAGTTCTCGCGCCTCGGCCATACCGGCCAGGCCTACCACATCACACAGTGGTACCCCAAGCCGGCGGTCTTCGATAAGGATGGCTGGCACGCCATGCCCTACCTCACGCAGGGCGAGTTCTACAGCGAATTCGGAAGCTTCGACGTCTCCATCACGCTGCCCGCCAACTATGTGGTGGGAGCCACCGGGATCTTGCAGGGCGACCCCGCCGAAGAGGCTTGGATGAACGAACTGGCGCGTAGACCTGTCCTGACCGACGCACCCGGGGCCAATGCCTTCCCTGCCTCCGAAGCACACTTGAAAACCCTGCGGTTCACGCAGGACAGCATCCACGATTTCGCGTGGTTCGCAGACAAACGTTTCATCGTACGCAAGGGCAGTGTTACGCTTGAACACAGTGGTCGCACTGTGGAGACTTGGGCCTTGTTCACCCCGCGCAACGCCAGGCTCTGGGAGCAGGTGTCGATCGAGTCTCTCAACGAGAGCGTGAAATACTACAGCCGCTGGGTGGGCGACTACCCTTACGACGCCTGCACAGCGGTGGACGGCACCATCAGCGCGGGCGGTGGCATGGAGTACCCCATGATCACGATCATCGGCAACATGGGCAGTGCGGAAAGCCTGGACAATGTGATCGCCCACGAGGTGGGACACAACTGGTTCTATGGCATCCTGGCCAGCAACGAACGGATCCACCCCTGGATGGACGAAGGTGTGAACAGCTTTCTGGAGAAGCGCTACATGCGATTGCGCTATCCCGAAGGCGGCCGCGACATGATGGGCCTGCCCGGTGGAAGGAAGCTGGCGGCACATATCACCGATGGACACCGTTTCATCAGCGAAGCAGGCTACCGCCTCAATGCCCGCCGCAACCTGGACCAGCCCATCGCGGAATGCTCGGTGCATTTCACGCAGATCAATTATGGGACTACGGTGTACATGAAAACGGCCCTGGTCTTCGACCAGCTCTTCGCATTTCTCGGCGAGGAGGTCTTCGACCGATGCATGCAGGCCTACTATGAGGAGTGGAAGTTCCGGCATCCCAGACCGGAGGACGTACAGCGTGTGTTCGAGCGCGAAAGCGGGAAAAATCTCTCCTGGCTGTTCGATGAACTGATCGGCACGGCGCGGAAGGTGGATGTGAAAGCGGTGAAACTGCGGAACGGCCAACTCACCTACCGGAGCACGGCCACCACGGGATCTCCATTCTCCGTGACCGGTTGGCGCGGCGAGGTAGCGTTGGGGACCGAGTGGATCGAGGGATCGCATGGCAGGAACAGCATCGGATCGCCCTGGCCCGATGCCGACCGGATGCGCATCGATGCCGGTGCCCGCACCTTGGATATCGACCGGCGCAACAACGAGGTGCGTTCCCATGGACTGTTCCGCCGCTGCGCGAAGCCCGAGGTGAAATGGCTTTTCGGCATGGAGAAGGATGACCGCCGGAGCATCTTCTGGACCCCGCTGGCCGCATGGAACGGACATGACGGCTTCCAATTGGGACTTGCTGCATACAACACCGTTTTCCCAAGCCAGCGCACCGAGTGGGTGGTGGCCCCACTGTATGGCCTGGGAAGTGAACGCCTTGGGGGGGCAGCACGCATCGCGCACCATTTCGACCGCATGGGCAGCCGCCTGTTCCAAAACATACATATCGAGCTGGCCGGGCGCAGTGCTTCCACGCTGCATCACAACTTCGCCGAAGCCTGGTACACCAAGCTCGCACCTTCGATCACCTTCGATCTGAAACGCGAACCTCTCACCCGCCCATGGAAACACAGCACCAGTCTGCGCACCGTGCACCTGATGCATGAGGGCAGCGTCTCACCCCCCGATGGCACACCCGTCTCCTTCGATCGCACGGACACCTACCTGGAGTGGACATGGCGCACCGAGAACACCGCCACGATGACCCCCTTCGCCATCGCCCCCACCCTCCTCTGGCATGAGAGCATGCTGCGCGCAGCTTTGGAGGTGCAGCAGGCCTTCGTGTACAACAAGAAGAAGGATCAACTGCGCTTGCGGGCTTTCGCAGGGAGCATCCTGTCACGCGGCGATGGCTTCCGCGACAACTTCCTGCATGCCTGGCGTCTAAGCTGGGGACCCGAGGACATGCTCTTTGATCATGCCTACCTGGAACGCGGCGCGACCAGCGGCAGTCTTGGCCGTCAGTTCAACAAGCAGCAGGGCGCCTTCAAGACCCCATTCGCGCAGGGGGTCAGCGAGGACTGGCTTGCAGCTGGGAACATCGAACTCGACCTGCCGTTGCCGATCCCCCTGGTGCTCTTCGCCAGCGGCGGCTGGGTGCCCTCACGTCTGATCAGCTCCACAGGCGGGCAGACCACGGTGACCAATGAGGTCATCAACATCTACGAGGCCGGTATTGGCTTCGCCGCGATACGTGATGTGGTCGAGGTATGGGTCCCGCTGGTCGTCTCACAACGCATCCAGGATGAAGAGAACTTCGCCGAAAGAGGATTCGGGGAACGCATTCGCTTCGTGATCGCGCTGGAACGTCTGGACCCCACCAGGGCCTTGCGGAGGTTGAAGCCTTGAAGACCGGTGTGCATTCTTCGGAGCTCGTGTTCCTGCGACCGGCCGAGTGATGAATAACGATATTCGCGACGCATGCGGCCAGGCCAGAAGATCATTTTCCTGAGCGACTTCCATCTGGGCGTGCCCGATGCCGCATCGAGCCTGGTGCGCGAGAAACGTATCGTGGCTTTCCTGGATGAAGCCGCCAGGGACCTGCCGGACGGAACGCCTGGTACCGCGGAGATCATGTTATTGGGCGACCTGTTCGATTTCTGGTTCGAGTACCGACGCGCCGTGCCACGCGGCCACGTGCGGCTGCTGGGCAAGCTCGCCGAACTCACCGACCGGGGCATCCCCGTGCATCTCTTCATCGGCAACCACGACATGTGGATCTTCGACTATGTGCCGAAGGAGACCGGCGTGATCGTACACCGCGAACCGATCGTGCGGGAGATCGCCGGGAAGCGCTTTCTGATCGGTCATGGCGACGGGCTCGGTCCCGGCGACCACGGATACAAGTTCATCAAGGGCATCTTCCGCAGCCCCGTCTGCCAATGGCTGTTCGCGCGGCTTCATCCAAACCTGGGCCTGTGGCTGGGTGATCACTTGAGTGGGCGCAGCCGGAAGAAGAGCTACGCCAACGATCGCAAATGGCTGGGCGAGGACAAGGAATGGCTCGTACAATACTGCCGCGAAAAGCTGGCTACGGAGCACTTCAACTTCATGCTTTTCGGCCATCGCCACCTGCCGATCGATATGGAGGTGACAGGCGGCGCCATGTCCACCGGCAGGCCGGCGCGCTATGTGAATCTCGGCGACTGGATCACGTGGTTCACCTACGCCACCTTCGATGGCACCGAGCTGAAGTTGATGAAACGTACGGGCGATGGTCCACTGGACCGTGATGTGCGGATCAGTGGAGGTCCGGCAGTCTAGGAATACCTGCAATGACCTTTACCGGGCCTCGACACTGAGATCGGAAAGTTCCGATGCTTGCGTTTCAGCTTCGAGCCAACAGACCCACCAGATCCACCAGCCGGCTGCTGTATCCGTATTCGTTGTCGTACCAGCCCATCACCTTCACACTATTCCCTACCACGCTGGTGAGCAGGCCATCCACGATGCAGCTATGCGGATCGCCCACGATGTCCACACTGACGATGGGGTCCTCGGTATAGCGCACGATGCCCTTCCATTTCCCCTCACATAATTCCTTGAAGCGTGCATTGATCGCATCGGCATCCTGCACATTCCGGATGTGGCAGGTGATGTCGGTGAGGGAACCATCAGGCACGGGCACACGGATGCCGCATCCACCAAGACGCCCATCCAGATCGGGAAAGATGCGGGTGATGGCCTTGGCCGCACCGGTGGTGGTGGGCACCATGGAGACCGCTGCGGCGCGCGCCCTGCGCAGGTCGCTGTGGGGTGCGTCATGCAGGCGCTGGTCGCCGGTGTAGCTGTGTACCGTGGTGATGTAGCCGCTCTCGATACCGCAGAGCTCATGGATCACCTGCACCATCGGCGCGGCGCAATTGGTGGTGCAGCTGGCGTTGCTGATGATGTCCTCGGTGCCATCGAGGATGTGCTCGTTCACCCCCAGCACCACGCTCTTGATGTCCTTGTCCTTGGCCGGGGCGCTGATGATCACCTTGCGGGCACCGGCCTTCAAATGCGCGGAAGCCGAAGCACGGTCGCGGAACAGACCCGTACACTCGATCACCACATCGATGCCCAATTCCTTCCAGGGCAGACCCGCAGGGTCCTTCATGGCAAAGGCTTTCACCGTGTGACCGCCCAGATGCAGATGTTGGTCGTCATGCCCCACTTCACCCGGGAACACGCCATGCACGGAGTCGTACTTGAAAAGATGCGCCAGCGTGCGGTTGTCCGCGAGGTCGTTCACGGCGACCAGCTCGATGTCCTTTCTTGCGGTGATCAGGCGCGCGGTGACCCGGCCGATGCGTCCGAAGCCGTTGATGGCTATTCTCATTATGTGGTGTTCAGTTGAAGATTGAAGGTTGCAGATTGAAGGTTGAAGGTTGAAGGTTGAAGGTTGAAGGTTGTCCCCCAACCTGCAACCTTCAACATTCAACGTTAGAACATGTGCTTCTCCGCATGATAACTGCTGCGCACCAGCGGCCCGCTTTCCACGTAGCGGAAGCCCCTGGCCATACCGATCTCCCGGTAGCGCGCGAAGATGTCGGGGTGAATGAAATCGGCCACGGGGAGGTGCGCCTTGGTGGGCTGCAGGTACTGGCCCAGGGTGAGGATGTCCACACCCACGCTGCGGAGGTCATCCATGGTCTCCAACACTTCCTCCTCCGTCTCGCCCAGCCCCAGCATCACACCACTCTTGGTGCGCAGTCCGGCGCGTTTGGCGCGGAGCAGCACTTCCAGGCTGCGGTCGTACTTGGCCTGGATGCGCACCTGTTTGGTCAGCCGCCGCACGGTCTCCAGGTTGTGGCTCAGGATCTCCGGTGCCGCATCGGTCACCACGGCCAGGTTCTCCCATTTCCCCTGGAAGTCCGGAATGAGTGTTTCCATGGTGGTGTTGGGGCAGCGGCGGCGGATCGCGCGGATGGTGCGGGCCCAGATGTCGCTGCCACCGTCCTTCAGGTCGTCGCGGTCCACGCTGGTGATCACGCAATGCTTCACGGCCATCAGCTCCACACTGCGGGCCACGCGGGCAGGTTCGAAGGGATCCACTTCATCGGGCCGGCCGGTGGCCACCGAGCAGAAGCCGCAGCTGCGTGTACAGACGTTGCCCAGGATCATGAAGGTGGCCGTGCCCGCACCCCAGCACTCTCCCATGTTGGGGCAGTTGCCGCTCTGGCAGATGGTGTGCAGCTTGTGCTCGCCAACGATGGAGGCCACCTTCCTGAAATTCTCTCCTGTGGGCAGCTTCACCCGCAACCAATCCGGTTTGCGCACCCGCTCCTGCACTCCGGCCGCGATCGTTCCTTCGCTCATCAGATGAACTTCTTGCCGAATTGGACCGAGAGATAGAACTGGAAGAAGAACTGCTTGTTCACCACACCGTCCAGCTCGGCCATGATGGGCACTGCCAACGGGTAGGCATCCATGGAGGCGCCCACTTCCAGGCCCTTGATGCCGGACGCCTGTCCGGAATACTCGAAGTTGAATCCGAAGCGTGCGAAACCACCCGGATAGAGTTGGATCTCATTCAAGCCACGGAACCAGGTGGCGCGGCCATAGATGTTCTGCACATCATGCCGCACGGGGTCGTAACGCTCGATCACGATGGCCTCGTAGGGGAAATTGTCCGGCTTGCCGATCTGTAGATAGACCGGTTTCACCAGGCCCAGCGAAGGCCCGATGGCCCACACGTAGTTGATCTCCACACCGGAATGGCGGATCTTGTCCGTGATCTGGTGCTTGCGCCCGTAGGTGGGCCGCAGGATGATCATGCTGTTCGCCTTGCCATAGAAATAGCCCCGCGAGTCCTCGTAGTAAGGATTGAAGCTCTTGATCTCCTTCGGGTGCTTCATGCCCACGGCCTCCACCCCCAGCATGCGGCGGTCTTTGGCGTTGCGGTGCTTGCCGTGCTGGAAGAACAGCCCCCAGCCATTGCCGTGGATGGTGATCCCACCCAGGAGTTCCTTGCGGTAAAGCACACGCGTCTCGTCGTAGATGGTCTGCTGGGCCTTCAGCGAAGGGACCAACGCCAACAACAGCAGCAGCGGATACAGGCGGTGCATGGGCCGGGACGTGGATGACAAAGCTACGATGACCCAACGCTACCCCCGTGGCTTGAAGTACCTCCCCGCGAGGTGGGCAGCCGTGTATGCCGTTGGTGCAGCGTCCGATCCGGCAGGGTGACCGTGACTTGATGAGCATGTGCGATCAATTTGTATGAAATAAATGCGCTGCCAGGCTTGTATATCAATGATCCATATTGGTATGGAAGAAGCTCCGTTCGATACGCTAGATTCGTCTTACCCAACCCTATCACCATGTTCCGCCTTCCGGCCTTCAGCCGTTCCGCCCTTCCGCTTTGAGCATTGGACCAAGCGCCAGATTTCACAGGCATCGAAGCAGGCGCTACCAACTGGTACTTGAGCGCCTTTCCTAACCCAGCTATGGATGTATTGAACGTGTACCTGGACAACGATACACCTGCACTCTTCAGCTATGAGATCCTGGACGTGACCGGTCGGCTCGTTCGCCAAAAGGATTTGGGCGTGCGCGGCGGGATGTGCACTCAGGGGCGCGGTGTTCCAGGATAGGCCTGAAAATACCCATTTCCGGGTATTGTGGCAGGGGCGGAGGTGTGTTTGGTTTATCGCCCGGAATCTGGCAACCCTGCAGGTCCGATCGACAACCTAACCCCTTCGCGATGAAAGCGCCTTTGTACCCCTCGCATGCTGCCCCTGCCCCATCCTTCGGTCGCTGGTTTCCTTGTGGTCGTCTTCGCCTGAAGGGGTCACTGCGCTTTATCATGCCAGTGCTGGCAGTGCTATTCGCTGGACTTTCAGGTGTACGGGCCCAAGTGGAACTAACGGCCACCGCAGGCACCGCCGGGCCTACCGCCTATTCCAACCTGCGATCGGCATTCGCGGCCGTGAACGATGGCACCCATCAAGGGGCTGTAACGATCAACATCACCACAAGCCCGTCGACGGACAACAATACGGCGGTACTGAACGCGAGTGGCGCCGGTGCCGCCAGTTACACTTCGGTGCTTGTGCAGCCCGCAGGCGACACCGGGGTACGCACGATCACGGGCACCATCGGTGGCGGCCCCCTGATCGACTTGAACGGTGCGGACAACGTGACGATCGATGGCCGTACGGGTGATGGCTACTCACTGACCATTTCCAACCAGAGCACGGCATCCACAGCAGGGACCAGTACCGTCCGGTTCATCAACGATGCCACGGACAATACTTTGGTGGATCTCGCCATCCTGGGCCGTTCCACTGGGGCGGTGGCGACGCTCAGTGGCAACGTTCTCTTCGCGGGTGCTACCACCACAGGCAACGATGGGAATACCATCACCAATTGTAACATCGGCAACGACGGAACCGCCACCACGGACCTGATCTCCAAGGCGATCGTGTCGGTGGGCTCCACC
>JBGTES010000016.1:0-67058 GCA_041747675.1 Flavobacteriales bacterium
AAAGGTGTATATTGTTATAATGGACAACAAATAACACATTACCCTGTCAAATATAATGGCAAAGACATTACCGTGTTTTCTATTTACAAAGACAATAATGGCGACATTTGGCTTGGGACACACGAAAATGGTGCATATAAATTTAATGGAATGACATTTGAAAAGTTCAAACCATAATGACGAAAGAAGAACAGCCGATAACATGGGTTTGGCAAAAGTGGGGCTTTAGTACTAGGCTGAACATTTGTACTTTCTAAACCCCACCTTCGCCAAGCCCGAAACCGTTGACCGCCATTGCGCGCAAAGCCGCGCAACAGCGTTCAACTCACGAGCCCGAACGCATTAAAGGTGTACGTTCCTGATCTCCCTCTTCACGCCGTCCTTACCCTGGGGTCCAGCACGGCATAGAGCAGATACACCACCACGTTCATCACCACGCAGATGGTGGCGAAGACGAGCACGGCGTACAGCACCACGGGGAAGTCCTCGCGCACCAGGATGAGGGCTGCCCATACGATCATTTCGCGTTTCGCGAATCGCGAATGTCTATCTTTGCGCCATGTTCGAGCACAAGGGCATGCGGCCACAGGATGTGGTGATCCTGTTGAAGATCTTAGCCAAGGGTGATGATGCTTGGTTCGCCAAGGACCTGGCTACTGAATTGGGCATCAGCAACGCTGAGGTGAGCGATTCACTGAACCGTTCCGTGATCGGCGGGCTTGTCGCCCCGGACAAGCGTACGGTGATGAAACGTGTCCTGTTGGATTTCCTGACCCATGGCCTGCCGCATGTGTTCCCTCAATTGCCGGGGCCGCTGCAACGCGGTATGCCTACTGCGCACGCAGCACCTGTGCTGGCGGACCTCATCGCAAGCGATATGCCCTACGTATGGCCCCACCCTACCGGCAAGGTGCGCGGGCCATCCATAACGCCCCTGCACCGCAATGTACCGGCGGCCTGCGAACGAGACCCTGCGTTGTACGACCTGCTGGCACTTGCCGATGCCCTTCGTGCGGGCCGTGTGCGCGAACGAGAGCTGGCCATGAAGCTTCTCAGAGAACGTTTGGGGTGATGCGGCACAACCACGTCATCAACCGGAGCATCGTGGAGCGCGTAGCACGTGCGTTGGGTCCGTTGAATGAAAAGGCGGTGTTCGTAGGGGGCGCGGTCGTCTGCCTGTACGTTGACGACCCCGCGGCCGATGATGTGCGGCCCACCAAGGATGTGGACCTTTTTCTGGAAGTGGTCTCCTTTTCCGGGCTTGAACGCCTTCGGGAGCAACTCACCGCGGTAGGCCTCCGGCAAGATCCGATGGAACCCGTGATCTGCCGCTTCTTCCTCAACGACATCATGGTGGATGTCATGTCCACCGAACCCATTGGTTGGGCTCCCGGCAACCGGTGGTTCAAGGATGGTCTGGGCCATAGCTGGGAAGCCGATGTGAGTAACGGCATGCGCGTCAGATGCCTGCCCTTCCCGCATTTCCAGGCGACCAAATTCGACGCCTATGGCGACCGGGGCAGGGAGGAGCCATTGTCGAGCAAGGACTTCGAGGACATTGTTCATCTATTGGACAACCGCACGACGGTCGTGGCGGATATCCGATCAGCTTCTGCGGGGGTGCGGGCCTACCTGCGGGAACGCTGCGCGCACCTGATGACCCCTGGCCTGCAAGAACCGATCCTCGCACATCAATCCCCATTCACGCGCATGCAACGCTGGGAACTGCTCCGTGCGAAGCTGGCTGCGGTTGTCGGATGACCTCGGTCGAATAGGTGGCGTTCAGTTGACCAACGCGAACGCATTCAGGACACAGCAGCCTCCCCCCTCACGCCGTCCTTACCCTGGGGTCCAGCACGGCATAGAGCAGGTCCACCACCACGTTCATCACTACGAAGATGGTGGCGAAGACGAGCACGGCGCCCATCACCACGGGGAAGTCCTCGCGCTCCAGGGCATTGAAGACCTCCAGACCCATGCCCCGCCAACCGAAGACGTATTCCACGAAGACGGCACCCGCCAGCAGCGAGGCGAACCAGCCGCTTACGGCGGTGAGCACAGGCATCAACGCGTTGCGCAGGCCATGCCGCAGCACCACCCGCGCTTCGCTCAGCCCCATGGCCCGCGCTGTGCGGATATGGTCCTGGGAGAGCACATCAAGCAGGCTGCTACGCGTGAGTTGGGTGATGATCGCCAGCGGCCGCACCCCCAGCACCAGGGTGGGCAGGATCAGGTGACGCCAGTTAAGGAAGGGACCGGTGAAGGGGTCCACATCCACCAGGTCGCCGCCCATGGGCAGGCCGGTGCCGGGCAGGGAAAGGGAGAGGGTGGCCCAGGGCCAGTGGAAGAAGAGACCGAGTACGTAGGTGGAAAAAATGAGGAGTGGCAGGTGGCGAGTTGGCCAGTTGGCCAGGGCCCATGTGCGCATGGCGGGACTTCCTACGTTGGTGGGTGGGTGAGATGCCCTGTTGCGTTGCCGCAGGGTGAGGCGGGAGACGATCCAGAGAAGCAGGGCAAGGAGCGGTAGCAAGGGCAGGGGGATGCGTTCGTACCACACGAAGCCACCGAGCCAGGCGACAAGGACGGCGACGAAGAAGCTGGGGCCAGACATGCCCAGTGCCGAGATACCCAGCAATGTGCTGTCCACCCAGGTGCCTTTGCGCAGTGCGGCCCAGGTGCCCATGGACAGGCCGAGGACAATGGCCAGGAGCATGCTGCATATGGCGAGGATGGCGGTGTTCGGGAAGGCCTCGGCGAGGATCTCCGCCACCCCCCGCCGGCTCTGGTAGCTGAAGCGCAGGTAGGGTGCCTTGAGCACAAGAAGCCGGTCGCCACCCAGGGGCACAGCCGCCGCCACAGTGTAGCGTTCGGGGTCGAGAAAGGCGAGCCGATCACGGTCCACACGCTGCATCAACGACACAGGAGATATATCATTGATATACAGTAGATAGCGTGTACCCAGTGGAAGCCCTGTTCCAAGGTCCTTTCGGATGGCAGCGAGGGCTTCCGGGCTGCTGCGCTGATCGGCCAGCATGCGGGCCGGATCGCCGGGTTTTAGGTTGAAGATCAGGAACACCAGCGTCACCACCCCGAACAGCACAAGCAGGCTGTTGACGAGGCGGTGGATGAGGTACCTGGCCATGGGGAGAGATCAGATGATCAGATGATCGAAATGCCTTGGGGCGAAACCTGGTGTGCGGTGGTGAAGATCGCGCAGAAAACGTCCTGATGCGAGGGGCCGAAGCGACGGACAACCAACAACTGACAACCGACAACCACCCCTACAGCCGTCCCTTCGCCTCCTCGATGGTGGGCGTATCGTTGGCGTGCCACTTCCCCATCACCGTGCCTTCGCGCAGCAGCACTACGGCCGGATTGGCCCGTGCCACGGTCTTTATCGTCTTCTCATCGCACTGCACGAAGTCGAAGGGCAACTGATGCGCATGGCGGAATTCCTCGATCTGTTCAAAGCCGTTGGCGCTCACCCCATACACATACCAGCCCTGGGCGAAGGCCGCATCCGCAAGGGCGGTGATGGCCCCGAGGTTCTTCACGGCGGTGCTGCGGGTATCATAGGTCAGCACCAGCAGTACAGGGGTGCTTTCGGCCAGCAGGTCGTTGGTCACCTCCGCACCATCGCTGTCGGTGAGCACGAAGTCCTGTACCGGCGAGTCGATCCCAGCCTCCATCTCCACGATCCGGCGGTCCACGTATTCGTAGTCGGGGTCCTCCCAGGGGTAGGCGCCGTTGGCATCATACTCCTTCACCTCGCCGCTGGGCATGTGGCGGTATTGCATGAAGATCTGTTGTACAGGCGGCCGGCCCATGGTCTTTTGTTCAGCGATGCTCTTCCCAATGGCATAGGGCCGGTAGTCGCGCACTGGCAGGTGCGCAATGCACCACCACGTGAAAAGCAGGGTGATCAGCGCGGCCCAGCCGGCGCTTGCCCATTCGGCCTTTGGGCCCTGCATCAGGCGTTTGATCAGCAGGTAACCCGCGAACCCCGCCAGTGTGAACCACACAGGTCCCCACCAGGTGAAGACCCAGCTCCACACCGCCACAAGGGCCAGGCTGAAGGGCAGCAGCACCAGATCCTGCGCGGTGGTGTTCCACGTGATGCCCGGTGCGCGCATGGAGGTGATGAAGAGCGGGAGGATGAAGACAAAGAGGATGGCATCCTTGGCGAAGCTTTCCCAAGGGGTGAGGCTGCGGCCCACGGAGCCTTTCATGGCATCACCGAAGCAGCCGCAGTCGGTCACGCAGGTCACCCCGCGCGTCACCTCCTGTCCGTTCACCAACACGGTGTATGTGCCGCTGGGGTCGCAGGTGGCCGTGTAGGCGGTGAGCCAGCCGAAGAAGATGGTCAGCACCATCAGGGCCGAAGTGGCCAGCTTCATGCGCCCACCGAAGATCACCGCGAAGCCCAGCACGATCTCCGCCAGGCAGGCCATGATCGCCAGCGCGAGGGAAAAGGGTTCGAGGAAGGGCAGGTTGAGCGCGCTTTCGGCGAAGTATTCCTCCAGCTTGTAGGAGAAGCCCAGCGGATCATTGGCTTTGATGAGGCCGCTAACGATGAACAAGGGACCGACGATGAGGCGGGAGATCAACAGCAAAGTGCGCATGCGGTTCGTGATCAGGGGATGATGCGCCGAAGTTAGGCGCAGGTCCGCTGGCCGGAAGGTGGGATCAACAAGGCGTTAACAGGGGCTTGTCAGCATGAATGGGCCGAACGGCGCGTGGTACGGAGCATGGCACGCACCAACAGCAGGTGGTGATCATCATGCTCGGCCAGGTAGGTGGCCATATCCACCACGCTCATCCGGATGCCGCGACAGGGATGCTCCGCCAGGTGACGCAGCGCCCCACTGTCCAGTGCGGCCAGGCGTTCCACGAAATAGGCGCGCTTCAAACGGAACTCTTCCAACACATCACCCAAGGCACGGCCGGTGTAGCCCGCCAGGATCGTTTCCTGCCCGCTCAGGTCGATGCGGCAAAGACAGGGGCGCCGTGCGGCGAAGTCGTCCACCCGCTCATCGAAGCGATCCTGTAGATGCACCAGGTGGCCGATGTGCTCCAGGGCGCTCCAGCTTCCCTGCACGCACAGGCTGAGCATCTCGCGCGGTGCGTGCATGGTGAGCGCACTCAAGCGCTCAGGCGTGCCCATCAGGCGTTCCATCAATACGGGCAGGTCGTCCAGCCCCCTGCCGAAGGGCAGTTCACGTTGGGTCCAGGGAGTGATGCGCATGTGGGCAACGATCCGGTGGTGGCGTACATGCCACGACCGTTCCCTGGTCTGACGCTGTGAAAGTGGTGGAACGCTGCCTGACCCACCTCAGGGGCTGCTGCTGCGCATCGGCGGCGCTGCAGTGTGCGCGGAAACCGCAGCATGGCGCAGGGCGATCTCCGCCATCAGGCGATCCACCTCGGGGCGTATGCGGCGCTCATAGTCCGCGTTCCATGCGATGTGGCCGGTCATCGGCGTGAAGCGTGCCATGCCCATGGGCATGTCGAACCAGCTGAGATCCAGTCCTGCCACCGGCTCGAAAAGGGTCATCTCCACCTCCAGGTCATTCACACGCAGGTCGTTCTCCCACGCCGGGCCATTGGTATCCACCGTGTAGCACTTCGTCACCCGGCCGGGCGCACTGAAGCGGATGACGTAGTGTGCGTTGTTGTCCAGCCTTACCTGGTAGCGTCCCCCGGCCCCGGTGTGGAACACATGCTGCTTCACACCATCCTTGTACACACGCACCAGCACCTGGGTAAGCGGATGCCGCGTACGGTGGTCGGTGACAGTACCATGGACGCGCAGTTCCACGGCCCGGGCAGCAGGGGCCAGGCTGAGGACAAAAAACAATGCGATGAGCACGCGTGCCATGAGCGGCCACGAAGTTAATCCGATGCAGGGCGGCGGGCGATCCGATGGCCTGGAAAAGGGCCGGACTTTTTCACACGATCAGCTGTTCATCGCAGGTTGGTCACCGGCATGGGGCCACGTACTACCTTTTCGGCATGGAAGCCATGCTGATCCACCCGGATGTGCGCAGGGCCATGGCGGTCCGTGTGATGATCCTCATGCTCCCCGTGGTGACGTGCACATCGGCCCTGGCCCAGCTGGACCGGCGTCTGGACGCCATCCAACTGATCCAACAGGGCGACATGGCGCTTCGGCTGGGCAACTCCGAGCAGGCCTACTTCCACTACACCAATGCGATCGAGATCGACCCCTCTTTCGCCGATCCGTACATGAAGCGTGCTTCGCTGCTCAAGCGGACGGGGCAGTACACGCAGTCGCTCAGCGATATGGACCGTGCCCTGCAGCTCAACCCCATGAGCGAGTATATCCACGACCGCCGGGCCAAGGTGCGCATCCTGCTCAGCGACCACAAGGGTGCCACCCTGGACATGGCCACCGCGCAGGAACTGGCCCCCTATGATCACTTGCTGCGCAAGGAACGGGTGGATGAGTACCTCGACCTGGGGCGGCCTAACGAAGCGCTGCGCGAACTGGACACCCTGCTGGCCAGTGCCCCGGAGGACACGCTGCTGCTGCTGAAGGCGGGCTTCATCCAACTATTGATGGGCGATGACGCAAGCGCGCTGGCCACCGCCGACCGCGTGTTGGCGAACACGCCACGTATCGCCCTGGCCCATGACCTGCGCGGCATGGTGCTGGCCCGCCAGGGGGAGTTGCCGGAGGCCATCGCGGCCTTCGATCGCGCCATCGCACTGGCACCCGGAGCGCCCCAGGCCTATTTCAACCGGGGTCTCGCCCATCGCGGCATGGGCGCCACCAGCAAAGCGCTTGAGGACATGGACCAAGCCATCGATCGCGGGCGCGGCCGGGTGACCTTCCTCTACAACCGGGCGTTGGTGCGGAAGGAGACCGGGGACCTTGAGGGCGCCCTGGTGGACTACAACATGGCCATGGAGGCGGACCCCGCGTACACCGATCTGCTTTTCAACCGGGCCTTCACCCTCAAGGCACTGGGCGACCACATCGGCGCCATGCGTGATGCCGAGGAGGCCATCCGCCAGGACCCGTCGGACCCCGAAGCATGGAACTTGAAAGCCGACATGCATCTGCTTTTCAGCGAGTACCCCGAGGCCATCGAGCATTACTCGCGCGCCATTCAGCTGGCCACGGACCCCGCACCGCATTTCCATGATCGCGGTCTGGCCTACCTGATGAGCTTCCAACTGTTGCTGGGCTGCGCCGACCTGGAACGCAGCCGTGACATGGGTCTGGAAAAAGCCCTTGAGGCGCTACGTAACTTCTGTAGTTTCTGAACCACCTCATCATGCGCCTGCTTCCCTGCCTGCTCCTTTGCACACTCACACTGCCTTCCAACGCGCAGCCCGATGCGCGCACCACCGACGACCGTGCCGTCCTGGACGTGATCGACCGCTTCTTCGCGGCGATGAGCGCTGTGGATACATTGGCCATGGCAGCGACCCTTACACGCGAAGGGGTTTTCCATGCGGTAGGTATCGATGATCCGACCCGGCCAGCCAGGGCCACCAGCCACGCGGACTACCTGGCGGAATTGGCCGGGACCCGGGTCGCGCTGCTCGAACGTTATTGGGATCCGGTGGTCATGGTGCAGGATCGCATCGCCACGGTGACCACGCGCTATGATTTCCACGCGGAGGGGCGCTTCAGCCACTGCGGCACGGATGTGTTCACCCTGGTGCTGGAGGAAACTGGTTGGAAGATCAGCGGCGGCGTGTACACCGCGCAGCGGATGGGCTGTCCGCAGAGCCCCCTGGGTCCGGTGGAATAGGTTCAACCACCGCCCTCTTCCAGCTGGATCATCGCGAACACGGCATAGTTCACGATGTCGAGGAAGTTGGCATCGATGCCTTCGCTCACAAGGGTGGCACCCTGGTTATCCTCGATCTGCTTGATGCGCAACAGCTTCATCATGATCAGATCCACCAGCGAACTCACGCGCATGCTGCGCCATGCCTCGCCATAGTCGTGGTTCTTGCGCGTCATCAGGTCTCGGGCATGGTGCATGCGGTCCAGCACCAGCGCGGTGGCCTGCTTCGCATCCAGGTCCGGTGTTTCACTTACACCGCGCTCCAGCTGCACCAATGCCATGGCGGCGTAGTTGATGATGCCGATGAGTTCGGGCCGGATGCCTTCGTCCACCCTGCTCACCCCCACCTGTTGCAAGGTGCGGATGCGCTGCGCCTTGATGAAGATCTGATCGGTGAGCGAGGGTACCCGCAGGATGCGCCAGGCGGTGCCGTAGTCCCTGGCCTTCTGGCCGAAAAGCCCGATGCACTCGGCGATGACGGCGTCGAACTGGGCCAGGGTCTTGTCCATGCCTGCGGGAAACGGGAACTTTCGCCCCTTGAAGGAGCGCGGCGAAGATAGCGGCCCGGTGTGGCGGGTGATGGACCGGCTCGTTCGGCCCGGCTTCCCGATGGTGATGGGCATTCTCAACTCCACTCCGGACAGCTTCCATGGCGGCAGCAGGGTGGATGTGGACGGCGCCCTCCGGCTGGGGGAACGGATGCTGGCGGAGGGTGCGGCCATCCTGGACATCGGCGGCATGAGCACGCGCCCCGGGTCGGAGGAAATAACCCTGGAGGAAGAGCTGCGCCGCGTGCTTCCCGTGGTGGAAGCACTGCACGGGCGCATCCCGGAAGCCTGGCTCAGCATCGACACCTGCCGGGCCCAGGTGGCAAAAGCCGCAGTGGAAGCAGGCGCCGGTCTGGTGAACGACATCGGCGCGGGGCTGCTCGATGCCGCCATGTTGCCCACCGTGGCGGCGCTGGGCGTGCCCTATGTGGCCATGCACATGCAGGGCATGCCGCGCACCATGCAGGACGATCCGCGCTATGACGATGTGGTGTCCGAAGTGCGGACCTTCCTTGCGGAACGGCGTGATGCGGCCCACCAAGCCGGCATCGCCGATGTGGTGCTGGATCCGGGCTTCGGCTTCGGCAAGACCACGTTGCAGAACCACACCCTGTTACATGGTCTGCCACATCTCACGGCATTGGGCGCCCCCGTGCTGGTGGGCCTTTCGCGCAAGCGCATGATCAACGAGGTGCTGGGGACCGCCCCAAAGGAGGCTCTGAACGGCACCACGGTGCTCAACACCATTGCTTTGCTCAAAGGAGCCGCGATCCTTCGGGTCCACGATGTACGGGCGGCCGTGGAGTGTGTGAAGTTGACCGACCCGGGCCTTCGGTCCGCTCAGAAGTAGGTCACCTTGCGCTTGCGGCGCTCGTTGGTGCCCGATCGGCCGTTCTTGCTCGCCGCGCGGTCATGCTTATCCACCGCACGTTCATAGTGGATCATCACACGCGTGAGTTCCGAGCGGCGCTCGTTGGTGTATTCCACGTTCCAGTTGAGGTTGCGCACCGAATGTTTGTAGGTGGCCAGCCCCACGGGAGTATCGAAGGCCTTGAAGTCGAATCCCTCCAGCCATTGGAACATGGACATCTGAAGGTCCATGTCATAGAAGGGCACATCTGGTACCAGTGGGATCTCCCGCGCATCGATGCGCACGTACTTGGTCACCAGGTCGCCCCGGTGGAACCACACCTGATAATCGTAACCGCGCTCCAGGTAAAGCTCGTAACGCCCGTTCACGCCGGTCACCACCGTTTCGCGCTCAATGCTGTCCTTCACCAGGCGCACCTGCACACCCTTCATGGGGTTGCCGCTGAAATGCTCCGTGACCACACCGTGGAGGTGGATGTGGAAGGCCTGTGCCGGGGACCAGCTGGCGCATCCGAGCAGCGCGGCCAGCGCCAGGTACGTCATGGACCCGCCACGCTTTCCACCCGCCATCTGTTGCCTGCTGTTCATCGCTGGGACAAAGATACCGGACCACCATCGGGGCGGTCGGTGACATGCCCGCACCTTTGCGCGAAACCCCTACGCCATGTTCCTGCATCTGCGTGCGAGTGAAAATTTCCACATCGTGTTATGGTTGCTCAAAGACCTGTGCTGGGTGATGGACCTGCACCTGGCCGGGGTGATCATGGTGGTGCCCACCGTGGGTATGGCCGGCTATATCGCATGGCAATGCCGCGCAGACCTGGGCGAGTTGTTGCATAGCATCAGCGTGGTGTTCTGGATCCTGGCCAATTCCACCTGGATGATCGGGGAATTTTTCTTTGATGACGGCACGCGCCCCCTGGTGGCCGCATTCTTCGTGGCAGGCCTGCTGACCGTGAGCTGGTATTATGGCGTGATGCTGCCACGCCAGTTACGCCGGGTGCGTAACGAAAGGAAAACACGCGGTTGACACCGGCTTCACACCGCCCTTCGAGGCGCGGCTAACTTCGCCGCCCGTTCCTGCCACCGGCCATGCGCGATCCCCTCGCCCCCACCCGCCTGCGCGCCAAGCGTACGCTGCGCATCACCCTGGCGTGGGTGCTGGTGGGTCTGCTGGCGGGCCTCTTCGAGCATAATGCGCTGGTCGCACATGGGGTGGACAGTGTGCTGCGCGAGCGGCTTGACATGCGCTTTCTGCCGTCCCTGTTCGCGGGACTGCTCGGCGGTGGGGTGTACATCTTTCTGCTTCGTGATCGCCTGCGGAAGCTCGCCTATTTCAAGGCCTTCGGCTTGATGGCCTTGCTGATGCTCGCCGTGATCACCTTCACCGGCGCCTGGTGGCCCGCCTGGCGTGCCAATGGAACACCCCTGCCCGCCGACCTCGCCGATCGCTTCCTAAGCCTCCGTTTTTTGGGACAGTACCTTTTCTGGACCCTGCTGATGGGTGCCAGCATGCTGATGGTGCGCCTCAACGATCAGTACGGCAACGGGGGGATCGGCTACCTCACCGGACGCTACCATAAGCCGCGTCAGGAGAAGCGCATCTTCATGTTCCTGGATATGCGCTCCTCCACGGCCATCGCCGAACGCATCGGCCATGTGAAGTATTTCGAACTGCTCCACGAGCTCTACACCGAGATCACCGACCCGATCATCTATTCGCGCGGAGAGATCTACCAGTACGTAGGGGACGAGATAAGTGTGAGCTGGCCGTTGCGGCGCGGGTTGCGGCGCCACCGCTGCATCCGCTGTTTCGTGGAGATCCGTGCCCGGCTGAAGAAACGTGACGCGCACTACCAGGAGCGCTATGGTCTGGTGCCCACCTTCAAGGCCGGGTTCCACTACGGGGAGGTCACCACAGGTGAGGTGGGCCTGGTGAAACGCGAACGCATCTTCAGCGGCGACGTGGTGAACACCGCCGCGCGGATCCAGAATACCTGCAACGCCCACGGGGTGGACAACCTGATCCCCAGATCACTCCTGGACCTGCTGCGCCTGCCGGCCGAATACAAGCTGCGCGAGATCGGCTCCATCGGTCTCAAGGGCAAACGGGAACCCATCAGCTTATGGACCATCGTGCACGATGACGAGATCCCTGCTGGCAAAGAGGGATGACCGTTGTTATGCGCCAGGCAGGCGAAGTCATCGCGGTCTTCAGGTACAGCATGTTCGGACCACAGCGATGCCAGAATTGGGCGAAGCATAGCTTTGGTACATGCGGCGCACCAGATATCTCCCGCTCCTATCCGCTCCGGTCTTTTTCCTACCAGCCTCGGCGCAGGAACCGGTCTGGAGTCCCGATGTGGCCACGATCATTTACGACCACTGCTCGTCCTGCCATCACCAGGGTGGTATCGGGCCCTTCAGCCTGATGAGTTATACCGATGCCGTGGCGAACGGTAACGCCATCGCACAGGCCGTCCAGTCGCGCCACATGCCGCCCTGGCCTGCGGACCCCGAATACCGGAGTTACGCGGATCAGAATGCGTTGACCCAGGCCGAGATCGATGCGATCACAAGCTGGGTGGGTTTTGGTGTGCCTTATGGTGATCCGGAACTCGAGCCCGATCCACCGGTCTACGATCCATCGGGGTCCTTGCTGGATACGATCCACCATGTGGTGGCGATCGACCCGTATACGCTGCAATTCAATACTGATGAGTACCGCTGGTTCACCCTTCCGACGAACTTCCCGGACACGGTATTCGTGAATGGCATCGAGGTGATGCCCGGCCTGAGCGCCTATGTGCACCATGCCGACATCTCCTATGATGCCACGGGCACTTCCGCCGCCCTGGATGCATTGGATCCACTGCCTGGCTTCAACAGCAGCACGGGCTCACCCTACTACAGTTACTATATGAATGCATGGCAGCCCGGTGGCGATCCGTTGCGATATCCACCCAATTGGGGGATCCCCATACCACCGGGCGCCGATCTGGTGCTGGAGATCCACTACGGGCCAGGGGGGCAGGGACAGACGGATAGCACACGCATGAACCTGCGTTTCGTGACCGCACCCGGCCCCGTCCGCAAGGTCCGCGTAGGCTGGACGTTGTATGATTCCCCACCGGTGCTGCTGGACGGGCCGCTGATGATACCGGCCTATACCATCAAGACCTTCCACCAGCAATACACACTGCCGAACGATCGATCCTACCTCTCCATCTGTCCACACATGCACCAATTGGGCAAGTCTTACAAGGTGTGGGCAGAGATCCCCGGGGGTGGAACGATCCCCTTGGTGAACATCCCGCAATGGGAATTCCATTGGCAGATGTATTACACCTTCCAGCAGGTGCAAGTACTTCCAGCCGGCACGGTACTGAGGAGCGAAGGCGTGTACGACAACACGATATTCAATCCACACAACCCGAATACGCCCCCTCAGAACGTGTACCACGGGCCCACCACCACGGATGAGATGTTCCTGTGCTACTTCATCTGGGCCAATAGCCAGCCCGGCGATGAACACATCATCCTTGATAGCACGCTGGTGGTCTCAGGGCCCGATGAGGCGCTTTGGGATGATGCTTTCACGGTGTTCCCGAACCCCACGTTGGGCATGATCCATCTTTCCGTACCCGCGCATGTCACCGGGCCTGCAAGATTCTTGGTGCGTGATGCCACCGGCCGTCTGATGGTGGATGGAATGCTCCATCGAACCCCGGAAGAACAGTTGTTCCGTTCCGATCTGGGCCACTTGCAGCCAGGCGTTTATACGATCGAACTACGGAGCGGTCGTTGGCGGCAGATAAGGCGTGTTTCGCGCTGGTGACCCACCTTACTGAGGATCCAGGTCCGATGCCAAGGGGCGTGGGCCCACCTTTGCAACATGACCGCAAGTGCGATCCTACGCTGGTTGAGTTGGCTGTGGCCTATGCGTGTGGCACATGCGGAAGGGCTGCATGGACCACTTACCGTGCGTTGGGAATCGGGCCGCAAAGTGCTGAACAGCGCACAGGCCAACCAGAGCTTCGGCAGCCTGCACCGGGTGTGGCAGGGGGCATTCCGCCAGGCGGGCATCGTGGATCGGCCACCCGCCTCGGTGCTGATGCTGGGCCTGGGCGGGGGCAGCATCCCCTGGATCCTGCGCCGCGAGTTGGGCCTGGAGATGCCCATCACCGCCGTGGAGTTGGACCCTGCCGTGGTGGCCCTGGCCCGGGAGCATTTCGAGCTGGACGCCTTGGCCGTTGACGCGATCGTTGGTGATGCGACCATCCAGGTGCAGGCCATGGACCAACGTTTTGGGTTGATCTGTGTGGATCTTTTCGACGATCTGGATCTGGCGCGCGGGGTGGATACCTCCGGCTTCGCACATGGCCTGCGCGAGCGTTGCGCCGATGGAGGTATGGTGATCTTCAACACCGTGGCCCACGATGCTGCCAGCACGGCAAGATGCGACAAGGTGCTCTCCCACCTCGGGCGTGTGTTCCACTCTGTGGATGGATATCGGCTGGAGGATATCAACCGGGTGTTCATTGCCCGTTGATGGATCCATACAACGCAGGGTCATCCGTTCCCGTCAATGGTCCGAACTTTGCCTCGTGCGCGCGACCGGAACGATGTCCTTCCATGACCACCTGAACCGCCTCGGCCTCCTCCCGCTGGCCTTGCTGGCCCTGCGTGTGGCAGCCCAACCGGTGTGCGATATCGACATCGGCCCGGACCAGACGATCTGCCAGGGGGAGACCGTGATACTTACTGCCCCCGACGGCTTCCCCACGTACCTGTGGAGCAACGGCTCGAACCAGCAAACGATCACCGTGGGCGCAGCGGGCAACTACTGGGCGCAGGTGAGCTACCCGTCCGGCGAACTGGTCACCAATGGCAACTTCAGCCAGGGGAACACGGGATTCACCACGGAGTTCACACTGAACACCAACCTGAACCTTGGCGACGGCTACTACTGGATCGGCACCAACGCCTCGAACCACCACCCGCAGTTCTTCGGAACTGGCAATGGGCCGTTCATGATGGTGAATTCCGGATGGTTGTCGGCGCTGATGCTGGTGTGGTGCCAGGAGGTGACCGTGTGCCCCGGCCAGACCTACACGCTCTCCTACCGGGCACGAACGCTCAGTAATGCGCAACCCGCCCGATTGCAATGGTGGATCAACGGGGTGGCCAGCGGCCCTGAGGTGACCCTGCCGAATTTCAACCAGGGCTGGCAGACCATCAACCACACCTGGACCTCCCCCGCCTTGCTCACCACCGCGAATATCTGCCTGCGTGCCATGAGTGGCGACGGGATCGGCAACGACTTCGGCCTGGACGACATCTCGATGATGGGCACGATCGTCCTTACCGACGACATGACCCTGAACGTGACGCCGCTGCCTGTGGTGGACCTGGGGCCCGATGTGACACTGTGCCAGGGGAATGGCCTGATACTGGACGCCGGTGTGGCGGGGGGCACCTACCTGTGGCAGGATGGTAGTACCGGGCCGGGATATGTGGTGAATGCTGCAGGCAACTATAGCGTGACGGTGACCGCCAACGGCTGCTCTGCCAGCGATGCGGTGAACGTGTCCTACAACCCTCTTCCGCCGGTGGACCTGGGTCCGGACCTGGTGCTCTGCACGGGCGAAACGGTCGTGCTGGACGCCACCCTGCCCGGGGCTACCTACCTCTGGCAGGACGGTAGCACGGGTCCGACCTTTACAGTGATCACATCCGGCAACTACAGCGTTGCGGTGACCGCCGGTGGCTGCACCAGCACCGATATGGTGACCGTGGACCATGCCCCCGTGCCCATGGTGGATCTGGGGCCCGACCAGGCCCTCTGCGCTGGTGAACAGGTGATCCTCGATGCGACCGTGCCAGGTGCCACCTATCTGTGGCAGGACGGTAGCACCGGAGCCACATTCACAGCAGGCATCTCAGGTACGTACAGCGTAACTGTGACATTGGGCACATGCCAGGCTTCTGATGTGGTGGACCTCATCTTCAACCCACTTCCTGTGGTGGATCTGGGGGCCGACATAAGCGTGTGCCCCGGTACGATCGTGACATTGGATGCCACGGTCCCCGGGGCGACCTACGTGTGGAATACCGGGGACGTAACGGCCACGATCGACACCGATGGGCCTGGCACATATAGCGTGACCGTGACCGCCAACGGTTGCACAAGCACCGACGCGGTGACCATCATAGAACAGGCACTTCCCCCATTGGATCTGGGCCCTGATCAGACCCTATGTGCCGGTGACCTGATCACTTTGGATGCCACTACCCCGGGCGCCACCTACCTGTGGAGCAATGGCGCCATGACACCCACGATCACCGTGGGTAGCAGTGGCATCTATAGTGTGACGGTGACCCAGGGCGGATGCGCGGTGGATGCATCCGTGCAGATCACGGTGGTGCCCGTGCCGCAGGTGGACCTTGGGGCGGATCAGACCCTGTGCCCCGGCGAAACAGCCACCTTCGATGCCAGCAGCCCGGGCGCCACATATGCCTGGAGTACGGGGGATGACACACCTACGATCACCGTTTCACAGAGCGGTACCTACAGCGTCATCGTGACCAATGCGGCGGGCTGCAGCTTTTCCGATGAAGTGACGGTGTTCACCGTGGATGCCGATGCGGTGGATCTGGGCCCCGATGTGAGCCTGTGCCAGGGCGAGAGCCTCCTCCTCGATGCCACACTGCCCGGTGCCACCTATCTATGGAACACCGGGGCGATCACTCCCACCATTACGGCTGTCAATACTGGCACCTACTGGGTGACCGTTACGCAGGGGCCGTGCGATGCAAGCGATACGGTACAGGTCACGATATTGCCTGTACCGCAGGTGGATCTGGGGCCGGATCCGACCCTGTGTTCCGGTGAGACCGCCACATTCGATGCCAGCAGCCCGGGCGCCACATATGCCTGGAGTACGGGGGATGACACACCTACGATCTCCGTTTCACAGAGCGGTACATACAGCGTCATCGTGACCAATGCGGTGGGCTGCAGCACTTCCGATGAAGTGACGGTGTTCACCGTGGATGCCGATGCAGTGGATCTGGGCCCCGATGTGAGCTTATGCCAGGGCGAGAGCCTCACCCTCGATGCCACGCTACCCGGATCCTCTTATCTATGGAACACCGGGGCGGTCACACCCACCATCACTGCTGTCAGCAGTGGCAGCTATTGGGTCACTGTAACACAAGGGCCGTGCAGCGTGAGCGATACGGTGCAGATCACGGTGATCGAACCTGGTACATTGGACCTCGGGCCGGATGTGGCCATCTGCGCCGGCGAAAGCATCACTTTGGACGCCACTCTGCCAGGCGCCAGCTACCTGTGGAGCACTGGGGCTGTTACACCCACGATCACCGTCGCAACTGCCGGCGATTACAGCGTTACGGCCACAGTACAGAGTTGCACCGTGAGCGACGCAGTGAACATCATCGTGACTCCGCTGCCGGTGGTGGATCTCGGCGATGATCAAGGCCTTTGCCCCGGTGCTTCGGTGACATTTGACGCGACCACACCTGGAGCCAGCTACCAATGGCATGATGGCAGCACAGCGGCCACCTATACCACGGACATCCCGGAGACCGTGGACGTGACGGTGACTGTGAGTGGTTGTGAAGCATCGGGCGGCGCATCGGCGGTCGCGGTGGATGGTCCTGTGGCCTTCCTTGGTGCGGATACCACGCTGTGTGCTGGGGCCACCCTGCTGCTGGATGTGTCACAGCCTGGTGCGACCTACCTATGGGACGATGGCAGCACCGCAGGAAGCCGGGTGGTGGACGCAGCAGGCACCTATTGGGTGCAGGTGCAGCGCAACGGCTGTGTGGTCAGCGACACCATTGTGGTGGCGGTGTTCTCCCCAGCTTCCGTGGTCCTGGGTGATGACCTTGTGCTATGTATCGGTGAAAGCACGAGCCTCTCAGTGAACGCACCCGGGGCAAGTGTACTGTGGAGCACCGGGGCCACATCGCAGGCGATCGACGTTTCCGAAGGTGGCACGTACTGGGTGACGGTGTCGATCGCGGCCTGCACAGCGAGCGATACGGTGACCGTGACCATGCCGGTGGTACCGCAACCCGATCTCGGGCCCGATCTCACCGCATGCGCTGGTGAGATGGTCACTTTGGTCGTGGACGCAGGCGACGCCGCAGTGCAATGGAGCACTGGTAGCACGGCCGCCACGATCACTGTGAACAACAGTGCCACGTACTCGGTGACGCTGACGGTGGATGGCTGCTCCACAAGCGATGCTGTGCAGGTGATCTTCCTACCCTTCATCGACACGATCGACCTGGGCCCCGACCGCATTCTCTGCCCCGGTGCCGTTGCGGTGCTCGATGCCACGGTCGGCGCGGGGGTGGACTACCTGTGGAACACCGGGAGCACGGACGCTGAATTGTCTGTGATACAGCCAGGCACCTACTCTGTCGCGGCCCTCGGTCCTTGTGTGGATGCAGCGGGCATGATCACATTCACCCTGGGAGAATGTGAGCCCGGAGTGCATGTGCCGAACGCATTCACGCCTGATGGTGACGGGGTGAACGATGTATTCCTGCCAGTGATCGCCGGGGAACTTGAGAGTTACCGCCTTGAGATCTTTGACCGCTGGGGTGAACTGCTGTTCACCACGAACGACCCCGCACAAGGCTGGGACGGGATGGTGGGTGGCATGGAAGCCATGGACGGGATCTATGTGTGGCAGCTGGAATACCGTGCCTCGACCGACCTCGGCGCTGTGAGTGAGCGTATCGTCGGGCACCTGACCCTACTCCGCTGAGGCCTCGTCTCCGAAGCCTTCCTCCCGCCAGATGAAACGCCCATCCTTCAGGCGGATGTAGCCTATCCGGCCTGCACGTTCCACACGGGCAAGATCCGTGTTCTCCAGCGTGACATCGTCGAATGCCAGGTCCACCACCTCACGGCCCTGGTGGTCCACCAGCCCGGTACGTTTCCCCTCCGGCCCATCGACAGTGGCGATGTACATGTCATGTCCGACCTCTTGCAGGTTCAAGTATCGCAAGGGCACCACCTCCTTCCCGGTGCTGTCGATCGCGCCCATCAGCCCATTGTTACGCACCCGTGCAAGACCTCCGTTCATCTCGTAGGCCTGGTCGTAGCGGTTGTCGAATAGCAGGGAACCATCGCGGCGCGCATAGCCCCACTTGCCACGTTTGCGCACCGGCACCAGTCCATCGCCGGGTGCGCCGATGTCGCTGTATTGGCAGGGGATCACTTTTTCGTTGCGGGCATTGATCAGACAACGTTTCCCCCCCTGCTGCACACGCGCAAGGCCCTTGCGGAAGTCGCCCCAACCAGCCACACCTTCAGCGGCCTCATACTGCAGTGCGATCGCGAAGCGTCCGCCTTCATCCGCATAACCAACCTTCCCGTCACGGATCACAAGGGCCAGGCCGTCCACGAAAGACCCGATATGCTGGTACTCCACCGGCATCAATTCATCCCCGAAGGGGCTGATGAGACCCATGAGACCCTTGAGCCGAACGCGGGACACGCTTTGCGCGAAGCCCTCGACCCAGTCGTATCGGGCAGGCACCACCACGTTACCGCGTGTGTCGATCACGCCATAGTAGCCATCCTCTTGTACCACCGCCAATCCGTTGTGGAAGGTGCCCGCCGAGGTATAGCGGAAGGGCACCACCTCGGTACCGCGCGCGTCGATGTAGCCATAGCGGCCATCGCGCGAGGCATATGCCAGGCCCTTGGAGAAGTCACCGACATCGTCGAAACGCATGGGCACCACCATGTCCCCATTGCGGTCCACCGCTCCGGCGCGGTCCATGCGGCGAACAGTACTTGTGCCTTCCACGGCATCGAGCACATCATCGAACTCGATGGGCGTGACCACCCGCCCCTGCCGGTTGATGGTGCCCACGCGCCCATCGCGGCCCACCAGCGCCTGTCCGCCTTCGAAATGCTCCACCCATTCGTACTCCGCCTTCACACGCTCAACGCCATCTTCATCGATGAATCCCCACAGGCCACCCCTGCGGAAGGGCAGCAGGTTCATGCTCGCGGTCTTGTAGTCATCCACCAGTTCCTCTACAAAAGGATACTCCGGATGGTCCTGAAGGAAGCGTGTGATGGTGCCGACACTCAGATCGCGCGTGTACAATTCATAGATGGCGCGCCACGCGTCGGGCACCTTGTGGTTCTCCGGATGAGCGGCGATGAACCGGCGGTACTCCTCGGCTGTTCTATGGGGTGTGCCAAGGCGATACACTTCCTCTTCGGCCTGCCGCACCCAGGGACTTTCCGGATGTGCACGAATGAAGGCGGTATAGGAGGCGATGTCCTTGTCGGCGGTGGCCTCGCGATACATGGCCTCCTGCATGCGGGTACGCGCCTCGTATACCTCCCGGGCACGGGGATACTTGCCAAGAAAGGACTGGTAGGCCGCGGCGGTGTTGGCCTCACGCGCTTCTTGGAAGGCGAGATGGTCGCGCACAAGGGTGGCATCGGCCACGAAGGGACTGGAGAAGTAGGTGTTGATGTAGCGGTCGTACGCGGCGATCGTATGCTGCGCCTTCACCAACTCCCATGCAAGGGCATGCACATGGTGCCGCTGTGCCGTGATGGCCTCGTTGTCCACCCCGTACTTCAGTGCCGTGGCCATCTGCCGTTCCGAGGCCACCGCGAAGGCCGCGTCACTGCGCTGGATGAAGGCGTAGGCCGAGTCGGGCTGAAAAAAGGGGTTGTCATTGCGGCCGCTGATCACGCTCAGGCCATACCAGGAGGGCACGGGATGCTTGCGGGCCTGCTTCAGGAAGACCTCGCGTGCGAGGAAGTAGTTGCGCACTTCAAGGGCCTGGAATGCCTTGTCCAGCGGACCGGCCAGCACTGGCGCCACCAGGATAAAAGTGCATGCCAGCAGGAGGGTACGATCGGACCGCATGTGCATCGATCGTCAAAGTTAGCCCCCGCATCAGCGCCACTGGCGCACCTTTGCCCACCGGCATCGACCACCCTTTGTTGATGGATCCACGCATCCTGCGAATAGAAAGGCTGCTCACCAAGCGGAACGCGTGGCTTGCGCTCCTCTTGATCGGTGCGCTTTCCCTGCTGTTCGGCATCGCCCTGCGGAAGGTGACGCTCGATCACGACTTCGAACGCTTCTTCCCCTCTGACGACCCCGAGTTGGACCGCTACCTGGCCTTTCGCGAACGCTTCGGGAACGACAATGACAACCTTCTGATCGCCGCCTCCCATGCACCTGATGTTTGGGACCTGCGTTTCCTTCGGCGCGTGGATAGCCTGACCAGCGTACTACAGGAGCTGCCCGACGTGCTTTCGGTGTTGAGCCCCACACGCCTCGAGGACCTGCGCGTAACGCCAGTGGGTATTTTCCGGGTGCCCTGGTTGCGCACCGGCCACGATAGCACACTGGCTGTGGATCAGGCACGTATCCAACGGGATGCACGCATCCGCGACAACTTCTTCACTACGGACGGGCGCTCTTTGTTACTGGTGGTACGGACCGCTCCAGGCCTGAGCAAGGAACGCAGTGATGACCTGATGGTAGCCGTCGAAGCCGCAGTGGCGGCCTCCGGCATCGCGGACATCCGCATGGGGGGCAGGATACACGGCCAGTACTGGTACATCCAGAAGATGCAGCATGAACTGGTGCTCTTCTTCTCGCTCTCGGTGATCCTACTGACGATCTTCCTGGCCATCGGCTTCCGCACCCTGTGGGGTGTGCTGGTTCCCATTGGCGTAGTGGGCATCACGGTGCTCTGGCAGGTGGGTATGATGACACTCCTGGGACGGCCGTTGAGCATCCTCACCATGCTGCTGCCCACCATTCTCTTCGTGGTGGGCATGAGCGATGTGGTACACATCCTGGAGCGCTATATCGGTTCGCTGCGGGAAGGTCATTCCAAGGTGCGGTCCTTGGCCATCAGTTACCACGAGGTGGGGCTTGCGACCTTCCTCACTTCGCTGACCACGGCCATCGGTTTCGGCACCCTGCTGACCAGCGGCATCGGGCCCATCCGCGAATTTGGGCTGTACACGGGCGCGGGGGTCTTCCTGGCCTTCGCGCTGGCATTCACCATGCTACCCGCCGTGCTGCTACTGGTGCGGACACCCGTGCAGGCCCGCACGGAGCGCCAGGGCACCTGGTACCCCGTTCTCCACACCATGCTGCGCGCCGTGCTGCACCATCGTCGGCGCATCCCATGGGTCTTCGCCGTGCTGGCGATCGTAAGCGTGGCGATGATGACCCGCTTGAAGGTGGACAACCAACTATTGGAGGATTGGCCCGAGGACGATCCGCAGAAGCAGGACTACTACTGGTTCGAGGAACGCTTTGGCGGGGTGCGGCCCTTCGAGCTGGAGGTGACCGTAGCGGACAGCACGGCCAGCGTGTGGGACCTGGATGTGCTAAGGCAGATGGAGGCCGTGCAGACGCATCTGGAGGACCAATATGGAGTGCGTGCGATCATCAGTCCGGTAACGGTGGTGAAGGCGCTGAACAAAGCCTTCGAAGGCGGCGCGGAAGAATTCCATGTGCTGCCCGACGATCCCGCTGGAACACGGCGTCTGGCGCGGCATGCGGAACAACTTTTGGGACGTGAGGGCATGTCCCAATTGGTATCTCCTGACGGCCGGCGTGCGCGCATGAGTGGGCGGATGGTGGATGAGGGCGGATACATCCATTCCCAACGGAACGACACACTCGAAGCTTTCATCCGTGCGAACACCGACCGGGACCTCGCACGCTTCGATCAGACGGGCATGGCCTTCCTGATAGACCGCAGCAACGCCAGGCTCAGCGGGCAGCTCATCGGCGGGCTTTCGATCGCTTTCCTGCTCATCGCGGTGACCATGGCACTGGTGTTCCGCGACATCCGGATGACCCTGGTCGCCCTGCTGCCCAATGTCTTCCCTTTGGTGGTAGTTGGTGGGGTCATGGGACTCGCGGGTATCGACATCAAGGTGAGCACGTCCATCATTTTCACCATTGCCTTTGGCATAGCGGTGGACGACACCATACACATGCTGGGCAAGCTGCGCATTGAATTGCTGAAGGGACGATCGTTGCCATACGCGGTGAAACGTGCCTTTCTTTCGGCCGGTAAAGCGCTGCTGATCACCAGCATCATGCTGCTGTCCGGCTTCATTTCGCTGGTATTCTCCGGATTCGCGAGCGTGTTCTACATGGGGGTGCTGGTGAGCCTCACGCTGGTGGTCGCCCTCCTGAGCGACCTGGTACTGCTGCCGATACTTGTTCTACGCTTCCTGCGTCATCGCCGTGCAGATGGATCTCTGCCTTAGGCAGGACAACAACCCCTCCTCGTTCCTCCGTTCCCTCTGGGTGATGCTCATGGTCGCCGCTGTGATGTTCGGGGCCTGCATCATCCAACGCCATGCTGCCAACCGAAAAGTGAACGGGGGCACTGAAGCCCCCGTCCAAAAAACTTGCTCGATGCCCCTTAGTTCAGCGAACCGTAGACCGATTTGAAGTCGGGTTCACTCATGAAATGTTCCTTGCCCAATTCAAGGTAGGTGCGGGCCTTGTCGCGCATACCCTTCTCCACCATCAGGTCCGAGTAGCGGATCAACGCCGCTTTCAATGCTTTGCGCTGATCGGTCGGCAGACTGGAGATATCTCCGGCGGCTTTCAATGCCTTGTCGAACTCCTTCACGTTCACGTCGCCTTCACGCGCCAGGTTCGCCCGGTACTGCGCAACGGCCAGCAGCAACCAGGGGCCGGGGTTCTCAGGATAGTATTTGGTCATGCTGGTGAACACCTGGCGTGCCCGGCTCACACCCTTGGGGTCGTCCAGCAGGTTCTCGCCTTCCTCCAATGCCGCGCTGTTCAGCGACATCCAGTAATCCTCGTAATTGTGGAAGAACTCCAACTCCTTGTCTTTGCGCCGGTACTTTTCGGCCCATTTCAACGCCTCACGCGCCGCCTTCGGATAGTCCGCCTGGAATTTCTCCTGTTTGGCCATCTCGTGCAGGCACATGCTGATGTACAGGAAAGGCAGCGCATCGCGTTTGGTCGCATCGTTCAGCGTGTAGCCCTCGGCCTTGGCGATGCATTTCTCATACTTCTCATCCACATACATCACGAGCAGATCCTCGTAGACGTGTTTTTGAGCTGATACGGAGAGGTGGGCGAAGGCGAGCAGGGCGAGCAGGATACGTGTCATCATGATCATCGCTTGGTGGCAGCCCCGAGGGCAATTGGCATGCCGAAAGGTAGGAAGGATCCCGCATCCGGTCGCTCTTGCGTTGTACCGGCCTGCCGCATGAACCAACTTTGCGGTCCCGGTCATGCGCATCGACATCCTTACCGCTGTACCTGCCCTGCTGAAAGGCTGGTTCGATGCGAGCATCGTGCAGCGCGCGCGCGCCAGCGGTGTGGTGGAGGTGCACGTGCACGACCTGCGCGACTGGAGCACGGACAAGCACAGGAGGTTGGATGATGGCCCCTTTGGAGGCGGCGCCGGCATGGTGATGATGATCGATCCGATCCACCGGGCCATCACGCAGTTGCGTGCTGAGCGCCCCTATGCCGAGGTGATCTACATGAGCCCCGATGGTGAATTGCTGGACCAGCCACTGGCCAACCGGTTGAGCACGGCCGGGAACTTGATCCTGCTATGCGGCCATTACAAGGGCGTGGACGAGCGGGTGCGCCAATACCTGGTGGACCGGGAGGTGAGCATCGGGGATTATGTGCTGACGGGAGGAGAACTGGCGGCTGCGGTGCTTAGCGACGCCATCATACGCCTTGTGCCAGGGGTACTGGGCGATGAGACCTCGGCCTTGAGCGACAGTTTCCAGGACGGGCTGCTGGCCCCTCCGGTCTATACACGCCCGGCGGAATATCAGGGCTGGCATGTGCCGGGGGTCCTTCTCAGCGGCCACCAGGCCCGGATCGATACCTGGCGCCATGAACAGGCACTGGAACGCACACGCCGACGCAGGCCCGGCCTGTTGTCCCAGGCGGAGGATGGCCCGGAAACCACCGGAACTTGAAAGTTGCTTAATATTGCGCCCCCAAATCGGCGGGTCCGATCCCCCGAATGCTTGGGAGAACGCCCCCAATACGCTCAAGGCCATGGACCGCATCAAGCAACTGGAGAAGGATTACGCCCCATTGAACGCCCTGCCGGAGTTCAAGGCTGGCGACACGATCACGGTTCACTACCGGATCAAGGAAGGCAACAAGGAGCGTGTGCAGCAGTTCCAGGGTGTGGTGATACAGCGCAAGGGCTCGGGTAGCACGGCCACCTTCACCGTGCGCAAGATCAGCAACAACGTTGGTGTGGAGCGCATCTTCCCGGTCGCCTCCCCCTTCATCGACAAGATCGACGTGAACAAGCGCGGGGTGGTGCGCCGGGCACGCATTTTCTACCTGCGCGAGCTACGCGGCAAGAGCGCTCGGATCACCGAGAAGCGCCAATCGGTGGCCGCCGAGACGAACTGATCAAGTATCCGGAACAAGTATCAAGGGCCGCCCATCCGGGTGGCCCTTTTCATTTCGATCAGTATCCCCCTGTGGCCAGCAGCACCAACGTGCACGCGTTCTCTACTGCGATCCCCTGCGCGGCGGCCTTTTCCGCCAGGCGGGTATTCTCCGCACCGGGGTTGAAGATGATGCGTCTCGGGCGCAGGGCCAGTATGCGATCCTCCCATGCGGCCTGGTTGTGCCTGCCGAGGTAAAGGGTCACCGTATCGATGGTCATTTCAGCCGGCACGGCGGTAACGATGGGTACGTCGCCGATGCGGGCTTCGCGCAAGCCCACGGCAAGCACCGGGTGGCCAAACCCCACCAGGCGCTGCACAGCGAGATAGGAGTAGCGCTGCGGGCGTGGGCTTGCGCCCAGGACCATGGTGATGCCCTTCGACATGTTTGGCTGTATCGTGGAGAACGAAGATCGGTGCGGATCCTTCAACAACCCATGTGCATGGCTTGTGCGGGGTTAACATGCTCTTCATGCCACGGCAACACCATCTTGGGATCTTTGTGGCATTCCCGGGGCCGCATCCAGCACCCGGGCAGGCGGCATGAAAAGGAAGATGGACATCCTGGTGCTCTCGGACCTACACCTTGGCACCTACGGTTGCCGCGCCCGGGAACTGGCCGCCTACCTGCGCAGTGTGAAGCCTGGGATGGTGGTGCTCAATGGCGATATCATCGACATCTGGCAGTTCAAGAAAAGTTATTTCCCGAAGAGCCACATGCAGGTGATGAAACGCCTGTTGAAACTGGCCGCGAAGGTGCCGGTATACTACATCACCGGCAATCATGACGAGGCCCTGCGCCGCTACAGCCCCGCCGTGTTGGGCAACCTGCGGCTGGTGGACCGCCTGGCGCTCACCGTGGATGGCCAGCGCTACTGGTTCTTCCACGGGGACATCTTCGACGCGAGCATGAAGCACGCCAAGTGGCTGGCCAAACTGGGCGGCGTCGGTTATGACCTGCTGATCCGTATCAATAATATCGTGAACTGGTTCCTGGAGCGCACAGGACGGCCGCGCATGAGTTTCAGCAAACGCATCAAACGAAGTGTGAAGCGTGCTGTGGCCTACATCGGGGATTTCGAGGCAACGGCGGCTAGCATCGCGGTTCACGAAGGGTTCGACCATGTGGTATGCGGTCACATCCACCAACCCCAGATGCGCCGTGTGGACACCCCGAAAGGCAGTGTGAACTACATGAACAGCGGCGACTGGATCGAACACATGAGCGCGTTGGAATACTACAAGGGTCGCTGGAAACTTTATATCCACGAGGAACATCTCATCGCACAAGCCGCGATGGAACGTCCGCTTAGAACGCCACTTGAAGCGGTACCGGTCTGATCCTTACTGGGTCACACGATCCCCTTGCGAAGATCCTCCACGGTGCGCTCGGGCAGGCGTTGAAGATCCAGCATCATAAGCCCGTCCAGGGCGTTGTTGAATCGCGGGTCGCGGTTGAAACCAATGATACGCGCGTGCAGCAGGAGGTATTTTTTCAACAACACAGGCATGCCGGTCTCATGGGGGTCCACTTCGGCGATCAGGCGGTCCATCTTCTTCAGATCCGCCTGCGAAGCCTGTACCAGCACCTCGCTGTCCGCCTTACCGGGCTTCACACGGAAGCGGTTACGTGGGCGCACCCAGGCGGCCATGTCATGGTCGTAGTGATGCAGACGCACGAATTCCAGGATGAGCTCACGTGAGAAGGGGCTGTAGGTGGAACTGATGCTCACCGGGCCGATGAGGTAGCGCATATCCGGATTCGCCATGACGTGCAGCAGCAGGCCACGCCAGAGCATGTACAGAGGCAGTCGCTGGCGCTGATACTCCTCCGCTATGAACGATCGGCCCAATTCGAAGCTTCTGCGCAACACACGATCCATACGACGGTCCATGCGGAACAGGGTGCTCAAATAGAAGCCTCGCCTGCCGTAGCGGTCCATGATGCTCTGACCATCACCTACACGGTAGGCACCCACCAGACGGTGTTTTTCACGATCCCAAAGGAAGAGATGATCATAGTAGATATCGAACTCATCCAGATCGATGGCCTTGTTGGTGCCCTCACCCACACTGCGGAAAGTGACCTCACGCAACCGCCCGATCTCTCGCAGCAGGTTCGGAATGCGATGGCTGGGTGCCAGATACAATTCGTACTCCGCCTGTGTGTTCAGCCGGTGCTCCTGGACGCGGTCGATCTCCGAGAGCAGCAGGTCCTCCGCGATCGGAGCGATCACCTCCTTCGGTCTTCGGGGGAAGCGCAGCGGACTGAAGAGTTCCCGTTTCACCTGAAGACCGCTGCCCAGGGAGTAGGTCTTGGCGCGCAGGTACCTTGTCAGCTGCTCGGCAGAGGTGAATGCGGCGATATCCGCAGCGGGGATCGGTTTACCCACGCGCATACGCACGGAGCGGCCCCGCATTCGCAGCATCTCCTTTGGCAGGGCCAGGGTGCGCAGGTTGGGATGGATCATGCCCAGCATGTGGAACACCAGGCTGTTGCTGCCATCGAACCAGACCGGGACCACAGGCACACCAAGGTGCTGGGTGAGTTTTATGGCGGGCATCTTCCACCGCGGGTCGGCCACGGCCTTCAATTCCGTGCGCCAGCTGCTCACCTCACCCGAAGGGAAGACCCCCAGCGCACCGCCAGCCTGTACATGTGCCATCGCCTGCCGCATGCCCTGGAAGCTGCTGTGCGCTGTGAGTTGTTCAAAGGGATTCACGCCGATAAAACGGTCGCGTAATGGTTCCAGCTGCTGGAGCAGGAAGTTGGCCATCACTTTCAGATCTGGACGCACCCGTCCCAACACCTGCACCAGCGCAAGGCCGTCAATGGCACCGTAGGGATGGTTGGCCACGAAGACCACGCCACCCGAACGCGGAATGCCTTCCAGGTCCTTGGGATCCACGTCGATCGCGAGGTCGAGTTCCTTGAAGACCGCCGCAGCGAACTCAAGGTCGTGTAGATGTTGGATGGTGTTATAGAAACGCTCCAGCCGCTTCAGACCGCTCACCTCGGAAAGCAGCCCGATGCGGGCATCACCAGGGCGCATGTGGCTGGCCTTGGCCAGCTCAGTGGGTTCTAAAAGGCGCTTCATGGGAGGCCCGGCCAAGATACCCAGTATAGGGCGCGGCGGGTCACACTTCCAGAATGCCGAGGATCCGCTCGTTCATCAACTCACCACCGGGGTAGTTCCGCGTATAGTCAAGATTGATCCAGTGTATCCCGTCGGCATCGGTATGGTGGTACAGGGGTGCCTCCCCCACCTCTTTTACGAACAACACCTTGCGTATCAGGAATGCAGCGCGCTCCAGCTGCTGGTCGTTGCCCACACGCAATTCGGGATACACATGTCCTTCGGTCCGCACCAGCCGCACCATGCCACCGATGGCCTTGATGCAAGCCGCCATCAATACGGCATGGTCGTCACAGTCGCCCGCCATTAGCTCCAGGCTCTCGATCGGGGGGGCGAAATACTCGCCGCCCTTCACATCGGATACATAGGTCCACCGCGAGTTGATCTCCTTGAAGATGGCGAAGGACTGCACAAGGGTGAACTCATCCGGCCTCACTGGCACCTCTGTGAAGTGCTTGGTGGCAAAGCGCACTGCGGTCTTCCGGACCTCGGGGTCCGGTGCCACCACCAATGCGCGCAACTTCTCGGAATCATGGAAGGGCCGTGCCTTTTGTGCGGCCAGGGGCACCTGACCCGTGGTCTCCTCCAGCGATCGCAACCACTCTGCGTAGTCCGTATAAAGTTTTCCAAAGGTGTACCAACCGGTGATGCTGGTGACGGTGAGCGTGAGCATGCCCATGATCAAGAAACCATAGACCAGCGCCTGGAAGCGTCGCACAAGCACGATGAAAGCGGCCAGAATCAGTAAGAAGGTGATGATATGATCCACCCGCATACCAGCACCTACGGGAAGCACCAATTCCGGAATGAAGCGGTCGAGAATTATGAACAGAGGCAGGGTGAGCAACAGGGCTACGAGATAGACCACCACCAGATGCGCCAGTCGGTTCCCAACCTCAGGCAACTGTCCCTCTTTGCGATCTTCGATCATATTCCAGCGGCCTGGCACGCAGCGAAGTTCATGCCGGAACAACAGGACTCGATCAGGGCTCCGTTACCATGATCCCACAGAAGCATTAACAGGAATTAACGAAGCATCGTTGGTCCGCAGGAAAGCCACGTATATCGTCACATCGGCGGGGCTTGAAGGTGTTGTTGACAGCCGTTGTTGGCCGATCGGTGCCCCTGGGCCTTGGTGCTTTTGAGACCGCGGATAGATTTGCCGTTAATGTGCCTCCGGACGATCCCCCTTCTGACCATATCGCTTGCCATGGTGTGGTCCCCGGTCATACGTGCGCAGTCCGACACCAGTGGTTATGGAGGACCGGATGGCACGGACCTGTACATCGAACTCGATCCGGACATGGAAGGAGCCTTGCCGGACATCGCGCATGCGGCGCACGCATTGGGTTGGAAATGGGATGTGAACGACTCTCTGCAAAGGATCCCGGGGTACGACATCTACTGCCATTTCAATACTGACCAGATCTTCAACAAGGGCACTCATCCCGAGACCCATTTGGGCAAGGATACCTTGCGCCTGTTCCTCAGCCACGAGGACTGCGACCACGCCTTGCCATGTTCCGGGCACATCACCTCACCCTTTGGACCACGCAAGGGCCGCATGCACTATGGGGTGGATCTCAAACTTCAGACGGGGGATCCGGTGGTCTGCGCCTTCGACGGCATGGTGCGGATCTCCAAGTACAATAAAAGTTTCGGCCATGTGGTGGTGGTGCGGCACCACAACGGTCTGGAAACCCTGTACGCCCACTTGAGCAAGCGCCTGGTCGAACCCGGTGATGCGGTGCATGCGGGAGATACATTGGGCCTCGGCGGTAATACTGGCCGCAGCTATGGCAGCCACCTGCACTTCGAAGTACGGTTCCTGGACGAACCGATCGACCCCGCAGAGATCTTCGATCTGGAGAATGGCAGTATCAAGGTGCGCACGCTGGACATCCACCGGGGGACCTTTGCGGCCATTGCGGCGGCCAAGGCGGCAATGGCCGCGCGGAAATTCCATACGGTACGCAGTGGCGACACATTATCAGCGATCGCCGTTCGCTATGGCACAACGGTAGGCCGGCTGTGCCAGCTCAACGGCATCAGCAGGTCGGGCATTCTCCGCCTGGGCCAGCGGGTGCGCTACAACTGATCGTACAGATCAGCCCGGATGGCTGAATCGCGTCACGGAGGACACGAGATCCTGGTTGAATTGCGGGGATAACAGCAGTTCACTACGATCGCGCATGCGCAACAAGACCAGGTCGTGTCGCGCTTCCGGAAGGCGATCGATGACCCCCCGACCAATGCCAAGCGTGAGGGAGGTCATCCCGATATCCACCGTGCAGTAACGCGTGATGGCGCGGATCAGGGACCTGCGCGTCCTTGGGTCATCACCCCGGTGCATGCGTGAGCGGATGTATTCCCGTGCGGCGGCGCGATCGATCAGGCTCGCATCGGTGATGTCGGACAAGGCGATCTCCAGACGCTCTTTTTCCCCATCCCGCTCAAGCACCAGTCGATCATCCGTCAACGAATAGGTGCAGCGGTTCACCAGATCACGGGAAAAGGCCACCAAGAGGCCGACGACCGCACTACCCGTCAACAGAATAAGCGGTAGGAACATACTCGCGGCAGCCAGGAAGATCACCCCGACAAGCAGCAGGAAAGGAGTGACCCATGCCATGACCAGCGTGTTGTGCCATTGTCGGCGGGTATGGAATCGACGTGTGCCCATACGGGGCTGCGAATTTAGCCGTGGGTACACCGGCCAACGAGTGGGGGCGGCATGCGCCGCCCCCAGGGTACCGGAGAAGGGACTCGAACCCTTACAACCTTTCGGTCACACGCCCCTGAAACGTGCGCGTCTACCAATTCCGCCACTCCGGTGTGAGTGGTTTTCGAACAGGGGGCGCAAATATACACGCCGATCGTTCCGGATCCGATGAACGTATCACCCCGGAGCCCTGTTACCTTGTGACCATGCCCGCCGCGAACGGAAAAGTATTTCGACGCATGCACGACGGATCGCCCGTGGATCTGCTGGCCTGGTCGCGCGAGATCCTGGCCCAGGGCATTGAGGTTGAAGTGCTGGTGGGCAGTGACAGTCAGAACCGCACTTTACACACCGTGTACACCACTGCCGTGGTGATCCGTTATCGCCACAACGGCGCCCAGGTGGCCTATCACCGTGAGCGTGCCCCGAAGGTGACGGACCTGTGGACCCGGCTGTGGGGCGAGGTGGAACGCAGCCTGGCAGTGGCGCAATGGCTGCGTGAGGAAGGACGTGTACCGGTGCGGAAGATCGACATGGACCTGAATAGCGATGCGGCACATGGTTCACACCGCTTGCATGCGGCCGCAGTGGGCTACATCCGGGCGCATGGCTATGAGCCACTCACCAAACCCGAGATGCTTGTGGCCTCCTGGGCCGCCGATGTGCTCTGCAACGGATGGGGCCCGAAGCACGAAGCCCCCATCCACCGGATGGCGGACAGGGGCGACGTGACTCTTCAGATTGACCTTTGAACTACTTGGACATACCCTTCAACGGCATGCCCATCAGGATGGTTACATCAGGTCCCGATCCCGTCAATTGTCGTCGGGCAGGAAGCTGAACTGGCGACCATAATCCAGCATTTGTTCCACGAAGTCCCTGGGCTGGCGGATGCGGATGTCGGTGATCTCTCCTGCATCATTGGTGACCGGCTCCAAAATGGGATTGACGAAACCACTGTACGGTGCGGTGCGCACATTTTCACTGCGGCGCAGTACCTCCGCATGCAGTTCCTGGTCCACCTTCACGCCATGGTTCTCTATCAGGTCACGCGCGGCCGCATAGTCTCCCTGGCTCTTGATGCGCTGTACTTCGCGGAGCATATCCCCGAATAGAACACGCAGCTTTTCATGGTCGTGGATACGCACGAAGGAGCGCCCATCGATCTTCTCCAGCGTTACGATGCCCTGGGGTGCCCCCTTCTCCAACACCCACCGGCTCACCGCCTGGCGGTTCCGCATATGGGCCTGTTGTACATCATCACCCAGCTTCAAACGGCGCAATTGCAGCATCAGACCGTTGCGCAGGTAGGCCTCATACTCGGCCTTGCCCACCTCCTGGTCCGGGACCAGACCCATCTCCACCATCTTCGGGTCCATGATGTAGTAGAGGGCCACCAGGTCAGCGCGTGCCTCTTCCAGCGGACTGGCGTAGTTTTTCAGCATGTCGGGGTTCTTCCCGGGTTCCATCACACCGCTGGCATGGCCGATCACCTCGTGCAGTGCCGTGTGAAGTTTGCCTGCAAGCGATTGGTGCTTCTCGGCGCGCTCCCGCTCCGCATCATCGAAGGCGAACTCCTTCAACATCTCCCCACCACTGGCCTTTTCATACGCTTCACTGATGTTGCCCAGGCTTACGCTCTTGCTGCCATGCGCGGCCCGGATCCAGTTCGCATTGGGAAGGTTCACACCCACCGGGGTACTGGGGCTCGCATCCCCTGATTCGCCGACCACATTGATGAAGTTGTAGGTGATGCCGACCACGTCCGCGCGCTTGTGAATGGGGAGGATCGGGCTGTTCTCCTCGAACCATCCGGCATATTCCATCAGCACGGCCATGCGGGCGCTGGCCTCGGGATCCTTCATTTGTACGATGGCCTCATAACTGCCCTTCATACCCAACGGGTCCTGGTATACCTCCACGAAGCCGTGGATGAAGTCGATGTCGCTCTCGGTATCCTCCACCCACGCGATGTTGAAGTCATCCCAGGTCTTGAGGTCGCCGGAGCGATAGTAATCGATCAACAGTCCGATGGCCTTCTCCTGTTTTGCATTGAGGGCCACGCCCCGGGCTTTCTCAAGCCACTCCACCATCCGTTCAATGGCGGGTCCGTACATGCCACCGACCTTCCAAACGGCCTCGGTGACCTGACCATCCGGCCCGCGCACCACTTTGCTGTTGAGGCCATAGCTGATCGGCCGCGGGTCATTGGGGTCGGAGATGGAGGCATAGTACTGCTCCACTTCCTTCTGCGAAACATCCTCTCCATAGAAATTCACCGCGCTGGCCAGTACCAGGTCGCGCGAGGCGTCCTGGCTCACCTTCACGGCATCGATCGCGGGGTTGAAGATGGTCTCATACACCTCATCCGGAAGTTGGTGGCCAGCCGCGGAGAGCCGCTGCGTGAACCAATCCCGGCTGAAGCCCGGATCGAATTTGGCGTTGCTGTAGTGATGGTGGATGCCGTTGGCGAACCATACCTGCTTGGCGTAGATCATGAAGGCATCCCAGTCGGCACCACCCTCATCCTCTTTTCGATCGGATACCAGTTTTTCGATGGCCCTGCGGATCCGCAGGTTGTGGCGGTGGTTCTGGTCCCAGACGATGTCGCGCCCGGCCAGCCCACTCATGGTGAGGTAATACGCCAGCTGCTTTTGCTGCAGGGGGATCATATCCCACCCGGGGATACGGTAGCGCAGGATCCGAAGATCCTCGAATTGGTCCACTTCCCACTGGAAAGTGGTGTCGGCCACCGGTATATCGGCGGTCTTGTCATTGGAACCGCCACAAGCCATGAGCAGAGGCAGCGCGAGAAGGAGGTGATATCTTGACATTCCGGAGCGAGGATGGATGCGGCGCGAATATAGCCGCCCGCCACGAACGCCGGGGCTGGCATCAACCGCCGTTCCTCTCCTTGCGCGAAGGCATAAGGCGCATGTTCGCCCTGGAGCGTTCCACCAGTTTCTTCATGCGGTGGTATGCGGCCAGCTGCTTGTTGTAACGTTTCAGGTCGGCGTGGCTCAAGGTGTCCACATGGAGCAGGTCCATCTTGTCCACCAGGTCGTTCAACTTCACGCGGATCGCCAGGCTATCCTGCATCACACGCTCGATATACTGTTCGTATGTCTCCCCTTCCCGGCGGGAGATGTGGTCCAGTGCTTTGAGGACCCGATCATTAAACCCCTTGCCACGAAGGACCTCTACGGTCAGCTCCGAACGTTCCAACACATCATGCAGCGCCCCCAGCACCTGCTCGTCGAAGTCCTGGCCGCGCATCATCACACGCATCACATGCAGCACGTAGGGCTTTCCGAAGCGGTCCACCTGTCCTTTGTGGACTTTGGCCGCCAGGCGGATCGCGGTCTCCAGAAGGTGTTCCATGGCCTGCGCTTCGGATACTACTGGTCCAAAGCGATCCTCAGGTCGAGCGCACCTGGGTCGCGGGAGATCACGGCGAAGTCCGTCTCCAGCTTCAACTCACGCGTGTTGGGGTCCTGCCGCTGCACACCTTCGGCCAGTGTCACCCCGCTGATGGGTCTTGAGAATTTGAAGCTGAATCGGTACTTCATGGACTCGAGCATGTTACCCAGTCCAAGGCCATCCTCTTCATCCTCCTGTTCTGCATCGTCCTTGGCCAGGCCTGCACCCAGTTCATAGGCGTGGCGGTTGTTCCTGCGCACAAGGGTCCCACCATCCCAGGCGAAGAATTCCTGCTGCGTGCCGCTGCTATCCTTCAACAATTCATTCAAGGCCGCATTCAAGGCCCCCACATCCTTGAACCTGAAGCTGATCTTCTGTACCCATTCCTTCTTTGCGTCGAGTTTCACCTTGCTCACTCCGGGAAGACGATCAAGGTTGGCCACCTCAGCGCTGAGATCCATTGTCCCCATGCCTTCGCCACCCACTCCTTCCCCATTCCCGAAGTTGTTCATGAGTGCACCGAGCTCGCTCATGTCCACCACGTATGTCATGGAACCACTGCCGTCCTTCTTGAACGTGTAGTGTTCTTCGATCGTCAGGCAACCGGTGAGCAGCACCAGGGCCAGCAGGGCAGGCCATTCGCGCAGGAGGACGGGTAGCATTGTCGGCGGGTTGGCGTGCAAGGTAAGTGCAGCACGAACATGGACCGGCACCTCGCTGGATGCAGGCGCATTCGCACGAAAAAGGGAGAGGCCCACGTCGGGGCCTCTCGATCCAGGGGTGGAAGACCGGGCTTGAACCGGCGACCTTCGGAACCACAATCCGACGCTCTAACCAACTGAGCTACATCCACCATATGCCTCCGAGAAGGACATTCCCAGGCGCCGAAATACTTGGGGGGCGCAAATATAGCGCCTGTCCACATTGGGATCAATACTGCGCATGAAGCGACCCCATGCCGCCATCTGCGGTTGGATCGGCTGGCGATGTACGAAGCGGCCATATCCGCTGCCGGGTCCTGGCGTTACTTTGCCTGGCCACCATGCATGTGCTCTTCATCCCCGGCTGGTATCCGCACCGGCTGCATCCCACGCTGGGCAACTTTGTGAAACGCCATGCTGAGGCTGTGGCCACCAGGCATAGGGTGACCGTTGTGCATTCTGTGGCAGAGGCAGGACTGAAGCGCCGCGAGTTGGTGAACCAGGACCAGGGGGGACTGAGCGAACACCTTATTTACGTGCCTGCCGGATCGCTCCAGGCGGCGCGCAGGCACATCGCGATCATGTCCCATGTACAGGACCTCCTCAAGGAAGGTGTCCGGTTCGATGTGGTCCATGGCAACATCCTTCATTCCACGGCCTACATACTATTGGCCCTCCACCGCCGTCTGAAGATCCCCTTTCTTATCAGTGAGAATTGGACCGGCTACCACCTGGGGCCTGCCGCGCATATCCCACTGCCCACCCGTTGGGCCATGCGACGTGCGGCAAAGAAGGCGGGCAGGCTTTGCCCCGTAAGCCTGCACCTTGCCGCGGCCATGAAGCGTTTCGGCCTTGAAGGGCGGATCACGGTGGTGCCCAATGTGGTGGACCTGGACCTGTTCCATCCCAGAACGGACAACAGACCCGATGGCCCGTACCGCTTCATCCATGTATCCACACTGGCGGATGAGCACAAGAACGTCAGCGGCATGCTCCGGGCCTTCCACAAGGCCCATGCGAAGGTTCCACAGATGCGGTTGCACATCCTGGGGGATGGTGATCGAACACCACATGAGAGGCTTGCCGCAGAGCTCGGTCTCCTGCACGGCCAGGTCACTTTTGAAGGAATGAGTGCGCCTGCCACCGTGGCGGAACGCATGCGCGCGTCGGATGCACTTGTACTGCCCAGCAACCATGAGAACCTCCCGTGTGTGATGCTTGAAGCCTTCGCAACAGGGATGCCTGTGCTGGCCACGGACGTGGGAGGAATTCCCGAACACCTCACCCCGGAACGCGGCATCATGATCTCCCGTGGCGACATGGATGCATTGGAACAGGGCATGCAAGACCTGGCAACAGGGTCGCACCGCACCATTGCCAAAGACATCCGTCTTTATGCGGAACGGTTCGGGGTGGAGCGCGTGGCCCTGGACTTCGAGGAAGCATATCACTCCATACTACCCCGGCGGTCGCGGATCCGGGGCCGGTGAACACGGCTATTCCGGATCGGACGGAAGGGTGCGCCGAAGCTGCGACCTTTGTACACATGGTGAAAGGTCCCGGTGCCTCACTTGCCGTGGGCTTCGTGCTGGACGACGGCCCCACACTTCATTGGCAGGCCGAGGTCATACGACAGGCCCTGTCGGTCCCTGGAGTTGAGCCTGTTCTGCTGTTGATCCCTAAGGCGGAAAGCGAGGTGACATCACCGCCGTTCTTCAGCAGGCTGCGTACCGCGTTGTATCGAGGCTATCGTCGGCACTTCCTACCACCCGCCATGGCAGCGGAAGATATCGGACCACTGCTGGGGCAAATACCTGTGATGCCTTTTACCACCATACCCGAAGAGTTGCGCAGTTCCTTCCGACCGCAGGATCTGGAAACGATCGCTTCGCACCGGCTGGACGTGTTGTTGCACTTTGGATCCACCATTCTCACCGGCCCCATCCTCACCCTTCCACGCTATGGTGTGTGGAGTTTCCATCATGGTGACCCGGCGCGTTTCCGGGGTGGCCCACCGGGGCTTTGGGAGATCCTGCATGGCGAGCCTGTCACCGGCGCCATACTACAGCGCCTCACGGAGGTGTCGGATGGCGGAATGGTGCTGCGCCAAGGTTGGTTCGCCACGGTGGACCATAGCCACGCGGAGACCGTGGAGACGGTGTTGATGCACAGCGCTGTGTGGCCCGCCCAAATAATGCACGCATTGCTCTCAGGTGATACCCAGGCGGCCGAGGGCATGCCACCAGCAACACTTGGCAAGCTGTACCGCTACCCGGGCAATATCGCCTTCCTAAGATTCCTTTGGCGTATGGTGGCCAACAAGTTGCGGTCCCATCGCCGGGACCTTACTGCCCATGAAGAATGGAACATCGGTGTGCTCAACAGCCCGATCCATACGCTTCTCGGAGATCTCCCACCCATGAACGTACGTTGGCTCCCGCCCCCCGCCAATGGCTCCTTCCGCGCCGACCCTTTCGGGTATCGCGATGCGGAAGGCCGGCTCAATGTGCTTTATGAGAAGTTCGATCATTCCACCGGACGCGGGGTGATCGCACGCCTGCGACCCAAGCAGGATAATGTGATCAAGCGGTCGCGTACCATGTTGCAAAGCGAAGGGCGCCTCTCCTATCCATACGTGGTGGTGCGGAATGACGAGGTATTCGTGTTGCCCGGGTGCGCCGAGCTCGGACGGGTGGACCTTTACCGCGTGAACGAGACGAACGAAGCGCTGGAGCATTCATGTGTTCTGCTTGAAGAGGCGCTGGTCGACCCCACGCTCTTCCAACATGATGGGCGTTGGTGGCTTTTCGGCACCAAGGCGCCGTTGACGAACGTATCACTCCATGCCTATTGGAGCGATCGGTTGGAAGGCCCCTATACCGCACACCTCCTCAATCCCGTGAAGCTGGATATCCGCTCCGCACGGCCGGGCGGAACACCATTCATGCATGGTGGTTCGCTATGGAGACCAGCGCGGGACAGTTCGTTGATCAATGGAGGCCGGATCGCTTTCAATCGCATCACCGACCTGGGCCCGGACCGCTTTGCTGAAGAGACCGTGCACCACCTGGGGCCATTGAAGGGAAGCGCGTATGGTGCGGGTCTCCATACACTATGCAGCGTGGGTGATGTGACACTACTTGATGGGAAACGCTTCGCCCATGTGCCGGAGCCGGCGAGATCCGCACGGGAACGGAAACGGAACAGGTTGAAACGCGACAGCGCATGATCCGCCCTGTGATCGGTACCATCGGCACCCGGGTGGTGTCCATGGCCTGCAATCTGTTGGTACTGGCAGTGGCGGGACACGCCCTGGGAACGGAAGGACTTGGCGAGATCGGCCTGATCGTGCTGGGCATCGCATTGATCATGGTGCTGAACAATGTGGTGGGCGGCGGTGCACTGGTGTATCTCGCGCCCCGCTTCCCCATGGCACGATTGCTAAGACCAGCCTATTTCTGGGCACTGTTCACCGCTGTTGTGGCGATGATGGTGCTTCACATCCTGCCCCTGGTCCCGAAGGCACATGTCTGGCATGTGGTCGTGCTGGCTTTTGTACAATCCCTTTACACGGCGCACCACGGCATCCTGCTGGGCCACGAACGGATCCGCGCCTACAACACCATCGTGGCAGTGCAGTCCGTGGTGTTGTTGGTCACCTTCATCACGCTGACGCGCATATCACCCGTGGCTCATGTGGGGCATTACATCACCGCATCATATGTGTCCTTCGGTTGTGGCTTCCTTTTCTCGTCCCTTGTGTTGCGCGGCCTGGCCGACCGTGAGCCTCAGCCAGGTGGGAACGCGTGGCGCGCGCTCTTCAAGCATGGCGGACTGGTGCAGGTGGCGAACCTCACCCAGCTCCTCAATTACCGTCTGGCCTATTATCTCGTGGAGGCGTTCCGCGGCACGGCAGCGCTCGGTCTGTACAGCGTGGCGATACAATTGGCTGAAAGTGCCTGGCTGGTGCCCAAGAGCCTGGGAATGGTGCTGTATGCGAGGGTGAGCAATATGGAGGAAGCCGACCGGCAACGCGACATTACGCTGACGATCATGAAGGGCGCTTCCGCTTTCGCATTGCTCGTGGCTGCCGTGCTGTTGTTACTGCCAGATCCCTTGTTCCAATGGGTCTTCGGGCCAGAGGTCACCGGTCTCACGCCGCTTGTGTTCCTGTTGCTCCCCGGCCTGCTGGCCATGGCGGCTTCGCAGGCATTGAGCCATTGGTACAGTGGCACAGGCCGGAACGGTCACAATGCCATCGGTTCGGGCATCGGATCGTTCTTCACCGTAGTGGCGGGCCTGATCTTGATACCCCTTCATGGGCTTCCTGGGGCGGCCATCACTGCCTCACTGGCATATTGCGCCAACACGACCTACCAACTGATCACGTTCATGCACCTCACAGGCAGCCGGGTGCGCCACCTGCTCCCAAACCCGGATGATGCACGTCATCTGCGCGAAGCCTGGCAACAGATGCGGCGGATCGACACAGGTTCACGGCCCTAACCTTGGATTTGGACGCGTACTTTGTCAGCACACTACCCGATCGAACGCGACATGCACGGATCCTGGTGGATCAAGCTGATGGACCGACTGGCCGACCTCAACGAGCGTGGGGTGTTCGAACGCCGCCTGCGCCGCCACTACCATGGACCGCTGCCGCAAGGTGCGGGCCTGGTGATCGATGTGGGCGCCGATCGCGGACAGACCATCCGCTTCTTTCGCCGCAAGCATCCGAACTGCATGTCACGTATCCTGGATCCTGTTCTAGAACGCCTCCGTTCAGAAGTACACCGTGATGTGGTATTCCGGCATGACGCCCCCCTCTGAAGCGATGGCCATCCAGGTCTCAGTGATCATACCATGCTTCAATGTGGAAGCGTACATCGGGCCGTGCCTTGGAAGCGTGATGGGGCAGACACACCCGGTGGCCGAGACGATCGTGGTGGACGACGGCAGCACGGACAACACGATCGCCACTGTGGAGGCCATGATCGCCGCGCATCCCGGCCACATACGACTGATCCGCGGAACACATGCAGGTGCCTGCGCGGCACGCAACCGCGGGTACCGCGAAGCCACAGGTGCGTGGGTACAGTTCCTCGATGCCGACGACCGGCTGCTGCCGGAGAAGATCGCCGGGCAGGTAGCCCTCGTGCGAACCCATCCTGAGGCCGTAGCCATCATTGGCAATTATGTGAAGGAAATGCCCGACGGCCAGACGGAGGAGGTACGCGCCCTCCATGGGGAAGCATGGCGGGGATTGATAAAGACCATGCTGGGCACCACCAGTGCCAACTTATGGCGCCGTGAAGCCCTGGATGCCGTAAGCGGATGGGACGAAAAACTGGGCAGCAGCCAGGACTATGAACTGCTCTTCCGCTTGATGAAGCCTGGCGGCAAGCTGGCCTTCGACCCGGTGCCGAACACGATCGTGGTGAAACGGGCGGCGGGCAGTATCAGCCAGTCGGCCCTGAAAGAAAATTGGCTGCGCTACATCGCATTGCGGCTGGCCATCCGGGACCACCTGCGCGGCCAGGGAGCGGATGCTTTCGCCACCGAACTCACCGAACTGGACCAGTACCTCTTCATGGTGATCCATGTGGTCGCGCAGGATGACCTGGACCTGGCCTCTGACCTATACCGGCGTTATCTCCCCAAGGATTTCATGCCGGAGCGCAGCAGGGCCATCACCGCACGTTACCTGGCCGCCCACCGCCTGCTTGGATTCGAACGGGCGGTGCGCCTGGGCCGTCTGTTCAAGCGATGAGCCGGACTATTTCAAGCCTAGGAAGTCATCCACCCCGGGGGGTCTCGCGCAGGTGAAGCCCTCCGCGAAGGGCACCCCGATCAGACGGCCCAATTGCCGGTGCCGCCCTTCGAGGAACGGCAGGAATTCGGGGTTCGCGATCGGGCTGGAAGGTTCCTTGCTTTCGGGGTCGTGGAACTGCGATCCGAAGCAAGCCAGTGCCGCCTGCTTCTTTTCCCAGAATGGTGTGATGTCCACGATGAGATGCGGTTCGATCCAATGGTCCTGGAGGGCATGCAGCACCGTGGTCGGTCGCCATGCTTCCTGAACACCCTCCTCCCCGGTAGTGACCACCCGGCGCAAACCACTGAGGAAACAGGCCTCGGCCACCAGAGCGGCCGCGCGGCCATGGTCGGGGTGTCTGTCACGGATGGCATTGGTGAGCACCACACGCGGGCGATGCCTGCGTATGGCCTTCACGACCAGTAGAACACTCTCCTGATCGCCACGAAAGAAACCATCGGGCAGACCCAATTGGTAACGGAAGGCCGCTCCGAGCACCCGCATGGCGGCCTCTGCTTCGCGGGCACGCAGTTCAGGGGTGCCGCGGGTTCCCAACTCTCCGGCGGTGATCTCCACGAGACCCACAGCATGGCCCATGGCGACATGCCGCAACACCGTACCCGCCATGGAGATCTCCACATCGTCCGGATGCGCGGTCACGCAGAGGATGTCCACCTGTTGCATGGGGCGAAGATGGGGATCCGCTGGCGATCCAGGCAGGCAAAGCCCGTCAGCCCTTCACCCAGTCGATGATCTTGTCGTCGATGGGACTCACCCCGGAGGGAAAGGCGTTCACCAGGCGGCCCTCCTCATCAATGAGGAACTTGTGGAAATTCCATTTCACGGAATGATCCAGCACCCCGTTCTGCGCCTTGCTGGTAAGCCAATGGAATACCGCGTGGGGTTCACTGCCCTTGATCGATACCTTGGCCATCATGGGGAACTCCACCCCGTAGTTCTTCTGGCAGAATGCCGCGATGTCCTCCTCGGTGCCGGGCTCCTGCCCTCCGAAATCGTTGCATGGGAAGCCGATCACCACCAGGCCCTGATCCTTGTAGGTGGCATAGAGCTCCTGCAACTGTGCATACTGCTTGGTATAGCCGCATTCACTGGCTGTGTTCACCACCAACACCTTTTTTCCCGCATATCGATCGAGTTTCACAAGTTGACCGTTGATGTCGGTGGCGCTGAGGTCATGGAAGGACATGGCTGGCGGCGATGTTGGGCTCTTTACCGGCATGGTCACCGGCCCGATGCGTACCCGGTCGGCACTGTCACAAGCCAATAGGAAAGGAAGGGCAAGAAAGGCCGGGATACGCATGGTGGATGAACGTACGAAGTTCGGCATTGTTCATCGGCCCACCAAGGTCTTTGGTCGAACAGGCCAGAGCGCTCCGTACCCTTTCCCATGGGGCTCCGTATACCGGCGCATGATCACATTGAGGACCCTTCCCACATTGTTGGCCGCAGTGGCCGCCGCGATGATGACGGCGCAAACGCCCATCCGCATCGTAGATCCCATGGCGATCGATCCGGCCCCTGGCCTGGACACGGACAAGGACGCGATGGCCGCATTGCAGGCCGCCGGCCTTGCCGATGGCATCATCGGTGCGGCGATCGGTACCAGCCAGGAGGTGTTTTGGCCCGTTGGCTTGCGCGGCGACAGTGCCCGCTCTGTGAACAAAGAGATCATCCGCCACTACGTGGCCGTGCGTGTGTGCGATCTGGGCGTCGGGGAACACCAGCGCTCACTCATAGGCCTCTACTCAGGCTCCAATGTGCATATGCCTGAGGACCTCCGTCCCTCCGAGGATATTTTCCTGGTAGTAGCGGATAGTGGGCTGATGGTACCGCCACCCGTGGCCATCCAACGCACCGCTAGCAAGGGCCCCAACTGGGCGAGGCTACCAAAGGCGCGTATCCGTAAAGCGGATGAAGTATATGCCACCTACGATCTTTCCCGCGACCCCGCCGCCATTGCCGCATTGGAAAAACGTGGCATGAGCAAAGCCGAGATCGAGGCCGTGCTGTTCCGAAGCCACGAAAGCAACTGGCCGGAGGGCATCGCCAGCTTCGAGAAACGCTATCCCCGCCTCAAGGACTTCAAGCGCTACAAGGCCTACCAGGCCGCACGCTGGGATGGCAAGGCGCTGCTGATCATTCCCAGCGAGCCCAACCGCAAGGTCCCGGAGTCCATCCGACCCTATCTGGATGTGTACATGGTGTACACCGCCGAGGCTGTGGATGTACGCGACAGGTCGGGCCGCTGACAGCAGGAGTACCTTCGCCACGCCGCAGGGGTCCCGACCGATCCAGGCGGCTTCCGCCTTGCGCACCCAGGAGATCGTTCAGCTGATCCGGCTCGAAGCCGCCTTGGACATACGGCAGCGTGCCGCATGGGGTGGGATGCTGCTCTATGTGGTCAGCGCTGTGTATGTGGCCCATCTCGCGGTGAAGGGTGACCTGGGCACCGCCACCTGGAACGCCCTCTACTGGATCATCCTCCTATTCGCGGCATTCAACGCGCTTGCACGCTCCTTCCAACGCGAGGACGGGGGCCGGCAGCTTTACCTGTACACACTGGCCGATCCGCGCAGTGTGATCCTGGCCCGTACACTGTACAACAGCATCACCATGGTGCTTTTGAGTTTGCTGAGCCTGTTGTGCTACACCCTGTTCATGGGTGCGCATGTGCTGGCGGACGCGGATCTCTTTCAGTTCCTGCTGGCGGTGATCCTGGGCGGTATCGGTCTCGCCGCAGTGCTCACACTCATCTCGGCGATCGCAGCAAGGGCGGGAAGCGGCCTCGGGCTCATGGCCATCCTCGGTTTCCCGCTGGTGCTGCCCATGTTGCTGGCCGTGATGCGTGCCAGCAAGCTTGCCCTGGATGGTGTGGCCTGGAGCGTCAATAGCACGTACTTCCTCGGGCTTGTGCTGTTGGATGTGATCACCGTTACGCTGGCCTGGTTGCTGTTCCCGTACCTTTGGCGCGACTGAGAAATGAAGCACTGGTGGTGGAAATTCCTGGCGATCGCCCTCCTGCTGGTCGCGTCTGTCGCCGCCCTGCGTACACCTCTCTCCCCTGCCTTGGTCCATGTATCGCCCGGGAGGATCGCACCGGGTGAAGTGACCATCCAGGTGACTGGCTATAACACACGCTTTCGTGATGACCTCGGGGTCCACCTTATCAATGATGGGCAACACTTCTGCCCGGAACGTGTTGACGTTTTGGATGCCACCCATTTGCGCGCGACCATCATCGTCCCTGAAGGACTCCGCAACGCGATGACCGATCTCGTTGTTTCGAACCTGCGCTATCCGGGGGCTTTTTTCACTGAAGGTCTGGGAGCTGGGATCGAGAACGGGGCATGCGATCCTGAACGCGAGATGACCGGATCCGTGGCCGCGGGATTCGCCTTCCCGAATCGCAGCATCCTTTATGAGAGCATCCGCAACCTGCACTTCCATGTACCCATGTGGTTCACCATGATCGCACTGATGGCGATCTCCATGTGGAAGAGCATAGAGGTGCTGGGTAGCACCTCACTGGACCGCGATCGCGAGGCGGTGAGCGCCGTGCACGTGGGCCTGCTCTTTTGTGCGCTTGGATTGCTCACCGGTATGGTCTGGGCGCGCGCCACCTGGGGTGCATTCTGGACCAATGATGTGAAGCTGAACGGCGCCGCTGTGACCGCGTTGATCTACCTGGCGTACCTGGTACTGCGGGGCTCGGTGCCGGATGCGCACAAGCGCGCGCGGCTCGCGGCTATCTACAACATCTTCGCCTTCGTGCTGCTTGTGATGTTCCTCTTCGTGGTGCCACGGCTCAATGCGATCGACAGCCTGCACCCGGGCAGTGGCGGCAACAGCGGTTTTGCCGATCTGGATCTGGACAACCGCCTTCGGATCGTGTTCTATCCCGCGGTGGTGGGCTGGGTGTTGCTGGGTGCATGGATGTATCAATTGCGTCACCGCGCTACACGCATCAACGAAATGCAGGAAGCATGAGGATCATACACCTCCTTGGTCTGTTGGCGCCCACCCTGGCATATGCACAGGCAGCCCCCACCTGGCTGGAAGACAACCTTTACGGTGGTGGCAAGATGAACGCCGTGGTGGTGGTGGTGGCGATCATCATACTTGGCATCGGGGTGTGGCTATGGGCCCAGGACAGGCGCTTGAAACGGATGGAAGAGAAACTGAAAAAATAGCATGTGTCCATGTGTTCATGTGCCCATGTGCATATGAACATACGACCGCATGATAATAAGCACGCTCCATGAAACGCTCCCACATCATCGCCATCGTCATCATCGCCGTCGCCATCGCGGCGCTGGTGGGTTCGTTGTACGATAGCAGCACTTACGCCGATCTGGACCAGGCCATGGAGCATCCCGGGCGTGAGTACCATGTGGTGGGCGTGCTGGACCGCAGCCAGGAGATCGTCTATGAACCCACCCTGAACGCAAGCCTCACCAGCTTCACCATGGTGGATCTTGAAGGGAACACGGCACGGGTGCATCTGAACAAGGCCAAGCCGCAGGACTTCGAACGCAGCGAGCGCCTTGTGCTCATCGGAAAAGCCACGCCCGAGGGTGAATTCCACGCGCGCGACATGCTGATGAAGTGCCCGAGCAAGTACAATGAGGAGCATGCTATTGAAGGGTGAAAATGGAAAACTGAAAACTGAAAGAGGAAAGAGGAAGGTTGAAGGTTGAAGGTTGAAGGTTGAAGGTTGAAGGTTGAAGGTTGAAAGAGGAAAAGGTTCCTTCGCTTCGCTCGGAATGACGGAGGAAGGAGAAAGAGGAAAGAAAAAAGAAGGGCCGCAGCGATCAAGAAGTCTCGTAGGGACGACATATGGGTAGCCAGATGAAAGCGCAGCACCGATCTAGCAGTCCCGGAGGGACGACATATGGGTTGCAGAAAAGAGGAAGGTAAAAGGAGGAAGAGTGAAGAGTGAAGAGGATTGGGTTAGGTTGATGATCGAAGGTTGAGGGTTGGTGACGGTTGAAGGTTGAAGGTTGAAGGTTGTTGCTTGACTGCGTTGGCAATGACAGGTTGAGGGCTACGGTACGGAAGGAAGACACGCCAAAGCTGGCGGGGGAAGGGCACAATGGAGAAGATCCACTATATCGGGGAACAGGCATGGGCTGGACAGCTCGGGCACTTCCTCACCATCGTTTCCTTCGTGATGGCGGTCCTGGCCGTGGTGTCGTACACCCTGGCCACGCACAAGGGCGACAGTGGCTGGAAGACGGTGGGGCGCATCGGCTTCCGCCTGCACAGTGTGGCCGTGCTGGGGATCGTGGTGATCCTTTTCACCATGCTTTTCAAGCATTGGTTCCAGTACGACTACGTATGGAAGCACAGCAATCTGGAGATGCCGATGAAATACATCGCCAGCTGCTTTTGGGAAGGCCAGGAGGGCTCCTTCCTGCTGTGGACCTTCTGGCATGTGGTGCTGGGCAACATCCTGCTCTGGCGCGCCGGAAAATGGGAGGCCCCGGTGATGGCCATTTTCGCATTGGTCCAGGTTTTCCTGGCCACCATGCTGCTGGGCATCTACTTCGGTGAAACGCGCGTTGGGAGCAGCCCATTCCTGTTGATCCGGCAATTGCCAGAGAACCTGGGGTTGCCGTGGACACTGATGCCCGAATACCTCACACGCATCCCGCAGTTCGGCGACGGGCGCGGCCTGAATCCGCTGTTGCAGAACTACTGGATGGTGATCCACCCGCCCACACTCTTCCTGGGCTTCGCTGCGGCACTGGTACCCTTTGCCTACGCCATCGGCGGGCTGTGGACGGGTGAGCGCCGGGCCTGGATGACACCCGCCCTACCGTGGACATTCTTCGGTGTGATGGTGCTCGGCACGGGGATCCTCATGGGTGGCGCATGGGCCTACGAAGCACTAAGCTTCGGGGGGTTCTGGGCATGGGACCCCGTGGAGAACGCCTCCCTGGTGCCGTGGATCACATTGGTGGGTGCCGGGCACCTGATGATGGTGAACAAACGCAAGGAGACATCCCTCTTCGCCGCATTCCTCCTCACGCTGGTCACCTTCCTGTTCGTGCTGTACAGCACCTTCCTTACCCGCAGCGGTGTGTTGGGTGACACCAGCGTGCACAGCTTCACCGGCGATGGCATGCTGCCCGGACTGTTGGTGTTCATGCTCTTTTTCACCGCCCTGGCCGTATTGATGTTGCTCCCCAGGGAAGGAGGGCACCGTCGGTTCTACGCACTGAGTTCCCTCGCACTCTTTGCCATCGCACTGTTCCTGCGGATCCCCGTGGAAGCGATCCTGGTCTTCGGCGCGATCACCATCCTGCATCTGGTCTTCGCCTACATCCGTGCCTTCTCCTCCAACGATCCGGAGGAGTCGCTGTGGTCGCGTGAATTCTGGATCTTCATTGGTTCGCTTACCCTGCTGGTCAGCGCGCTTCAGATCACTTTCAGCACCAGTGTCCCGGTGTTCAATCTGCTGCTGGAGCCGTTCAGCGCGGTCTTCACAAAGCTGGGACAATGGACCGGCAGTGGCTTCCTTACCGGCCTGGCGGATGCACGCGTGGCCCCGCCGACCGAACCGATACCGCATTACAATAAATGGCAGCTGCCCTTCGCGGTCATCATTTGTGTGCTGGTCTCCTTCACCCAATACCTGCGCTGGAAGGATAGCGATCTGCGCAAATTCCTCCGCTCGCTCTTGGTGCCACTGGTCATCAGCGTGGTGATCACCGTGCTGGTGTCGGCCTTGTTGCGTTTCGAAGTGAAGGAGATCCCTTTGATCGCCCTGTTGTTCGCCACGGTCTTCGCGGTGGTGGCGAACATCATGTACGTGCCCGTGGTACTCAAAGGCCGCTTGCGCAACGCTGGGCCAAGTGTGGCCCATGTGGGCTTCGCCATGGTGTTGCTGGGCGCGTTGATCAGTACCGGGCGCAAGGAGGAAATGAGCCGCAACATGAAGGGCATGGACCTGCGCTTCTTGAACGAATCGTTCAGCAATAACACGGACATTCTGCTCTACCGTGGTGACACCGTGCGCATGGGCCAATTCTATGTGCACTACCGCGAAAAGGACCAGGAGGGCGTGAACCTGTTCTACCACATGGACTACCTGCGGGTGGAGCCCCGCGACTACCGCATGGGTGACACGGTGCGCGTGGGCGACATGCTGTTCCGTGCGCGTAGTGACCACCGCGCCGGACCCGTCTTCCTGGCCGACCAGCCCACGCACTGGGAACCACTTGAAAACTATCCGAAGCGCGCGCTCTGGCATGCCAGCGACTGGAACGACACACGCCCTGGTGAACACCTCTTCGAACTGGCGCCCTTCATCCAGTTGAATCCACGCTTCGGCAACGTGGCCGAACCCAGCACCAAGCACTGGTTGCATCGCGACCTCTACACCCACATCCGCTATGCCGACATGAGCACCGAGCAGGACAGCACCGCGCATGGCTGGATGCCCGATCGCTTGTACGACAAGGCCGTGGGTGATACGATCGTGACACCTTCGAGCGTGGTATTGATCGACAGCGTGTACACCGTGCGCGACAGTGTCACGCTGGCCATGCTGGGCGATCGCTTCACCGTGTATGCCGTGAAGCTGCGCATCCGCGACCTGTATCGCAGCGACCGCTGGTTCGAAGCACGGCCCATGGTGGTATACAGCAATGGACAGCCCGTGGCGAGCAAGCCCGCCGAGGTGAGCGCCCTGCGGATGCGGTATGGCCTTGCTACCGTGGACGGCGACCTGTTGGGTCCCGATCCTGTGAAGGTGGGTGTGAACGTGGCCGAAGCCGAGTTCCTGATCATGCAGGCCCTGGTCTTCCCGGGCATCAACATCCTGTGGCTCGGATGCGTGCTCATGGCGCTGGGTACCGGCATGGCCGTGTGGCAGCGGGTGCGCAGGAAAGCCACGAAGGATTGATCGATCCTGATCCAGGACAATGCCAATGGATCACTTGACCGCGAATACATGACCCGGATCCTCTTGATCGGTACAGGTCGCATGGCCTACCAGCTGGGCCATGCCATCACCGGCGCCGGGCTGCCCCTGGTGGGTGTGGCCGGACGCGACCTTTCAAAGCGTGAGGCTTTGGCACGAACACTCGGCACCCGGGCGATCGACCTTGGCAAACCCCTGCCTGCTGCGGACCTGATCTTGATCGCTGTGAGCGACGATGCCATCTCCGCCGTTGCCGCTGCGTTGCCTGCTTCGGATGCGGTGGTGGCACATACGGCAGGCGCCGTTGACCTGGAGGTATTGCTTCCCCACGCACATCGCGCCATGCTGTGGCCCATCCAGAGCCTTGGCCATGGCGCTCCCATGGATCTGCGTGAGGTGCCCATGGTCGTAGAGGCCATTGATGAAAAGTCCCGCGTTGTGATGCGCGATCTTGCCGCACGCCTCAGTGAAGTGAACATCGAGTTGTCGCTTGCGCAGCGCCGACGTGTACACCTGGCGGCGGTGCTCACCAGCAATCTGCCCGTGTGGTTGTTCCGTGAGGCCCAACGCCTGCTGCGCGAAGAGAAACTGCCCCCCGGCCTGCTCGATCCACTGTGGAAGACCACGGCGCAGCGCGCGGCCACTTTCGGACCCGAGCATGCCCTCACAGGTCCCGCGCGTCGCGGCGATCAGCGCACGGTACAGGAGCACCTCGAACTGTTGAAGCACGATCCCGACCTTCGCGCCGTGTACGAACTGCTGAGCACACAGATCCTGCGTACATACGGACAAGGATGAGCGGATCGACCTACAAGGAGAACCTGGCGACGCTGCGCACCTTCTGCTTCGATGTGGATGGGGTGTTCACCAACAACCGGGTGCTGCTGCTGCCAGGCACCGACCCGGTGCGCACATTCAATACGCGCGACGCCTATGCGGTGCAACATGCGGTGAAGGAGGGTCTGCGCATCATCATCATCAGTGGTGGACGGTCGCAGGGCGTGGCCGACAGTTTCGCGCGGCTGGGTGTTTCAGAGGTCCACCTCGGCATTTCACAGAAGAACCAACTCTTCGAGCATCTTGTGAACGATGGTCTGGAGCCAACAACAACGGCCTACATGGGCGACGACATCCCCGACCTGCGTGTGATGCAGCGCGTGGCCTTCCCGTGTTCCCCCAGTGATGGGGCCGAAGAGGTCAAGGCCATCAGCGCCTTTGTGAGCCGTTACCCGGGCGGAGGAGGCTGCGTACGCGACCTGCTGGAACAGGCCCTGAAGGTGCAGGGCAAGTGGCTCACCGATGGGGCGCATACCTGGTGAATGCAATGAAGCGGCATGAAGGGACCCGGCATATCGCAGGCACCATGAACGACGTGCCCGCCAATTTCCAGAGTACCATTCCATACTGAAGCCATGTTGGACTTCCTCCGGCTCACCCGTCCGCTGAACCTGCTGATCATCGCGTTGACGATGCTGCTGATGCGGGAAGGCGTGATCGCCGGGAATCTTGAACGAGGCATTGGCGAATTGCTGGCCGCGCTGGATGGCACCGTTGCACGTGCGGACCTGGTCCTGCCCGATGGTTTCGGTCCGCGCATGCCGTGGGGGCTTTTCGCTTTGCTGATCCTGAGCACCGTCCTGGTAGCGGCAGGTGGGAACGTGATCAACGACTATTTCGACACGCGCATCGACCGGATCAACAAGCCGGGACAGGTGATCGTTGGGCGCAGTGTGAAGCGGCGCGTCGCAATGGTGGGGCATCTGGTGCTGAGCGGGAGCGGCCTGTTGATCGGTGCCTACGTCGCCTGGCGCAGTGGTCTGCCGCAATGGGCGCTCATCCCGGTCTTCGCCATCGGCGCATTGTGGAGTTACAGCACCACCTTCAAGCGCCACCTGCTCATCGGCAACGGTCTGGTGGCCACCCTCACCGCACTGGTCCCGCTCACCGTGGGGCTGTACGAGATCCCCTTGCTGCAACGCGGCTTCGCCGAAGCACAGGTGCTGTCCCTGCCGGATGGGCAGCAGTTCGTGATGGAGCCGGCGTTCGAACAACTCTGGGGATGGATCCAGGCCTTCACCGCTTTCGCCTTCCTCAGCACCCTGGTGCGCGAACTGCAGAAGGACATGGCCGATGTGAAGGGTGACGCGGCCGCTGGATGCCGGACAGTGCCCATCGTATGGGGTATGGGCGTGGCGCGTGCCATGGCCATGGTCCACATCGGTATTCTCATCGCGGGACTGCTGTTGCTGCGTTCGCAGTTCCTCACGGACCGCATCTCCTTCTGGTACATCGGTGTGGGCATCATCGCCCCTCTACTGCTAAGCGCCGGCTTCACCTACCAGGCAAGATCGCGCGACGCCCATGTGCGCGCCGGGCAATTGATGAAAGTGGCCATGGTGATGGCCGTGGGATATGCTTTGCTGATCGAAAGGATATGAAGCCCACACCTCCCCTGTTCCCCTGGCGATTGATCCTCGCTTCTGCTTCGCCACGGCGCAGACAGTTGTTGCAGGGGCTGGACCTTCCGGTGGAGATCACCAGCGTGGACATCGACGAGACCCCGCCTGCGGACCTTCCCGCCGAAGCGGTGGCCGAACATCTTGCCCGCCTGAAGGCTGCGGCCTTCCCTGGCATACTGGCCCCTGATCAGGTGTTGATCACAGCGGACACCACCGTGATCATTGATGGCCTCCTGCTGAACAAGCCGGTGGACCAAGCGGATGCACAGCGCATGCTCACACTACTCTCCGGAGCCACCCACCGCGTCTTCACCGGGGTGTGCCTGCGAACCGCACAGGATATGCGATGCTTCACCGACATCGCGCAAGTGACCTTCGTTCCACTCGATGAGCAGGAGATCCTGTACTATGCCGCACACTACCTACCGCTGGACAAAGCCGGTGCGTACGGAGTGCAGGACTGGATCGGCTACGTAGGCGTGGAACGCATCGTAGGCAGTTTCTACACCGTGATGGGTCTGCCCCTTCACCGCGTCTATCAAGCGCTGAAGGAACTGCCCCGGCCGGGCGGTGGGTGAGTGACCTGGGATCCATTCCCGGTCGTCCATGATACCTTTGAGTGGAACCTACGATCCAGCGATATGATGAACAAAAGTCTCCTCCCCTTTCTGATATCCGCGTTGAACATCCTGCCTGCGCTTGGCCAGACCACCAAGGATGGCACACGTCTCCAGTGGGACCAGCGCATCGTGGTGACCGAAGGGTCCATGGCGTACAACGCCAGGACGATCCCGGCACACACGATCACGATATTCGAGACCGATGGTGGCAATGCGATCGACCTGTGGCATTTGGAAATGACACCGATCTCCACCGCGATCGACACCAAACCCACGCGTGCCACAGGGGCCAGGCTAGCGCAGATCTCTGCGGAGCCGTTGACCGTGCTGGCCGAAGCCACCACTGACAAGAAGGCCAATCTGGCGAAGCTCACCCTGGCCTTCCTGAGCAACGACAGTGCGTTGCAGCAGAACAAGGAGAAGGAGGAAAAATACATGCGCGAGCTCGCCCTTCGCCTGAACAAGGCTGTGGTGCAGGGACAGATCGACCGCTACCAGAAGGACCTGGACAAGGCTGGTGACAAGCTGGGTGGTGCCCAGAAGGACAAAGCCAAGGCCGAGAACAACCTTGCCAAGGCGAACAGGGAACTTGAGAAACTCAAGTCGCGGCGTGCGAAGATCCAGGGGGAGAATGCCAAGCTCCAGGGGAACATCGCCGGGTTCGAGAAGAAGTTCGCGTTGACCAACGATCCGAAGGACCTGAAGCGGCTGACCAAGACCCGTACATCGCTGGCGAAGAACGAGACCGGGCTGGCCAAGATCATGGAGCGGGAGGCCAAAGTGCAGGGTAGCATGAATAAACACCAGGGCACCTTGGAAAAGCACTCGGACAAGGCAAGCGGCCATCAGGAAAGCAGGGAGGATCTTCAACGGATCATCAGCGAACTCAAGCGCAAACAGGACAATATCCGTTGATCGGCGGGTCAACGCACAACACACACCACGATGAAGAAGACCTTATCCCTCATCAGCCTGGTAGTGGCCACCGGTGCCATGGCACAAATGGAGATCCGCCCCCACCTGGGCGTGAACCTGCAAGACCTCACGGAGACGCCTGCCTTCTCCGAATGGAAGAGCAAGGCCGGTGTGCAGTTGGGCGCCGACCTGATGTTCGGCAGCCAGCTCTATTTCGCCGTTGGCGCGCAGTATGTACACAGCGCCGTGGTGATCACCACCACCTACGAAGTGCCCAACGAGAACGATGTGACCGTGGAGGGTACCGTGACCACCGGAAGCCTGCGCGTGCCCCTTCGGGTGGGTTATCGCTTCACCGACCCCGAGGATGAACCCGTGCTCAACTTCCGTCTCTTCGGTGGCCTCGCCCCTTCGTTCCCGATCATCACCGAGTTCGATCAGGACGGCCTGCAGGATATCCGATTCGGGAGTACGCAACTGGCCCTCACCGCAGGCCTGGGTCTTGACATCTCGGTGTTCTTCCTGGAGGCGGGCTACGACCTGGGCCTCACCAGCTTCTTCGATGATGATCGCATCGATGTGGATCCCAAGGCGAACATGCTCCAGATCAATGCAGGTCTCCGGCTGAAGCTGGCCCGCTAAGAGCCTGTTTAGGATCTCTTGAGCGAAGGACCCCGAGGCTATTTTTTGTCCAGGCGCAGCCGAAAAATCATCACGTAGCGGTGCCTACGTGATCATTATTCGGCGAAGCATGGGCGGAAAAGAGACCGGGGGGCGAGTTTGAAGAGATCCTAAACAGGCTCTATGGATCATCGGATCAACGTGACGTGCCCGGCGCGCTCATGCAGGCGCCCGAATACGTCATGGATGCGCACCTGCCACAGGTACACCCCCTGTGGCACCTGCATGCCACCCGCCATTCCATCCCAGCCCAGGGTGTGGTCGTTGGTGGAGAACAACAGGCTGCCCCAGCGGTCGATCACCACGAGTTCGAAGAAGTCCGGTGCGCGCACGGTGCTCACCATGCCGAACAGGTCGTTCACGCCATCGCCATCCGGGGTGAAGGCATTGGGTGCCCACAGCGCGAATTCATCCTCCACGCAATAGATCCCCTCCCATTCGTCGGTGCAACCTTCGGCATTGGTCACAAAGAGGTTCACAGGGTGGCAATCGACATCGCCGAACGTGTGCTCCACCGTGGGAGCATCCATGTCGATCCCCTGGTCTTCAATAGACCAGGACCATTCCACCGCACCGGCGGATAGCGACGTGAACAGCACTGTGGGGTGCCCGATGGTGGTGATGGGCGGATCGGCGACGGCGACGGCCACAGGCGTGGCGAAGGCTTCCACGGGCTCGATCAGGACAGCGCTGTTCATGCATCCTGCCGCATCGGTCACCACCAGAGACACGGTGAAAACGCCGGGTTGCTCATAACAATGGACCGGTGCGGCACCGACAGCGGATCCTCCATCACCAAGATCCCATGCATAGGTGACCTGCTGCGGTAGCGAACCATTGAGCGTTATGCAGTGTGGCACACATCCGCTGGCCGGATCCACGGTGATCAATGGCTGATCCGGTCCGGAGACCTCCACCATGGTCTGCTGCGGTCCGGCCGTGCAACCGTTCGCATCGGTCACTTCCATGGTGTACATCGTGTTCACCTCCGGCATCACAAGTGGCCCTGCGGGTTCGGATCCGATGGTATAGGGCGGTGTTCCTCCAGCCACCACCGGTTGCAGCAACAGCGATGCGCCGATGCACAGAACGGTGTCGGGCGGCGCTGCGATCGTCAGGGGTGCGGGTTCGGTGATGGTGACCTGGGCGCTGCCGCTGCATCCATCGCTATCCGTGACGGTGAGTGTGTATGTCCCGGGAGAAAGCCCCGTGTGGTCAAGTCCGTCGCCCAGTGGCGGCTCCCAATCGTAGATCCATCCGCCCGCACCACCGGAAATTGTACCTGTGATGGCGCCATCCGCGAAGCCATTGCATGTGATATCGCTTCCTTCCAACGTGAGTGCCACCGTGCCGCCCTGTTGGGGCAGTTCCACCGAAGCTTGCAGGGGGCAGGCACCCACTGCATTCACCGTGATACCGTAGATGCCTGCTGCCTGTCCGGTGATCACGGCGGAGGTCTGGCCACCGGGGCTCCATACGATGTCCAATGGCGCCGAGGTACCTCCCACGATCGCGATGATGCTGCCATCACCTCCCGCACAACTGGCCTCCGACACCATGAAGTCGATGCTGAGGATCGTGATCTGCTGGGTGCTCGTACTGGGGGCATTGCAGGGGCCATTCACGGTGAGCGATACCGGATAGGTCCCCGGTCCGGGATAGGTGTGCTGCGGCGAAGCCAGGGTGCTCGTATTCGATGCTCCCGAAGCGGGATCGCCGAAATTCCACAGGTAGCCGGTGGGGCACAGTGCCGAGGTATTGGTGAATTGCACGGTGTTGCCATCGCAGCCGTAAGTGAAGGACGCCTGGTTGGGCGGAGCCTCCCCCACGAACACATCGTCGATCGCAACTCCGTCGTAGCTGTTGCAGGTGCTGCCCGCGCCAAAAACGAAACGGAATTTCACGCTGGGCTGGCCAGCCAGGAAGGGCAGGCATTGAGAGGCTGTCACCCAGGTCCCACTACCCTGGCCCCCTGCACAGATGCCCACCGTGGACCCGACGCGTCCGGACCATCCGTGCCGCGGATCGGCCAGGGTGAGGTTACTGATGTATTGCGTGTTGTACCAGTTGGTGGAGAGGCAGTGACCCGGCGCACCGAATGCGCCCACGTTGGTCCATGTGGCACCGGCGTTGAGCGAATACTGGAACGCCAGACCGTCGTAATCACGCTCGCACTCCCAGAGGATGCTGAAGGATACCCAGGGATCGGTGAGGCCACTCATATTGAAGCAGGGACCTTCCAGCCAACTCTGCTGGCTGTCGATATAGAAGCTGTTGGTCAGCCCGCCGATCACCCAGCAACGATCACCGCTTGCCGCGCCGGAGATCACCGGCTTGGTGGGTGTACCCCAGGCCCAGTCGTTCCCGGAACCCCCACTGTTCCACGCCGGTGCGGCCTCGAAGTCCTCCAGGTAGGGAAAGGTGTTGACGGTGATCGGACATTGCGCGGCCACCGGGGCCCACGCGCCGAACCATGTGGCGATGCACAAGGCGGTCCTCCGATATCGATATGGAAATGCGTACACCATCAACGGCCATCCGGGCTCTGAGACCTGGTGCAAAGGTCCCGCTTCCTGAACAAAGCCCGCGACCAGAGAATGCGCTGAGCTTGCCGGGTCAGCGCAGCAGTGTAAAGGCACCATGCAGCTCCCAAACCTTGTCTATCGACGCCCGTGGCGAAGAGGGTATGGGTGACCGAACCAGTGGGTGGATGGCAGTGGTGTCCGGGCTCAGCGCACCACGGTGATGCTGCCCGTCAGGTCGTATGCACGTCCGTCATCGCCAGTGGCTTGAAGCGCGTAGAAGTAAGTGCCCGGGGGCACCACTTCACCGGCGAAAGTCCGGCCATCCCACACCTGCATCACATATTCCAACAAGGCCACCCGCTGGCCCCAGCGGTTGTACACGCTAAGTTCCATGCGTGCGATGTTGGTGGCCATCACTTGAAACACATCATTGACCCCATCGCCATTGGGGGAGAATACGTTCGGCACCTCGATGGCACTCTCGCCGGTGTCAGGGCCATATACCGTGATGGTGAGCGAAGAGGTTGCACTGCATTCACCCAGGGTGGCGGTGAGGGTGACGGTGTACACGCCCGGGATGGTGTAGAGATTCACCGGCGCGGTGGCGTCAGAGGTATTGCCATCACCGAAGTTCCAGTCGAAGTCTGAACCCTGCGGAAGAGAGAAGTTGGTGAAGGTGACCAACAGCGGCGCTTCCCCTTCGATGGCGCTGGGCATGAAGCTGGCGGTGATCGGGTTGTCCAGCACCTCCACGGAGGCGGAGGATGATCCGCAGGCATTGGTGGCGGTGACACTGTAGATGCCGGGTTCTGATACCGCGATGGTGAGGGTGGTGGCGCCGGTACTCCACAACACTGGATCATTGCCGGTGGCGGCAAGCATCGCAACAGGGCAGAGGTACGGTGACCCGGTGATGCTCACTTCGGGCTGCACCACGAATGTCACGGTCACACTGGCCACGCCCGTGCCGCATGAAGAAGTGCCCGTGACCGTGTAAGTACCTCCTGCGGCTACGGTGATGCTGGGACTGTCCTCCCCCGTGCTCCATACGTAGCTGTCGGCACCGCTGGCCGTGAGTGTGGTGGTGCTTCCCACACAGGGCGCGGTGTCGCCGGTGATGATCACCGTGGGCGCATCAGCGGTGGTGATGGTGATGCTCGCCGAATCCTCTCCACAGGCGTTGGTGCCCGTTACGGTATAGGTGCCAGGCAGGACCACCACTATGGATGCACCGGCACCGCCGGGATCCCATAGATAGTCCTGCGCACCACTTGCGGTCAGCGTGACACTCTCCCCGGGGCACAATGCCGTGGGACCATCCGCGGTGATCACCAATACGGGTATATCGCCCTCGGTGATGGTGATGCTCGCGCTCCCTTCACCGCAGGAACTGGTACCGTTGACCGTGTAGGTGCCAGGGGTATCCACCACGATCGATGGTCCCGGGCCGCCGGGCTCCCATACGAAGTCCGTGGCGCCGCTGGCCGTGAGCGTGACAGTCTCCCCGGGGCACAACGCGGTGGGGCCATCGGGGGTGATGATGATGTTGGGACTGTCGCCCAGGGTGATGGTGATGCTCGCACTCCCCTCCCCGCATGCATTGTTGCCCAGGGCTATGTACGTACCGGGCATATCCACCAGCAATGTCGGTCCATCGCCCTGGGGCTCCCAGATGATGTCATCCGCACCGGTGGCGGTGAGCAACACGCTCTCCCCCGGGCAAAGCGCGGTGGGACCGTCGGCGGTGATGCTCATCTCGGGAATGTCCAGCAGGTCGAGGGTGAGGGTCGCACATACAGGATCCGCGCAGGCGCCCTGCACACAGAGTTGCAACACCACCTGCCCTGCGTCGCCGGGTCCGGAAGTATACGTGGTGGTCAATGCGCCCGGATCGCTGAAAGTGCCGGTGCCACCGGTCCATTGCAGGTCCGTGTAGCTTCCTGTGACCGCACCCGTGAGTTCCAGCGCCACACCGACACACAACGTGCCTGAGGCCTGGGCATCCACGGAGAGCGGTGCGAAGGGGGCCTGGCAACCGAAGTTCACGTAGCTCACCACCGGTGGTTCACCCGGCCAGCTGAACACCGCAGTGGAACCATCATTATCCGGACCGAAACCGCCATAGGTGCCATAGATGTTCACAAGCTGTGATCGGTCGTAGGTCACTGTGTCGCTGCAGTTGGTGGGCGTATGCCGCATGATCAGCGTGCGGAAGTCCGGCGCGCCTGTGGGGTCGGTGGTGATGGTCGCGCCGTTGTTGTGGTTGGCGAAATGGCCCTGCGTGTTCCCAGGCGCCTGGAAGGTGAGGAATACCGTATCCACCAGCGCCTCGAACGAATTGGCCGCCACACACATGTCCGTGCTGGTCACCAGGATCACCACGCTGCCCGGTGGGATGATGCCACCCGGAGGTTCGATGAGCCATCCGCAGGCCTCGATGGTGGCATTCAGTTGGGCGGTGATCGATGCGGTGGTGGCGTTCTGGATGAAGCCGCGCCACAGACCGTTGGGCCAGTTGGCCACGATGTCCCCCAACGCCAGCGCGGCGGGCCCTGTCCGAAAGCGGACCATCTCGTTCTGGCCTTCAGAGCTGCCGGGGCAGATCGTCGCGGGATTGCAGGCATCCACCAGGATGCTCTCGATCTCGATGCACTTATCAGGGATCTGTGCATGCGCGGCAGCGGCGGACACCAACGCGGCAAGGAGGAAGGTGGTGCGGACGCTTGTTCGGCTTGTGGTCATGCCATGCATGGGATGTTGCAAAGGTGGACCACAGAGACCATGGGTAGGTTGCCCCCGCATCACCGGGATATCAACAGGCTGTGCGGGGATCCGTTCAGTTGAGCAGGCTGCTTTCGCCCCAGAAGAAGCAGGTATGCGGCCGCTCCAACGGATGGCCCACCGGCTCACGATACTCGGCCCGGAAGCGGATCGTCAGCTCCTCCAGCGAAAGATCGTCCTGCTCCCAGGCGTTGTGGAAGCCGATGATCATGCTGAAGAGGACGGACCGTAGCGCGTGTGCCACGGCACGAAGATATCCCCCCAACTCAGGCTTTCTTGGCGCGCTCCCAGTATGCATCCATCTCCGCAAGGCTCATCTCCCCCAGCGCGCGCCCGTCCTTCGCGGCTTCGCGTTCCAGGAATTGGAAGCGCTGGATGAATTTGCGGTTGGTGCGCTCCAACGCTTCATCGGGGTCGATCCCCAGGAAGCGTGCATAGTTGACGATGCTGAAGAGCACATCGCCGATCTCCCCGGCCTGTTTGTCGGAACCGGCGTCCACCTCGCGCTTCAGTTCATCAAGTTCCTCATGCACCTTGTCCCACACCTGGTCCCGGTGTTCCCAGTCGAAGCCCACCCCGCGTGCCTTGTCCTGGATGCGGATGGCCTTCACCATGCTGGGCAATCCGCGCGGCACACCTTCCAATACGCTGATATCCCCCTGCATGCCGGAGCTGGCCTTCTCTTCCAGCTTGATGCGTTCCCAGTTGGCCTTCACCTCCTCCTCGTCCTGCACCTTCACATCGCCATAGATGTGCGGATGCCGGTGGATCAATTTGTCGCATATCGCGTTCAGCACATCGGTGATGTCGAATGCGCCCTGCTCCTTCCCGATCCTGGCATAGAACACCAGGTGCAGCATCAGGTCGCCCAGCTCTTTCTTCACTTCCTGCACATCACTGCGCAGGATCGCATCCCCCAGCTCATAGGTCTCCTCGATGGTGAGCGGCCGCAGCGTCTCCATGGTCTGCTTGCGGTCCCAGGGGCACTGCTCGCGCAATTCATCCATGATGGTGAGCAGGCGCAGAAAGGCTGTGGCGCGTGGGTCCATGGTCAGTCGTGGTCATTCGTGATGGCTGGTCCGAAGGCCCCGGCGAGCGCTTGTTCCAGATAGGGTCCGAGGTCGTACACGTTGTCGATCTTCCCGCCCATCACGTGGTAGAGGCGTGGCATTCCCGCACTGGACCGGAAGAGGATGGGACGGCTGTCCGTGCGTGCGCTGCCATGCAGCTTGGTGCGTACCGTCCACAACGATCCGATATGCTCCGCCCGGCGAAGCGCGGGCACGAAGAGCGCTCCGTCCTGGACCATGTGGCGCACCTGTGTGGCGGGTGGTGCGGACTCCAGATCATTCAGCGTCGGGGGCACTATGCCTTCCGCTTCGTCCCACGCACCGTGGACCGAGTGCCGCACATGATAGAGCGATCTGGCCTGGCGCGCCGGGAATGGCAGACTCGAGCAGAAGGGCCCATCCATGATCGTCCATCCGATGTCGCGCAAGGGATCCGGCATGCGCATCAGCGCGATCTCCACCACCTCCTGCCGGAAGGGCAGGATGGGCAGACCGGAAGCGCGCGCCACGCCGTTGAGTGTGGCGTAGGTGCAGTTGAGCACCAGGCCCGCGCGGATGGTCGTGCCGTCGGACAAGTCAGCAAGCACGCCAACCTCTTCCTCCTGCGAGAGACGATCGACCCGCGTTCCGAGCCGCACCACTACACCACGCTCCTGCAGCCGGTGGGCCATCACCGTGCGCAGCACCTCTGCATCGAAGGCGAATTCCTTCACGCGGAACACGGCTTCCACACGATCCGGATCGAACACCGACGCCTCGCCGGGATCGGCCGCCACACATTCTGCCCCGATGCGCTCACAGAAGAGCGCGAACTGCTGGGCGGTGACATGCGAGCCATGCCGGGCGATGGCATACAGGTGCGTGAAGTCGCGGTGTACGGCCCCGGGGAATTCCGTTGCGAAGCGTTCGAAATTCTCCCGTGAACGCAGACCGGTGAGGATGCTGCGGGGGTAGTGGTATCCGTTGTGGATACGTGCCTGGTTGACGAGCGAGGCCACCTGGTGCAAGGCCTGCCGCTCCTCGCAAAGCACCACGCTGTGGCCGCGTGCAGCAGCGTCGCAGGCCAGCCATGTGCCGAACATGCCCCCGCCGATCACCAGCACATCGCAACGGTCCGTGGCGCTCATGTTCGGGGGGCGATGGGATACCAGAGGCAGGCCGCTTCCACCGCCGCCCGGATGGCAGGCAGGGGATCGGCATCCACGCCGGTTTGTTTCATCTCGATGCTGGCCCATGGAGATCGCGCCTGTTGCGACACGCCGGCCTCCAACATCTCTTTCGCGATCCGGGTCTGCGCGGCGTCCTCCCGGTGGAGGGGACCCAGTCCGGGCACACTCAGGTGCAGGTGTGCGGCGCGGTCCACGGCTTCGATCAACACGTCACCAGTAGATGCATGTCCCGCTTCCTTCGCATGTGCGATCGCACCGGTGTCCAGTTGCAGTTTCACCAACGGATGGTCCACGCGGCGCACCAATTCCAGGGCCTCCTCAACCCGCACGATCATGTCGCAATCGGCATAGATCGGTGGGTTGGGTTCCACGGTGACGACCACACCGCTGCTTTCCAACTCCTCCCCAAGTTGCTTGAAGAATTCCACGGCAATGGACATGGCGTCCTCCATGGACATCGCACCTCGACGGCGGTTGGCCGGTGATCCAAAGACCATGGTGCGCGCACCAAGGCCCGCAGCTATTTGCGCCATGTGCAGCAAGTGATCCCGGAACGCAGCGCGCACCGTGGCATCGCCGAGCAGTTGCAGTTCGGGCTTTCCGTAGGCGAGCGATTGCACGGAAACGATGGTCAGGCCTTGATCCGCGTAGATGCGACGCACGGCTTCCACCTCGGCCATGGTGGCGGTCGCGGGATCCTTGAACGCCATGGGCAGCACAAGTTCCACCCCGCTCACCTGTGGGATCGTGGCCAGCGCGGCGGCGACACCTGCGCTTTCCGCGGGCGGCCAGGCGAAGGAGGACAGGGCGAGCTTCACGCGGCGGGCAGCTTGAGCGGACGACGATCCGGATGATGGGCCACGAATTCCTTCATCGCGGACAGCACTGTGGGCGCATCATAGAGGTATCCCTCACTTCCACCCCAACGGTGGTCGTGCACGCTCCGCATGTCATAGGCCGCCGGACGTGGACCGGGATGGTCATACCGCACTGCGAACACCTCACGGCACAGATCGGCGACGCGCATGGGCGGCGCGGTGATGTTCAGCGTCCGGATGCCCGCATCCATGGCCCGGCGCAGATCTTTCCACAGCCAGCGCACATCGTAGTACTGGTGTACCCCTTCCGTGTCGATCTTCTCCACCTCATGGTCCTTGATCAGGTCGTGTACCACGTTCTTCTTCAAGCCCGGCCCGAAGAGCCCCGGCAGCCGCACGATGAGCGCATCGGGGAAGATCTCCCGGAAGGCGATCTCCAGCAAGGCGCGGTTCCGGCCATAGGGCTGGTTGCCCGCGATGTCCACCGGGTCGTCCTCGGTGCGGCCGCGTGTATCGGCATAGACATCGGTGGTGGAGATCAGCACCGCCTTCCGCGCGCGGATGGTGCGCAGGACGGCAAGGAGCTTTTCGATGCCGGCTTGATCGGCCGCTTCATCGCGATTCGCGATCCACTTCTCCGCGCGCACACCGGCACATACCAGCAGCCCGAAGGAGCGGTCGCGGGCCGCATCGATATCCGTTGAGTTGAAGCAGGCGGCGAAGGGATGGGCCGCGCGCAGGTTGCCACCCACGAAGCCGCTATGGCCGATCAGCGCGTCGGGAAGTTCCTGTGGACCGGTGCCGGTGGCCATGGCGGGCGAAGTTACCGATCGCGGCCAAGCGTGTAGTGTCTCATTTCGCCCATGGGTGAAGTGATCGAACAACGAAAAGAACCTGTCTTTTTCCACCTTTTGCTTCGCCTACCGACCGCAGGGAGATAACGAACACCGCTGAAAAAAAGAGGATGGGAGTGAGTAAAAGGTGGAGCCAAAAGGCGACCACCCCGCGGCAAGCTCGGGGCAGGCTTTCCAAGCCGCGGTCCGGCTCGCACAAGCCCGCAGCACAAGCCCCCCGAGCCGGGCGCGTCCCTGCCTACCGGCAGCTACGGTGTGTACACATCTCAGGACCGAGCGAGTGGAAGGCTGTAGGCCTGACCACATACCAGCCCATGGCAACGCCATGGGTTGAGTGGTCGCGCGTGTCAGAAGAGGGCTGAAGGCCCGATACATGTAGCTCTACGCCAATGAGTTGGTCGTCCATGAACACCTTTGTTCCTTCGCAGTACAATTCTCCTCCACCATGCCCCAGTCCCTTGGCCAGATCCTCATTCACCTCGTGTTCAGTACCAAGAACCGCCATCCTTGGCTCAAGGTTCCGATACGGCAGAGCCTTCATGCATACATGGCGGCCACCGTCAGGGAGTTGGAGCGATGCGAGTGTTATCGCGTAGGGGGTGTAGAGGATCATGTTCACCTGGCCATCCGTTTGTCACGCACGATCACCCCTGCTGACCTGGTGCAGAAGGTGAAGACCAGTTCGTCCCGTTGGGCCAAGGAACAGGACCCGGCATTGAAACACTTCGCCTGGCAACAAGGCTATGCGGCGATCTCGGTCAGCTACTCCGGCCTCAATGAGCTTCTGGCGTATATCGATGGACAAGAAGACCACCACCACGAAGTGAGCTTTCAAGAGGAGTATCGCTCCTTCTTGATCGAGCATGGGATCGAGTTCGACGAACGCTACGTATGGGACTGAGGTGCGGCATGAATGTGTCGGGCCTTCAGCCCTCAATTTCCGCCCCCTTACCAGACCCATGGCGTTGCCATGGGCTGGTATACGGCGGGCCGTTGGCCCTTTGAACGATGTGTACACACCGTAGCTACCGGCAGGCAGGCGCGCGGATCGTGGACATCCACCGCACGCTGTACCTGCATGCTTTGTGGCGCACCAAGAGCAACTGCTCTTCACCGCCCATAGCGCCGAGGCCGGAACATCGTTCAGAAACTGATCAAGACGGGTCAACGTGAGACACTGCGGCCAAGCGCCTACATTTGGCCATGGCCAACGCATTGGAGAAGTCGCACGCGACGCTGGCCTCCTTCATCATCATCCTGCCCCAGGACGGCGGCGCGCTGCTGGGACCGCGCATTGAGGCGCTGCATGCGGCGGTGCGCGAACGCTTCGCCTTCTATGAAGTGATCCTCGTGGACGATTCCGGCGGTGAGGAATACGCTGCAGGTGTCCGGCCGCTGCTGGAACGCATCCCGTTCCTGCACTACATACGCCTGAACCGCACCTTCGGGGAGGAGATCGCCAGCTACGCGGGCCTGGACCTGGCCATCGGCGACCATGTGGTGGTGGCACTGTTGGGTCAGGACCCGATGGAAGAACTGCCGGTGATCCTTTCGCAATGCCAGGCGGAGGACCTGATCGTCTTCGGCCGGGCCACCAACAAGCCCCACGGCGGGTGGCTGCCCCGCCTGGGCGAGCGCATCTTCCGCCACTACATGCACCGCACGCTCAACGTATCGCTGGACCCCGACCTCACCCGCATGGTGGCCCTGCCCCGCTCCGTGGTGAACCAGTTGCTGAAGGTGCGCGACCCCAGCGGATACCTGAGTGTGCAAAGCGGCTATGTGGGTGTGGGACGTGCCTTCCACGACTATGCCCTGGAGCGGCCCGAACGCTGGCGCACCGGCCGCGGGCTGGGGCGTTCCATCCAGCGCGGCGTGAACATCATCGCGCAGAACTCGGTACACCCTCTCCGCTTCCTCACCTGGATCGGTGCCATCGGCGCGGTGTTCAACCTGTGCTACGCGTTGTTCATCGCGGGCATCTTCTTCTTCATGGACGACTACGCCCCGGGCTGGGTTGCGCTTTCCGGCCAGCAGGCCATCTACTTCTTCTTCACCTGCACCTTCTTCGTGGTGATCAGCGAGTACCTCGGCCAGATCATGATCACGGTGAAGGACCGGCCCCTGTACTTCGTGGCCGAACGCCGCCACAGCAACGTGCTGGGGGCACTCACCACACGCCGCAACGTGGTGGATGAATGAGCCGGTCATGCTGCTGAGCGTCGTGATCCCCGCACACAATGAGGAGGGATCCCTTCCCGTGACGGTGCCCGCCGTGCATCGTGCATTGAAGGAGGCCGGCATCCCGCACGAGATCGTGGTGGTGGATGACCACAGCCGCGATGGCACTTGGGAGGTGCTGGAAGAATTACGCAGGACGATCCCCGAACTGCGGCCCATCCGCAATACAGGTGCGAACGGCTTTGGCCGCGCGATCATCTTCGGCCTGGAGCACTTCACCGGGGACCGCGTGACCATCATGATGGCCGACGGCAGCGACCCACCGGAGGATCTGGTCCGTTTCAACGCCGCACTGGAGCTTACACGCGTGGACTGTGTCTTCGGCAGCCGGGCCATGAAGGGCGCAGCGGTGGTGGGCTATCCGCCGCGCAAATGGATCATGAACCGGCTGGCCAACCGCTTTCTTTGCGCGGTGTTCCAGTACCGCTACAACGACACCACCAACCCCTTCAAACTCTACCGCCGCGCGGTGATCGAAAGGGTGATGCCGCTGCATGCGAAGGGCTTCGAACTGGAGGTGGAACTTCCGCTGAAGGCGATGCTGCGCGGCGCCACCTACACCGTGCTGCCCAACGGCTGGCGGGGACGCGAGGCCGGCGAGTCGAAGATGAAGCTGGGCCATCTGTGGGGACCCTACCTGCGCGTGGTGTGGGCCTGCCTGAAGGAAAAATGGACCGGCCGCCGGGCATGAGCGCATGGAACGGCTGAAGGAGCTCCTCTCCCGCCGCGGCACGCGCAACATGTTGCTGGTGCTGCATCTGCTGATGATGGTCGCGGCCTTCGCCGTCTTCGGCAGCAGGCCCAGCGGCGACCAGGCCACCTACCTCGGGCTGGCGGAAGGGCTGGAACGCGGTGCCTTCAGCTACTGGCACGGCATCATCGATCCGCCGCCGATCGAGACCTACCGCACGCATGGCTACCCCGCCTTCCTCTGGTCCGTGCGCCAGTTCTCCCAGGACCTCAGCGCCGTACGCATGGCGCAGACGCTGCTCCATCTGTTCACGCTCCTCCTGCTGCTGCGCTGGGCCGGCAGGCATCCGCAGGGCCTGCTGCGACAGAACGTGCTGCTGCTGCTCCTGCTGCCCCAATTCCAGCTGCTGCACTACGCGCACGAGATCCTGCCCGAAGCCGTGATGGTGCTGCTTTGCACGGCGATCGGGCTGGGCGGCATGGGCACCGCGGGCATGCGCCGCGCATGGCTCCTGGGCCTGCTCATCGCTGCGGGCTTCTGGGTGCGCCCCGTGCTGCTGCTCTTCCCGCTTTTCGTCCTGCTCGCCGATCTCTTCCTCACACGCGGCCCGGAACGCAGGCTCCTATTGCGCCAGCATGCGGTCACACTCATCGTCTTCCTCATCGCCGCGCCCATCCCCTTCGGCCTGTGGAACCTGCGCACCCACGGCGTGTTCAAGCCCGTGCCCATCAGCGGCAGCGCGGTGATCTCCAACATGGGCCTCTGGCAGCACCGGCTGCCCGCCTACGGAAGCATGCGCTACTTCCATTACAACTACTTCGGCCGCGAGATCGTGCCCTGGGTGGACGACGATGCCGCCGCCCGCAACTACGCGGAATACAATGTCCAGTGGGACCGCATCGAAGCCGCCGCGGAACCCTTCATGAGCGAAGCCGACCGGCGGAACATCCCCGTGATGGAGGGCCACAAGGACCTCTTCATCACGCGTTCGGCGGGCTATACCATGGCGCTGGACAGCATCATCCGGCGGGAGACGATGGCATCCATCCAGGCGGAGCCCGGCCACTACCTGGCCACACGCGCCTACACCGCCCTCCGCCTGTGGTTCACCAACATCAACCGGCCCATGATCCATTGGGTCTTCACACCGGATGCGGGCGACCGTCCCGTGGTGGGCTGGCCCGCAAGCCCGGGTGGCTGGGTGGCCATGCTCGCCCCCTTCCTCATCACCGCCATCACCTTCGGGCTGGGCGGTCTCTTCCTCTTATGGCGCATCCTGCGCGACCAGCAGCGGTGGCATGCGCGGCGCTACGCCCTGTACCTCATCGGCTACCTCTGGCTCATCCACGTGCCCATGTCCATCCAGTCGCGCTATCTCGTGCCGGTGCATGCGCTGGTGGTGCTCTGCATCGCCATGGCCTGGGTGGAATGGCGGGCGGGGCGGGATGCGGGGGCCTGAGTTGGTTGTTGGTTGTTGGTTGTTGGTTGTCAGTTGTTGGTTGTCGGTTGTCGGTTGTCAGTTGTCGGTTGTCGGTTGTCGGTTGTCGGTTGTCGGTTGTCAGTTGTCGGTTGTCGGTTGTCTGTTGTCGGTTGTCGGTTGTCTGGCTGACCTCGCCTGAATAGCGTTGACTGGTTTTCAGTAGTTGATCTTCACTGTGTAGGTATTCTTCTCCGGGTTGCTCCTCACGAAGTCCTCAAATACACAGGGCGACATACTGCCCGGCAGCTTC
>JBGTES010000017.1:0-4577 GCA_041747675.1 Flavobacteriales bacterium
CTCGCCCCTGCTGGATACCAACCAGAACTTCGACGGCCTGCAATTCGAGAACAGGGCCGTGGGCTGGAGCGAGGCGCGCTTCGTCAACAAGGCCGGGCTCGACGATTTTCCCAACGTCAACTTCGGGGACCCGCGCATCCGCACGGCGGACATGAGCGGCGATGGCCTGGCGGACATCGTGCAGATCTACGACGGCGGCATCAGCTACTGGCCCCACCTCGGCTATGGCCGCTTCGGCAAGCGGCGGTTGATGCGCAACAGTCCGCGCCTGGGCTATGGTTTCAACCCCGCGCAGCTGATCCTGGGCGATGCCGACGGCGACGGCCAGACCGATGTGATCTACGTGGAGCGCGACCAGATCACCGTCTGGTTCAACCAGAGCGGCAACGGGTTCAGCGATCCGGTGACCATCCAGGGAACACCCTCCTTCACCAACCGGGATAGTGTGCGCATGGTGGATCTGTTCGGCACGGGCACACCGGGCATCCTGTGGAGCTATGAACTCGGTGGCCCAGGCGCACCGCTGGGCGCGCGCATGATGTACCTGGACCTCTGCGGTGGCATCAAGCCCTACGTGATGGTGGGCATGCGCAACAACCTGGGTGCCCGCACACGTGTGCAGTACGGCTCATCGGTGTCGCACTATCTGCGTGACACCTCTTCTCCGTTCGGCGCAGCTGGTGTGAACGATGCCTTGAGCAATTTCGTGGGCTATGCCGGCAAGTGGAAGACCACCCTCCCCTTCCCCGTACAGGTGGTGGACCGCGTGGAGGTGATCGACGAGATCAGCAAGGGCAAGCTCACCACGCGCTACTTCTACCACCACGGCTACTGGGACGGCGGTGAACGTGAGTTCCGCGGTTTTGGGCGCGTGGACCAGTTCGATACCGAGACCTTTGATCGGTACAATGAGGACGACCTGATCCTCGACGCGGACCTCACCGGCGTGAGCGTGGAGCACTATGCGCCGCCCGTGCTGGCGAAGAACTGGTTCCACCTGGGGCCGGTGGGCGCCGAGAAGGGCGATTGGAAGGAGGTGGACTTCGCCAATGAATATTGGAGCGGCGATGCGAACATGCTGCAACGCGATCCCGCGATGCTGCAGATGATCGCCGCTCTGCCCCGCCGCGCGCGGCGCGATGCCTTCCGAACCCTGCGCGGCACCGCCCTGCGCAGCGAGCTCTACGCCCTCGACGGCAGCGTGCTGCAACAGAAGCCCTACACGGTGAGCGAGACGCAGACCGGCCTGCGCCTGGTGGCCAGCCCGAACACGAACGCCACCATCAAGGAGCTCGCCGTACAAACGCACAGCAACCACATCTTCTTCAGCTTCGGGCTCAGCAGCCGGAGCACCACTTGGGAGCGTGGCACCGACCCCATGACCAAGTTCTCCTTCACCGGAGCGGTGGATGACTATGGGCAGCCGCTGAGCCAGGTGAGCATTGCCGTGCCACGCGGAAAGGACCCCCGCACGGGCGGGCAGTTGCAAGGGCATAGCGGCGTGTACGATCCCGCACGCGGCTATGATGCCACCATCCAGCTCACGGCGTACATCTACAAAGATCCCCATGTCAGTCCGAGCGCAGCCGAGGACTACATGGTGGACCGCGCGAAACAGGCGCGCAGTTACGAGGCCCGCAACGATGGCTCCATGAATGTGTTCGCCCTGCGCGACATCATGCTCGGTGGTGCACCGGATACCTGGACCGGCCTGGGCAATGGGACGGACCATGGGCCCCACCTGCTGGGGCTGGGCTATACGTATTATGATGGCGATGCCTTCGAGGGCGCGGACTACGGAGAACTGGGCGACTACGGCGTGCCCGTACGCACGGAGACGCTGATGGTCCTGCCCGCGGAACTCAGCGCCGCATACGGAAGCAATATCCCGCCCTGCTTCTCCGAAGGGGGCACACCCGATTGGAGCGCCTTCCCGGCGGCCTTCGTGGCGAAGCTGCAGGACACGGACGCAGGCTATACCTGGCATGCGGCCGGTGGTGATCAGGATTATGTGGCGGGCTATTACACCAGCGCGGAGAAAAGCAAGTTCGACTTCCACGCGAACCCCGGCACGGCGAAGGGACTGCCCGTGGCCATGCGCGATGTGTTCGGCCACGAGGCCACCATCGAATACGACGATTACCAGCTGCTGCCGGTGAAGGTGACCGACCCGGTGGGCATGGAGACCGAGGCGGAGTATGACTACCGCATTTTACAACCGCAGCGCGTCACCGACCCCAACTTCAACATCAGCACCTTCGCCTTCACGCCCCTGGGCTTGATGCACAAAACGGCCCTGCTGGGCAAGGGTGACAACAGCGAGGGCGACACGCTGGAAGACCCCGGCGTGCTGCTGGAATACGACCTCTTCGCCTTTGCGAACAGCGGCGCGCCGGTGTGGGTGAAGACCACGCAACGGGTGCATCACATCAATGCGGATTACTTGTCATCGCTGCCCAGCGAAGAGCAGGATGCCACCATCGTGGCGGTGGAATACAGCGATGGATTCGGCCGCCAGTTGCAGACGCGCACACAGGCCGAGGACCTGCTCTTCCTGGAACCCGATGCGCCGGCCAGTGGCGCGCTGGGCAGCAGCCGATTGCCCGCCGACCAGGACGCGACCAACGCCGCTGCCGTGGGGGTGCTGCGCGATCCCGAGGACCCGCTGAACGTGGTGGTGAGCGGCGCCAAGCTCTACAACAACAAAGGCGAGGTGGTGGAGCAGTGGGAACCCTACTTCGCGCAAGGCTTCAGCCTTACCGACCCCACCGCACAACATGGTCAACGTGTGCGCATCTACTACGATGCCCTCGGCAGGCCCAGGCGCACCGTGAACCCCGATGATACTGAACAGCGGGTGGTGTATGGTGTGCCGAACCTGCTGAACACGCCGGATAGTTTCAAGCCAAGTCCTTGGGAGCGCTTCACATACGACGCCAACGACCTCGCAGGCATCACCCATCCCGGCGACACCACCGTACCCGAGGCGCACCGCTGGACGCCGAAAAGTGAAGTGACGGATGCCCTCGGCCGCACCGTGCGCACCACCGAACACCAGGCGCACTACGATGCCGGCGAAGACGAGTACCTCGATGTCGTAATGAAGTATGAGTACGACATCAAGGGTCAATTGTTGAAGGTGACCGACCCGCTGGACCGCGTGTGCTTCGAGCACCTGTACGACACCGCCGGCAACAACCTGTGGACCGAACATCTGGACAGCGGGGAGAAGACCCTGGCGGTGGATGCGCAGGGCAAGCCACTTTACAGCACTGATGCCAAGGGCGCGGGGGTGTACAGCGCCTACGACGACCTGCACCGGCCCACGGACATCTGGGCGCGCGACAAGAGCGGTGAAAGCATCACCCTGCGCCAGCACCTGCTCTATGGCGACGCAACGACACTGGTCGCTCCACATCTGATCAACATAAAAGGGCGGATCTACCAACACTACGATGAGGCCGGCAAGGTGCAGATCAGCGCCTACGACTTCAAAGGCGACCCGCTCACCAAGGTGCGGCATGTGATCAAGGACAGCGTGCTCACCGGAAATTCGAAGTACGTGGTGGACTGGACCGGCCTGGGCACCGGCGATCTGGACACCAGGCCGTACACGACCGATCTGCTCTATGATGGCCTCGGCCGCGTGCGCAAGACCATCCTGCCCGAGGACCGCGCCAGCCAGCGCAAGGAGATCGTGCCCACCTACAACCGGGCGGGGGCGCTGGAGAAGATCAGCCTGGCCGGCACCGAGTATGTGTCCCTCATCGCCTACAACGCCAAGGGGCAGCGCACCCTGATGGTATTGGGCAACACCATGATGACGCGCTATGCCTATGACCCGATCACCTACCGGCTGCTGAGGATCTGTCACGAGCAGTACGCGCTGAGCGGCCATACCTATTCTTCGATGAGCCGCATCTTCCAGGACCTGGGCTACCAGTATGACCTGGGCGGAAACATCATCGGCATTCGCGACAAGGCACCAGCCTCCGTGGGGGTGAAGGGTCCCGGCGACCTGCTGAAAGAATTCGAATACGATCCGCTGAAACGTCTGCTCAGTGCCACGGGCCGCGAAAGCACCCAGCCCGCCATCATACCCGCCTGGGACCAGAACGTGCGTGGCCACGACCACACCGCCACCAACACCTACACGCGCACCTACCAGTACGACCCGCTGGGCAACATCCTGCAGCAGCAGCACACCGCAAACGGCAACCCCGGCAACAGCTTCACCAAGACCTTCCAGTACCACGCCACGCAGGCGCACAACAAACCGCTGAGCTTCGCCGTGGGTGGAAATACCTACACCCATGCCCACGACGCCAACGGCAACCTGCTTACGGAGAACACCGAGCGGCACCACCAGTGGGGTTTCGATGATAAACTGAAGCTCTTCAAGATCGACGCTGGGGGCGGCCCCTCCGTTTGGGCCCATTACCTCTACGGTGCCGGTGGCGACCGCGTGAAGAAGGTGGTGAACAAACCCGGGGGCATCCAGGAGGCGACCATGTACATGGATGGCGTCTTCGAGCACAGCTACGTGAAGACCAGCGGTATCATCAACGTGAACAAGC
>JBGTES010000018.1:0-48021 GCA_041747675.1 Flavobacteriales bacterium
TGGGCCCAGGAACATAAGGGCGATGAGATGATCAGGCAAAGAATGGCGAACCGCAGCATTTATGGTGGTGCGGCGCTGTTGCCACCGCACTTGTAAGACGCACAGAGCCCCCCTCCGGATGCCCGGCTTTCCGGATAGATACCCTCAGGGTCGTTCCGCTGGAATTCCATCGCCGAACACCCCGTCGGCCACTTTCCATTTGCCGGCCATGGGGCCCGCGGGAACTCGCATGCCTACCGGTGTGGCTTTGGCCACGTCATAGCCATACACTTCCCAGTCCGCAGGCCAGTAATAGATCCCACGGGGATCGGGCTGGTTCGCCGCCCGGGTGGCTGCCGGCTCATGCTCGGGTTTGAGCCATCCCGGACCGGGGGCCTGCGGGAATCGCCCTTCGCCATATCCGGTCTTCGGCTTCACCACCAGTTGGTAGTCGATCGTGCCCGTGTGCTGGCCGCCATTCAGTTCCACCAGATCGAAGCCAGTAGCTGTGCGGTTCGTTACGGCCACACCATTGTACTCGACCATATCCACCGGGGTGCAGAACACCCGCACCGGATACTCCTCCGTGACCATGATGATGCTCGCGAGGATCGGATCCAGTTCCACGTGTGCCTTTCCATTCTCCAGGCGGACGGTGCCGTAGTCCTGATACCAGTATTCCGGCGATTCAGGTGCGGTGAGCATGATGCGGCCATGGTCCGGAGTGGGGATGATCTCACTCACGGCGTTGGTGCCGGTGATCTTTCTGTTGATACCACCAACGGAAGTACCCACGTAAGCGAAAGCCTGTGAGGTGCCGGCGTAGTTCAAGGCTTCGAAGTAGCCGCCAGCCCGGGTGGTGGAGTTGGAGTAGGCTAAGCCGAGCACGCCAAAGGCATCCTGGTTCGCGGCATTCGCCGTGCCCTCCACACCCACGGTATAGCCCGGATTGCCTCCGATGGCGCCGCGATTGCTGTAGTTCCTCCCAGCGGCCTGAAAGCCCCCGAGTACAGTGCTGGTAACATTCAGCTGCGCATAGATGCCCGGAGGGTTGAAACCTGCCGTATTGTTCTGCACATAATTGTAGCTGGCGATCCAGACATCGGAGAAGGCGATACTGGCTGCCACGGTGGCGGCACCGGTGCTTTGGCCGAAGACGCTGGTATAGCCTGCGGTGGGATTGTTGGCATATACACCAGCCCCCTGGAGCGTTTGTGCAGGGACCCCAAAGCTGAAGTTGGTCTCGCGGCCCAGGTAGCCGCCAACGTTGTTGCTGTGGCCGTAGATGCCATCCGCCAGGGCACCTGAACTCACCTCCAACATGGCGATCGGAGCCGCGGTCCCGATGCCCACGCGGCCGGTGGCGCCGATCACCCGGGTACGCTCCAGGTTGTTGGTGCGGGTCACGAAGTCCACGTTGTCCGTGGTCCCGATGAAATTCGTTGCCGCCACGGTACCCGTATTGCCCAGGATGCGCCAGGCGTCACCATTTTGGGCGAAGCGCTCCCACTGTGCACCATTCCAGTAGTAGTAGCCGGGGCTAACGGCCGTAGCTCCTGCACCAGCGGTATTCGTGTTGAAGACCAGCAGTGATTGCGCGGGAGCCACCACCGGTGCGGCCACCGCAGTGGAGGTAAGGGCGATGCGCGGCACCAGCAGGCCCTGTTTGGCGTTGGCCGGCAGGGACGAGACATCGATGTCCAGCATGGCCGAGGCAGCGGGTGCGGCGCCGTTGGCGTTGATGCCCACGTTCTGGGCGGTGAGGGAACCAGCGAGGATCAGTACGGGGAAAAGTGCAAGTTGTCGCATGGTCAATGGGTATGAATTGGAATGATCGGGGTCGGAGCGCGCTTTCACACCTAAAGATAGGCTGGCACCCACCCAACGGCAGCGCCAGGGGATCGAAGTTGTGATCGATCCAATACGATGAGGATATGGAAGCACCGGGCCCGACGAAGCGGGCTTCCTCCCTGGAGTATGCGGATAACCGTAAGGACGGCCCTCTACGCGTGCTGGCATCGGCTCGAAGCGCCTTGCCAGGCAGTAAAGTCCTGGAATGGAAAGCCCCGCTTGGTCTAACAAGCGGGGCTTTCCGTAGGGACGTCCTTATTTCTCTATCGATCGCGGGGATCGGCCTGCTCGTCTTCCATTTCCAAAGTGGGCGCATTGCTGCGGTCACCTGGGGGGCGGTTGGGCTTAACTTCCGTGGGATCGATCAACACGGGTGTGGGAGGTTCCAGGATGTCCTCCACGGCGATGGTCGATGGTTCTGTCGAACCGGTGGTGAGTTGCCCATACGCCCTGGAAGAAGCCGCTCCCCGAGCGCCCCCATCCATCATTTCCTGAGGGTTGACCGCAGCGGGACCCATGGCAGGGGAGAAGCGCTCCTCGGCATAGTTCCATGGCGCTCCGCTGGGGCTGATCACATTGGCGCGGTTGGCCGTCACGGTCCAGTAGAACTTGGCGTTGGAGGTGCCACCCATCAACTCCACCACCTCGAATCCAGTGGCTGTTTCGTTGGCCACATACACCCCATTGCAGTCGCCGCGCAATTGCACGAACACACGCAGTGGGTGCTGGTCGTTCACCAGGATGTTCTTCGCCAGGATGGGGTCCAGTACGATCGTCGCGCGGCCATTCACCAGCTGGCCTGTGCCATAGTCTTGGAAGAGGTTCTCCGGGGCTTCGGGCGCCGACATCAGTACGCGCTTGCCCTGTGTATCCTCGATGATCGTGTTCACCGTACCGATGCCCTCGATCTTCCGGGGCACGTTGTCCACAGCGGCCACAAAAGCGTATACGTCCGGCACGCTGGGTGGTGCCGGGCCGCTGGAGAAGTAGCCACCCGTGCGTTGCACCGTCCCTGCTGGACCCGTGTTGGTGTTGGTTGCATGGCCAACCACGCCGTAACGTGTGGCGGTACCGGCGACACCAGCACCTTCCGCAGGTGCTAGGCCGTTCGTTAGGCCGTTGCCCAAGCCGCTCACACCCACACCGCTGGCTGCGATTGTGGCACGGCCCCATGCACCAAAGCCGGTGCCGGTGAATAATCCGCCCCCGCCAGCTACCGGAAGTGCCGGCGCTCCAAGACCATTTCCATTTCCGACGACACCGATACCATTGGCAATCGCCAAACCATCGCCGATCGCACCGAAGCGCCCACCGATCCCATAAGTCCCGACCCCGTCCGCTGCGGCGAGTCCTTCACCTAAGGCGCCGATCCACTCCCCCTGGCCCCATGTACCCCAGCCGTTCACAGGCAGGGCTTGCCCAAATGCGCCAACACCATCAGCGCCTAAAGCACGACCATCGGTTCCAGTACCCAGGGGAGCCGAGGCTACACCCAATGCACCAACCACGGTGCCCGTGAAAGCACCCCCGCTACCTTGTGCAATGGTGAAGGTCGCAGCAGGGAGAATGTTATTACCAGCGCCGATCACTCCGGTACCGCTCGCCGGGGTGGTGGCGCGGCCATAGGCGCCCAGTAGCGTACCGGTGAACGCACCACCACTGCCACCGGTCCACACCGTGGGGGCCGCGATGTTGTTGCCCAGTCCGACCACACCAGTCGGGTTGGTACCTGTGGCGGCCCGGCCGTAGGCACCTACTGCGTTGCCGTAGAACATACCGCCACCACCGGTGGCGAGCAGCGCCGGGGCCAAGATGGCATTGCCCAGGCCGACAACGCCGACGCCATTACCTGCGAGCGCACCCCAGCCCGCCACACCTGTTGTGTTGCCCCGGCCGGCCACACCGGAACCGGCGGCCAGTGGGGTGATGTCAAGAGAAGCATTGCCCAGGCCCCATGTGCCTGTGCCAGTAGCAGCGTTCGCCTGGCCCAAAGCACCCACCGGATTGCCCCTGAAAACACCGCCCGCGCCTGCCGGCATGCCAAGGCCTGGTAATCCATTGCCGGTACCGAGCACACCAACGCCGGTGGCGACCACTGCGTTGGCGCCCCAGACACCCCATCCGGCGGCGTTCAGCCCCTGGCCCAGTACACCATGACTGGCCGCCGCACCGCTTTCCCCGTATACGCCGGAGCCATTCGTGAAGCCATAACCATTGATCGCCCATGGAAAAGCCCCATTGCCTTGAGCGCCGACAAGATCAGCAACAAACATTGGTGCCAATGAATTGAAGGTGACCTGGCCGTTGGCATAGATCCGGGCCCGTTCCACGCTGCTGGTGGAGAACGCCAGGATGTTCACTCCCGGGCTGAAGAAACCCGCATTGGGGCTGGCGTTGAAGGAGTAGATCGGTGTGCCGGCCAAACCATTGTGGAAGGCGCGGAGACGGCCACCTGTTCCGGCGGGACCGACCGTACCCTGGGTGATCTCGAAGCGGTCGAAATTCTGCGTGCGGAAACGTAGTGCTACGGCATCTGTTGTTCCCAGGAAATTGGTAGTTGCCACCGTACCCGCATTGCCCAGCAACTCCCAGGCAGTGCCCGCAACGTCCGCATCATTTAGCAGTCGGCGCCAACGGGCGGAAGGGGTGTCCCAGTAATAATAACCGGGGGTCACCTCATTGCCAATGCCTCCAGCCGTGGCAGTATTGTACACCAACAGACTGTTGACGATGGTGGCACCGATGGGTGCGTTGTTGTTGGCCGCGGTCAGTGCCACGCGTGGCACCAACAGCCCCTTCTTGGCGTTGACGGGCAGCGCTGTCACATCGATGTCCAGCATGGCCGGTACAGCAGGCGCGGCGCCATCGGCATTGATACCCACGTTCTGGGCGACCACCAGCGAGGCGGGGAAGGCCAGGCTGAGCAAGGTGAGGGAGAGGAGGCGCATGTTGGGATGCGGTTTTGGGTTGGGGCTCGAGTGGATGGCCGGATCATTCAGGTAGACCATCCAACTGGCGAAGGTAACCATGGATCGATCACTTCCCTGAAGTTGCCGCCTACCGCCATGACAACTTTTGTTGGGACCGTTCTGTTCGATGGCGGGCGGGCTCCCCGGGCTACTTTCGCCCCATGGCGTATGGCAGGGTGGATGCGGCCTTCGTGGCCAGCCTGGAAGCGGCACTGGGCGCCGATGCGGTGAAGACCGACGCTGGAACCCGCCACCACTACGGACATGATGAGACCGAGGACCTGAGCCATCCGCCCGAGGTGGTGGTACGGCCCACCGATACCGCCCAGGTGGCGGCGGTGGTGCGTCTATGCGCCGAAAGGAACATCCCGGTCACCCCCATCGGCGGCCGCACCGGCCTCAGCGGTGGCGCGCTGTGCATCCATGGAGGGGTGGGCCTGGCACTGGATCGCATGGACCGTATTACGCACATCGATACGGACAACCTGCAGGTGACCGTGGAGCCTGGCGTGATCACCCAGGTGCTGCAGGAAGCCGTAGCCGCGAAAGGGTTGTACTACCCACCTGACCCCAGCAGCAGGGGGAGTTGCACCATCGGCGGCAACCTAGCCGAGAATGCCGGGGGCCCGCGTGCTGTGAAGTATGGCGTGACCCGGGACCATGTGCTGAACCTGGAGGTGGTGCTACCCGATGGCAGCGTGATCTGGACCGGTGCGAACACGTTGAAGAATGCCACCGGCTATGACCTCACGCACCTGATGGTGGGCAGCGAGGGCACCCTGGGTGTGATCACCAAAGCAGTGCTGAAATTGGTACCCCTGCCAGGCCACCAGCGGCTGTTGCTGGTGCCCTTCCCCAGCGCGGTAAAGGCCTGCGAGGCGGTGGGCGCGGTGTTCCGTGCGGGCATCATACCCAGCGCGATGGAGTTCATAGAGCGCGATGCCATTCTCTGGACCATGCGCTTCACGGATGATCTGCCCGCGCAACTTTCCGCCCTACCGGCGGCCTACCTGCTGGTGGAGGTGGACGGGAACCACCCGGAGGTGATCATGGAGGAGTGTACCACCATCGCACAGGTGATGGAGGCCCATGATTGCGGTGAGATCCTCTTCGCAGAGAGCAGTGCCGAACAGGACGCGCTCTGGCGCATGCGGCGCAGTGTGCCGGTGAGCGTGAAGGCGCACAGTGTGTACAAGGAGGAGGATACGGTGGTGCCGCGGCATAGCCTGCCCCGGCTGTTGGAAGGGGTGAAAGCGATCGGTGTGAAGCATGGCTTCCAGAGTGTGTGCTACGGACATGCGGGTGATGGCAACCTGCACGTCAACATTCTCAAAGGCGAGCTGGATGATCACTATTGGGAACATGGCCTGCCTGCCGCCATCCGGGAGATCTTCCAACTCACCGTATCGCTGGGCGGCACACTCAGCGGTGAGCATGGCATCGGTCTGGTGCAACGGCCCTACATGGACATCGCCTTCGACCCACGGCAACTGGCGCTGATGCGCGCCATTCAGCGGACCTTCGATCCGCAGGGCATCATGAATCCCGGGAAGGTGCTGCCATGAAGCGATACCATCGTTCAATCCCGATCGATGGTCTTCACCAGTTCCGCGAGTGAGGGATGCAACACGATACCCTCGGGCACTTCGAAGGTCTCCTGGCGGGTGAGCTGCGCACCGGCGATCCAGAAGCGAATGCGTGGGTCCGGGAGGTCGGCGCGCAACTGTCTTAAGTATTCAGGCACTTCGGATACCGGTGGGTCGGCCGTTAGAACGCACACCAATACCATAGGCCCTGCGAAGAGTGAGACCACCTGGGTGAGGTCCGATCGGGGCACACTTTGCCCCAGATATATCGTGCGGCGTCCCTTGGCGCGCAGCAGGTAGTTCAGGTAAAGCAGGCCCAGCTCGTGGATCTCGTTCTCGGGCAGGTACAATACGTGGGTGGAGCCTTCGCCCACGCCATGCTGGGGCAGTGCATCCGTGGCTACGATGATCTTGTGGCGGATGATGTTGCTTACGAAATGCTCCTGCGCCGGGCATATGGTGTTGGCCTGCCACAGGATGCCGATATGTTCCAGCAAGGGGACATACACCTGTTCCACCAAGGCCCGGAAGCCGTTCAACTCACGATACTTCGTGCTTACGCTGTCAAAAAGGATCTCATCGAAGCCGAGCATGGCCAGCTTCAACTGTTCGATGCTGGCACCCTCCGCTCCATCGGTCCGCGCCGTCTCGCGCACGAGCAGTTCGCGGTCCATGGCACTCATGGCCGCGATGCGCGAGATCTTGTGGCCATGCCGGTTGAGGAATGCCACATTGAGGATCGCCTTCAACTCGTCGAGCCCATAGGTGCGGATATTGGTATCGGTCCTATCAGGCCGCAGCAGGCCATACCGTTTTTCCCACATGCGGATGGTGTGGGCCTTCACGCCGGAAAATTCCTCCAGGTCGCGGATATGGAAGCGCTGTATATAGGGACCCATGGGGCGAGGCGAATGTAATTCGTTGGATCGCACTGACCGGATGATCCAACAACATGCAGCTAACGTTCAGCACCAGTGAAGGTTCATTCGGGAATGAGAAAGGGCCCCGCGACCTGCGGAGCCCTTCCATGCGTTCGTGAATGGGGGGATCAACGAACGACCATTACCGGCAGCGTACGTGCACTGGTCCCACCCATGATGCGCAGCAGGTAAGTGCCACCGGCCAGGCCGTCCACATTGAGTTCAATGCGGCTCTCACCCTGGGCGATGCTGCCATCGATGACGCGGAGCACGCGTCCGCTGGCATCGCTCAGTTCGATGCGGGCCTGTGCATTTTCCCGGGCATCCAGATCGATGAAGAAGCGGTCGCTGCTGGGGTTGGGCCAAACGTTCACCGCGTTCAGCAGGTCATCCGTTCCCCCGAAGCCGGTGCTGATCGGAAGGGCCACCAAGGGACCACCGCCGGGAAGGGCCACCCACAGGCCGAAGTCAGCGCCATTGCTGTTATTGGCGGGGTTGAGGAAACCAGATGCGAGCACGACCAACGCGGCATCCTCCAGGCCCAGCGTGGCAAGGGGGGCCTGGTAGCTCACCACGGGGGTGCCATCGGTCAACTGCACCTGTAGCACATAGTCGTTCGTGAGCACCTCGAGATATCCGGCGAAGTCACCATAGCTTAGATCGGTCACGAGCAGTGCTCCACCGAGGAGGGCTGTCTCGGCCACCTGCACGGTGGGGGCATCGGTGCTTCCGTGGAACACCAGTACATCGGTGCCAGGCCCTTCGGCGCTCTCGCGTCCTTCGGCCACATAGATGTCGAAGGGGATGTTCGGGCTGTAGCCGGATGGGCTCACGATGCCGTTGGCCACCAGTACGAAGGTGCCTCCCTCAGGCAGGTTGTAATTGAAATTGGCGATCGCGTCGGCAGCACTGGTGCTGTTGCCCGGGGCGATACCTACGGTGAGGTCCACGGTGCTGGGCAGGTCGATAAAGGGGGTGGCGGTGCGGAAGGCGAAATTGTCGACGGCCAGTGCACCATTCACATATACATCCACCACGGCGGCGGCGGCATCGGCGCTGTTGTGGATCACCTGCACACGTGCGGGAGCGGGCAGTGCGGCTGCGGGCAATTCCACCAGCGGTCCTCCGGCAGGCAGGGCCACGTAGAGTCCGAAGGCTTCACCATCGCTGTTGCTGGCGGGGTCAAGGAATCCGCTGGCCAATACGGTCAGGGCGGCACCCTGCAAGCCAAGCGTGGCCAGGGGTGCGGCATAGGCGGCTACAATGGTGCTGTTGTCCGCGGTGCGCACCTGCAGGGTGAAGTCGGCCGTGGGGACTTCAAGGTATCCGGCGAATTCACCATAGCTGAGGTCGTCGATCAGGGTGGCATTGACCACGGCGGCCTCATACACATCTACCGTGGGGGCATCGGTGCTTCCGTGGAACACCAGCACATCGGTGCCGGGTCCCTGTGCACTGGTGCGGCCTTCGGTCACATAGATGTCGAAGGCAGGTGCGGGATCGTATCCGGTCGGGCTCACGATGCCATTGGCCACCAGGATGTAGGTCGCGCCATCCACCAGATTGTAGGTGAAGTTGGCGATGATGTCCTGTGGTCCTGCGCTGTTGCCCGGCGCGATGCCCACGTTGATGTCCACTCCTGCGGGAAGAGGAAGGAAGGGGGTGGCGGTACGGAATGCGAAGTCGTCCAAGGTGAGCGCACCGTTGATGTATACGTCCACCTCGGCGGCCAGTGCATCGGCGCTGTTGTGGATCACCTGCACACTGGCGGTCTGTGCCTGTGCGGCCATCAATGCGGTACTCGCAAGTAGCAAGAGCAGTGTTCGTGTCTTTTTCATGATGATATGGGTTGGGTTCGTTGGGTTAGACACGAGGGAAACACGGATCGCTGCTTTATGTTCAAGTTATTCGATGAAATATTAAACATTCTCGACCAACGAAGGTGCCTTATCGGGAACCCCCGATCTGGAACAGGTAGTGAGGAAGGGTAAAATGCAAGCGACCCGGCCTTTGGGACCGGGTCGCTTCACGAATAGACGGGCGTGTCCTAACGGAAGAGGGTCAGATGCCCCATGAACTCGTATCGTTCGCGTTTGATGGCGTCCACCACATCGGCCTGGTATACATAGACCCCATCCGGCATCAACTGACCGCCGATGGTACCATCCCAGCCCTCCCAGGGGTCTTCCGTTTCGAACAGAAGCATGCCCCAGCGATCGAAGATGCGCAGTCGGTAGGTTTCCAGATCCACCACATTGGCCACGGGGATCCACACATCGTTGATCCCGTCGCCATTGGGAGTGAAGGCGTTGGGCAGGTAGAAGACATGGTCCTGTGGCTTCAGGTGTGCGATGATCGTATCGGTCTCCCAGAAGGCGATGGTCAGTTTGGAGGCCGAACTATCCGCCGGTACATAGATGTTGTTCTCCACTGTCCAGTACTTGAAGTCGTAGTAGAGGGCAGGTACCACATAGAATTCCACATCCATGCCTTCGGGCACACTCACATACACGGGCAACGATTCGTACAGGGTGCCATTGAAAACGATCGAAGCGCTACCCGGTGGGTCGCAATCGAGGAGCACGTCATAGCTGGTGGGCGGTATGAAATGGGCCACGATGCTGTCGGCCCCGAAGAAGTTGGCCGTCACGATCGAATCGGTCAGGGTGGGTTCGATGGTGGTGGGGCCGAAGACCTCCCAATGGCTGAAGATCCAGTCCTCTTCAGGTTTGGCTTCCAGGGTGGCGGGAATGCCACCATAGTAAACGCCCGAGAATGGGTACACGTCCGGTGTGATGGAATTGATCCCTATGCGACCGCTCTCCGGAGGGTTGACATTGAAGACCATGTCGTATGGTCCGTCCAGATCGTAGCAATCGATCAGGCCTTCTTCGATCGCGATGCAACGATCCTCGATGAAGTTGCGCAAAGTGAGCACGTTGGCCTGCCAGCCAGCCATGGTACCTCCCCAGCGTTGGATCTGGCGGGGCATCTCGGGTTCGATCAAGGCGATCAGGCTATCCAGGAAGGGGAGCCACTGGTCGCAGCTATAGGCGGTGTTGCCCAGGTCGATGTAGCGGTTCACATACCAATTCTTGAACTGGGGCTGCTCATCCATGAGTTTGGTAGCCAGTACGGTATGGCCCTGGCCACCAGGATTGGGAAGGTTCTCTGCGTTGCAGGGATCGGCGTTGGGGCTGGTATCCGGGATGCCCGTATAGTTCACATAGTGCCCGAAGCTGGCGTCCATATCCCACAGCACATAGCGCCAGCGGTTGGCATCACCCACAGGGTTCATTCCGCGCCACCATGCGGTGTTCCAGTTCAGCCAATCCTTGGAGACGATGTAGCTGTTGATCAGAATGTAATCGATCAGGCTCTTCCAGTTGTACTGGCTTTTCACGTACTCCCACGCGGCCTCGTCGCCCATGTCGTTGGTCTCGATATAGTTGCGCAGGGCATTCCAGTTGGCCATGGCCTGTCCCTGGCCGTATTCCTCCCACGTGCCGCCCCAGGTCTTCAGGAAGTACAGGTCATTGCGCCCCTGGTCGTAATAGTACTCGGTGAAATCCGGGTCATCCACTTTTTCGCGGATGTCATACACGCCCCAGTACTGGCCATTGATGTACAAGACACAGGGTTCATGGCTGCGCTCGTCCACATAGAGATCATATACCTGGCTGTGGGCCATCACGAAGGCATCGCGCACATGGGCTCCTCCGGAGAAGGGATAGTTGTCGTTCGCGGCGGCCTTGAACATCACGCGCTGGTACTGGTCACGCGTTTTGGTGCGGAAGATGGGGTAATGAAAGCCGTCATTATAACCGAACTGGTCGCGGGAGATGAAGTCGATCCCACGTTGGCCATAGGCCCAGGAATCGTTACCATGCTTGTTCGCATCACCCACGGTCTTATCGCGCAACTGGCCATCCTCCCCATAATATTCGGCGGTGCAGATGGGGCGCAAACCGGCATTGCCATTCATCAGGTTCAACAGGTCCGCATCGCCTGCCACGGAATAGACCGGCAGGGTGTGCTCCTCGTTGATGAAGTAGGTGAAGAATTCTGTGAAACTCGGAGGTACCCCCGGGGTCGTAGAAAAGGCCGTAGCGCGCAGTACCGTGGTGGTATTGATGTTGATGGGGCCGGTGTAGAGGGTGCTGGCGGCTGTAGGTGTGGAACCATCCAGTGTGTACCGGATCTGAACATCGGTGTCCGGACTTGAAATGCTCACGCTCACCGGACCACCGTAGAACCCACCTGGCTGGCTGAACACCGGCATGGCGGCGTAGTAGATGCTGGGGTTCACATTGGGTGCGCCTGGGGTGGGGGTGGTGAAGACCGACCAGGTATTGGCGCCATCGGTGGTGCGGCCCCAGCTGTGATTCTCCTTGATGCGCTGCTCGAATTGGAAATTGGTCACGATGGTGCCACCCGGAGTGGTCAGCACCGCACGTTCCGCCTGGGTCTGGTTGAAGCGGAAATTGGTGTGGTGCACATTCCCGATGGATACGTCATCACCGGAGCACCACACGATCAGGTAGCCATTAGCCGGTATGGACGCTCCGGCAGGGAACTGCCACTTGGTGTTGTTATTCTGGCTGTCGCTCAGGTACCAGCCTCCAAGATCCACGGGGGCGCCTGTGGTGTTCAACAGTTCCACCCAATCCCGGTAATTCCCGAAATTGTCCGTGATCAGCGTCCAGTTGGACATGGTCACCTCATTGATGATGACCTGGGCTCGGACAGGGGCGAGCAGGCAGAAGGAAAAGGCCGTGGAGAGAAGGAGTTTTGTCTTCATAGGGTATGGGTTCCTTGGCAGGTTCGGCAAGTTAAGGCAATGTTCGTTCACGAAAGCCTGATGCTTAGGGTCTTCCATGGTATCCCTAACAGCCTGCGTGAACGGATCGTTCACGTGACGTTGCCCGCAAGGGATCCGGTGCCCGGGTGCGAAAAAATTTGTCTGCCGCTCAACCCTTGGCACCCAGATCATGGTCCGCATACCAGCCTGTGTCCATGTCCAGCGCCAGTTTGGTGTGCAGTGTGATCTGTCCTGTGTGGTAGCTGAAGTGCTCCACCACATGTACCAGGATCGCCACCCCGGTCTCCCGATAGCCTTGTACCGCCCAGGTGTGCGCAAGGTCGGCCTCGCTCAGCCCTTCGATCGTGGTGGTGGCATGTCGCAGCGTATCATCAAGCCTGGACTTCAGTTCAGAGATCGGTACGGGTCCTCTGGTCTCGAACTCGGCATCGCGATCGCGCTGGTCCGGGAACCCGCCCAGGGTGGCATTGATCCATTGCTCAACATTGCCGCACAAGTGCAGCACCAGGTTGCCAACGGCCGGCGTGTTTGTGTTGTAGCGATGCCAGGCCATGTTCCCGCCCAGTAGATCGAGGCAGCGGTGGATGCGTGTGCGGCCTTCCTCCAATCTCCGAATGGCCTCGCTGCGCAGTAACTCTGTGATGGACATGTGGCAAGGTATGTTCTGGACACGTGCCCAAGAACGCAGGAAGGCGGCCCTTATGGCCGCCTTCCGATCGATCTCGACGCTCGTGATCAGGCCGCTTTATCCTTGGCCTTATAGCCGCTGCCGATTTGTTCGTCCAGGAAGCGCTCCATGGCGTCATAGAATTCGAAGCGGTTCTCCTCGTTATGGAAACCGTGTCCCTCGTTATCCTTCACCATATACTGCACTTCCACGCCACGGGCACGCAGCGCCTCCACCACCTGGTCGCTTTCATCCTTGTTCACGCGGGGGTCCGTGGCACCTTGTGCGATGAACAGCGGACACTGGATCTTATCCACATGGAATACCGGAGAGGCCGCACGCATCATCAAGCTGTCCGCCACCGGATCGCCCACCATCTCGTACATCATTTTCTTGAAGGGCTCCCAGTAGGGGGGTACGGTGTTCATGAAAGTGAACAAGTTGCTCACGCCCACATAGTCCACCGCCGCAGCGTACAGTTCCGGGGTGAACGTGATCCCGGCGAGTGTGGCGTACCCTCCGTAGCTGCCGCCATAGATGGCCACACGGTCGGGGTCGGCGATGCCTTCAGCGATCAGCCAGTTCACCCCATCGGTGATGTCGTCCTGCATGGCACGGCCCCACTGCTTGAAGCTCGCTTCCCAGAATTGACGCCCGTATCCGGTGCTTCCCCGGAAGTTCATCTGTAGCACGGCATAGCCTCGATTGGCCAGCAACTGCGCCTCGGAGTTGAAGCCCCATTGGTCGCGGGCCCACGGACCACCGTGTGGATTGATCACCACCGGCAGGCCTTTCGCTTCGCGGCCCTTGGGCAGGGTGAGATATCCATGTATGGTAAGGCCATCGCGGCTCTGGTACTGGATGGGCTTCATCTCGGCCATCTGCGCGGGATCGATCCAAGGGCGCAGCGCAGCCACCTTTTCCAACTCGCCCGTGCTGTTGTCATAGAAATAGTAGGTGCCCGGGTCACGGTCGCTACCAGCCCAGACCATGAATGTGCTCTCCTCATCATCCTCGCCATAGAACCAGTATTCCAGGTCGTTGAACTGGCCCGCCACCTTATTGTATCGCGCCTCGGTCTCCGCGTCCAGGAAATGCCGCTGCTCCTTCGCACCGGTCCAGGTGATCATGGTGGGCACCTTGCGCTTACGGCTGTAACTCATGCCGTACACATCATAGTCCTTGTTGGCGAATATCTCGCGTGTCTCCTTGCCTGCTGCAAGGTCGTACTCCACGATGGCCATCTTGTCCCTTCCATTCAGGTTGCTGCTGGCGAAGATGTTCTTGTTGTCGAAGGTGAAGAACAGTGGACGGAAGCTGTCCTTGAAGCTGGTGCGCATGATCTCGGTGAAAGGCTCCTTCTCAGAAGTCCGATGATAGATCACCTGATCCGTGCCGTCGGTCTTGTATGCGAGGCGTATCGTGCCGGTGTGGTCGGTATCCCAACCTTCGAAATTCTCGTTGTTCGCGTAGATCGCCTTGATCTCACCGGTATTCACGTTCACCAGATAGGGATCGAAGACCTGCGGGTTGCGCTTGTTCATCTGCACCAGGATGTTCTGCTCATGCCCCGGGATGTTGTGCAATACATCCAGAGTGCCGGCGCGTACATCTTGTTCAGGTGTCAGGGCCTTCACATCACCCCCGTCAATGGACGCGCTGAACACGATATAATTCTCATCTCCATTGATGTCGCGGCTGTAAATGATGCGGTCGCCTTTCCAGAAGTAGCCTCCGATGTCACGGATGGTATCATGCGTCACCTGCACAGGTTCCGCACTGCCACGCTCCTGGACGAAGATGTTCATGCGGTTGTTCCATGGGGCACGGTAGCTGATGTATTTTCCATCCGGGCTGATGCGGAAGCTGGCCTTCTCCGGGTTCTTGAAGAAGTCCTTCATGTCCACGCGTGGTGGTGGTGCATCGGCCATTGGGGTGTCCTTGGTCTCTCCGCAGGCGGAGAGCATCAACACAACTGCGGCAATGAAAGGAACTGAATGGTGGAAAGGCGGTCTGGTTCGCATGAGCTGCTGTAAGTTTCCACAAATGTCGTCCAGTGCCGGGACGTTCCATCCACCGATCCATGAACGGTGGTATCCTGTGACGAAGCGTTGGGTCTCACTTCCGGGTGAAGCGGTACACCCACACTTTTTGTGTCGCCTCCACACTGTCCGCGCGGAGGTAGGCCTCCTGCAAGGCACGCTTCACTGTGACCTGCGGGTCGGTCATTTCGGCCCAGGCATCCACCCATACCACGGTCTCCCAAAGGCGCTGGCCGGCAGGCAGGTCTTCCGCCGTGTGCAGTGGATGGATGCCGCGGTGTGCAAGGGCCGAGCGGAGATCCTCTGTTCTCCGGAACAACTCCGGGTCCAGATGCCAGGCATAGGTCAGGTCGTAATAGGGAGGTTGCAGCAGCACCGGGCCAGTGCCCTGCCATGCCTCGGCCTGCATTACCACCGCACTGGGGTGCAGACCATTGCCACGCCATGGTTGAAAGGTGACCGCCATGCCTATGGCTAGCACCATTGCAGCGACCGGGGCGGTACGTCCTGGTAACGTGGCCACACATAAGCCGGCAAGCAGCGCGAAACCCGGTGCGGCAAAGACCAGGTAACGGTCCAGGTACACAGGTACCCAATGGGATACAATGAAAAGGCCCAACAGCGGCACCATGGTCCAAATTGCCGCCAGTCCGAAGCCGGCGCCCTGCATTCGCCTGCGCACCAGCGTGATGGTGATCAACGCCAGCAGGGCCACCGCGATCACCGGTGCGTTGCTCCAACGCCACACCATGTTGTACACCTCCTCGGGAGTTGGTGCGGTGAGCCAGGTACCACCAAGACTTTCGCTGGCCCGCTGAAAGAAGATCCACGCATAGGGCAGGTAGGCCAGCACCGTCACTGCTGCGATCCCGGCCCATATCCGCGATCGCGGACGCATCTCTTTCAGACCCAGGACGCACAAGGCCTGAAGTCCGATCACGACCCATCCGAAAAAATGCGTGTACACCAACAGCACATTCACCATGGCCAGCCAGAAGGTGGCGCGGGGCTGGTCATCCGTCATGCGCATGAGTTGCCAGAAGGCGGTGACGGTGAGCAGTGTGAATAGCGCATAGGAACGCACCTCATGTGCGAAGCCATAGTGGTGAGCGCTGAGGGTGAAAAGCACCGCAGCGGTGATCGCGGTGATCGTACCCCCATAGCGTCGGCCGAGCAGGTACAGGGGCCATACCGCCATCGTACTGAACAGGGCGGATGGAAGACGCAGCCAGCCAGCATCCAATGGTGAAACGGTGGCCCAAAGCCGTATCAACAAGAAGTAGAACGGCGGGTTGTTCTCCGTACCCAGCATGCCAAGGAACTCGCTCCATGGGCGGAAGGCCCAATACACGGTGAAGGGTTCGTCATGTGCCAGTTCATTCCGGCCCAGCCACAGCAACTTCAGCAGCAGGTTCGCCGCCACGAATGCGATGAGCACGATGCGGTCACGCTGGGGCATGTCTTAAAGCGGCAGAGCTTCTGGCGCGTGAAGGTCGTAGTTGCCACGGGATCGGGCCGCTTCCCATCGTACCTGCCACCAACGCTATCCATTCAAGCCACGTCGACCGCGCGGTGCATCACATAGTGCGGACCGATGCCCGGGATGTCGAATTCCTGACCGATGGTGACGAAACCGAGCTTCTCATAGAATGGCAATGCGACCAGGCGTGCGTTGCACCACAGCCGGTCGACATGCCGGGCTTTCAGGTGGTCCAGTGCGAATTCCAACAGACGCCGCCCCGCTCCCTGTCCTTGGAATTCGGGGTGGGTGGCCATGCCGCGCAGGCGGAATTGTTTCCATCCGTTCAGTGCGGGATGTTTCTCGGGGTAGAAGGAAGCCACGGCGATCCGATGCTCTCCGATCTGTGCTGCCAGATGAAAGGACCCTTCCAGCCGGTCATTGGCCCAGTGCAGGTCCTCGATGGTCCCGCCAGGCCGAAGCACCATCAAACGCAATGGGTAGGTGTCGGCGGTTTTGATGAATCGGATGCGCATGGGAGAAGGAGGCCGAAAATTAGACGCAACGTGCGCTCCCGGTCAATAGGTGCGGGCTATGCGTTCCGTCTCGAGGAGGGCGGCCAGGGCATGTGCATTGGCGGCCGCATCGCCCCTGGCACTTTCGCAGTCGCTGCCCGCTGGTGCGATCGCCGCCAGGACATGGTCACCATCCGGAGAAGTGGCGATCACCTGTTCCATTGTACCACATCCCTGGAAGGAGGAGGCGATGGATCGCGCATGTATCGATCCGATGGAGCGCCATGGCAGTATGAGATCCCGTGCTGGCCACGGCAGGCTTAGTTCGCCAAGCAGGGCTGGCCGTTCGCGCAGCACGGGACCTTCCTCCGTCCAGCGGGTGCTACGTGGCGGAAGGAAAAGCGCCGCATACATTCCCCACATGCCCGCGATCAGGAGGCCGGCCCGGGCCCATCGCACGGCCACATGCAAGGGTGAGCGGCGGGCAAGCCTTGCCATGCCGCCACCTGCCAGGGCCAGCAAGCCACCGCAGGCGAGCGCCATCACGGCCGCCAGGGCCAGCCTTCCTCCGATCCCGGCGCCACCGGCCACCATAGTGTCGTTTCCCACCAGGTATCCATCTTGGAATATCCCTGCGGCACGCGCGAGGGCGGTCGGGTCGCCGTCCTGCCACCACCGTCCTGCAGCCCAGTAGAGGCCGCGCCCCACCAGTACCAGCCCGGCCCCGATCATCAGGAACTGGAAGGCCTCGCGGGCGTTGTCGTTCAGGGTGGCGCGCATGGCCGCGTGGCGCTGGCCTATTTGAAGTAGCGGAGATCCTGGCCGGACTTCAGGCCACGCAGGCTGGCATAGATCAGGCGGATCACCTGCTCCACATCCTTCCGATGCACGGTCTCCACCGTGGTGTGCATGTACCGCAGCGGCAGACTGATCAACGCGCTGGGCACGCCCGCGTTGCCATAGGCGAAGGCATCGGTGTCGGTGCCCGTGGCGCGGCTGGCGGCCAGCCGTTGGAAGGGGATCTTCTCCTTCTCGGCCGTCCTCACGATATGGCGCAACACATTGTTGTGCACCGCCGGCGCATAGCTGATCACAGGTCCCTGGCCGCAGGCGATGTCGCCGCTCAGCATTTTGTTCATCATGGGGGTCTGCGTGTCGTGGGTCACATCCGTCACGATCGCCAGGTCCGGCTTGATGCGCTCCACGATCATCTCCGCACCGCGAAGGCCCACTTCCTCCTGCACACTGTTGGTCACGTAAAGTCCGAAGGGCAGCTTCACACGGTTCTCCTTCAGCAAACGCGCCACCTCGGCGATCATGAACCCTCCGATGCGGTTGTCCAACGCACGGCCCACCCAATGTTTGCCGTTGAGGACCATGAACTCATCCTCGTAGGTGATCGGGCAGCCCACATGCACGCCCATCTTCTCCACCTCCTCCTTGCTGGCACAGCCGCAGTCCAGAAAGATGTTCTCCGTGGTGGGAGACACCTCCGTCTTGCCGTTGCGGACATGGATGGCGGGCCAGCCGAACACAGCCTTCACGATGCCCTTGTCCGTATGGATGTTCACCCGTTTGCTCGGGGCGATGAGATGGTCGCTTCCTCCATTCCGCTTCACATAGATGAAGCCTTCCTTGGTGATGTAATGCACGTACCAGCCGATCTCGTCCGCATGTGCCTCGATCACCACCTTGTAAGGTGCGTCGGGGTTGATCACGCCCACCACCGTACCATAGGGATCCACGAAATGGTCGTCCATGAAGGGACGGGCATATTCGAGCCACAGTTTCTGCCCATCGCTCTCGAAGCCGGTGGGTGAGGGGTTGTTGAGATAGCGTTCCAGGAACGCCATGGACGCACTGGTGAGGATGCTTCTGTCACTTTTCTTGGCCATGATCGGGGGCGCGGGTGGTTCTGTTGCACCGCGCGGGGGCCAAAGCTACCAAGCCATTGCGGAGGGAAACCCTGTGTGTTCTATGCCGTATGAACAGCGCCTTCAAGAATGGACCATTCAACGAAACCGGAACCACCATGCCCCAGCCGACACCGGCCTTGATGTTCTTGATGACCATTGCCATGGCGATCTCTTCCGCCACTGCGCAGGATCCCGCCCTGGTGAAGCGCGTGCAGGAGTTGACCCGAAAGGCCGATAAACATGCTCAGCATGGCGTTCTCGAGTTCATACATGCTGAAACGATCTATTCCGAGGCCCTGGCCCTGATGCCCGATAATGCTGAGTTGAACTTCAAGATGGGTCTTTGCCATCTCAATGGCCCGCATCGAGAACGATCCCTGCCTTATTTCCTCAAGGCACGTGACCATGGGGCGGACCTCCAGCGCATCCACTTCCTGGTGGGATATGCACACCAACTGAACGCACAGTGGGAAGAGGCCGTCGCCGCCTTCGAAAAGCACCGATTGTCCTACGTGCCCCAACAGGGGGATGACCCGCTCTATGGCATGGCCAACAAGCGCATCGCCGAGTGCAGGAATGGCCAGCGGATCGCCGGAAGACCAGGCGATGTCAAAGTGGAGAATCTGGGGGAGGCGGTGAATTCGTTGTTCGCGGACTATGGGGTGTTGCCATCCGCGGATGGGACCTCACTGTGGTTCACCTCACGCCGGCCCGGTCCTGATGCGAAGGTGAACAAGGCCACCCGCGAATACTACGAGGATATCCTTACGAGCAGCCTGGTCGATGGGACATGGAGTATGGCCGCCGCCCTCCCGGCACCGGTCAACACACCGGGGAATGATGCAAGCGTATGCATTACCACGGATGGCGCGACCATGCTGCTCTACCGGGACGACAAGGGCAACGGTGATATCCACCAGAGCAACTGGAACGGCCAGGGTTGGGATACACCTGTACCGCTGGGTGCCCACATCAACACCAAGCATCACGAGAGCAGTGCCTGGATCACCGCCGACAGGAAATGGATCTACTTCGTGAGTGACCGCCCGGACGAGCAGGTGGGCGGGCAGGACATCTACCGGGCCCGCTGGGATGAGAGCACCAACGATTGGGGCCATCCGGAGAATCTCGGTCCGGACGTGAACAGCATGTATGATGAGGATGGGATCTTCGTCACCGCCGATGGCAACACCATTTATTTCAGCAGCAAGGGTCACGACAGCATGGGTGGCTACGACATCTTCCGCAGCATGCTGGTGGATGGCCGTTGGACCAAAGCGGAGAACCTGGGATGGCCGATCAACTCGCCGGACGATGACCTTTTCTTCGTGCTTTCGCCCGACGGCAGTACCGGCTGGTTCAGCTCCGTGCGTGCCGGTGGTCATGGGGAGGATGATATCTATCGTGTTTCCTTCACCGTGGATCGCGAGGATACCGCCACACCAGCGCGGTAGGCTCCTCCCTGCCCCTGTAGCTTCGCGGACCGGATCGCTCCCGGCCGCATGTCCATCACGCATTCGCTCTATACGCCACAGCGCACCGGAGACGGCTCCCTCACCCTGCGACACACGGAGGTGGGCGAGCTCTTCCACAGTCGCCATGGCGCGGTGAGTGAGAGTGCGCATGTCTTCCTTCGCGCCGGGCTTGAAGCATGTGGCAGGGAACGCGTCGATTTGCTTGAAGTGGGGCTCGGCACCGGGCTCAACATGCTCCTGACGTGGATCCACTGCCTGGAGGGAAAGTGTGCGGTGCGTTACACAGCACTGGAGCCGCGACCCCTGGATGCTGAAGTACTGCGCACCCTGGGTCATTGCGACGAACTGGGCCGTCCGGATCTGTCTGGTGCTTACATCCGGCTGATGACCGGACTGGAAGGGGAGAAGTTCGCTGAGGATGGAGGGTTCGCGTTCTTACGGCGATCCACCCCGGTGCAGAACTTCGGGGAGGAACACGGCTTCGACGTGGTGTACTTCGATGCCTTTGCACCCATGCGCCAACCGGAGATGTGGACGCCCGAAGTGTTCCAACGCATGTACCGCGCGCTGCGACCAGGCGGCCTGCTTGTGACCTATTGTGCCAAGGGATCGGTGCGCCGCACGATGCAGGCGGCAGGCTTCACCGTGGAGCGCCTGCCCGGACCGCCGGGGAAGCGTGAGATGTTGCGTGCAAGAAAACCTGGACCCGGTCTTCTGTCCGCTTGATGCCAATGCTTACTCTACGTGTATACGGCCTGCTGATACATGATGGAAAGATCCTCGTGGCCGATGAATGCATCAAAGGCAGGTTGGTGACGAAGTTCCCCGGGGGCGGACTCGAATTCGGCGAAGGACTGCGGGATTGCCTGGTGCGCGAGATCCGCGAGGAGATCGGGATGGAGGCACTGGATGTAGTGCATTTCTACACCACCGACTTCTTCCAGCAGAGCGCTTTCCACGACACACCCATGCAGGTGGTGAGCGTGTACTTCACTTTCCGCGTGGCCGATCCAGGGGCCATCCCGGTGGTGCATGAAGCGTTCCATGGGATCACCGGGCCGGATGATCAGGAGGTGTTCCGCTGGTTGTCCGTGGATACACCAGCGGAGGCTGCTGTGACCCTGCCGATCGACCGGGTGGTGTGGGGAATGCTGCGATCGCGTTGATCATGCGCCCAGCCGGCGCAACACCATACCCTCCACCTTCTCAAAGAGGAATTCAGGCTCCCAGGTGCGCCACTGCAATGCATTGAGTTGCCCTCCCAGCAGAAAATACTGGTCGATGTTTGCGTGCTGCATATCCAGCAGAACATGCGGGCGGAAGTTGAGCAGGGCGATCCAACCATCGCGGTCGGCAACCTCCTCGAACCATTCGTTGTAATACTCCTCGTCGCTGCTGTGGAAGTTCAGCACGTTCTCGCCGATGAGGATGAATTTGCGGATCCCCTGGTCCATCATCGGTTCGATGTGGTCGCGCTTCAGGAACATGATGTCGTTGCCCAGCAGATCGTTCCATTCGCCGATGAACTCGATGATCGCGAAGCCATCCTCATAATCCGCGAAGAGGACCTTCACATACAGTGTTTCGCTGCCGATCTCGTCCCACTGCGGATGGATGGCGTGGTCGTACACCGCATGTGTGAAGTAGATCTCGCTGTGCTCCCGGCCAAAGAAGGGTGAACGCTCGTCCTCCTCGGCGCTGTACTTGTGACGCCAGTTCCAGTAAGGTTCAATGTTGTGCATACCGGTCCTGCCAAGCCGGTGGTCCACGCCACCGGCTTTATCGCGGTGCAAAGATGTGTGCCTGGCGCGCGGCCTGTATCACAGGGAATGGCCAGCCTCGATCGCGCGTCGCACGCTACCGTAGTGGCGGAGCATCTCATGGGCCACCGTCTCGTCCACGTGCAGGGCCTCCATCACCATGCGCGTGCCCCTGTCGATCAGTTTGTTGTTGCTCAATCGCATGTCCACCATGCGGTTCCCCTTCACACGGCCCAGCTTGATCATGACGGAGGTGCTGATCATGTTGAGCACCAGTTTCTGTGCGGTGCCGCTCTTCATGCGCGTACTGCCGGTAACGAACTCGGGACCCACGGCCACCACGATGGGATGCCGCGCCAGGGCGGCCACGGGGCTGCCGGGGTTGCAGGTGATGCCGGCCGTAAGGATGCCCTGTTCGTTGCATGTTCCCAGGGCGCCGATCACATAAGGAGTGGTGCCACTCGCGGCGATCCCGACCACGGTATCGTCCCCGCCGATGTGGTGCTCCTGCAGGTCCTTCCAACCTTGTGCGGCATCATCCTCGGCGAATTCCACGGCCATGCGGATCGCCCCATCCCCACCTGCGATCAATCCCAAGACCATACCATGGGGTACGCCGAAGGTGGGCGGACATTCACTGGCGTCCACGATGCCAAGCCGGCCGCTGGTACCCGCGCCGAGGTAGAACAATCTCCCGCCGCGCTCCATACGTCCGGCGAGCGCTTCCACGAAAGCTTCGATCGCGGGGATCGCCTTGGCCACGGCATCCGGTACGGTCCGATCCTCGGCGTTGATGTGGTTCAGGAGTTCGGCGGTGGACATCCGCTCAAGATCATCGTAGCGGGAATTACTTTCGGTGATGCGGTCCATGGCACAAAGGAACGGTGGCCGTGCTGCTATTGCAGAATGACGCGCCGCACGACCATACCATCGGTGGTGAACAACCGCATCAGATAGGTCCCGGCGGATAGGTCCTGTCGTGGGAAGCTGATACGATCGGCGTTGACGTCCAGCTGTCGCAACATGCGCCCCATGGCATCCTGGATCTCTATGCGCAGTATGCGTGAACCTTCCGCGATCACCTGAATGGCATCGTTGGCCGGAACAGGGAAGACGGACACTGCCGGTGGTCGATCGACCTGCTCCATACCGGCCACTCCACAGGACGCGGCCAGGTCCATGGCCAGGAAGAGGCGCGGGGAGAGATAGCCGAAGATGGTGTCGGCGTACACCCTGCCCTTCTCCGGGCTCATATCGGGGTTGTTCAGAAGGGCCAACTCATGCACCGTGACCCCCGGCAAGTATTCCATTTGTGCGTTCGGGTTCTGCGGGTCCCACCAATGCCAGGGATGCGCTTCGTGATCGTGGTCGGGCACCAGGGGGCGCACCACGGGGAAGAGTCCTTCGGCATGATCGGCTGGAGAGATGGCTTCGCCCCAGACCTCGGTGCCATACAGTATCCGCGCGCGGTCCGTGTAGGGGTCGCCACCGGGTATCTCGGTGAAGAGCGCGTTGTTGCCCACCACATTGTTACGCCTGACCAGCACTTCTGAACCGTGGGAGTGCATCATGTATGCGGCGAGCCCGGGTGCGATGATGGGTGCATGATCGAAGGGCACGAAGGGATCGGCCACGCAATGAAAGGCCACCAGGGGCGCGTCACCGGGTTCTATCCACAAGGTGTCCGGCAGGTTGGCACCAAGGCCCACCACACAGCGCACTGCGGCCGTCACACCATCCGGCCTGTACAGGTTGAGCAGGCCGCCTTCGCCTTGCATGTTTCCCACCAGCAGGGTGTCGATGTAACTGCTGTTGGGATCGTCCGGATCCATGAGCAATTGCCCGCTGTGCAGTTCCTCTGTCCGGTCCCAGTATCCGGTGGCCAGCGCGGTGCGCCCACCGTAGCCCACACCCATCACGGCCATGCGCTCAGGGTCCAGGCCGTATGGGTCGCTGGCGTTGGCGGTGCCGGCCAGCCAGCGTATGGCCTGCCTGGTATCCTGCATGGTGCGGTAGAGCGCGTTGTAATAAGACCAGCGGATGTCTTCCACGGTCCAACCGAGCGGGTTCCAACCTGGGCGCGTATCGATCGCGGCAACTACATAACCGCGCCGTGCCAGCCTGCGGCACCATTCCACCACACTGCTGTCCGTGCGCATGCCATAGGGATGCCAGGTATTGGGCACCGGCAGCCACAAGCCGTCGTGGATCACCAGCACCACGGGTCGGTCCGTACAGGGGTCCTCTTGCGAGAGCGGCGCGTAGATGTCCATGTGCAGCGCCTTCAACTTCACGCACGATCCCGGGTCGCCGGGGATGAAGAAGTGGTCCGGATAGCCGGTGCCCGCATCGGTGAGTTGTTGCAGCAGGGCCATTTCAGATGCGAGCGTAGGGCACAGCCAGGGGGACAGCATCATCTCCACGTTGATGCCGAAAGCGACATCCGTGGTCACGCCGATCTGCGCATCGGAAAAGAATTCGTGGAGATAACGTTGCTGGGCGCCTGACCACATCGACGTGGCCATGATCATGCCGGTGATGGTCATGCGCTTCATGTCAAGTCAATTGTTCCGTCGAATGTACGTATCGCACTTCACCATGCATGAAAAAGAAAGGGCCACCGTGAGGGTGACCCTTTCCAAGGAATAGTAAGCGATGTTCAATCCAGGACCACCCTGCGCACTAGGTCGCCATCGGCGAAGTGGAGCTTGATCAGATACACCCCAGCGAGGAGTCCTTCACGGTCCATTACCACGCGATCACTGTTCACCGTTGCGGTGCGTATCAGGCGGCCGTTCACGTCAAAGACCTCGTACCAACGGATATTGCCGTTCATGCTCACCATGAAGATCTGGTCGCTGGCAGGATTTGGGAAGACGGACACATCCGCAGGGGGTGCGACCTCATCTTCGATGCCCACCCACAGGCAGGGGTCGTTGAAACTCAGCGCGGCGAAGATCCGCGGATTGAGGTAACCCATGATCGTGTCGATGTATGCACGTGCCTTTTGCGGGCTCATATCCGGGTTGCTGGCCATGGATGCCATGTGGGCAGTGATGCCTGGTGCCACTTCGGTGAGTGCCAGGGGGTGGTTGGGGTCCCAAAATTGCCAGGGGCTTGCCTCATCGCTGGCGGGCGATGGCCACCGCGGGCGCAGGAAGACATTCAGCCCTTCGACGTTGGTGTTCACCGTCACCCCACTATAGGTGTTGCCATAGCGACTGCGGGCAGCGATGGTGTATGGATCGGCATTGGGGAAGTTCGCGAAGCTCATGTTACTGTTGTACTGGTCCACGAGCTGTAGGAAGAGGTTCGGGCCATGTACGGGCACTACGGGACCGCCGGTGGTGGGTACGATCACGATGCCTTCGGTAAAGGGGGCGAAGGGGTCGAATGCGGCATGGAAGCACACCATGGGTCCGTCGCCTGGTTCCAGCCAGCTGCTATCGGCCAGGGCACCACCCATGTTCGCGGTGAACTGTGAATGGTAGGTATAGCCATTATCCTTGTACAGGTTGAGCAGTCCTCCGAAGCCTTCCAGGTTACCCACAAGGTTCGTATCCACGTAACTGGTGGTGGGGTCGAATGGGTCGGGGCGGAACTTTTCGATGAAGAGTTCAGCGGGCTTGTCCAGGGTGGCATTGGCCAGCGCGATATAGCCGCCCGTTCCTTCACCCAGCACGATGATGCGATCGCCACAGATACCGTGCGGGTTGCCATTGTCGGCGGTCTCCTTCGCCCCCCGGATGAATTGCCTCGTATCGTGCAGTGCGCGGTAGATGGCATTGAGCAGTTGTGCGCGGCGCTCCTCTTCCGTGGGTGCCAGCGGGTTCCAACCCAGACGGTAGCTCATGCTGGCGGCCACGTAACCACGGCGTGCCATGCGCTTGCAGATCTCCACCGCCGTGCTGTCCGTGCGGCGGCCATTCGGGCTTCCGTTCAGGGGTGGTGGCAATGCGTTGCCTGTGTGCAGGTAGACCACTAGCGGGCGGGTGGTCTCGCTATCGATCGATTGATCCGGTTGGTAAAGGTCATAACGCAGATTGGTCACTTTCAGGCCTGTGCTCGGGTCTGATGGGTCGAAGTAGGCCGCGGGGATGGGCTGACCAAGGGCCACGGCCGTCTGCAACTCCTGGATGTTGGCAGGCACCAGGGGCGAACTCAGGTTGGATGTGAGGAAATCGATGTTGACACCGTAGATGATGTCAGGTGTCACCGTGATCTGTGCATCGGTGAACACCTCGGAGAGGTATCGTTGCGCGGGGGCCGTGGCGGCCACACCCATCAGCACTACTCCCAGGGTCAAGTGTAACGGTCGTTTCATGATCGTGGTGGGGGTTTGTTCGGTTAAAGGTAGGTACAGATCAGCGTTTGTCGAGTTCATAGATCAACTGTACGTACCCGAGCCTGCCGATGTATGGGCCACCGAAGACCATCAGCACATTGTTGTTCCATGCGCGGTCAAGGCGTTCATCGCCCGGCACGCGGCGATCGAACAGGGGTACCAGGCCGAACAGGTTGCTGCAGCCCACCTTAACGGTAAGGTGTCTTTCGGGGAATTTCACGTTCACCTGTGCATCCACCATATCGTAGCTTGGGATGCGCCCGGTGAACTGCGGTGAACCTTCGAAGACGAAGCCTTCGATGTATCGGTGGGTGATACCCCAGCCCAGGTTGGGCTTGCCGCTGAAGGGTACCTTCATGTCGTGTCCTGAGAGGCTTGTGTTGAACTTGTTCCGCGGAGTATTGAAAGCCGGGATGATCGGGTCGTCCTCGCCGCTCACCAACTGATTGTAGCTGTAGTTCACCGCGTAGGTCATCCGTTTGCGGTAATAGTTCACCCCCAGATTCACGCCCTGTGTGCGGACCATCCCTGCGGCATTGGCGGCCAGCCTGTACACTTGCAGGCCACCTACGGGAAAGCCCGTCACAGGGTCGAAATTGGCATTGATCCCGATGAGGTAGCCGATGAAGTCGGTGTACCAACTGCTGTAGGCGCCACCGTCCACGAAGAACTTCTCGAAATGGGTGCCCCGGTAGCCCACTTCGATGGTGCGCACCTGCTCAGGCCGCAGCCGGTCGATGTTGAAGTATTCAAGCCGCTCCAGTCCGGCGAGCAGTTGCGAGGCACTGCGATACGCATTGAAGCTGGAAACGGTCACAAGGCTGTCCTGGCCAGCCTCGAATTGACCGTCCACGTTGCCCAGCAGGATCGCACGGCCCACATTGTAGTAGAGGTATTGATCGGCCAGGGTAGGGTTGCGGATGGCACTGCTGAAGCTGATGCGGAAGGTGCGGTCCGCGTTGGGCACATAGACCAATGTGGCGGCGGGGCTGAACAGGTGCTGGAAGTTCTGGTTCTTGTCCATCCGTAGCGTCACGGTGGACCTCAGCTTTTTCTCCATGAAGGTTTTCTCCAAACCTGTATAAAGGCCGTATTCCCGATTACGGATGACCACCCCGGCGGTATCCCGGAAGATGGTGCCCGCACTGTTGGGCATGTACTGGCGGAAGTTGCCTCCCACCACCACCTCGGCGAAAGCGGGCTTGAAGCGGTACTCGCCCATGGCATGCGCCAGTCTTGAGCGATCGAAGAACAGTGACCCACCTTCGGTGAACCGCTTGCCCTTGATCTCCTCAAGCTTCTGATCAAATCGTTCAGTGCCCACCAGGTAGGCGGGATCGAGTTGCACATTGTCGGTGTTGTTCACCGAGTCGGTGACCAGTTGGTGGAAGTTCGCGAACGTGTCGTAATTCTCCTCTACGAAGTCATCGAGGTAGGCATCGTAGGTCTCCGCGTTGTAGCCAAGGTCCAGGGCTTGTGATGTGTTCAACCATCCGGGCACCTGGGGCAACAGCTGCTGGCGCACCCAAACCTCCCAAAGGGTGAAGTAGCGGATGTTCCATTCCCGCGTGGGTCCGCTGGCCTCTTGCAGGCGCACGCCAGTGGTGAATATGTCGTAGGTCTGGCCCGCATCCTCGCCGGTGAGATAGCCGCGCAGGAACCACCTGCCCTCCTGGCGGATCTCCAGCCGTTGCTGCCAGAACTGGATGTTCTCCAGCCGGTAGCGGTTCTCGCCCTGGTACACGGTGCTGCCCCGGCTGTAGTTGCTGGCAGCGATGATCTCGATGCTATCAGTGAGTTTGTAATGCAGTGATGCTCCTGCTTTGAAATTATTGGTGCCATAGTCCACCAGATCGATCTCGCGGTAGCCGGGCCGAAGGAAGAGCCCCAAGCCCGGATAGTTCCGTCGGTCGAATTGGTTGCGCGTGAAGTCGTTGTTCACTGTGACATTCTCGTCGCCATATACGTTGATGGCGTCATAACCGCCAAGGTTCCTGCGGCCCGTCGGGGAGTCACTGGTGGGATCGTAGTTCTCCGCATACCAATCCTCGGCGCGCAAAGCGAAGAGGTTCAGCTTGTACGCGAAACGGTCCTTGCCTTCCTTGTCCTTGAATACCTGCGCCCAACGCACAGCTCCTTCGAGCATGTCCCGCTGGCCGCCCTTGGCACTTATGGCCAGGCCGGGGAACATCCAGGGGCTCTTGGTGGTCATGTTGATCACACCGTTGAAAGCCCCCGGCCCGAAGTAGGCGGTGCTGGCCCCGGCGATCACGTCCACCTTCATCACATCCAGGTCCGAAGCACCCAGGAAGTTCCCGAGCGAGAAATTCAGACCAGGGCTCTGGTTGTCCACACCGTCGATCAGCTGTAGACTGCGCACCGGGCTCGTGCTGTTGAAGCCCCGGGTGTTGATCACCTTGAAACCGAAACTGGCAGCCACCATGTCAACTCCTTTCAACGCACCGAGACTCTCATAGAAATCGCCGCTGGCCGCTTCGCGTATGGCGATCACGTCCATGCTCTCCACTGTCAGCGGCGCCTGCTTCTGCTTCTCGCTGATGCGGCTGCCCACGACTTCAGCCTCCCGAAGCAACACCTGATCGGTACTTAGCTTGAAGCGCAGGTTCTGATCCAGGCTCTTCACCTCGATGGTCAGGTTGGTGTAGCCCAGGTAGCTCACCTCGAGTGTGTAGGGTGGCAACTCGCTCACGGTGATCTCGAAACGTCCGTCGATATCCGTGACCGACCCTGTGGTGGTCCCCTTCAGGACCACGGTGGCGCCGATCAGCGTTTCGCCTGTGATGGCATCCACCACGGTGCCGCGCAATTTGTACTGCTGGGCCAGCAGTACGGCCGGAAGGAACAGGAAAAACGCCATCAATGCCACCGAACGTGGCAGGGTTGCATTCCTCGGCATGATCGACGACCGGAGTTTTGGAGGCCACCAATATAGTCCCATCCGAATGACCGCATCGATCAGTGGCGGGTTGGTCACCAGAAGCATGCCGGGGATCAAGATGTACACGCGCTGGGTTGGATGTCATCATCTTGGTGGATCGATCCGCCTTTCTTTGTACACATGCCCATCGAACTTACCTGCCATGGTGCGGCCGGCACTGTCACCGGCAGCAAGCACCTGCTCGAAGTGACGCACCGCGATGGGGACCGGGTCCGGATCCTGCTGGACTGCGGCATGTTCCAGGGGGAGGCGCTGGCCGACGGCAGTGGCAAGGATCGCAACCGCCGCTTCGGTTTCGACCCGGCTTCGATCGATGTGCTGGTGCTCAGCCACGCCCACATCGACCACAGTGGCCTGATCCCGCGCCTGGTGCGCGATGGTTTCAACGGCCCCATCTGGAGTACCCCCGCCACACGGGACCTCTGCGCGATCATGCTGGAGGACAGCGCGCGCATCCAGGAGTATGATGTGATGTACGACCGGAAGCGTGCTCGTAGGCAGGGCCGGAAGGAAGAAGGCCACGAACCACTCTATACCGTGCGTGACATTCCCCCGGCGATGGAGCGTTTCCAGACGGCGGATATCGGTGAGACCATGACGATCGCGCCCGGTGTGGAGTTGCGTTTCACCGAAGTCGGGCACATCCTGGGCAGCGCCGCCGTGCATCTGAAGATCGATGACGGGGAGCGTGTGCTCCGGCTGACCTACACAGGTGATGTAGGCCGCTATGCGGACCGGCTGCTGCCCCGGCCTGCCACCTTTCCACAGGCCGATGTGATCCTTTGCGAGAGCACCTACGGCGACCGCGACCACCAGGCGATGGAGGAAGCCGAGGGGGAGCTGCTGCGCCATGTGACCGATGTATGTGTCGACCGCAGCGGCAAGCTGATCATCCCGGCCTTCAGCATCGGAAAGACGCAGGAGATCCTTTACACGCTCAACAGCCTGAGCAATGCGGGCCGCCTGCCGCGCATCCCCGTATTCGTGGACAGCCCCCTGGCCATCAGCGCCACGGACATCGTGCGACAGTACGATCACCTGTTCAGGCAGGATGTCCGTGAGGAATTGCACCGCGACCCGGACCTCTTCAGCTTTCCTGGTGTGGAGTTCGTGCGTGCCCCGGAAAGAAGCAAGCAGATCAATGCGTACAAGGGCCCTTGTATCGTAGTGAGCGCAAGTGGAATGATGGAGGCCGGTCGTGTGCGCCACCACCTGCTCCATGCCCTGCCGCATGCAGAGAACGCAGTGTTGGCCGTGGGCTTCTGCGCACCCGGCACCCTGGGTCATGAACTTCTTGATGGGGCGCACGAGGTGCGCATCTTCGGCGAGGTGGTACCCGTGCGTGCCGCGATCCTGCGCATGTCTTTTTACAGTGCCCATGCGGACCGGGGTGAGCTGATCCGTTTTCTCGGATGCCAGGATGCCGCCGAGGTCCGGACCCTCTTTCTGATCCATGGTGTGGATGCTGCACGAAGTGCATTGCGGCAGCAGCTATTGGACCATGGCTTCCCCAAGGTGACCCTGCCACTTCTTCGGGAGAAGTTCACGCTCTGAGCCCGGCATGAAGCGCGGATCGGCGATATTCGGAACCTGAGCACCACGTATGGGACGCATCGGAACCGCATTCCTCCTGCTGATCTTCGTGGCGCTCAACGCCGCGCTGGGCACCCGGCTCACCGTGGGTGAGACCCCACTTCCACCTCTGGGCCGCTTCATCAGCCCGCAGGAAGGTTTCTGGCGCAATGCCGAAGCGGTGGAGCAACAGCCACCCAGGGAGATCCGCATCAAGGGCTTGTCTGCCCCGGTGCAGGTGGCATGGGATGAAAGTGGCATCCCGCACGTCTTTGCCGCGAACGACAGCGACCTCTACCGTGTGCAGGGCCACGTGATGGCCATGTTACGCCTGTGGCAGCTGGATTTCGTAGCACGCGCTGCGGCGGGACGTCTCAGTGAGGTCTTGGGTCCAATGGCCTTGGAGTTCGATCGCGACAAGCGGCGCAAGGGAATGCTCACCGGGGCCGAAGCCAGTACCAGGGCGATGCGGGATGATCCTGAGATGGAGACCGCGCTACACGCCTATGCCGATGGCTACAACCAGCACCTGGCCTCCCTGCGTTATCGCGACCTGCCCGTGGAGTACAAGTTGCTGGCCTACCGGCCGGAGCCCTGGTCCCCGTTGCGATCGGCACTGGTTCAGCAATACATGATCGACAATCTCAGTGGCTCGGATCGCGACGCGGAGAACACCCATGCGCTTGCGGCTCTCGGCGGAGACCTCTTCGAATTACTCTTCCCGGCACGGCCGCCAGGAATGGTGCCCACCGTGCCCACGGACAGCATTTGGTCATTCGTCCCGGAAACGATGGCCCCACCGCCCGACTACGATCCGCTCAACGGCTACCACGTCGATGCGCACCGCAGCGATCCGGCCAACGGCAGCAACAACTGGGCGGTGCATGGAAGCCGGACCGTGAACGGTCATCCGCTATTGGCGAACGACACGCACCTGGGCCTGAATTTCCCGCCCATCTGGATACCGATCCAACTGTCCACACCGGAGCACATGGTCTTCGGCTTCACCATTCCTGGCGCGTGCGGGGTGGTCATCGGCCACAATGAACATGCGGCCTGGGGTGTGACCAACGCACCGCGAGACACGCGCGACTGGTACCGCATCACCTGGCAGGATGACAAGCGCGTGAAGTACCTCCATGGTGGGGAATGGTCGCCAGTGGAATACCGCGTGGAAAGGATCAAGGTGCGTGGCGAGGCTGAGGTCGTCGATACAGTGCGGATCACGTTGCACGGCCCCGTGGTACATGATAGTGGACCAGTCACATCGGCATCGGGACATGCGCTGGCGTTACGTTGGACCGGGCATGAAGCCAACCTCACGCAAAAGGCGCTCTACTTGAACAACCGGGTGCGCGGCCATGCGGACCATGTGGAGGCGATGCGGTGGTTCCATGCACCAGCCCAGAACTGGGTCTTCGCCACAGTGGACGGGAGGATCAGCATGCGTGTGCAGGGTCGCTTCCCCAACAAATGGAAGGAGCAGGGCCGCTTCATTCTCGATGGCGCCGACATCGCACATCTCTGGCAGGGCTGGATCCCCTTTGAACACACGGCCACCCAGGTAGACCCCGCCAGAGGTTTCGTAAGCAGCGCCAACCAGCACAGCGTGGACGAGTCCTACCCCTATTGGTTCCACAATGATCATCTGGAATACTATCGCAACCGCAGCATCAATACCGCGCTGGGCAGCCTGCGAAAGTTCAATGTGCAGGACATGATGGACCTCCAGCAGAGCGCCTTCGACCTTAAAGCCGTCGAGGGACTGCAGGCGCTGGTGCCCCTGCTGGACACGTTGCCGCTGGACAGCATGGCCCTCGCAACGCTACACATGCTCCGGACCTGGGACTGCGACAGCCGATATGATCGTGAGGAACCCACGCTCTTCAACCTATGGTTCGATGGTGTGCGTGACAGTCTTTGGGCGCCGCTTTCGCAGAAGTCCGAGCATCCCATCGGGGTACCCACGGCCTACAACACCATCCGCATCCTGGCGGACAGCACGCTGCGCGAACAGGTGGAGGAAGCCTTGGACGTGGATGCGCGCGAGGTGGTCTTCATGGCCTTCATCCGCATGCTGGAGAAGCGTGTGGCGGAAGGACCCCTGCTCTGGCGCGACCACAACAATGCCCGGGTGACACATCTGGCGTTGCTCGCACCATTCAGCAAGGACATGTTGCCGGTGCACGGCAGCGGCACCGCGATCAACGCGCAGCGTGGCGTTCACGGCCCATCACAGCGCTTCGTGGTGGAACTGAGCGATCCGCCCAGAGCCTGGTACCAACTACCAGGCGGCATCAGTGGCAACCCCGGCAGCAGGCGCTACGACGATCTGCTTACCGAGTGGCACTCGGGCGTGTACCGCGAGGTCCGCTTCCTGCGCAGCGCCTCGGAGGGCCAGGAAATGGGAATGCCCCTGACAGACCTTGTACCATGAGGACCATCGCTACAACAGTCTCCATCATGATCCTCGCCTGGATCCTGGGTCTGTGGTCGCCGTACTGGAGTCTGTCACTCGCGGCGGCCATCATGGGTTTCCTGCTGAAGCCCGACGCTTGGAAGGCCTTGCTGGCCGGAATGCTTGCCGGCGCGCTGCTTTGGGGCATCATCGCCTGGCGCATCGATGTGGCCAACGCGTCGATCCTGTCCACACGCATCGGCATGCTCTTCGGCACCGGCGCCACCGGCATGGTATTGATCACCGCTGCGCTTGGTGCGATCCTGGCGGGTCTTGGTGCCCTGTTGGGCGAAAGGATCCGCAATGCGATGCATTAGATCCCAAATCCCACCGCCCGTTTCAGTGTTGCGGGCAGTGTTGGCAGTTTGCTCCGCTCGAACAGGAAGCTGCTCAGGTCGGCGATCTCGCTGAAGATGTAGTGACTGCCCATGGCGCCCTTCAGGTAGGACTTGCCAGAGCTGCCACCGGTCCCTACCCGCAGTCCGATCATGCGGTGCACCATATTGATATGGCGGCCGCGCCAGGATGCCAGTCCCTCATCGATATCCAGAAGTGCCTGCATGAAGCGGAAGGCCTGCTGGAAGATGGGCTCATCCCGGTAAAGCATGATGAAGAGTGCGCTCCGGCAGGCGGCAGGGGAGAGGCGTCTTGTCGGGTCGCCCGCGACGAACAGCTTGCGCCACAAGTCCGCATTGCCTTCCTCGCCCTTCACCAAGGTGCCGGTGTAAAGCTGCTCCAGCCGTGCGAAAATGGGCTCCTCATCGGCGTCCCAGTACCGGGTGTCCAGGAATGGCATGCGTTCCAGCCAGGCGTTCACCAGATCCAGCAGTGTGGGAAGCTGTTCCTGCGCCTCGATCTCCGCTTTGTGCTCCGGCTTCAATTGGCTCGTGTAGTACTGCCTTCCGAAGCGTTCCTCCATGCGCAGCCCCAGCCGTGCCTCCAGTATCTTGAACTGCATGCTCTGGAATCCGCTCGCCGGGCGCAGCAGGTCACGGAAATCCAGGAAGTCCAGCGGTGTCATCGTCTCCATGATGTCCATCTGATGTACCAGCACATCGAGGATCGTTTTCACACGCTCCAGGCGGTGCACCGCGATGTTGAGTTCACCACCATTGTCGTCCACATGGTGGTCGGCGAACATGTCTATGACGCTGCCCACCTCATGCAGCACTTGCTTGAACCACAGTTCATAGGCTTGATGGATGACGATGAAGAGCATTTCATCATGGGCCTTCACGCCATGCCTGTCGCTCTCGGGTGCCTGCGCGCCCAGGATCTTCTCCAGCTGCAGGTAGTCAGGATAGTACACGTTGCTCATGGACCGATGTTTCCTGCCCACTGTACGCGGGCAGAGTCAAAGGTAGCCGTGCTACAGCGTGTCCACCTGATGCGGTGGACCTGCTTCACGTCCGATCGCGGCAGCGACCCCGCGTACTGCGTAAATTCGCAACATGCGTGGAAAAATGTTGATGATCTGTTGTTCGTTGGCCATGGCCGCCATAGCACAGGAGAGCGTACCCGAGTTGAAGAGCGCCTCCGATGCTGGGCGGCGCAAGCTCGTGCCCGCACAATTGCCCGTGCGTGGACCCGCCATGATGAATGACACCGCGCAGGTCTACCTGCTGGTGGAGCACATGCCTGTGTTCCCCAAAGGGGAGAAGGGTTTGAAGCGCTTTCTGGACCGTACGGTGCGCACCCCGCAGGGGGCCATCGATCACCACGTTAATGGATCGGTCCGCATCGCGTTCGTGGTGGATGAGGAGGGAAGGATACTGGAGAAGCGGATCCGGCGTGGCCTGGGCATGGGCTGTGATGAAGAGGCCATACGCGTGGTGGAGGCCATGCCACGTTGGGAACCCGGCCGGCATGACGGCAAGCTTGTAAAGGTCTGGGTGGACATGAACATCCCCTTTGGTGCGAAACCCTGACCATGCGCCGGACTCACAGAAGCCGGCCGTGCACGAAGCCCACGAATTCCAACTGATCCCTGTGTGCCCGTCCATCAGGCAGCAAGGCCGGCTTGTGGAAGGCCATGGCCACCACCACCACGTAGCGGTCCCCCGGTAGGGTGTCGTTCTCCCTGTGGGGCCGTATCATCAGCACATCCCCCTGCGCACCGTCGAAGGGGATCGTTCGTTCCGGCCGGAACAGGTACCAGTCGTGATCGTCGTCCATGATCACCCGCTGGGCCAGTGTGCCACGCAGGGGGAGCATGCGATGCAGTGCCATGTAATGGCGCGCATCGGAGCGCTTCTCCGGGATGCGCAGGAGCAGGCCCCGGCCGGTGAGATCCTCGCCCCAGGGCATTACCGGCAGGAGGAAACGCCAGATCGCGCCCTTGGGACGCAGCGGTGCCACATAGCCGGGGATGAATCGGAAACTGCTGAAGCTGATGGCGAGGAAGAGCAGCGTGGCGGCCATGGTGGTGCCCTGTGCGGTCAGCAGCAAGTTCGCGGAACGCTCATCCTCCAGCAGGAACTTCATCACATAGGTGAAGAGGAAGATCGCAAGCAGTGCATTGATGATGCGGTAGCGGAACATCATGGGCATGGGCCGCATCTGCGCCTGGTAGTGTGGCGATAGGTTCACCAGGTTGTTCTTCATGGCCACCCACAGGTGCATGCTGCCCAGGAGGAAGACCAGGGTGATCAGGTGGGGCCTGTCCGGGGCCATCAGCCAAAAGTTATAGAAGCCATGTGCCAGCGAGGCGAGCAACAGGCCAAAGAGGCCGGGCAACACCATGGAACGGCCCCGGTGCCGTGCGAGGGCCATTGCGTATGCGATCAAGGAAGTGAAGAACATGTGCGCCACGCTGGCATAGAGTGCCCGTCCACCCACGGCGAAGAGCCCGGTCCTTTCCAGGTATTGGATGTTCTCCACAAAGGCGAAGGCCAGGGCACTGATGCTTCCATAGAGGATCAGGTCGAAGGGCTCATCGGCCTGGCGGGTGAGCATCAGGATGGCCAGCAGGGGGAGAAGCTTCACGCTTTCCTCGATCAGCCCGATGCCTATCACGCAGTACCACCAGTCATTGAGGAAGGTGCCATCGAGCCTGAGCCCGAGCGCTGGTATCAAAAGGTCGGACAGTGGTTGAACGAGGAACACCACTGCACAGCCCGCGATGAAGACGGCCAGTTCCCAGCCGCGGCCCTCACGCTCGAATGGGTCGAGCCACGTGAGGTAGCGGTACCATGTGTAGGAGATGAGGAAGGAGACGAGGATGATGGTGCCCGTACCCACAGGGCCTGAACCCGAGAACAAGCCCTCCGCGCCGCTGCAACGGACGAAGCAGAATGGAACGACGATCAATAACAGGAATACGATCCCGGCGCGTTTCAGAGGCGATCGAAGCAAGCCCTGCGGGGAGAGCCGCTCCATGATCCGGATGTCCCGGCGCAGCTGCGCGATGACATGCCATGCAAGAATGACCAGCATGGCGAAGGTCAGGAAGGCCATCATCGCGCTCAAGATAGGTGGCTATACCAGCCTGGCCGATCGCCCCCGTGGCGACCGGGGTCCCGCAAGCACCAGGGCCGGATCTGCCCGGACCCATTGAAACGCTGATCCTACCCGTCGTTCAGCGCCCTTTGTCCGGCTTCCCCTTTCCGTCGCCAGGGCCTTGCCTGCCTTGGCGATGTTCCTTCTTCGCCTTGCGTTCGGCCTTCAAGGCCTCCATACGTGCGCGTTGCTCCGGCGTCAGAATGGCCTTCACCGCATTCTGTTTGGACCGCTTCACCTGTTCCATGGCCTCCTTGCGCTGCGCCTCATCCGCGAGGCGTTCAGCCACCTCCATCCGTTGCATGTGTTGCACCAGGATCCCTTTCATCTTGGTGCTCTGCCCGCCGCTCAGTCCCAGTTCCTGTGTCATACGGCGCACCTGCATATCGGCACGCTCGTCATGGGTCCTTTCGCCGGCCTGGTTTTTCCGGGACTTCGCCACTTTGCGCTCGGCGCGCAGGACTTCGGCCTTCGCCTGTTGTTCTGGTGTAAGCACAGCATTGATGGCTTCGCGCTGGGCCGAACGTGCCTCTTTCTTCGCCCTGTCCCGCTGGTCCTTATCCTCCAGGTCCTTCAGGCCTTCGACCTTGGCCGCATGATCTTCATGTATGGCCCGGATACGTTCCACCTGTTCGGGTGAGAGCCCGAGTTCCAATGTCATGCGCGTCAGCCGATCTTCCTTCGGCCCGGTCTGTTGCGCTGCGGTGTTCTGCGACATGGCATAGGGCACCAACAGGATGGAGCCGACCAGCACCAGTGGCCTAAAATGTTCCTTCAGGGTCTTCATGATTTGTGTATTGTAAGTGTGAGATGGACAGGGGGCGCAAAAGTTCGATCGGGACATGGCGTGGTAGCGCCAAGAACTGTTAATGGTCAGCCTACGGGTCGCCCGCTGGCCTCCTCTACATCCTGTACGCGCTCCAATGTTTTGAATTCTTCGGGTGGCAGGGTGATCTCCGCCACGGCCAGAACCAGGTCATGGCTGCTCTGCACCAGTGCGCGGTTCACCAACAGTGCCGTGCTAAGATCGAAATGTTTGAGTTGACCTTCCCGTGCGGCACGGTCCACTTCTGCCATGCCGCGTTCATCATCCTGTTCCAAAAGGCGCAACAGGGCGGCCAGTTCAAGGGTGGTGGCTTTCGGCACACCATCCTCAAGCGTATGTACCAACCGCATGTGCGAGGTCATCACACGCTTGCGTAACTGCCCATGGAAGCGCTCGAAGAAGGCATTGGCATCCTCGAAGGAATCGATGTTGGCCTTCACATCCTTGAGGCCCTTGGCCGCATAGAGCGCCAGCCTGGCGGCATGTACCGCCCTGTTCAGCGCATGGGATTCATGCTGACTGAGTTCGTTGCGCTCCACACGGGTCACATATGCGATGACCTCACCCTGCAATTCCTTCAGATCGTTGTAATGGTCCGTGTACGTGTCATAGCGGTCGCGTTCCATCAACTGGGTACCCTCGGGCAATACCAGCCGGGTCTCGATGTCCAGCAGATCCAGGTGGAAAGCGATGGTCTCCAGGATCAATTGCCTCACTTCATTTCGAACACCCTCCACTGCCGCTTCGGTGACCTCCGGGGCCACTTCGCCGATGTAGCGTGTGCGCCGCTCAAGATGTTCAGGGACCAACCTTTCCACCAGCGAGGCGAATCGCGCCACGAAGGGTAGGAAGACCAGCACACCTACCAGATTGAATAATGTGTGGAATAGCGCGAGGCCCATCACAGGATCGAAATCATCGCCCAATATGGAATGGACCAACCTCAGGTAGAGGTGCAACGCCAGGATGGCCAACAAGGCGGCGAAGACGTTGAAGGAGAGGTGCGACCAGGCGAGGCGCTTCTTCACCACCGTACCGCCGATCGCCCCAAGGAACACGGTGACGGTGGTACCCACATTGCTGCCCACGATGGCCAGAGCGCCTTCGCGGAAATCGAACAGACCCGCGTACAGTGCGGTGAGCAGTATCGCCACCGTGGCGGAGCTGCTCTGCATCAGGGCGGTGAGCACAAGGCCTATGGCCACGAAGGCCCATGCCGGTGCATTCACGAGCACGCTGGCATCAAAGTCCTCGGCGAAGGTGGCCACGCTGTCCTTCATCTGGTCCAGGCCCAGGAACAGGAATCCGAAACCCACGAGCAGGTGGCTCACCTGGCTGTAGCCTGGCGACTTGCCCAGGAAGATCAATACCAGGCCACCGATGCCGATGAAAGGCAACGCGAGCTTCTCGATGTCCAGCTTGAAGCCGATGGTGGCTACGATCCAGCTGGTGGCGGTGGTGCCGATGTTGCTGCCAAGCACCACACCGATACCACTTTCAAGGGTGATGATCCCTGCACCCACGAAGGCCAGGGTCATGAGCGTCACCGCCGAACTGCTTTGCAGCAAGGCAGTGGCCGCAGTGCCGGTAAGGATGGCACGGAAACGTGTACTTGTGCCTTCACGCACCAGGCGTTTGAAGCTGCGGCCGCCAAGCTTGGCGACCGAATCCTCGATCAGCCGGATGCCGAAGAGGAAGATGCCCAGCCCGGCCAGTAGCAGCCAGATGTCAAGATGTTCCCACATGGATCTACGTCTGGCAATGTAATTCCGTCAGCAATACCATGCCAGCAGGCGCCAAAGGAAACGCGCCCCGGACAGGGGCGCGCTTCATCGATCTTATGGGGAGGCGATCACTCGTTGGTGGGTGCCGGCCGCTCGCGCAGTTGCTGTGGGGTGCCTTCCACACGGCGCGGGCGGATGGACTCCTGGTACTTCTCGTACTGCTCGGCGGAGAGGATCGAACGGAGTTCACGGTCGTGCTCGGTCTGGATCCCATCGCTACGCTCAGCCTGCTGTGTGCGGTCCAAACCGGCAGTGCCACGGAGCTGTTCCATATCCGCATCCTGCTTGGCCTTTGCCGCACGCATGCGCCTCTCCTGGTCGGGGCTAAGGCCCAATTCCTGTGTCAAACGGCTGATGCGATCACCGCCTTGTGCTGGTTCGGAAGCCCGGGCGCGTTCGGCTTCCATGGCGCGTTGCTGCCGTATCTCCGTGTCCTGGGTGCCACGGCTGCGCTCCTGCACAGGAGCCGCAACGGGAGCGGGGGTACGCGTTTGCTGGACGGGGCGGGCCGTACGGTCCTGTGCGGGGGGGGCGGTGCGGGTTTCCTGCTGTACAGGTTTGCGCTCCTGCGGGGCCGGAGCCGTGCGGTCCTGGGCCTTAGCGGTGAAGCCGGCGGTGGCCGCGAGCAGCACCAGTGTTGTGAGGGTCTTCTTCATTGTCTGGGATGTTTTGGGTTTGGTCAGAGAAGGGCGGGAACTCAACGATCATGCCGAAATTAATCGATCACCGAGGGGAAACAAGCATCGTGTTCGAAAACCCCCGGGAACCGGGTGTCCTCATTTTTTCTTCTTGTTCTTGCTGGACTTCACTGGTCCTTCCTCTTTGTGGCCGGTGGCTTCGCGCGCGAGACCACGTGCGACCTCTGGCGCCATGGTGTCGACGGTACCGGCTTTCACCGCGTTCCACATGAAGTTGAACAGGCTGCGGTCCCGCCGGCGTTCGATGTCGAGTGTGCCCTGCCGGTATCCGCGCCGTTCGGGCATGTTGTGGCTACGCACCACCAGATTCGCCAGCAGGTTCTTCAGCCGGCCCCCACCGGAACCCGATCCGCGTATGGCGATGCGCAGGTCCTCATATGCCAGGTCGATGGTGCCCCGCCCTGTATGGTCGTCGCCTGTCATGCGTAAGTCCAGTCGGTGGATCTTGCCGGCGCTGGCCTGCACATGAAGCAGGTTATCGGTCATCCGGTTGAAAAGCTCGAAAGGGATATCCGTGGTGAACGCGCTCAGGGAGAAGGCATCCTGCGGGTGGTGCAGGTCGGCCCCATAGGTGAGGAACACTGTGCTGCGCTCGTAGATGCGCCCCTGGGCCTTCACTTCGAGGCGCTTGCCTTCGGGTGCGTTGGAGTCGGCTCCGGTGACGGTTCCTTCCAAAGCGTTGAAGGAAACCACACCGTAGGCCTGGCTCAGCGTGTCGCGCTCATGGTAATCCACACGGCCATCTTGGAGGGTGACCGTATCGATGCGCAGGGGTAGTTCCAGATCCCGCAGCGCCCTGGTGGGCAGAGGCTTGTGTGCCCAGGGAGGATCGCGCAGGGTTTTGTCACGGTACACAAGCATCACGGGACGAAGCACCCGCATGTGGCGCATGTTCACGGTTCCGTCCGCCAGAAATCGCGCCACCCCCAGTCCGCGTAGTACGATGCTGTCCACGGAGACCTTGAATAGATCGGTCTCGAAGGGCACCAGGGTGCCGTAATGATGTTCATCGGCGCGAGGTATCACTTCGATGCCCGCCACTTCGGCTTGTCCCGACGGGTGTGTCATCCGCAAGGATGCGATGTGCAGATCGTACAATGGGGGCAAAGCGACGCTCACTTCACTGATCTGGATCGCTGCGCTCGCTACGGTCAGGCGCATATGCTGCTCGTCGTATTGGATCAAACGCATCCTCCCGGCATGGAGATCCAACGTGCGCATCGTGGCCACGCCGCGCTTACCGCTGATGTCAATGGTCTTTGCGCTGGCCTCCAGCACCACCAAGGTGTCAAGCCCTATCCATTCGGGCATGTCCACCAGGGTTTTCACAGTATCCTCTGGAATGACATCCTTGACGCTCCCGGCACGATACCAATAGCCGAGCTTCGGTGCGCGCACCTCCACCTTGCGCACCCGGATCGCCCTATTGATGAACAGGGCACGGTAGGAGAGATCTTCCAGGTCGATGCGATCGGCCTGGATCGTCAACAGGCCTGTCATATCGCCTTTCAGAAGGCTGTCGGTCCGCAGGGTATCGAACCAGACGCGCAGGTCGTACACGGTGGCGCTGCCCTTGAAGATGTTGGTCCGCAACCGGCCGATACTCACGTGATAGTCCTCCCCTGCGGCCCGGTTCGCGGCTTTTTCCAGTTGCCACCGTGCGAGGGCATCGAAGACCAGCGCGCCGACCACAACGAGAAGCACGATGGCCAGCGGCAGGCCCCATCTCCATAGTCGCCGACGGGGTTTCTTCTCCATGGGCATGAAGGTCCGAGATCATGGACCAGGTTCCAACATGTGGATCGGAACTTTTCAGATCATACATCGGCAGGGTAACTTCGTACGCATGTCCCAACGCTTTCTGGACCGCGACCGCTTGCCCGTGCCACTGATGCTGCGCATGACGGTGGGGCTGCTCTTCTGGCTCCTGTTCTTGTTCGCGCTTACAGTGGCGCGCAATTTCCTCTATCCGATCGCGCTGGGCATCCTGTTAGCCATGCTGCTGTTGCCTGTGGCCAGCCGCCTGGAGCGATGGGGGGTGACCCGCATCCTGGCGAACCTGATCAGCATCGTGTTGGGAATAGGGGTCATTTATGGCGTGCTGCTCTTCATCTACCGACAGTTGAGTTCGCTGGTGAGGGACCTGCCAGACATCAAAGAGAATGCGGTGGAGAATCTTCGTGGGGTGCTGGAAGGTTTCGGCGCACGCCTGGGCATTCAGATCACCGCCGAGGTGGAGGATTCCGTTTTTGGGCGTCTGGAGGAGATCATCAAACTGACGGGTGATTCTCTGTCGGGTGTGATCAACGCCACAGGCAACACCCTGTTGACGATCGGACTGATGCCTGTCTATGTGTTCATGTTCCTCTACTACCGCACCAAGTTCGCACGGTTCATCATGATGCTCGTCCCGGAAAAGGACCAGGATCTGGGACGTACCATCCTGGAAAAGGTGTCGCATGTGACCACCCGGTACATGACCGGAATGTTCGCCGTGGTGCTTATTCTCTCTGTACTCAATTCGGCCGGCTTCCTTCTCATCGGCCTGGAGTATGCCGTGCTCATGGGGGTGATCGCCGCACTGTGCAACATCATCCCGTACTTCGGGACCATCCTCGGCTATCTGTTCCCATTCACTTTCGCCTTCCTTACCGGGCAGAGTTTCGACATGGCGCTTGCCGTGTTGATCCAATTCTTCATCATCCAATTCTCGGAGAACAACATCATCACACCCAACATCCTGGGAGGCATGTTGCGGATCAACCCCTTCTTCATCATCCTGGGTGTCCTGGGGGGCGGGATGCTCTGGGGTCTGCCCGGCATGTTCGTCATCGTACCGGTGCTGGCCATGATCAAGGTCACCTGTGATCACATACCCATGCTCAAACCATGGGGCTTCCTGTTGAGCGATAAAGGCACTGAGAAGTACAGCATCACCAAGTTGAAGATCCGCCGGCTGTTCGCCTTCTCGCCGATCGCCAGGAAGGAGACGACCGTTGACAATGGGAATGGTCCCAAGTAGAACGCAGCGGTCCGGACCACTTCAGGCCTTGGTGGTGTCCGCCTCATGCGCGACCTGGGGCGGGTAGATGGTGCCACGGCTCGTGGCGTGGATACCACGGGAACTTGGGGCGGTGACAGGCCATGCGATGCCTGGGACGTCCATAGGCCGCGGGAACGAACGCCTACGGACCGGATCGGCATCCTTATGGTGGTTACACCGTGCAGAACCAAAAACCCAAGACCGATGATGAAGCGTTCGATGATGATGATGGTGGCTACGGTGATCTTCGCCGGTGCCAGTTCTTTCGCTACAGGACCCGTGATGCACGAGCATGAAGGGAAACATAAGTGCATCATGTTCGGTGCTGAGAAATGGCAGAAGCTCGGTTTGAGCGACGCCCAGCAGGCCGAAGTAGCGAAGATCCAAGCCTCCTGCGAGCAGGACCACAACGCTGCTGTAAGTGCTGGCAAGGATGCTTCCGCCTCGGTGGATGCCCATGAGGCGCGGCTGAAGACCGTGCTCACCCCGGAGCAGTACGAGACCTGGACCAGCTGGTGCGCGAAGAAGATGGAGAAGCATGACAGCGAGCATACCAAGCCGATGCCCTGATACAAGCCCCCCACATGCCGTGCATAGCATGGCATGACCCCGAGAGATCCCGGCCCAACAGCCGGGATCTTTTCGTGGACCTCTTGCGATCGCCGTCGTGGCGTCAATGCCACGCCTTGGGGAGCACATGCCGCGACGCCAACGGCGAGTGGAAATGATCGATCATCCTGAGATACACGGTTGGCGGGAGAGGGAAGCTCAGCGGTCCGGTTGGCACGAAGACTGTTGGTCCTATACGTCGGAAACGCAACATGAATGATCAAAACCTCTCGCACATGACACGCAAAGGAGTAGTTGGACTGACAATAGCCGCATTGGCCACAGGAGCCGCATTGGGAATTCTCTTCGCACCCGCTGCAGGACGCAAGACACGGGACCAGATCGCCAAGAAAGGCCGCGAGGCCAAGGACAAGATGAAGGAGATGCTGGAAGAAGGCCGCTCGTTGATCTCCAAGCTGCGCAACGAGGCGGAGAATGGAGCCGACCAAGTGAAGGACGAAGCGCGCAAAGCGGCCAGCGCCGCCTCCAAGACATCAACGGCCGGTTCGGCACGCTCGTGAACGCACGACCGTGACCAAGGGCGTGGCCCTGCCGAGGGATCGGCAGGGCCACGTAGCATTCATGCCCGTATGTGGCCGGCGAACCAGTCGCGCAGGATCGCATTGAACCTCTCCGGCTCTTCCATGGGCGTGAGATGACCCGCGCCAGGGATGACCTCCAAACGGGCCTCCGGGATCGCCGCCACCATGGCCTCACTGGTAGACAGGGGCATGATCCTATCCTCCGCGCCGGTGATCACCAACGTTGGTTCGTGGAGCCCGCGCAACGCTTCCATACGATCCGCGCGCAGAGCCATGCCCCTTGCCGCAGCTGCGACCGTTTCTGGACGCTGCCTGGAGATCATCTTCAACAAGCGGTCGACGACCTCCGGCTTTCGGACGAAGGTTCCTTCCGCAACGAGCCTGGGCACCATTCCACGCGCGATCACCGCCATTCCTTTCTCGTGCGCATCCTTCGCCATCGACCCCCGGGCGGCACGTCCATCCGCGTCATCCGCAGTAGCAAGTGTGTTGGCGAGTACAAGTCCGGCAAGTCGTTCGGGCCATCGGCTGGCGAAGGCCATCGCGACGTAACCTCCCATGCTCAGTCCGCACAGGACCACGCGACCCACATCCTCCGCATCGAGCAGCGCGATCAAGTCCGCCGCATGGTCCTCCATGGTCATCGCCGCTGGCACCACCCGCCTGTCATTTCCGAAACCGCGCAGGTCCGGTGCGATGACCCGTGCCACGTCGCTCAACCCTTCCACCTGGGCCTCCCACATGGATCGATCAAGCGGGAACCCGTGCAACAGTATCAGAACGGGTAGGGCCTTTTTCATGTCGCAAAGATGCGTGCCGTTCGCGCCGGGCACCTGTCATGCTTTCCTTCGCAACATGCAAGCCACCCGTACCGCCTTCATGTCACTCCCAGTCCTATTCCTGTTGACCTTGCCCTCACAAGGGGTATCGAAGGAGTACGTGGTACCCGTCAAGGATGTGGCCGGCTTTTTCTCGAAACTCCCGGAGGATGCGACCGCTGTGGTGTTCTCTGAAGCGGCGATATATCGTTGCGAGGTGGACATCGTGCTGCCCGCACGACGTCTGCTGGTGATCGACGGGCGCGGCGCGCGACTGATATTGGGACCGGGGTCGAATGGATTCACCATTGCGGTCACGGATCAGAAGGATGCGATGCGGCGCACGGGCAACCGTTATGTGATCCAGGACTTCGCCGCCATTGAAGGGGGGCGCAAGGCGGTGGATCTGCGCGCGAGCCTGGGCAGCATCGTACGCAACTGCCGCATGGTGGACCAAAGCGAAGTGGCGGTGGACCTGGCCTTCTGCCTCATGTGCCGTGTGGAAGGTGTGCTGGTGACCAAGCCAGCAAGGCGCGGCATTGTGCTGCGCCAGGGGGACTGGCCGGGTGCCACCGCCACCAACAGCCAGAGCAACAGTACCGTGCTGGAACAGTGCCGTGTGTATTGCGCGCCCACCACCACGCAGGCTTTCACGATCCTGAACAGCGGCGGCGTGCGTATGACCGACTGTATCTCCGAGGGCGCCGCCTGCGACCACGATATCCATCTCTCGGCGGTCATGGCCCAGGGCGTGGATCGCGGGGCGAACAACCCCGTGGTGAAGTCCTTCACTTTGGAGAACTTCCACGTGGAGCATCGGGTACGCAAGGCTTCCATCCATGTGAACATGCCGGCACAGAGCACCGTGACGTTGAGCAATGTGTACTGGAACGGGCCGCAGGACGCTCCGGTGATCGAGTACGTACGCGGGCAACTCAATCTGGTGGACATCGGCTGGTTCAACCCGGACTTCCGCATCAAAACGCGGGTGAATGCACCGCGCATCAACGTGGATCGTTGCCACAGTGCGCTGCGCATCGACGAGAAGGAGGCAGGTCCCAAGCGGGCCGGCGTATTGGTTTTGGCGGATGCGTTCCCGGGCAATGATCGTTTGTCGCTGGCGCATGTACGGGTATCGCGCATATCGCGATGATGGCGCCGGTACGTTCGGCATGCTCTCCACAGGGATCTTCCGCAGCGGAGTGCCCTCCCCCGTGTACGATCGTCATGTGCCCACGCTTCGCACCAGTTCCGCTCAATGGATCGCATGGTGCTGCGAAAGCAGGGCAGCACCAATGATGACCGCGGTTATCTTGGCCGCATGCGCCGTCACCGCATCACTTCATTCCTGCTGCTGGCCTTCGGCATCGCCTGGGCCATCGCAGGCATCGGTTGGCTGCTGGGCGTACGCGGTTCGGAACACGGTGGCTATATCGTGGTGGCCGCGCTGTGCATGTTCGGCCCGGCCATCGCGGCGGTCATTCAGCAACGGCTGATCGACCGGGAGAGTTGGGACGGTCTGGGTCTGCGTTTCCGTGACACGCGCTGGAAGGTGTTCGCGTGGACGGCGGTGCTGGGCATGGTGCTCATCCCCACTGTGCTGCTGGTGATGTACCTCATCGGCAACGTGGGTGGATGGGATGCCATCGGCCGAGTGAGCATCACATCGGAACAACTCATTCGATCCATTGGGGACATCACCGCAGCTCAGGGCTTGCCATTGCCGGAGGGCCAGTTGAAGCTGCTGACCAGCATACCGGCCGTGGCGTTGTTGGTGGTATTGCAATTGGTGGCACTGCTTTCCGCCCTTACCATCAACGTGCCCTTCATGTTAGGCGAGGAGCTGGGCTGGCGCGGCTACTTGTGGCAACGCACCGCGCATTGGAGTGGGCTGCGTCGTGTACTGTTCACCGGTGTGGTGTGGGGGGTGTGGCACGCTCCACTGATCCTCATGGGGCACAACTATCCGGGGTACCCGATCATCGGCATCGGCATGATGACCATCCTTTGTCTGCTCTTCGCGCTGCTGTTCGATTGGACGCGTACACGCAGTGGAAGTGTATGGTCATCGGTGTTGCTGCATGGCCTGATCAACGGCAGTGCCGGGGGGGGTGCTCTTTTCGCCTGGGGTGGACATCCTTTGGTGGCCAGTCCTGTGGGTGTGGCTGGCTTCATCGCCTTCGCGTTGTCCGGCATGTTGCTGCCCGCCCTGGACGGCCCATATCGCACGGCGTTCCTGCACCGCCGACCGACACCGGCGGACCGAGGATCCTAGTCCGCCACCACGCGGATCTCCAGATCTTCAAAACGCACCACCTGACCTGCGCGGATCTTGCACGTCTTGCGCAGTTCCACCGCGCCATCCACCCGCACCAATCCTTCGGCCACCAGTTGCTTGCCTTCACCGCCACTGTTGCATGCACCCGCCAGTTTCAAGAGCTGGTTCAATTCGATGTGCTCACCGCGCAGCGGAAAGGTGATGGAAGGCATGCGCTCCTGTTGTGTGGATGTGATCACTTCAGCGGGTGCCCTCCACGCCAAGCGGGGCACCGGGCAGGTTGGTCGTGGACCAGATGCTGCCACCGGTGGAAGCCACCCCATAGCCAGCCGCCGTGGCGGCGGTGATGAGCACGACGCGGTTACCAGCCACCACATGATCGATCACCGGGCCGGCGAGGTTGGTGGTGCTCCATTGCATGCCGCCCGTGCTGGCGCGGCCCAGGCCATGGCCCTGCGTTTCCGTGAACACCACGATCCTGCCGCTGGAGGCCAAAGCCCCCACGGGTGGCCCGCTGAAGTTCGTGCTGCTCCAGATGCTGCCGCCAACGGAACTCGGATGGAAGCCGTACGCCGTGGTGGCGGTCCAGATCACAACGCTGGAATCCGATGCGATGCTGCCGAGGATCGG
>JBGTES010000019.1:0-43022 GCA_041747675.1 Flavobacteriales bacterium
CTCCAACCTTCAACCCCCAACCTCAAACCTCCAACCTCCAACCTCCAACCTCCAACCTCCAACCTCCAACCTCCAACCTCCAACCTCCAACCTCCAACCTCCAACCTCCAACCTTCAACCCCCAACCTCCAACCTCCAACCTTCAACCTCCCAACGCCTCCGCTCTCCCCGCATACTTGCGCGCCTGGTTGGCTTCGCTGCTGGTGGGGAATTCGTCGGCGATGCGGCGGAAGGCCTTCGCGGCTGCCTTCTGGTCGCCGGCGCGCTGGTGCAGGATACCGGCCTTCATCAGGAAGAGCGGCGTGGTGAAATCATTCTTGTGCATGCCGGCGGCCTGTTCGAACTGCTTCACCGCTTCGGCCTCGCGACCCAGTTCCACATAGGCATCGCCGATGGCGCCCACGGCCAATGCGCGCAGCACATCGTCCTTCACCTTGGCCTTGCCATAGTGATACACGGCCGCGTCGTACTCCTGCTGTTGCATGTGGATGCTGCCGAGGTAGTAATGTGCCAGCTTGCCCGAGGGGGTTCCACCGTAGTCCTCCGCGATGGCGAAGAAGCCCGGCCACTGGTCGTCGCCGTTCAGCGCCTTTTCCAGCGAATCCACCTCGAAGTAGTACTCGGCCTTCCACATCAGTTCGCTGGCCTCCTGTGCGCGGGGCTCGGCGATGAACTTGCGGTAGCCGAGCAGGGCGCCCACCACCACGATCAGGCCGATGGCCCCGTAGGTGATGGCGTTCTTGTGCTTGTCCAGGAACAGCTCGGTGCGGCTGTACACCTCGCCCAGGTTGACATCCTGCGCCTTGGGGTCGTGGGTGGTCTTCTTGCTCATGCGTGTGGCTGGCCCCCTTTGCGGGGAAGGACTTTTTCAGCGAGGCGCAAAAATAGACCTTTTGGGGACTTGCGATGAGCGGTGGAATAGGAAGCCTTTGTCCGATCTATTCCACCACCCCGCCTTCGCTGGGGCTACGGCGCACAAAGCACCCTTTGCGCTGCCAGTCTCCTGCCGCCTTGCAGCACTTCCAGCAGGTACATGCCACTGCCAAGGCCATGTAGCGGCATCACGTGGTAGTGCCCGGTTACGCCTTCGCGCAGCACCTCACGCCCCAGCGCATCGCGCAGCAGCAGCACGCTGCCCGGTGGCACGTGCTGGCGGTTCACCATCTGGCTCGATCTCCCTCCTCGGGCCTTCCATCTGGCCGCCCTGACCCATGCCCACCAGCTGCGGGAGGGCATTTTGTAGTATTGTAGTGGCTCGCCCGCCCATGCTCACCATGAAGATCGTCAAGCGCTTCAATTCATTCGAGGACCTAAAGGCCCATGAAAGCGGCGTGGATGCCGAAAGCGTCATCCTAAGACGGCATCATGCGTTCGAGAAGCTCATGTCCCTCATCCGGAAAAAAATAGTGCGCAAAAGCGACCGTGCGGGGCGTTGACATGGAAGAGGAGCTGAAGAAGGGCTTACTGTCCGTTTGCGAGTCGCTTCAGCGCTGGGAGGTGCGTTATATCATCGTTGGCGGCGCGGCTGTCGCGTTGCATGGCCATTACCGCCACTCCATGGGTCCTACTGGCCAACTCACGGCCAAGCCGGATATTGACCTTTGGTTCGAGCCCACGTATGAGAACTATTACCGTTTATTGAAGGCGTTGGAAGCGATGGGCTTTGATGTGTCGGAATTCCGGAATGAAAGCCGACCGGACCCAAGGCGTTCTTTCTTCAAGCTCGATCTGGGCGAATTCACACTTGATGCACTTCCACGCATCAACGCGGACATTCTTTTCGATGCCGCCTATGGGAGGAAAGAGGAAGTTGAGCTTGACGGGATACCGATCTATTACATCGGCTTTGATGATCTGCTGGAGGACAAGAAGCGCTTGGCCCGAAAGAAGGATATGGAAGACATTGAGCAATTGAAGCGGGAGCACGGCGAGCAGTAAACGTTCCATTCCTCTTTCCCTCGCGTCCGCCCAGTCTTCGTGACCCAGGGCATTCCCCAAACCACCGCAGTGTCCTCCGGCCAAGGAGGAAACTCTGCGGTTCCCGAGCCATGCACGCCGCCTTCGACAGAGATCAATGATGTGCTGCCGTTGACACACTATTTTGGCCCTTACGAGCTGCAGGGTCTCATGAAGGGTGTGCTGATAAGACCGGGATGGGCTTACTGCACCACCACCTTCTCCGCCGCCAGGCGCTTGCCATCGCGCCACAGCTCCAGCAAGTACAGCCCACTTCCAAGCCCTTGCAACCGCAGCACGTGGTAGTGCCCGGATATGCCTTCGCGCATTACCTCGCGCCCCAGCGCATCGCGCAGCAGCAGCACAGCACCCAGCGGCACCTGCTCCAACTCTACGGTAAGCTGCGTGCTGGCCGGGTTGGGGTAAGCCCTCACCCCCGGCCTCTCTCCGGGGGAGAGGGGGGCCACCCCCACGCTAAGCCCATGCAGGCGGCTTACCATGCGTTGCAGTGGGTCGTTGGTGGTGCCATCGTCGTAGCCATGGTAGCTGCCCCAGATGAAGTAGTGTCCATTTCCATCCGGGAGAATGCCCGATATGCTGCCCTTGATCAACCCCTGGTCGTTCCATGTACCACAACCACCATCGGCGAAAAGGTCATCCAATAGGTTCCCGGCCGTGTCGATCAATGCAATGGCTCCACGTGGCTGCTCGTCGATCGAACGGAAAGCGCCAAAGACGATGTGACCGTCCGGGGCGACTGGGTAGATGCCAACCCATGGATACAACCCGCCACCTTGTTCTGTCGACGACCGCAAATGGTTGTTAAAGGTGAGATCCAGTTGCCCATCGGGCATCAGGCGCACCAGGTGCAGGGTGTCGGGGTCGTTCTGGAACAGGAAGCGACCTGCGGCCAGCACGCGGCCATCGGGCAGCTCGTGGAAGCCTGTGGCCTGGCCCCACACAATGCTGGTATGGAAGGTGCTGTCCCACCCGCCATCGGGGTGGATGCGCAGGATGCGCCCCACCGGCGTACCCTCGTATTGGCTGAACACACCGCTGAGCAGGAAGCGCCCATCGGCCAGTTCGTGGATCTTGTATATCGCCGCATTGGCTTTTCGGTGCATGCGGGTGGTGTCCAACTGCCCGGTGTTGGTGAACCAGACCAGGTGGTGGGTGCCGGTGAAGCCCCCCTGGGGGTAGTTCAGACTGTGCGCTCCGCTCAACAGCACCCGCCCATCGGGGAAGACATGGTAGTCGCCGCCTTGGTTGGGGGTGAAGTATGGAACCCCGATCATGTTGAAGGACCCATCAATGAGTCCCGTCGGGAATATCCGCCTGACTCCGGGGCCATTGCCCACATAGAAGCGGTCTTGCCAGGCCACCAGTTTCCCTCCCCCGGGAGCAAAATCCGGGAATGGTACCACGCGAACACCTGAGGCATCGATCCTCACATAGCCACGATCGAATTGATCGCCGGTCCAACGGATCTTGCCTGAAACAAGCAGATCCCCGTTGTCCAGAATGGCCATGGAGTTCACATAGTTCTCATGGATGCTGGTCCTGAAGCTCAGATCCAGATCGAATGGCTGTTGCGAAGCACCGCTGTTGGCGGCCAAAATGGCCACCAACAATGTGCTATGCCGCATTGTGCGCATCAAGGTTGTACCACCAGTTTTTCCGTGAGTTGGCGTTGACCTGCGTTGTGACGTTTCATAGTCTGTTGCGCACTACAGTACACGTGGTGAATCTATACCAAGCTGGTCCAGGCGTTCTTGCCGTTACTTGTTCCAACCTGCCAGTCGCTGCCCCATAGCCAGCCTACATGCCACTGCCGCCTCCGCCCCCCGCATACCTTTGTCCACGCCATGCGTTCCCACCTCGCCCGCCTGCATTTGCTGGGCTTCCGCAACCACGTGGAGGCCGTGCTGGACCTGGGTCCGGAGGTGAACTGCTTCACCGGCCCCAACGGCGTGGGCAAGACCAATCTGCTGGATGCGGTACACTACCTGGCGCTGGGCAAGAGCTACTTCGATCCGGTGGATCAGAACAACATCCGGCACGGCGAGGAATTCTTCATGGTGCAGGGCACCCTGGGCACCCCGGCGGGCGAGGACACCGTGCTGTGCAGCGTGCGGCGCGGGCAGCGCAAGATCCTGAGCCGTAACCGCAAGGAGTACGCGCGCCTGGCGGACCACGTGGGGCGCTACCCGGTGGTGATGATCACCCCCTACGATGGCATGCTGGTGCTGGAAGGCAGCGAGGCGCGGCGCCGCTTCCTGGACGGGCTGATCGCCCAGTTCGACAAGGGCTACCTGGACGCGCTGATCCGTTACAACCGTGCGCTGTTGCAGCGTAACACGTTGCTGAAGCGCTTCGCCGAACAGGGGGGAGGGTCGCAGCAGGCGCTGGAACCCTGGGACATGCAGCTGGTTGAGCTGGCCACCGCCATACACGCCGCCCGCCATGCCTTCATGGATGAGTTGGTGCCGTTGCTGCACGGCCACTACCAGGGCATCAGCACCGGGCCGGAGGAGGTGGCGCTGGCCTACCGCTCGGCCCTGAACTATGGCCCCATGGCCGAGCTGCTCGCCGGGGCCTGGGAGCGCGACCGGGCGGTGCAGCACACCACCGTGGGCATCCACAAGGATGATCTGGAATTCACCATCGGCGGGCGGCCCTTGAAACGCTTCGGTTCACAGGGGCAGCAGAAGACCTATCTCATCGCCCTGAAGCTGGCCCAGTTCGACCTGACGCAGGCGCGCTCGGGCATCCGCCCGATCCTCCTGCTGGATGACATCTTCGACAAGATCGATCCGCAGCGCATGCGACACCTGCTGCGCATGCTGGGCGGGCAACGCTTCGGGCAGGTGCTGATCACCGACACCGATGCCGGCCGCCTGCACCAAGCCCTGGATGGCCTGGGCCTGGAGGTGCGCTTCTTTCAAATGGACCATCAACATCCCATCACCCGTGAAGAGATCGAACGAGCGGTCGCTCCATGATGCCCTAGGCGACCTGGTGGATGCCGCCGGGATGCGCGAGAAGATGGACGAACTGGACATCGCCACCGCGTGGGACCAGGTGGTGGGCGGCATGGTGGCGCGCCACACGGTGAGTCTGCGTCTGCGGCAGGGCAGGTTGCGGGTGCGCGTGGATTCCGCGCCGCTGCGGCAGGAGCTCACCTACCTGCGCGCTGATCTGCTGGAACGGCTCAATCAACGCGCGGGCCGCGAGGTGGTGAAGGAGGTGGTGCTGGAGTAGGCGCGCCGGTGGTGCGTAGCGACTTCGTTCCGCGCAGGAGGCGGGCTTCCGACTACATTCGCAGGCATGTCCATCCTCCTCAACGACGCCGGGCACCACAGCCACCTGTTGCCGCTGACCTTCACCCGTCCGGTAGGGCACCTGCGGCCGGGGATCCTGCGCATCGCGGAAGGTTGGTACGTGCGCAGTGGCCTGGGCGTGGGCTATCGTACGGAAGGCTATCTCAGTGCCGCGTTCCCCAAGCCACAGGAAGGCACCACCTACGAAGTGGACGGTGGGCTCTTCCCCACGGATGAGCTGGTGGCGGCCGTGATGGACCTGAAGCCCGGGCAGGTGTTGATCCAGGAAGCGCGCGCGCTGGCGTTCTGTCTGGAGGGCGATGCCACACCTTCGCTGGTGGATTGGAGAATGCCACCGGCCTATCTGGCCCCTGTGCCCTTCGCCGGGGAGGTGATCCGTTTCGAGCGCCCCTGGCATTTGTTCCAGCATTGCGGCAAGGCCATCATCCACGACTTCGCCCTGCTCACCGAAGGACGCCGGTCGCAACGGCTCAGCGTACACAACACCATCATCGGGGATCCCGATCAGGTCTTCCTGGAGGAGGGTGCCGTGGTGGAGGCCAGCATCCTCAATACCACCAACGGACCGATCTACATCGGCAAGGAGGCCGAAGTGATGGAGGGCTGCATGATCCGCGGGCCCTTCGCCCTGGGCGATCATGCGCAGCTGAAGATGGGCGCCAAGATCTACGGCCCCACGACGATCGGCCCGGAAAGCCGGGTGGGAGGGGAGGTTAACAATTGCGTGATCACCGGATACAGCAACAAGGCGCACGACGGATTCCTGGGCAACAGCGTGCTGGGCGAGTGGTGCAACCTGGGCGCGGACACGAACAACAGCAACCTGAAGAACACCTACGGTCCCGTGCAACTCTTCAGCTACGCTGAGAATGGCCTCACCGACACCGGCCTGCAATTCTGTGGGCTGATCATGGGCGACCACGCGAAGACCGGCATCAACACCATGCTGAACACGGGCACGGTGGTGGGCGTTTCCGCGAACGTATTCGGCGCCGGTTTTCCACCGAAGCATGTGCCGGGCTTCGCCTGGGGCAGCAGCGCTGGCTTCGCGGTGTACGAGATCGAAAAGGCGCTGATCACCGCGCGGCGTGTGATGGAGCGGCGTGGCGTGCCACTCACCAAGCCCGATGAGGCCATCCTGCTGCATGTGTTCGCCGTGGAGCAGACACGCATCGGATAGGGTGGAGCGTCGTTGCGACTTTGGACCGATCCTTCGATCCGTTACCTGCCCATCTGTCACATTCGATCATGCGGCATGGCCCTTGGACCGCCGCGTGTTCCCCTGTTGAAAACACCTGATGCCATGGCCCCTGTGCCAAGGGTAACTTTGTACTGACATTCTGGCCCCATTTGCGCGCATGAGCGATATCCTGCATTCCGATAGCCTTTTCAGTTCCGATGTCTTGGAGAACGAGACCGAACTGATCCCTCTGATCACCGCGGAGGATGAGGAGCAGATGAACGCGGAGACCACCCCGCCCGAGCTGCCCATCCTTCCACTTCGCAATACCGTCCTGTTCCCCGGGGTGGTCATCCCCATCACCGTGGGCCGGGATCGCAGCATCCGGCTGATCCAGGATGTGTACCGCGGCACCAAGGCTTTGGGCGTGGTAAGCCAGAAGGATGGCCAGATCGAGGAGCCCAACGCGGAGGACTTGAACCGGGTGGGAACCATCGCCACCATCATCCGCATGTTGCGCATGCCGGATGGAAGCACCACCGCCATCATCCAGGGCAAGAAGCGCTTCGAGGTGTTGGAGATGGTGAAGCACGAACCCTACTTCACCGCCAGGGTGAAGGAGTTCGGGGAGGTGCGTCCGGCCAAGGACGACGCCACATTCGGGGCGCTGGTGAGCAGCCTGAAGGACATGGCCCTGGAGATCATCAAGCAGAGTCCGCACATCCCCACCGAGGCGCAGTTCGCCATCAAGAACATCGACTCGCCCTCCTTCCTGGTGAATTTCATCAGCAGCAACATGAACGCCGAGGTGGCTGAGAAGCAGCGCATGCTGGAGGTGGCCGACCTGCGCGAGCGTGCCAACCTGCTGCTGGCACACCTGACCAAGGAACTGCAGCTGCTGCAGATGAAGAACGAGATCCAGGACAAGGTGCGCACCGAGGTGGACCGTCAGCAGCGGGAGTACTTCCTCCACCAGCAGATGAAGACCATCCAGGACGAGCTGGGTGGCAATCCCCTGGAGCAGGAGATCGAGGAGATGCGGGCACAGGCCGTGAAGAAGAAGTGGAACAAGAAGGTGGGCGCCACCTTCGAGCGGGAGATCGGCAAGCTGCAAAGGATGAATCCCGCCGGAGCGGAATTCAGCGTGCAGCACAACTATGTGCAGCTGCTGCTGGAATTGCCATGGGGCGAATACAGCAGGGATGACTTCGACCTGAAGAAGGCGCAGAAGATCCTGGACCGCGACCACTTCGGCCTGGAGAAGGTGAAGGAGCGGATCATCGAGCATCTCGCCGTGCTGAAGCTGAAGGGCGACATGAAGTCACCCATCATCTGCCTCTATGGTCCGCCGGGCGTGGGCAAGACCAGCCTGGGGAAGAGCATGGCCGAGGCCATGGGCCGCAAATACGTGCGCATGAGCCTGGGCGGCCTGCATGACGAGGCCGAGATCCGCGGCCACCGCAAGACCTACATCGGCGCCATGCCCGGGCGGCTGATCCAAAGCATCAAGAAGGCCGGCACGAGCAACCCGCTCTTTGTGCTGGACGAGATCGACAAGGTGGCCCGCAGCGCACAGGGCGATCCCGCCAGTGCCCTGCTGGAAGTGCTGGACCCCGAACAGAACAACGCCTTCCATGACAACTTCGTGGAGGTGGAATACGACCTGAGCCGTGTGATGTTCGTGGCCACGGCCAATACGCTCAGCACCATCCATCCGGCCCTCCGTGATCGCATGGAGATCATCGAGGTGAATGGCTACACGCAGGAGGAGAAGATCGAGATCGCGAAGCGGCACCTGCTGCCCAAGCAATTCACCGAGAACGGGTTGAAGCCCCGGCAGCTGAAGCTCGGGGCCGGGCTGCTGGAGGCCATCATCGACCAGTACACCGATGAGAGTGGCGTGCGTACCCTGGAGAAGCGGATCGCCAAACTGGTGCGCTACCGGGCCAAGCAGATCGCCATGAAGCAGAAGCATGGCGTCACCATCACGGTGGACGACATGGTGAAGATCTTCGGCCCCAGTCATGCACGCGACAAATACCAGGGCAACGATGTGGCCGGCGTTGTGACCGGACTCGCATGGACCCCCACCGGTGGCGACATCCTCTTCATCGAGACCAGCATCACGCGCGGCGAAGGCAAGCTCACCCTCACCGGCAACCTGGGCGATGTGATGAAGGAGAGCGCCATGATCGCGCTGGAATACCTCAAGGCCCACAGTGACTTCATCGGCCTGGATGGCGAAGTGTTCAAGCGATGGAACGTACACGTGCATGTGCCCGAAGGCGCCACGCCGAAAGACGGTCCCAGTGCGGGCATCGCGATGCTCACCAGCATCGCCAGCGCATTCACCCAGCAGAAGGTGCGCAAGTTTTTAGCGATGACCGGCGAGATCACCCTGCGCGGCCGGGTGCTGCCCGTGGGTGGCATCAAGGAGAAGATCCTCGCCGCCAAGCGTGCGGGCATCAAGGAGATCGTCCTTAGTGTGGACAACCGCAAGGACATCGAGGACATCGACGTGCGCTACACCCGGGGCATGCGCTTCACCTATGTAAGCGAGATGATCGAAGTGGTTCGACACGCATTGCTGAAGGAGAAGGTTGAGAACGCGTTAAAGGTGGCATAGGGCATGTGCCCATGTGGGGCCGACGCGCGAGGCCCACGCTGCATGTGCTGATGTGCTCATGTGCACATGAAATGCCTCCATGGCCGGATCCAACGACTTCGAGCTCCCCATGGGCACATGGTCACATGCCCACATGAGCACATGTGAGTTCAAAAGTTGAACTGCGCCTGCACCCGCAATAGCTGTCCGCTCTGCCGCCATTCCGGGCGCAGCAGGTCCTCGAAGCGGCGGTCGCTGATGTAGTATTCCACCACCAGTTCGAAGTTGGGGTTGGGCTGCCATTCGATGCCGAACTCGAAGTCCTTCACTGAATAACTGCGCGCATCACGCTCGTGCTTCTTGCCGCCGTCGTACACCTGGTAGCGGGCAAAGGGGAACAGGATGTGGCCACCCTTTCGGATCTGGTAGCTGGCTGTAACGAAGCCGCCGTGCAGGGAGCGCGTCTCGATGCTGTCCGTGGCAGGGTTGAACTCCGGGCCACGTCCCACATTGTACTCGGCCAGGATGCCGAAGGGCTGGGGATAGAGCACCAGTGAACCGAGCAAACGTTCATCGCGGTAGTTCCAGTCGTGGGTGCCCTTGATGCCCGGGCTGCGCTGCTCGGAGGTCACCACATACTTGCCACTGTAGGCCGCCACGCCGGGTTCCACGATCTGCTTCCCGATCGCGAAAGGGTAGGAGAGGCGTGTCACCACATGCAGGTCGTTGTTCTGTTCGGGGCGGTTGGCGGTCTGGCCGTTGAAGGCACCCAATGCGAACACGCCATAGTCACCGCTGCCCTTCAAGCCATCCCGCACCAGGCTGCTGAAGCGATCGCGGACCTTCTTCGGCGCCCAGTAGAAGAACACGCCGATGTCCCGTTCATTGCTGGCGGCGCTGTTGGTGGGGTCCGCGCGGTCCAGCGGCAGGCGGTTCTGGCTGCTCTGCAGGTTCTCGAAGCTGTAAGGCACCTTGCTCTGCCCGATGCGGAATCGGAATTCGTTCTTCGCGTCCAGGCCCACGTCCATGTACCAGTCGCGCAACTGTGCGATGTGACCCGAATTCCCTGCGGCGCTGGCAAAGTCGGGCTGCAGGTAGATGTACACATTGCGGTGTACCTGCCCGAAGAAGATGATGCGCGCCCGGCGGAGGAAGAAGGCCCCCTGATCGCCCCAGCTCTTGTCGCACTGTTCGCATTCCAACAGTGGGTTGGTCTCCAGCAGGCGGTTGTAGCGGACCTGGCCGTATCCCCGGATGCTGAAGCGCTCATACCACGGTTTGCGGACCGGTTCCGCGGGCAGCGTATCCTGTGCGCTGGCAGGCCCTTGCGCCCCGGCCAACAGGGGCCACAGTGCGAAGAATGAAAGGATGATCCGCAGGGACATATGTTAAGATCCGGGCGCAAATACATGAAGCCAAGGTGTATTTAAGGTTAAGTCGCTTCACATACACCTAACATTGACCTTTCAAACCCTTGTCCCCGTAGCAAAGGGCTCTGCCGATCTTTCTTGCGGGTCCCCGATCTTCGTCCCCGGCCGGTGCACCAAAACCCGCCATCCGTCCTCCCCGTGCATCCCCGCGACCTGCGCATCGCCGACTACACCTACGAACTGCCGGAGGAACGCATCGCCCAGCGGCCCCTGGAGGAGCGCGATGCCAGTCGGCTTCTCGTCTGCCGGGATGGTGCGATCAGCGACCGGACCTTCCATGAATTGCCGGGACTGTTGCCGCCCGATGCACTGCTGGTGCTGAACGACACACAAGTGGTAAATGCCAGGCTGCTCTTCCAGCGGGAAACCGGCGCACGGATCGAGGTGCTCTGCCTGGCCCCTGCGGATGGCGTTCCCGTGGAAGAGGCCTTCGCCACCCGGGGACAATGTGTGTGGGACGCGCTGGTGGGGAATGCGAAGAAGTGGAGAACAGGGGAGGAGCTTCATCTCCGAGGGACGTCGTCGCTCGGAGCGCCGCTCTCCCTGCGTGCATCACGCGAAGGAGAAGGAGTGTGTTTCGCCTGGGAGCCCTCGGAGCTTTCCTTCTCTGAGGTACTGGACCGTCTGGGACATGTGCCGCTCCCACCATACATGTCACGGCCCGATGAGGATGCCGACCGCACACGTTACAACACGGTATTCGCGCGGCATCCGGGCTCGGTGGCGGCACCCACGGCCAGCCTCCATGTCTCGCCGGGCGTGTTGGAAGGACTTGGCGCGAAGGGCATCGCACGCACCACACTCACCCTGCATGTGGGCGCGGGCACCTTTGCGCCGGTGAAAAGCGAACGCATGGCGGAACACCCCATGCACGGGGAGCAGGTCAGCATCCCACGCGAAGCGCTGCTGGCGTTGGCGGAAAGACTGGGCCGAGGACCGATCATCCCGGTGGGCACCACGGCCTTGCGTACATTGGAAAGCATCTATTGGCATGGGGTGATGATCCTTGAGGGGCGCGCCGCTGCACACATGGACATCGATCAGTGGGAGCCGTACGAACTAAGGCCCGGCGATCTGCCCACACCAGCACGATCGCTCGAAGCGGTGATCACGCAGGTAGAAGCTGCCGGTGAGGTACGTCTGGTTGGATCAACGCGTCTGCTGATCGCCCCGGGCTACACCTTCCGCTTCGCCGATGCGCTGGTGACCAATTTCCACCAGCCGCAGAGCACATTGCTTCTGTTGGTGGCCGCTTTCCTCGGCACCGGCTGGCGCGCGGTGTATGATCATGCGCTGCGTTCGGGATACAGATTCCTGAGCTACGGGGATGGCTCCCTGCTGTGGCGAAGGGTGGGCGCCGTACAATAGCTCCCGGCTATCTTCGTTCCCTCACCGCATGGTCCGTTCCATTACCCCTTTCCTGCTGGCCGGCCTTTCCGTTCCCACATTCGCCCAACTCGGCGGTGAGTCTGCATTCCGTATCCTGGATATCCCCAATTCCGCGCGGGCATCGGCCCTGGGGGGCAATTACATCGCGGTGTATGACAACGACGTGAACCTGGGCATCTTCAACCCCGCGCTGCTCAACGCAGGCATGGGCCGACAGGTGGCGCTGAGCTACCTGCCCTACTTCGAGGGCATCAATATCGGTTACGCGGGTTACGCCCACCACTTCGACAGCCTGGGCGCGACTTTCTCGGGAAGCGTTCAGTACGTGGACTACGGCACTTTCCTGCGTACCGACGAAAGCGGCAACGAACTGGGCGAGTTCAAGGCGGGCGAGTACGTCTTCCAGGTGGGTGGCGGCATCCCCGTGGACAGCCTCTTCAGCGTGGGTGCGAATGTGAAGTTCATCACCAGCAACCTCGATACCTGGAACTCCACTGCCTGGGCGGTGGACCTGGGCGGGGTGTTCCACAAGGAAAGCATGGGCATCACCGTGGCCGCCATGGTGCGGAACCTGGGATACCAGACCAGCACCTTCACCGGTACACGCGAGAAGCTGCCTTTCCAGGTGCAGCTGGGCACCACCTACCGGTTCAGGCATGCCCCTTTCCGACTGGGGATGATGTTCGAACAGTTGCAACGCTGGGACCTCTCCTATGAGGACCCCAATGCCACGGTGAGCATCGACCCCACCACGGGCGAGGCCATCGAGGACAAGGTGACGCGTTTCGACAAGGCGATCCTGCATGTGGTGCCCAGTGCGGAGGTGCTGTTGAGCGAGAATTTCATGCTGCGGGTGGGCTACAATTTCCGGCGTCGGCAGGAGATGGTGCTGCCGGACAAACCAGCCGCCACGGGCCTTTGCTTCGGGGTGGGCTTGCGCGTGAGCAAGTTCCACATCAGCTACGGCTATTCGCAGCTGCACCTGGCGGGGATCTCCAACACCTTCACGCTCGCCACCCGCTTCGCGGATTTCCGCAAAGGCTGATCATCGGCTGGTCGGGGTACGGTCCATCATCGCGTACTATCATTGCCGGCCCATGGGCCGCATCACCATCGCCATTGACGGATTCTCCTCCTGCGGGAAGAGCACCCTGGCCAAGCAGCTCGCCGCACACTTGGGCTACACCTACATCGACAGCGGGGCCATGTACCGGGCGGTGGCGCTGTACGTGATCGAGCAGGGGCTGGTGCGCGATGGCAAATTGGATCTTGAAGCATCGCTACAGGCGCTGGATGGACTTGACATCCGGTTCCAACATGATCCTGATACTGGCCGCAGTGTCACCTCCCTCAACGGCCGCAATGTGGAGGGGGCGATCCGCAGCATGGAGGTGAGCCACCATGTGACGCTGGTAAGTCCCGTGCCCGAAGTGCGCGCCAAGCTTGTAAGATCGCAGCAGGCCCTGGGAAAGGACAAGGGCGTGGTGATGGACGGCCGCGACATCGGCACGGTGGTCTTCCCGGATGCGGAGGTGAAGCTCTTTATGACGGCCCGGCCTGAGGTGCGCGCCCAGCGCCGTTACATGGAACTCAAGGCCAGGGGGGTGGAGGTCGATCTTGCCCGCGTTCTCGAGAACATCGCCCGGCGTGATCTGGATGATACCACCCGCGCTGCGGACCCCCTGGTGAAAGCCCCCGACGCCGTGGAGATCGACAACAGCGACATCACGGAAGAGGAGCAATTCGAAATGGCCATGTACGAAGTGCGCAAGGCGCTCGCCCGGGATCGGGGCTGAGCTCGCACGGAGTTTACCTTCGTCGTTCGCCACCGCACGATCCTCCCGCGTGGTTGTTCCCTTCCATGTCCCGCTCCTTCATAGCATTGTCGATCCTCGCCTGTGTGGCGATGGGCCCGGGCTGCGGCAAACTCTTCGACCTTACGCCCTACGATGCGTCCCCCCCCGACGACCTGCGCGATCTCACCGCCACGCACATGGCGCGGATCCGATCAGACCTCGAAGGCCATCAAGGTCCCTTCACCTTCGCCCTTACCAGTGATCCGCATTATCACTATGGCGATCTCACGGACATCGTGGCACATATGCGCAATGACGCATCGATCCGTTTCGTGGTGGTGCCCGGCGACCTCAGCGACCAGGGCCTGATCGAGGAATTCACCGGCTTCGCGCGGGTCATGGAGGAACTCTCTGTTCCCTGGCTCGCCACCATTGGCAATCACGACCACCTGGGTAACGGCCCAGGCATTTACGAGACCATGTTCGGCCCACGCGATTTTGTGATGGATCTGCCGGTTCATCGCTTCATCTTTTTCGATGATACGGTTTGGGAGAGCGACACGCCGCCGGACCTTGCCTGGCTGTCCAACGCTCTCGCTGGCGCCGGTGATCGTGTGCCCATCGTCATCGCGCACATCCCACCCTACTCGGATCAACTACAGGGCTCCCTGGAATATGCGATGCGGGACCTGATGGCCGGGGACACCGTTCCGCTATTCATTCATGGCCACCAGCACGCTTTCAATGACCATGAGCCCTACCTGGATGGCGTGCGCTACCTCTGCGTACCCTGGCCGAAGAAGCGCGCCTATGTGAAGGTGACGCTGGACGGAGGAGAGATCACCATCGATCAAGTGATGCTTTGATCAGGGTGGCCACATATCTGGCTGTGTCGCTACTGTCTACGCTGCCCCACCTGCTCCATGCGCAGGAGGACGATGCTCCTGCAACAGAGCGCCGAGATTGGCACCTGCGCGGCCAGTTCGCCGGATACCAGGGGCTGCTCAGTTTGGGTGGCGGGCCTGTTCTCGCGAAGGGTGTATGGCTGCCGGGGCTCATGTATGGCTTCGCACCGAGGGCCGAAGGAAGGGATGCCGTACACCAGGTGATCCTGCGCAACGATGTGGTCTTCATGCCGAACCAACGAAGCAAGGCCACCTGGATCTCACCTGCCGCCAGTCTTAATCTGCTGTTGGAGACCGGCCGCCATAGCTACCTCAGTCTGCCGGATCCCATGCCGCGCGGGTACTACATGGCGCCGCTTCCTCAGATCACCCTGGGTGTCGGTGCACGCCTGCACGGGACCGCCGGGGGTCTTGGCCCTTTCCGGGAATGGGCGGTTCATCTTGAAGCCGTCGGAATGGGAAGCTACCTCTGGTATGGCCTCAGCGAACGCGGCTTCCCACTGTATCGCACGGTGGGCCTTAGCATAGGGGCAGGGGTACGCTGGTGAAACGCCAGGAGCTATGAAGCGCTTCGGCCCAGTTCGCGCAAGCGCCGCACATGTGAGGCCAATGCAGCACGCAGCGTGGGCTTCGTATTGTACACCAGGCCGTATTCCAGCGCGGTGCGTTCCACGATGGGTGCGATCGCGCGGTAGTGCAGGTGGCAGATGTGGGGGAACAGGTGGTGCTCGATCTGAAAGTTGAGTCCACCGATGTACCAGTTCAGCAATCGGTTGTTGCGCGCGAAATTGGCCGTGGTGCGCATTTCATGGACCGCCCAGTCGGTGTGGAACACACCGTCCTCATCCGGCAGGGGCTGCTCGGCTCCCTCCACCACATGCGCCAGCTGGAACACACTGCCCAGGATCACTCCGCTTACGAAGTGCATGACGAAAAAGCCCAACAGCACTTCCCACCAGGCCAGATCCGTGAGGAGCATGGGCAGGCCGATGAAGACAGCGAGGTACAATGCCTTGAAGATGGAGACCTTCACCATCATGCCGGTGGGGCTTTCCCGCATCTTGCGTGTGACGCCCTCCCGGTTGAACTTGGCCAGCATGAAGAAATCATTCACCAGCTTGGTGATGGTGAGCAGGCCGTAGAAGAAAAAAGCGTGGATGTGTTGAAAACGGTGCACCCACTTCAACCGCGCATGTTCGCTGAAGCGCAGCAGCCCGCGTGACTCGATGTCCTGGTCCACCTCATCCACGTTGGTGTGGGTGTGGTGGATCATGTTGTGTTGCACCTTCCAGGTGAAGACGTTGCTGCCCAGCAGGTACATGCTGCTGCCCAGGAGCTTGTTGATCCAGGCGTGGCTGGAAGCACTGCCATGAATGGCGTCGTGCATCACACTCATGCCGATGCCTGCCATCCCCACGCCCATGATCACCCACAAAGGCACCGCCCACCATCCGGTGATCGGCAGGGTGAGCATCACGGCGAATGGCGCGAGATACAGGGCCAGCATGGCCAGGGTCTTGGTCACGATGCGGTGGTCGCCCTTGGTGGAGAGACCACGTTCCTTGAAGTAGTCGTTGACGTTCCGTCTGACGGAATTGGCGAATTGTTTTTGCCAGTCATCGGCGGGTAGGTAGCGCAGGTTGTGCATTCGGGAGTGGTCCCGAAGAAGGACCGCACAGAGGGCGTCAACAATGGTGCCCGGATGTCCGATCGCAACACATTCATTGGATCATGCACTGGTGGCCCTCCGTAGCGCCTGACATGACCTGCGGGATCGGCAGGTGCATACCTTTTCGCGTACCAAGGCAGCCGAAGTCCTCCGGCACTACTACCGCATGCGTTCAACTAGCACCTTTCCCAGCCGTGTAACTATCCCGGTGACCAGGGCATTGCCCATGAGGAAGGCGCGACGTGCATCGCCGGCACCTTCGGTATGTCCATCCGGGAACATGTTCAGGCGCTCCAATTCCACGGGAGTGAGGCGTCGCAGCCTGCCTCCCGGCGTGCGCACCACATGCTTGAAGCGGGAAGGACCGGCGCCACCTTCGCCGGTGACGATGGTGCGCGAAGGCCTGTCCAGCGGATCCGGGAAGAGCATGGCGCCTTCGCTGTACTTGTAGCTGAATCCGTTCGTTGCGTTGGTCCGCGTTTCCTGCTTACCGCCTTTGAAGTATTCCCATTCCTTCACCTTGCTGGATGGAACGAAGAATTCCTTCGGCACTTCCTTCAACGGCTGAAGGACCTCGCTCAGTGTGGAGTAGGGCCCATCGTATGCGGGCTTCACGTCCAGGGTGTGTACACGGCGGCCGATCAGCAGGCCGGCATTGCAGAAGGGACTCTTCGCGCCGCGTTTGCCGTGGTTGAATCGCTTGGTGATATCCGCCAGGTCGCCTTCCAGGTCAAAGGACGCCCTACCACCCTTCGACGTGACGGGGAAAGCCTCCGCGAACAGACCATCTTCCAGCAGCCAGGCCTCCGCATCCTTAAGTTTTAAGAGCCGCTTTCCGATCGGGGTGGTCTTGTGGTGCCCGAGGATGAACACACGACGGCGTCGTTGCGGCATGCCATAGTCGGCGGCGTTGATCACGCGCCATTCCACCGCGTAGCCCAGGTCTGCCAGGGAGGCGAGCATCACAGCGAAGTCGCGGCCGCGTTGGGAGGCGGGCGACTTCAACAGTCGATCCACGTTCTCCAGGAGCAGATGAGCCGGCTTGTGCGCCTTCAGGATCCGGTGGATCTCCCACCACAGCACACCCTTTTTTCCTGCGAGCCCTTCAGCCTGCTTCAGTGTGCGGGCCACGGAATAGTCCTGACAGGGGAAGCCGCCCACGAGCAGGTCATGGCTGGGAATATCCTTCGCCGGTACCTGGGCGATGTCGGCGTTGCGATGCCCTTTGTTCCCGAAGCGCGCTGCGTAGATGTCCGAGGCCACCTGGCGTTTGGTGCTTGGCTCCCATTGGTTGCTCCATACCACCTTATAGCGATCGCTCGCGCGTTCCAGCCCGATGCGGAACCCCCCCACACCGGCGAAGAGCTCAACGACCTTGATGTCTGCCATGGATGCGGCGAAACTATTCCCGCTACTGGAATGGATCAAGGGCCCGGCGTGCCCGTTTTGAACAACCGCATCGGCGTACATTCACGGCATGTCCAACATTGACCTGATCATCGAGGAACGCCCCGCCGAGGTGGGCAACTTCCTGGTGGGCCGCCTGCTGCCCTTTTATCGCAAGCGCATGGTGGGGCCCTTCGCCTTCATCGACCACATGGGCCCGGTGGATCTGCCGGACGGCGAGGACTTCGACGTGCCGCCGCATCCGCACATCGGCCTCAGCACACTCACCTACCTTTTCGAGGGCAGCATCATGCACCGCGACAGTCTGGGTACGACCATTGAGATCAAGCCCGGCCAGGTGAACTGGATGACCGCCGGCAAGGGCATCGTACACAGCGAGCGAACGCCGGACCATCTGCGTGGCAAACCCAAACGCATGCACGGTCTGCAGATCTGGGTGGCATTGCCGAAGGAGCTGGAGCTGATGGAACCAGCCTTCCACCACAGCAACGAGAAAGATCTGCCTGCGTGGGAACAGGATGGGGCGCGCTTGAAGTTGATCGCCGGGGAGGTCTTTGGAAGGAGATCACCCGTGCCGGTGTACAGTCCGCTCTATTTGATCGAGATCACCTGTGAAGAGCAATGCACGTTGGAGATCGGCAAGGAACTCTTCGGGGAGTCCGGCCTCTACATTCTTGAAGGCGGGATCGCGAACGATGGCCAACGTTTCGGGCCGAAGCAGCTGCTGGTATCGAAGAACCCCGAACTCTGTGCCTTCACCATGGAGGCGGGCAGCAAGGTGTACCTCTTTGGCGGGGAGCCTTTCCCAGAGGAACGCATCATCCACTGGAACTTCGTCGCCAGCACGAAGGAGCTGATCGAGGAGGCCCGCCAACGCTGGATCGCGCAGGAGTTCCCACGGATCATGGGGGAGACTGAGTTCGTGCCGTTGCCCGAACGAAGGTGATCCCTGGTCAGGGCCTTGTCAACTCGCTGTGTCGGTCCCAAAGCACGATCTCTGGGGGTCCGGCCAGCAGGGGCATCGCCGCTTCCATGAAGGCTCCCAGATGCGGCGTGGAACCGTGCGCACCCAGGTAGTAGTCCTTGTCCGCCCAGCGCTCATGGAATACGATCCGGTCCGGGTCGTTCTGATCACGCAGCACGGAAATACTCATGAAATGGGGCTCCTTGCGCACCTCGGCAAGCAGTGGCTCCGATGTTGCAAGGAAGCTATCACCCATGCCCGGTTGACATTGGTAGCGCACGGTGACGATCACAGCCGGAACAGGTTCCGCTGCGGCAGGGGGTACTTGCTGGACCTCGGACGTTGGGGCGTCGGGGGCCTGGCAGGCGAAGAATAGTACTGAAAGGCTCAGAAGTGCGGAGGTAATGCGTTCGTTCATGGTGATCGGTTTGTCGTAGACAAAATAGGGACTTTGTAAGCATTGGTTTGCAGCCCGTCAAAAGTGTGGACGTCATGGACCTGGGGAGGGTCTTCCATACTCGACAACTCGATCGCTCCCCAGTACACCAATGGGTAGGGTAGACACATTGCAGTATTTCGGATTTGTCCGGGCCGTTCCCTTGCCCCACCTTGTGCCCGTATGCTGCAGTTCACCACCCAGACCGACCCCGAGTCGTCCCGGCCGGTCACCACCGCCCTCGACCGTTTCTTCGTCCGCTTCCTGCACGATCCCCGCGACCTGCCCTTCATCTACCTGGGCCTGCGTGTCACCTTCACACTGATCCCGCTGGCGGTGCTGCTGTACATGCCATTCGTGCCCACATGGCTGTGGTGGGTCATCGCATTGGTCTATCTCTTCATCAACAACATCACCTACAAGGGTCCTTTCGGCCTGATGCTGCATTGCACCACGCACCGCCGCTTTTTCAAAAAGGAGTACGACTGGCTGAACCACTATTTCCCGTGGGTACTGGCCCCCTTCTTCGGCCAATCGCCGGAGACCTATCGGGCGCACCATGTGGGCATGCACCACGTGGAGAACAACCTGGAGCCCGATGAAAGCAGCACCATGCCTTTCCAACGCGATTCAGGTTGGGATTTCTTGCGGTACTACTTCACCTTCCTCTTCACAGGTATCTACACGCTGGTGATGTACCTGTTCGGCGTGCGGCGCAACAAGCTGGCGTGGCAGGCCATCCGCGGCGAAGTGCTGTTCATTCTATTCTGCGTGGCGATGTCCCTGTTGAACTGGCAGGCGACCCTGGTGGCCTTCATCCTGCCGTTCATCGCCTTCCGTCTGGTGGCCATGGCGGGCAACTGGGTGCAACACACCTTCATCTGTCCGGACCAACCTGGCAATGACTACCGCAACAGCATCACCTGCATCAATGTGAAGTTCAACCACAAGTGCTGGAACGATGGTTACCACATCAGCCACCACATCGACCCAACGATGCACTGGACCGAGCATCCGCGCTTCTTCCGGGAGCATCTGGAGGAATTCGGGCGGAATAGATCCGTGGTATTCGACAACCTCAACTACACGGACATATTCGTCCTCCTGCTGCGCGATCGATACGACCTGCTGGCTGCCCGCTTCGTGGATGTGGGTAACAATTTCAAGACCGACGAAGAGGTGATCGCCTTCCTGCGCAGCCGCGTGGTACCGGTGCCCTTCAGTCCGGTGCCCGCCTGAACCGCGCTGGCTTCCCGCCCTAGCCGAGCTGGTCCGGGGGCATGATCATTCAGCCCTTCGCCACATCGCGGATGCCTTCCACCAGGCGGTCCAGATCCTCGAAGCTGGTGTAGACGTTGGGTGTCACCCGCACATGGTCATAAGATGCCTCAACACCGGGAACTTCATCACGCTCGATGGCCACGGTATGGATCTTCCATCGGTTGAACAACTGGTCTGTGATCCAGGAGGCTTTCTTCCCCGTGATACCGAAAGTGCCGATCGCGCAGCTAAAACGCGCGTCGTCGTGGGTCTCGAAGCGTATCCCGGGCACATCGTGCACCGCGTCCATCCAATAACGTTTCAACTGATGCATGCGTTCCTGCTTGCGCCGCGCACCGATCATCTCGTGCAGGTCGATCGCATACCCGGTGGCCATCTCAATGGGGAAACTGCGCGTGCCGAGTGATTCGAACTTGCGGATGTCGTCGCTCTCGGGCTTGTCGCTGCTCAACAGCGGCCACACACGGCCGATCTTCTCATTTCGGATCCATAGCAGGCCTGTGCCGAAGGGCGCACACAGCCATTTGTGCAGGCTGGTGCCCCAATAGTCGCAACCGAGGTCGGAGATGGAATGGTCCAGCAAGGCGAAGGCATGCGCACCATCCACGAGCACTTCGATGCCCCGCCTGCGGGCTTCGTCGGCGATGAGGCGCACGGGCATGATCTGGCCGTTCCAGTTCACGACGTGCGTAAGATGCACCACTTTGGTGCGTGGCGTGAAGCGGTCGATGTAGGCCTCAGCCATGGCTTCCTCATCATCGCTGGGCAGCTTGGGATCGGCGTACACGAGTTTCACTCCGTCACGCAGGGCCCGTTGCTTCCACGCATTGGCCATGTTCGGGTAGTCACAGGTGGCCACCACCACTTCATCTCCCTTGTTCAGTCGAAGTCCGAAAATGATGGTGTTCAGCGCCTCGGTGGCGTTGCGCACGATGGCGAGCTCATCATGCGGCGCCACGGCGACCCGTGCGAGATTGCGCCGCAGCGGCTCACGGTCCTGATCGAGGATGCGCCACATGTAGTAGCTGGGCGCTTCGTTGCACATGCGGTTGTAATGGTCCAGCGCCTCCATGGCCGCGCGCGGTGTAGGGCACACCCCGCCATTGTTCAGGTTGATCAGGGTGGGGCTGCTGGCGAAGGCCGCACGCACATGGCGCCAGAAGGTATCACCACCGTTGATGGCTGGCGCTGCGGCCAGTGGGACCAGTGCGCCATAGGCCGCCTCTGAGGTGGGGTGGAGGGCGAGACCGCCAAGAAGTGCCGCGCTCTGGCGGATGAAATCGCGTCGATCGGTCATGTGTCGTCCGTGTTGATCGTTCATCGCCCGAGGATGGTTTGAACACCAAAGTGCGAACTTCGAGGCCCAATACATTCCACCATGAGCGATGGTCACGTGAAAGCTACAAGTTCCGACGGGATCGCTGTGATCACCTTCCACCACCCCAAGAGCAACAGCCTGCCGGGACATATCCTGCATGGCCTGGCCGAAGCGATCGAAGCAGCAGGTATGGATCCGGAGGTACGTGTGATCGTTTTGCGTAGCGATGGCGACAAGGCGTTCTGTGCAGGGGCCAGCTTCGATGAGTTGGTGGCACTTGAGGACCAGGCGCAAGGACTTGCGTTCTTCAGCGGATTCGCATTGGTGATCAACGCCATCCGAAAAGCGCCGGTATTCGTGATCGGGCGGATCCACAGCCACTGTGTGGGTGGCGGCGTGGGTCTGGCCTGTGCGGTGGACCTGGGCTATGCGCATAGCAGCGCCAGCGTACGGCTCAGTGAACTGCAGATCGGTATCGGGCCTTTCGTGGTGGGTCCCGCGGTGGAACGCAAGGTGGGTGCGGGGAACTTCGGCCTGTTGAGTGCCACGCCAGCCACACGGCGCGATGCACAATGGTGCCTGCGCCACGGCATCTATGCGGAAGTGTTCGATTCAATAGAGGAACTCGATGCGCACGTGGATGCCCATGCCCGGGAGCTTTCCACCTACAGCCCGGAAGCGATGCGGGAGCTGAAGACCGTGATGTGGCAGGGCACCGAGGAGTGGGACCGCCTGCTGGTGGATCGCGCCGCGATCAGCGGCCGGCTGGTGCGGTCGGACTTCACGCGCAAGGCCATCGCGAAGTTCAAGGACGCCGCCGCCAGACGCGGTTGATCACAGGCCCTATCTTGGCCGGTGTCGTACTGATACAACGAGCCATGCGTACCCACCTCCTTCTTGTGTCCATCGTACTGCCAGCGGCCATCCTTGCACAGAACCAGGCTCCGGTGGTGATCATCACCGACAGTCAACTTGACCAGGGCGCCGCCACGGCCACGATCACCTACGACCTTGCCGATAACGAGAACGATGCCTGCACGGTGACACTTCGCGCCTCGCTGGATGGCGGCACCACCTTCAGTGCCGAAGTGCTTTCTGTAAGTGGTGACGTCGGCACTGGTATTCTTCCGGGTTCCGGGCGTACCATGGTGTGGAACTATGATGGCGTGGGCAACATCCATGAAGTGATCGTGATGGTGGTGGCGGACGATGGCCACACGCCGGACATCCAGGCGATGGTGGACCAGGTGGATCCTCAGCACCTGAGCGAACTGTTGGAGGTCGTGGCCATTCCGCGCCACCACAGCAGCCATCCTGCGGGCATCGCGGCCATCCGTGACACCCTCCTGGCGCGATTCGAGGCGGCGGCATTGGAAGTGGGCACGCAGGAGGTGAACCTGCTTGGCACCACCGTTCCGAACGTGATCGGCCGCCAGCCAGGGCTGGTCCGCGATACGCTCACCTACATCGTGGATGCCCACTACGATGCGGTGACCAACACCCCCGGTGCGGATGACAACGCCAGCGGCGTGGTGGCCACCCTGGAGATCGCGAGGATCCTCTCTCAGTACCGCTTCCGCAACAGCCTGCGCTACATCGGCTTCAGCTATGAAGAGCAGGGTCTCGTGGGTTCCGGCTACTATGTGCAGAGCGGGATCCCCGCCTGGGACCGGATCGCCGGCGTGCTGAACATGGAGATGATCGGCTATTACAGCGATGAGCCCAACAGCCAGTCGGTGCCCGCAGGCTTCAACATCCTCTTTCCTGATGCGATCGCCATTCTCGAAGCCAATGAGTACCGGGGCGACTTCCTCACCGTGGTGGGCAACACCGCGTCGAATGCTTTGACCGCGAGTTACCTCGAAGCCTGTGACGCTTACGTGCCGGACCTCAAGTATCTGTCGCTGAGCGTGCCCGGGAACGGAGAGATCGCGCCCGACCTGCGCCGCAGCGACCATTCGCGCTTCTGGGATGGGGGCATGAAAGCTTTGATGCTCACCGACGGAAGTGAGTTCCGCAATGCCAACTACCACACCCCCGGCGATGCGATCATTACCCTGGACATCCCCTTCCTGACCCATTGCGTGAAAGCCACCCTGGCCGCTGCCGCCATGCTTGCCGAACCGATCAATGCAGGTCATGATACACGGGCACTGGGCACGGTTGGCATGGACGACCACCTGCATCGATTTCCCTGCACAGCGGAGGTCTTCCCAAACCCTGCCCGGGACATTCTCCACATCCAACTAGGCGAATGCGCCGGTGCGCGGATCGCGGCACAGCTATTCAGCCTGGATGGCCGCCGGGTGGCCGGACGCGATCTGCGGCCCGTCGGTGCGGAGGACCGCTTCGAACTGCCGCTCGCGGGCCTCAGCTCCGGGACCTACGTCCTGGTATTGCGGACCGGCGAGAGCAGCCACACCTTGAAGGTGGAAGTGGAGCGTTGAGATCAGCGCAGCCGGTCCATGGCGCGTACCAAGGCCTCATCCTTGCGGATCGCCCGCTCGGCCAGGAAGGTGAAGGGCAGCACGGCCAGTGGCAGGAAGAATGAAACGCCGTAATGGGCCTGCACTTCGCCCATGCCGCCCAGCCAGGCCCGCAGAGAATTGTCCGTGATAAAGAGGAAAGCCACGGACAGCAGGGTCAGCAGATAGGTGCCACGCACAATGCGCATCTGCCGGGGGCGGTCCCCATAGAGGAAGATGCACACCACCAGGATCACGGCCAACGCCGTGAGCACCCACTGGAAGGGGATCCGCGTGGCGACCTCTTCCACTGTTGTGCCATCTGGCCCGGTGATGCCCTGGGTGAGGAAGGTGTACCGCGCACCCGCCACATCATACTCCGCCACGGGGAACAACCAGGTGGCAGCCGCCAGAAGGGACGCGATGGCCAGGAAAACGGTCTGCTTACGTTGCCACATCAGTGTTGGGCGCAGCATTGCGGCCCCGGACGGCGAAGGTAACCACGGCCAATACCTCTGAAAAAACGCATCCATGTCTTGTCATTCGGTGCCAAGGTCTTAACATTGTGCCGTATACCACGGTGCGCGTCGTCCCAAGGAACGACGGACGGCAGAACCCGCACCGATCCAGCATTCCCATCTTTCAAGGAATCGACCTGAAGCCCCGAAGGCTTTCCGTTGGACCCCAAGCGGTCACCTCCTATCCGACACACTCATCCCCGCCTACATGTACGACCAGGCTACACTGAGCAGCATGAAACTCTCCGAATTGAAGGAGATCGCCAAGCAGCTCGATCTGAAGAAGGCCGAGAACCTCAAGAAGCAGGACCTCATCGCGAAGATCCTCGCCGCGCAGGAACTCAAGGCCGGGCGCAGCAAGCCCATCGGTCCCACCTTCGTGGGAGACGAAAAGGATATGACCGAACTGGCCACCGAGGATGAGCCCATTCCGGTGGAGGACCCGGAACCGGATACCGATGAGGAGAATGGCGACGACGACGATGAGGACGAGGAGGATGGGGAGGATGACGATGAGGATGGGGAAGAGGATGAGAACGGGGAGAATGGTGGTGATCCCTCCTTGGATGCCCGTGTAGAAAAGCCTGCTGCCGGTGGCGGAAGATCACCTCAGCCACGACAGGAGCAGCAGACGCGGCGTGAAGAGCAGCCTGAAGGAGGCGGTGACGGCCGGGAACGCAAAGACCACCGAGACCGCCGCGACCGTGGAGGACAACGTGGGGACCAGGGTGGCCAGGAGCGTCGTGATCAGCCACGTGGGGATCAGCAGGGGCGCCAGGACCGGGGCCCGCAGGAGCGGAACCAGCAGGATCGCGGCCAGCAAGATCGCGGCCAGCAAGATCGTGGACCGCAGGAGCGGGGCCAGCAAGATCGTGGACCTCAGGATCGTGGACCTCAGGATCGTGGACCGCAGGAACGGGGTCAGCAGGAGCGTGGCCAACAACGCCCCCAGATCGCCTTCGACGCTTTCGTGGAGACCGATGGTGTGTTGGAGGTGATGCCGGAAGGATATGGATTCCTGCGCAGCAGTGATTACAACTACCTGGCCTCGCCCGATGATGTGTACGTGACCCAGCAGCAGATCAAGCAGTATGGCTTGAAGCTGGGCGACACGGTTCACGGCTATGTACGGCCGCCGCGTGAGGGAGATAAATTCTTTCCGCTGATGAAAGTGGAGAGCATCAATGGCCGCGATCCCGAGTGGGTGCGGGACCGGGTGCCCTTCAAGTTCCTCACTCCGCTGTTCCCCGATGAGAAATTCAACCTCGCGGAGAAGGGTGCCAACCTCAGCATGCGTGTGCTCGACCTGTTCTCGCCCATCGGCAAAGGCCAGCGCGGGCTGATCGTGGCACAGCCGAAGACGGGCAAGACGATCCTGCTACAGGACGTGGCCAACGCCATCGCCAAGAACCATCCGGAATCCTACCTCATCGTATTGCTGATCGATGAGCGCCCCGAGGAGGTGACCGAGATGGCGCGCAACGTGAAGGCCGAGGTCATCGCCAGCACCTTCGACGAGCCCGCCTCCCGACATGTACAGGTGGCCGGCCTCGTTTTGGAAAAGGCAAAGGCCATGGTGGAATGCGGCCATGATGTGGTGATCCTGCTCGACTCGATCACCCGCCTGGCACGGGCCTACAACACGGTGCAGCCGGCCAGCGGCAAGATCCTCAGCGGCGGCGTGGACGCCAATGCCCTGCAGAAACCCAAGCGCTTCTTTGGCGCGGCGCGCAAGATCGAGAACGGCGGCAGCCTCACCATTCTGGCCACGGCGCTGATCGACACGGGCAGCAAGATGGACGAGGTGATCTTCGAGGAATTCAAGGGCACGGGCAACATGGAACTACAGCTCGATCGGAAGATCAGCAACCGCCGCATCTTCCCGGCGATCGACATCCTTGCCAGTGGCACGCGCCGCGATGATCTGTTGCACCACAAGGATGTGTTGCAGCGCACATGGATCCTCCGCAAGCATCTGGCGGACATGAACAGCGTGGAAGCGATGGAGTTCGTGAAGAAGCACATGGAGGGCACCAAGAGCAATGAGGAGTTCCTGGTCTCCATGAATGGTTGAGCTTCGCGTCTTCCGGAACTGATCACCGGAAGAAGAGGCAGGTTGAAGGGTGAGGGTGTTCAGACAGATGGTCAGCAGGACCGTCAACCGCTAACTTCCACCCCATGCTCTACGAATTCAATGGTTACAGGCCGGTGGTGCATCCTACGGCCTTCGTGCATCCGCAGGCGGCGGTCACCGGCAACGTGGTGATCGGCAGTGATGTCTACATCGGACCGGGTGCTGCACTGCGTGGCGATTGGGGTGAGATCGTGGTGAAGGACGGCTGCAATGTGCAGGAGAACTGCACCATCCACATGTTCCCCGGGGTGAAGGTGGTGCTGCACGAAGGCGCGCACATCGGTCATGGGGCCATCATCCACGGCGCCACGGTGGGCCGCAACAGTCTGGTGGGCATGAATGCCGTGTTGATGGACAATGTGGTGCTTGGCGAGGAATGTATCGTGGGGGCGCTCAGCTTCCTGCCCGCGGATAGCGTGTGGGAGCGGCGGCTGGTGATCGTGGGCAACCCAGCGCGGATCGTGAAACCCGTGAGCGACGAAATGATCGCCTGGAAATCCGAAGGCACCAGACTGTACCAGCAACTCCCGGCCGAGCTCCAGGCAACGTTGAAGGAATGTGAGCCATTGCGCGAAGTGGACCGCAGCCGGCCGCCGATCACGACGCGATACAAAACATGGGGGGAGTTGAAGAAACGGGAGGAATAGGGCCGATCGCGAACTGAAGGGTGATCAGAGGCGGGTAGCGTAGCGCCGGCAACTTGTACATCCAGCGTGGCTGTCGATCACAGCAGGGTGGGGCGTCCTGAACTTTTTTATGCAGGATCGAACGTCCGTGCATCGTGGGTGTAGTACCCCGAAAGCCGATCGCCATGCGTACCATCCTGCCCCTGCTGCTGCTTGCCGCACCCTGCGCAGCCCAGTACAACACCGACAACCTGCGTGTATCACCCACGGCATCCATGTCCAGGGAGCCGGTCTTGGAGAAGCTGGCCATCTTCCCCGTGCTGGCCAATGGTGCCTTCCTTTCCGCCCATGCCACCGTGGAGCGCACCACGCCCATGCACAAAGCCATCGCCGCCAATGATCTGGTCATCACCGAGAAGCAGGGTGGGGGACAGGTGAACGCGCTGGTTGCCAAAAACACCTCCCAGGACACCATCTACCTGATGCAGGGCGAAGTGGTGAGCGGTGGAAAGCAGGATCGTGTGCTGGCGCAGGACGTGTTGCTCGCGCCTGGAGGCAGCGTGGAGATCAGCGCCTTTTGTGTGGAGCAGGGCCGCTGGGAGGCGGGCGCGGAGAAACGTTCCTTCAGCAAGGTGCAGGGTGTGGGTGCCCAGAAGCTGCGTAGCGCCGTGGCCAACAAAAAAGAGCAGCAGGCCGTGTGGCACAACGTGGCGGACTACCTTCAGGAGTTCGAGGTGCAGGCGCCCACAGGTACCTTCAACGCATTGCAGGACGACGCCGCTTTCCAGCGCGACATGACCCGCTATCGTGCACACTTCAACGCGCTGTACAAAAGCCATCCACAGATCATTGGCGTGGTGGCGATCAGTGGGGACGAAGTGATCGGCTGCGATCTTTTTGCGACCACGGCCATGTTCCAGTCCGCATATGAAGGACTTCTCCAGGCGTACATCACAGAGGCACTCACGCGCGGCAAGCCGGTCACCGCTGGTGCGCCCCAAGCGCAGGGCTTTCTGGAAGCGCTGCTGGCGGATGAGGAGGAACTGGACAAGCGCCTGCAGGAGCGTGGCTCGCTCTTCCGTGATAAGGACCGCACGTTGCGGGTGAGCTGGTTCTGATGGAGCGGTCCGGGCCCAACCACTCGTAACATTCCCCGGTGTGCGCCGTTGCAACGGCCTGATCATGCCGAACCTTACAGACACCGAAGCGCGCATCGGGCATGTGCTGCTGATCGACGATGAGGACGACTGCAACTTCGTCACCAAACTTGTGCTCAAGAAGGCGGGCTTCCGGGGCAAGGTCACCTGTTTCACCAATGCCGAGGAAGCCCTGCGTTTCATGCGCCGGGGCGAGGATCTTCCTGACATCATGTTCGTGGACATCAATATGCCGGGGGTGAACGGATTCGAATTCATCGCCACCTGCGAGGCCGAGCGGCTGCTGCCCAACACCTGCACCTCGGTGATCATGTTCTCTTCCAGCAACCGCCCGGCGGACCTGGAACGGGCCCTCTCATTCCGGTCGGTGATCGGCTACGTGGAGAAGGCACTCACCGTGGAAGGCTTTCAACAGGTGACCCGCGACCATGTACGTGCCCGTAACAGCTAGCTTTGCCGCCACCATGAAAAAGATCCTCATCATCGAGGACGAGACGATCATTTCCTTCGGCTATCGGTTACAGCTGGAGCGGATGGGTTTCCATGTGATGGGCACCGCACGAAGTTCGGAGGAGGCCGAGGCCCTGTTGCGTAAGGAGCGTCCGGACCTGATCATCATGGACATTTACCTCAAGGGCGAGAAGAATGGGCTGGAGCTTGCGCAGGAGATCCACGCGAAGGAACCCATCCCCATCCTCTTCCTTACAGCCAGCACCAAGCCGGAGATCATCGCTGCGATCCGTGCGCTGAAGGACTGTGAGTACCTTTCCAAGCCCATCAATTCCGACAGTCTGGAGGATATGCTCCAGCGTTTCGCGCGGAGCACCACCTAAGAGCGATGGACGGCCAGCCACGCCGGGCGGGCACGGAAGAGGCCGAACGCCTGCACCGATTCGCCCACGACATCCGCAATCGCCTCACCGGTCTGAAGCAGGTGCTGGAGCAACTCGCCGCTGCGACCGCCGACCCGGATCCTGAACTGCTCGACTTCGCCGAAAGCCAATACTTCAAGGCACTACGCGAGGTGGAATCCCTGCTGGATGACCGCGGTGTGGATCGCGGCATGGGCGAACCGCACAAGGAACCACAGGTGCTCGCGGACCTCGTACGGCGGTCCGTTGAAGATCTGGCCCATCGTTTCCAACGCAAGGAACAGCGTGTGGACCTCGATGTGGATGGAGCGGTCATCGTACCGGCCGATGCCCGGCATATTGTGATGCTCATTGGTGCGTTGCTCTCCAATGCGTCGAAATTCTCCCCGTCCGGCAGTGTGATCTATGTCCGCGGAACGCGAGAGGAGGGCATGGCCGTGCTGCGCGTACGCGACCAGGGTGTGGGTTTGGATGCCGAGGATCAGAGGGACCTGTTCACCCGCTATGCCCTGTTGAAGAGCCGCAGCACCGATGGCGAGGCGCAGGGGCGCGGTACGCTGGCACGTGCACGGGAGTGGGCCGCAGCGCATGGTGGCAGTCTGGATGCGCGATCGGACGGGCCCGGCCTGGGCATGGAGTTCATCCTGCGCCTTCCGTACTGAGCAAAGCAGGGTCAGGCTAGTTCCTGGATCAACGCGATGTTGCGTGCCACGCGCTGGCCCTTGGCGTTCACCGCCACATTGAACTCCACCTCGTCGTTCACGTGCAGGTCCTCAAAAGCCACGTGATCCAGGTCGTCATGGCGGAAGAAGAGGTTGTTGTCCGGAAAGCGGATGAATCCGTATCCGTTCATCAAACTCATGATGGTGCTGCGGCGCCGCTCCTCATCCAGCATCGTCACCGTGGGGCGATCGGCCCCCTCCGGCTCCAACTCACGGCTGTCGCGCGTCACGAACATCTCACGCACCACTTCGTCATCACGCTCCAGCCCTTCATTGATCAACTGGTGCATGTCCAGCGGGTGGCTTACCTCATTCCATAGGTCGATGCTCGTCCTGGTGGTCTGCGTTTCGCCGCTCTCCTGGTCGGTGAACTCGAAGTCCCAGCCCAGCAGCATGGTCTTGCATCCCAACGCATGCAGCTTGCGCACCAGTGGCACATGGTCGCCATCGCTTGCCACCAATACCACCACGTCGTAGCGTTTCAGCATGCACAGCTCGAAGGTCTCCAGGGCCATCAACACATCGATGCCTTTCTCCCGCTTGCGGCCCATCTGGTCCTTTACGGGCAGGTAATGGGTGCGTACGCCGTTGTACATCAACACATCGTCGAAGACGCGGTCGTAGTAGAGCTGGTTGGGTTTGTCATTGGCATCGCGCGCCGAGAAGCGGCCGCGGAAGAAGTGCGCATCGATGATGTGGCAGAGGCTCGGCGTGGTGCCCTCATTCTCCGCCACGGTATGCTTCACGAAGTCATGCAGCCCGCCGATATGGAGCCGACGGCGGTGGGGATGTACATAGTTGTAGTAGTTGCTGACGTGGGTGAAATAACTGCCGTCATAGAAGATGCCCACTTTCACGGGGCGGGCGGCCCGGATCGGATCTAACATGGATGATGATGGTTTGAATAGGGCGGCAAAGGTAGTGGCACGCCCTTCGCGGTGATGCCGTTAACTTTCCAGCCGTGCTGCGGATCGCCATCCTCGTGACCATATTCCTCCTCGCTGCTCCTCTTGCCGGTCAGTCGCCGCAGGGGGAGGGTGCACAGGCACTGAGTTTCAATCGGAGCATAAGCGTTCCGCTGAATGCGGTGCGCCTCTATGATCTGGCATCCGAGGCATGGACCTGGACCTTCGGCAAGGAACCCGGTGCGGTACTTCGCCGTGCGGACCGCGACCAGGGGGTGATCGAGGGCCAGGCGCGTGTCAATTTCCGCTCCGCGATGCTGTTGCTGCGGGAAGAGAGCATGGGCACGGTCCAATACAGGGTCACCATACAGGTGCGTGCCGGAGAATGCCGCGTGCAGGTGTCCGAACTGTCGCATACCGGCAATCTTGCGGCGCAACGCGGCGGGATGCATCTGGGCACGCTCACCACGGGCGACCTGCCTGCCCAACGGGTATCGGGCATGAGCAGGGCCAATGCCGGCCGCCTGCACGCCGAACTGAAAGGCACCGCGAAGGATCGCATCGACCAGTTGCTCCAGACCTTCGAGTGGCGTCTGCGGGCAGGGGTGGGACCCTAGGACGTAACCCGTCCCACCTTACCGCGTTCAAGGGGGCCGTGATACCGCACATCCAGTGGCGATCTTGGTGGAAATGGCCCATGCTGGCCTCCGCCGTGGCCGTGATCTTCATCGCCTATGGTGTGAGCCTCGTATCCGGGGCACGCCAGGTACAGTCGCGCATCGCGAAAGAGCTTCTCCTGTTGGACGAACTCGGCAGGCTGGGGGACCAGCTCCAGCAGTTGGGACTTACCCAGCGCGTGGATGCGAGCACAGGTAGCCGCCAATGGCCCATGGAATTGGAGCGGTTCCAGGCGGCCACCCGCAACGTGGTGGGGCGGCACCCCGATGCCCCGGGCCTGGAGCACCTCCAAGGCGCCATGGACCGCGTGTTGCACCAGGCCGACTCGTTGCACAAGCAAGTGATGAGTTCCAACGCCCCGTGGCAGGAGCAATACAGTGGCGGGGTGGTGACCCAATTCATGCTGGAGCGGGCACGCAAGGTGATCGAGCATGCCACGCGCGAGGTGCATGAGAAGGGACTGGGCATGCATACCAACGTGCTTTCCGCCAAGTGGGACCAGGCACAACTCATGCTGGTCCTGGCCTGCCTCTTTGCCGTTGTGTTCGCCTGGCTGGTGGGCGTGAGCAACCGTCTGTTGCTGGAGAGTGCGGAACGATCCGCGCAACTGGAGTCCACGCAGAGCGACCTCGAGCGCACCAATCGCGACCTTCGGGAGACCATGCTCAGCAAGGAGGAGAAGGAGGTGATGCTCAAGGAGATCCACCACCGCGTGAAGAACAACCTGCAGATCGTAAAGAGTCTTATCCGTTTCCAGATGGACAAGGTGAAGGATCAGCGCACCACCGAGCTCTTCAACGAATGCATCAACCGGGTGGGGGCCATGGCACTGGTGCACGAGCAGACCTACCTGAGCAATGATCTTTCGAACATCGATGTGGGCAGTTATCTGGACCAACTGGTGCGTGACCTTTGCCAGGCCTACACGATCGATACACCCCTGCGGCTCGATGTGCGGATCGAAGCGGGAAAGCTGGGCGTGGATACCTTGATCCCTTTGGGACTGCTCATCACCGAGATCCTTTCCAACGCGTTGAAATACGCCTTCCGCGACCGGCGTGAGGGCACCATTCTCGTGCATCTCGAAGGCGATGCCATGCATGGCCTGCGGATGCGGATCGGTGACGACGGGGTGGGCCTTCCCGATCGTGCGCATTGGGAGCGGCCCAACAGCCTGGGCATGGAGCTGATCCAAACCCTGACCGGACAGCTTGACGCGCGGATCGTCCTGCTCGATGGTCCGGGCACTGTGTACGAGATCTCCACCATGGGTGGCGAGCAACGCAAGCGCGCCTGATCCACACGCCCTGCGACTTTGCGCACTGTTCGTGGCAGGTTGGGACGGGCTTCTTCGCTCACTGGTTATTTTCGGCCCCCGCCGGCACCATGTCCGGCCCCATGTTCCATGCACAAGCCTTTTTCCTTTGCCGCCCTCATCACCTTTGCCGCCCTTCAAGCCTGTGGCGAGCCTGAAGCCGAAATGAGCACACCTCCGATCGCGTACCCCGAGACCCGCCAGGATCCCGCCGCTGGTGATACACTGCACGGTACCTGGGTGCCCGACCCCTACCGCTGGCTGGAGAACGATACCACTGAGGAGACCGCCGACTGGGTGACCCGCCAGAACGAGGTGACCCAGGCCTACCTGGCGGACATCCCCTTCAAGGACGCCATCGCCAAGCGCTACGAGGAGCTCTACAATTACCCCAAGGTGAGCGCACCGCGGCGCGTGGGGAACAAGGTGTTCCAGTACCGCAACAGCGGCCTGCAGAACCAGTTCGTGATCTATGTGCGCGAAGGTGTGGATGGCGAGGACAAGGTCTTCATCGATCCCAACGAAGTGGATCCCGAAGGCACCACCAGCATCAATCTTAGTGGTGCCAGCAAGGACGACCGCTACGTGGTGGTGAATGTGCAGAAGGCAGGCAGCGACTGGCAGGAGATGGAGGTGTGGGACCTCAGCACCATGAGCAAGCTGGAGGACAAGCTCGAGTGGGTGAAGTTCAGCGGTGCCAGCTGGTACAAGGACGGCTTCTTCTACAGCCGCTTCCCCGCCGTGACAAAGGGCAGCAAGCTGAGCGTGGCCAGCCTGGGGCAGATGGTGTACTACCACAAGGTCGGTACCCCGCAAAGCGAGGACATCCTCATCCATAAGGATGAGAAGAACCCGAACCGCTACGTAGGCGTGAGCGTCACCGAAGGCGAAGAATTCGCCACACTCTACATCAGCACCGGTACCGATGGCTTCGAGCAATACTTCCACGACCTGCGTAAGGGCGGCCTGCCCAAGCCCGGCACCAAGTGGGTCCCCCTGCAACTGGGCTTCGACTTCAAGACCAGCATCACCGACTTCGACCACAAGCGCGACCGCCTGCTGGTACGCACCAATGTGGACGCGCCCAATTACCGACTGGTGGCCGTGGACCCTGCCAAGCCTGCAAAAGAGAATTGGATGGACGTGCTTCCCCACAAGGAGCATCTGCTGGAAAGCGCCGGACTCGTGGGCGGTCAACTCTTCGCGGAATATCTGCAGGATGTCACCACGCGCATCTACCGTTACGATCCCGATGGCAGCAACGAACGTGCGATCGAACTCCCCGGCCTCGGCAGTGCGGGTGGTTTCGGCGGCAAGCGCGATGATACCTACACCTTCTACAGCTTCACCAACTTCACCGATCCGGGTACCATCTACAAGTACGACATACCAACGGGGGAGAGCGAGATCTTCTTCCGGCCCGAGTTGAAATTCGATCCCGATCAATATGAGACCAAACAGGTCTTCTATTCCAGCAAGGACGGCACGAAGGTGCCCATGTTCATCGTACACAAAAAGGGCCTGAAGCTGGACGGCACCAACCCCACGCTGCTTTACGCCTACGGTGGATTCAACATCAGCATCAGCCCCGGCTTCAGCGTGAGCCGCATGCTGCTCTTGGAGCAGGGCGGCGTCTTCGCATCGGCCAACCTGCGCGGCGGTGGCGAATACGGTGAAGACTGGCACCAGGCCGGCATGCTGGAGAAGAAGCAGAACGTATTCGATGATTTCATCGCGGCGGCGGAATACCTGATCAAGGAGAAGTACACCAGCAGCGACAAGCTCGGCATACAGGGTGGCAGCAACGGCGGTCTGCTCGTGGGCGCCGTCATGACGCAGCGCCCGGAACTCTTCAAGGTGGCCTTTCCGGTGGTGGGTGTGCTGGACATGCTCCGTTTCCAGAAGTTCACCGCAGGCTTCGGATGGACGCCCGAGTACGGCAACGCCGATAACAGCCCGGAGGAGTTCGCCTACCTGAAGGCTTACTCACCCCTGCACAACATCAAGCCCGGCACGGCCTTCCCAGCCACTCTTGTGATGACCGCCGACCACGATGACCGCGTGGTACCCGCCCACAGCTTCAAGTTCATCAGTGCCCTGCAAGCCGCGCATTCCGGCCCCAACCCGGTGCTGATCCGTGTGGACGTGCAGGCCGGGCACGGTGCCGGCAAGCCCACCAGCAAGATCATCGAGGAGCAGGCGGATGTGTGGAGCTTCTTCTGGAAGAACGTAGGCTTTACGCCGAAATATTGAGTGGCGAGTGCGGCCTAGGGCTGCTGATTGGCGAGTGAAATGCCCTACCGGCACGCTTGTCGTTCCGGGGCATTTCACTCGCCACTCACTACTCGCAACTCGCCACTCTCATGCACTTCACCCCCTACCATCCGGCAGGCAGGATCCGCCCTTTCCGCAGCGATGACCTCCTCGCGCTGGTGAAACACGCCAACGACCCCACCGTCGCAGCTTTTATGGTGGATGCCTTTCCGCACCCCTACACAGAAGAGGCTGCGCGCATTTTCCTGGAGGAGGCGATCACGAAGAGCCCGCCACTGCGGCGCTGCATCGATGTTGATGGAGAATGTGTTGGTGCGATCGGATTGCATGGGCGCCAGGACCTGTGGCGGCGCAACATGGAACTTGGCTATTGGATGGGCAAGACCCACCGTGGCAAAGGCATCATGACCGGGGCGATCCGGCAGATGGTGCAGTTGGGCTTCGACACCTTTCCGGAGGTACACCGCATTTTCGCCACACCCTTCGGCAGCAACATCGCTTCGCAACGCGCCCTGGAGAAGGCAGGCTTCGAACTGGAGGCGAAGCTCATTGGCACACTGGTGAAGAACGGGAAGGTGGAGGACGAGTGGATCTACGCGGTGCGGCGCTGAGCGATCATTCCTCCACCGGCACCACGGGCGCCCGGCCCTTCCACAAGCCCAGGTTGTACACCAGCACCACATGCAGCGTGCTGTTCGCCTCCAGCACGTCACTGCCCGAAAAGGCATCGACCCGGTTGAGGGTCTGGAAAAGGTAGCCTGCCATCAGGGTCATCTCCTTGGTCGGGCTGAAGCCAAGAAGTCCGCTGATGCGGTTCTGGCTGAAGCGGTCGCCCGGGACCGTACCACCAATGCTCAGGAAGATCTCGTCGTAGGCGTTCAGCGTCCAGGGGCTATCGGAGCCGATCGGCAATGTGACCCACACGCGATAGCGGAAACGCTCTGAGGTGCCATAGCCATCGTGATCACCCTCTCCGGTCGTTCCATTCGGGACCAGGCGGGCCATCCAACGGTGCTCCCAACGATAGCGGTGCTGCATCCGCACCCGCCCTATCTCGTTGCTGAACTGCGCCTGCAGGAATCCGTGGTGCTCCCAATTGGAAAAGCGGATGGGATACTTTCCATAGCGGTAGTTCTCGTAGTAGCTGTAGCCAGCGGTGAGCATCACCTTGTCGTGCAGGTGGAAGTTCACGGCGGGGCGGATCAGCAGCTGCTGCGCACTGCCACCCAGCTCCGAGCGCCGGATGTGGAACTCGCTGTGCAGGCTCCATCGGTCATGCACGCGGTGGTCGCCCCAGTGGCTGAACCAGAAGTGGGCGTTGGGATCCTCCACGCGCTGGGCTTGGAGGGCGACGGAGGCAGCGATCAGGGCAGCGGCCAGCAGGGGTCTTATGGGGGTGGGCAGGAACTTGAGCATGACGGCGTGCGCCACAAAGGTCATAATGCCTGCGCAAATGATCAGAGCTCGGGGGCAACAGGATGGTTAACGGGAGGCTACGGCCCGAACTCCTCCGCCAAAAGGTCAAAGTTGAACGCACCTATACTCACTCCCACCGGGCGATCGTCTCCTGGGTGCGCCGATCCAACTCGGCGAAGAGTTCGCTTTCCAGTTCACCGGTGTGACCGCGGTCGAAGGTGCGTGCGATGCGTCCGCCCTTCAGCAGGTGGATGTGATCGCAAAGGGCTACCAGAGGACCAAGCACATGCGAGGTGATGATCATCGTGCGACCCCGCTCTGCTAGTTTGCGCACCACGGCTTCCACCACACGCACCGAAGCGAGGTCGAGGCCGTTCATCGGCTCGTCCAACATCACCAGTGGGCGGTCAAGGTGTAATGTTCCCAGGATCGCCAGCTTGCGGCGCATGCCCGTGGAATACGTACTGATCAACGCATCCAGCGGAACATCGAGCAACACGTTCAGCCCTTCAAGGCCGGAGCTGCGGTCACCTTGCATGAAGAGGTCCAAATATTCCCTGCCCGTGATCCCGGGGTGGAAGTAGCTCTCCGCTTCCTGGAACGCGGTGTTCCGGTGGCTCATGTCCTGCCCGCTCCACAACACACGTGCTTCCTTGTTGCGACCGAAACCGTAAAGCGCGTTGAGCAAGGTGGTCTTGCCTGCCCCGTTGAGCCCCACGATGCCGTGAACGCCTGGCGCGAGCGTGAAGTCGGGCACCTCCATGACCCGCTTGTCATCGTAAGCGCAGCGGAGATCAGCGATGGTGAGCATGGAAGCAGGCGTTGAGGTTGGCGCGGGCCTTGGGCCATTCAGTGAGCAACATGATCAAGGGCACCAGCGAAAGACCTGGAAGAATGGCGAAGACGGCGGCCACCGCCACATTGGCGCCGTTGGCTTCCAGCCTTATGTTAGGCCGGTAGTTGGCGTACTTCAGCACGATGGCATAGGCCACCAGTACCAGCATGCCCACACCGAAGAGCGCATGGATCCACCACCATTCGGGTCGGAAGATGGTGGCGCCGAAGATGACGGGCAAGACCATGATCAACATGATGCGCATCGAACCGAAGACCTTCTTCCGCAGCAACGCACGTGCATCGTTCGCCGTGGCCAGCAGCATCGCGCGGGGTTCGCACTGCTCTTGCGCACCGGCCACCAGCATGGTGATGGCGCCGACCAGGAACAACGGCAACACCGGCAACCAGCAAGAAGCGATCGCAGCGAGCCAGAGGAAAAGGCCGAGCGGATGGGTGCCTTGCACGAAGCTCTTCCACTCGAAGAGGTGCGCAGGGATCCATCTGCGCGACCAGGCGCCCCGCACGCCGCCACCCTGCACCACCGGCACCCAAGCCAGCAGCACCAACAGCGCCATTCCTGTAGCCCACTTCCATGCTCCGGCCACCAGCAACACGGCGATCACCGGCGACAGCATCGACAAGTACTCCACGGCCATGGACTGTCGCGCCTGGGCCACATGCCGTAGTACAAAGGCATGATCACCGCGACGCTGGTGAAGGCCCCAGAGCGTGAGCGCTGCACCGCCGGCGATGTAGGGCAGCAGTCCGGCATCCTGCGAGGCGGCGCGATGCAGCAGCCACAACAGACCGAGCAAGCCGAGCGCCAATAGCACCAAGCCGTATGCGGGGAACGCCCGGCGGAGCTGCAACCAACGCAGGCGGAGCAACACGGTCCGGGAGGCTCTGGCCAACATCAGGTGCAAGGTGCAGCTTCCTTGCGGACCTGCGTCGAAGTACTACATGACCGGTCGGCCTTAGGGTCGTTCGGCTCGTTCCCGGGCTTTGGCCTTACGAGGCATGTTGCCGCGATAGGTCTGCCGCCATTCCCAATAGGCCTTGTCCTCGCGGTGAGCATTCTTCCCCATGATCTGGCCGAGCAGCGACTGTTCGGCTTCGAGCAAATTCACGAAGTCGTCGGTCTCCACGGCCGCTTTGATCACCCGCAGCTTCATGGCCAGCAGCAGTTCGGTCTCCGGTCTTCGGTTCAAGCCTTTCACCTTGGCCTGTTTAGCCTGCTTTCTGATAATGGCCGTGAACTCCTTCAACGTGTAGGAGCGGCCCGCTTCGAGCGCGAACTTGGACGTGCGTTTGGTCGATGGCATGCGCGTTGGATCGTCGGCTTTATTGGCGATCCTCGAAGAACAAGATATCGAAGGGATACGAACAGTGGTCAGAAGGAGCTCTTCATGACCGCCCCCTTTCCCGCAACCGCTCCATGGACTCCTTGCGAGGCGAACCCTTGCTCTCCCCGCTCAGCCGGGCTTCGTGTCGGCGGTCCAGTTCCCCCGATCCTTGCGGAGTTGCTCCTTCACCTCATCCCACGAGTAGTTCCGGCCCTCTCCCTGCAGGTAGGCCGCGTGGTCGGAATCAAGCGCTTTCCACTCTTCCTCAGTGAGCGAGGCAGCCGGGTCGCCAGCCTCATGCTCCAGTTTGCGAAGGATCACATCCACCAACTTTCGCACCTCCTCCGCCGTGTACATCCTATCCTCCAGCTTAAGGTAGGGCGCAGCCCCTTCGCGCACCACGCTGAGGTGGTCACCTGGCGTGGCGTACGTGGGCGGGCCATCGAGCAGGCGCTTCAGTGCAAGCAGCCGCGCTTCATCCTCCAGGTTGGCGATGCGTTCAAGGAGTTCCAGTTTGAGGGCTTTGAGGTCCATGTACCAAAGCTATGCACCGCCGATGAAGGGCCCGCGGCTCTATTCTTCCGGTAGTATGCAAGCGCCAACTGGATCCATGCAGGAAGTCCATGCGATAGGAGCGGACCTGCTGCGGCGACGGGCATTCGCGCGTTCGGCCAAAAGGAAAGGGCCACTCGTGGTGGCCCTTTCCCTTCTTGGGACCCCGTGTTCAATACTTCATGAACTTGCGGCTGGCGTAGGTACCGTCCACGAACCGTATCCGTGCGATGTACGGTCCATCGGCAAGTCCGGACAGATCGGCTTGCGCAACAGGGCCCCTGAGGGCCTGCCGTGCGTGCAGGCGGCCGCTGGTATCCATCACTTCCAGTTCTGCCATCTGGTTGCCGGTGGTGATCCAAAGCACACCGGTGCCGGGCGCCATGGACACTTGCAACGGCGTGCTGGCCGGCACCTCGCTCACAGAGGTGAATGCACCGAAGCTCAGGTCATCCACCGATACGGTGCTGCCGGCAACGCCACCAGAGGTGCTGGACATCACCGTCACCGTCGCGCTATCCGGGGTGTCGGCGGTGAACCATGCGATCTCCACGCTGAACGAAGCCCAGGAAGACTGGCTGCCCGGGGGGATCGACAGCAAGCCGCCGCCCACGGATGTCTGCTCGCCCCCCACCCACTTGGTGAACGAGGCCGCGATCACGGCGCCGTCACCACCGGGGATGTTGTACTGGTATTTCCCATTCAGCGCATCCGGACGCGCGGTGTAAGGGAAGCCGGCCGATGTCTGGCCTCCGGTGAAGATCAGTCCCGGCAGGATCCCGACGCCGGGGATATCGCGCGTGGTGACCTTGGCGTAATACGAACCCGGTGACCCGGGGGAGCCCTGTTCGCAACTCAGCACGGCGCCCAGGGGCCAGCTGATGACGTTCCAGGTGATCCATCCGTCGGGGTCGCTGTAACCCATGCCGGAGGGTGTCCATTGTTCGAACCCGGCGTTCGGGATCTGGGCGCACAGCGCGCTTGGGATGGACAGGCAGACTGCAAAAGAGAGTAGGTGTGTTTTCATGGAGTGCTGGTTTTTTAGCGCATCAAATATCGCACGATCCGGACCATGGCAACATGATGGAACGCATGATCCGCAGTTGCGGCTCCCGGTTCCGGCCAAACACCGGGGGTGGTACACTTGCGATCACCGTATCACGTCCGGACAATGGCTTTGCAAATGCAGGGGGCTGAAGAGGTCGCTGATGACGCAGATGAATGCCCTAAAGGGCGACACCTGCCTGGCATTCGCGGCGCAGCCGCATCTGCGGCATCTGCGGCTGTCATTTATCCACGCCCCGTATGTCGACCCAATGGGTCGACCTGCCTGCCTGCCGGCAGGCGCTACAGCTGCGTTCATCCGCCGTCACCTGTCCACCCCACCGTATACCTTCGCCACCATGCAGTTACAGAACTACATCGCCGGCCAATGGCGCACCGGCTCTGCCGAAATGAAGAATGAAGAATGCAGAATGATCAATGATCAACGACCAGCGCGGATCCATCCTCACCCCACCTGGTCAGGTCGCTGCTGAACAAGCGAAAGCCCCCTTGTACCCGTGTACAGGGGGCTTTCCAATGAGAGAATGACTTCAGCGGGCCACAAGGAATTTCCCATGGTGCACCCGTGTACCCGCCCGATCCAGGCAGCGGTACATATAAGTGCCACTGGCCCAGCCCCCGGTCATCACATTGATCCGGTCCACGCCTTGAATGGAATAGGTGGCCTGAACACGACCGCTGATATCGAGGATCTCCAGGGATGTGGCACTGGCACCTGCGACCAGGATCGTTACACTGCCATTTGAAGGATTCGGGAATACCTGTGCCGTGTGGTCCAGATCATCCGTGTCAATTCCGGTGGTGAGGCTGTTCCCATAATAAGTCGCATAACTCAGATCGTTGTTCACGGACATGACGAAGGCCGGCACTCCTTCCCGGTAATAGCTATATGAAGGCGTCTCTACTGTGGATGTACTGGCCTCTACAAGGACCCAAGGTCCACTTCCTGTACCAGAGGCGTCAGTGAACGTACTATCCACTCCTCCCATGTTCTGGTTACGGGCCCGCACCACTGCAACACCACCCGGCCATGCTGGTGTGCTCAACGTACCGTAGGCATCACCGGTGATCGTTTCAGTGGTATGGAATCGTTGCAGCTCGGCAGGCAAGGCCAGACTTTGCGCATAAACAATGAGCGTGTTGGAGATGGTATTCTGCGTCAGGACGGTGCCCAGCGTAAATGGCACTGGGAATTGGATCCCATCCTCAACGGTATTGGTCACGGAAAAGAAATCGGTCAACTCGAAATAGCTACCCAGCACGGTAAGGCCATCGGGTTCGTTGTTGTAGAAGACGGAGATCTGATACGCGCCTATGGTAGACGTGATGGCCAGGTCGGACGTTGGATAGAGCAACGCGCCAGGAAGACCGGCTGGTGATACGAACTCACGCTCCTCGGTGGTATGCACCGTGAACGATCCCGTATGATCCCAGGTCTGGGCTGTACCGCTTGGGGCTGTGGCCGTAAAGGCAGCACCGCCAATGGTATCATTATAGGCCATGAAGGAATGGCCGGCCACCGGCAAATGCGACTGGGTGATCGTAGGCTGGCATACTGCAGCAGAGGCCAGGAGAAGTGTTAGGAGTGTAGTGCTTGTGCGCATCTGGGTGGATCTTTCGGCAATGGTAGGCCAATGTTCGCCGCTGCGCCTGGCTGGTTATGACCTAGCTTCAAGCGCGAGGACGGGACCACGATCATGGAGCCAAATTGCGAGGAGGAACGACGAAGCAACGGCGAGGACTTGGATGAAAAAACGCGACCCTGAGGCTTTGCGAGGGGCACGCCCAAACAACCGCCGACCATTTTCTCCACAGATGACGCAGATGTCACAGATGGCTCATCCCGCATTTGCATTCATCCCGCTAGGCGGGACAGGTCCTGCGCCATCTGCGTCATCTGCGGATAGCCCATTCCTCGAGTATCATCCACAGATACCACCGATCACACAGATAACCCATCCTCCATTTGCATTCATCCCGCTAGGCGGGACAGGTCCTGCGCCATCTGCGACATCTGCGGATAAGACCTCCAGTACCGATCTTCGCGCACATGCAACTTGAGAATTACATCGCCGGCACCTGGGTAAAAGGATCCGGCAAGCAAAGTGAACTCATCGACGCCATCACCGGCGACACCATAGGTACCACCAGCAGCGGCGGCCTCGACTTCGCCCACATGCTCCACTACGCCCGCACCGTGGGCGGACCGCCCCTGCGCAAAATGACCTTCCCCGAGCGTGGACGCATGCTCAAGGCCCTCGCCCAATACCTCTTCGACCGCAAGGACAAGTACTACGAGATCTCCTACCGCACCGGCGCCACCAAGGCCGACAGCTGGGTGGACATCGAGGGCGGCATCGGCAACCTCTTCGCCAACGCCAGCCTGCGCCGCGTGCTGGGCAACATGCCCTTCTACGTGGACGGCGACACCGTGAAGACCAGCAAGGGCGGCACCTTCATCGGTCA
>JBGTES010000020.1:0-56538 GCA_041747675.1 Flavobacteriales bacterium
GCCACTTTGCGGCCCTGCTCATGCTCGCGCAACATCGCTACGATCTGCGATTCCGTCCATTTGCTCTTTCTCATTGCTCCAAAGTTCAGGTGTGTTGTGGGTTTCTACTATCCCACGCACCTGATCTTGGGGGAGCTTACATGGCTTTCTCGATCACGGATTCCGCCCTGTCATGGTCATTGATACCTTCAGTGGTGACAAGATCAACAGGTTCCTGGTCAGATTGCGCCAAAAGGATAGCGCACTTTCTATGAAACTATTTGGGTTATACGCTTCGGACGATGAGATGAAATTGCGGTTGGAGAACCGGTCAGAACCTGAGTTCAGGGATGCGCTTATTTGTAAGAAGCTTACCGATGACATGCTGAGGTGGAAGCGAGATGAGGAGATCCAGATCGACACGACTGGTCTGGTACCTGAACAGACGGCTGATCTCATTTACAAGGCACTTCAGACCTGATCCGTTCCGCGATCAAGCTCACGAAGTTGACTCCACGGTTGAGATGGTCGTGTGGTGCTTTCAACGTGCAGTTGAAGGGCGTCCCGGCAGGCAGCGTGGTAAAAGGCGCCTGGCCGCTGGGCTGCCAGAAGTTCACCTCATCGAAGCCACGCTCGGCGAGGAAGGTGTACCAGTTGTTGTCGGTGACGCCGGCCCAGAATTTCATGCGTCCCTCACATCACAATGCTCGACGCGATGTTCGGGTTGTCCGGGTTCACGTCAACCGTGCGTGTTTTCGGGATAACGATCAGGTCCATGTCCTCCATGGGGATGGCGCCGAGCAACACCTGTGTGCCCAACACCAAGGCACCCGCGAAGCCGATACGGTTCTTGAACTTGATCTCGATGGGGCCGACATAAGGAACGAGTTGCTTCGATCCATCGGCGAGCGTCATTTCCTTATCATCAATGGCTTCCAACTTGAGTTGGATGCGGACATGCTCCGGAATGCAGAGATGCAAGGCACCCGTGTCGACCAGCGCAACGACTTCGACGCCCGCGAGGTCAGAAAGCCGTGGGTTCTTCAGTTGCAGATGTCCGTTGACCAGTCCCATACCGCCAAAGTTAGGATGGCCGCCAGAAGTTCACCTCATCCAAGCCCTGCTCGGCGAGGAAGGTGTACCAGTTGTTGTCGGTGACGCCGGCCCAGAATTTCATGCGGCGTGAAGCTACTTGGTGAGCGCGATATCGAGCGCACCGCGCTTACCTTTGGTTTCATGAGCCAGTCAGCCGACCTTCTCTCGCGCATCACCACCGACCCGCACATCTGCCATGGCAAAGCCGTGGTGCGCGGCATGCGCTGGCCCGTGCAGAACGTGCTGGAATTGATGGCCAGCGGCATGAGCACCGAGGAGATCATACGCGATCATCCGGAGTTGGAGCCTGATGACTTCCTGGCGTGCCTCGCTTTCGCCGCCAAAGTGACCGAGGTCAAATCCATCCACCGGGCGGCACAGTGAACTGGCTGGTCGATACCCAGCTTCCACATCAGTTGGCTACGGCCCTGAAGCAGCGCGGGCACCACGCTGTGCATGCTTCCGAACTACCGTAAGGGCATCGTACTGCGGATGAAGCCATCATCGCGTACGCCGATCGGGAAGGCGCTGTGGTGGTGACCAAGGATGGGGACTTCCTCGCGGTATACAATGTGAAGGCCCAACCGAAACGGTTGCTATACCTGACCACCGGCAACATCCGCAACTCGGAGTTGATCTTCCTGTTCATGCGTTACCTGGACCTCCTTTGCCATGAACTGAAGGATGGCGGTCTGGTCGAGATGGACCGTCTGGGGATAACAATAAGATGAATCAGATGGACATCCCTTCGCCCATCCATACTGCCATAGTTGATGCACTCACCCAAGCCGAAGAGCGCTACGATGTGCGCGTACTGCTTGCCGTGGAAAGCGGCAGCCGCGCCTGGGGTTTCGCCAGTCCGGACAGCGACTGGGATGTGCGCTTCATCTATGTGCACCGACCGGAGTGGTACTTGAGCATCGATGAGAAGCGGGATGTGATCGAGGAGATGCTGCCCTTGGACATCGACCTGGCCGGCTGGGACCTGCGCAAGGCCTTGCGCTTGTTCCGTAAGAGCAACCCACCGCTGCTGGAATGGCTTCGCAGCCCACTGAACTACCGGGAACAGTATACCACCGCCGATGGGCTGCGCACATTGTCCGAGGGCTTCTTCAGCCCGGTTTCGGTGATGCACCATTACCTGAGCATGGGCAAGCGCAACCATGCGCAGTACCTCCAGAACGAGGAGGTGCGGCTGAAGAAGTACCTCTATGTGCTGCGCCCCCTGATGGCCTGCGACTGGATCGCGGCCACAGGCACCATGGCGCCCATGGAGTTCCACCAACTGCTGGACCGCCTGATGCCCGATGGAGTTGTGCGCGCTGCGGTGGATCAATTGCTACGCGACAAGATGAGCGGCGGTGAGCTGGGCCGTGGCCCGCGTGTGGCCGCCTTGCACGACTGGATCGATGGTCGCCTTGCGCACTATGCCGAGCACCCACCAGAGCCACGTGCTGCAACGGACGCTGATACACAGAAGCTGGACGGGCTGCTGAGGAAGACGTTGGAGGAAGTTTGGGGGTAAGGAGGAAGACCAATGGACGTTCCACATGGTGCCATCACCACGTGATCACACCTTCATCTTCCCCGGATCCTGCCGACTGTCGAACACGCGGACGATGCGCCCTCATCGCCCACCACCTGATAGACGACATTGTAATGTCCTACCCCGGTTCGGGGACCGGGGCAGGCTCGCGTCGATGGCCGAGGCCTAGATGATCCAGCCACGACTCCACTTGACCACCATACGGGAACTGCTCCAGTAGGCGCGTAACGGCAAGGATGCTCTGTACGATACGGTCGGCAAGAGTTGGCGATGCCTGCCTGCCGAGAGGCACGGCCTGGGTGAAGTACCAGGCGTGGATATCATCCAGTTGCTGAAGCACCCACGCCGACCAGACGACTTTCACTGGGCACGCTTTGCCTTGAAGTGCTCCTCCACCTGCTCCTGGGTATACACCCTTCCGGCGGCGAAGTCGGCCTCGGAGCGCGCTGCACGCGCGGCAAGCACCTCCTTCCAGCGGTCTTCATTGGTGCCGCCCTGTAGCTCGGCAAGCAAACGATGCAGGACGCGCGTGTCCTCTTGTTCATCGATCAGACGCTTCAGGCGCGCTTGGAGCACCGGAAGCGGTTCAGGCTCTTAGAATACCAAGCCACTGATGTCGGGCTCAAGCCATCACCACCATCCTGAACCTCCCCCCTCGTTGCGTGTACCTTGTGCTACCATGCGGCACCTCCCGTTGTTCTTCCTCCTGCTGGCCTGTGGTAGTCCTGCGCCACCACCTGCTGCCGAGCTTGCGGGGCAACCGGCAGTGGTGGCGGCACCTGTGGCCATGGCAGCGGACAGCGTTGCCGTTGCCACCGCACCGAAGGACACGCTGCCAGCTGAGCCCACGGCTCCCGTGAGCATGGAGAATGCGCGCCCGAAGCGGACCGCCAGCATGCGGGATGAAGGATGCGTGGAGCACATGGATGGCTCTTCCGCGGAGGTTCGCGCGGTGCTGTACGTACGGCCTGCGGACATGTCATCCCGCGAAAAGGACCTTGAGAGCACCCTGGCCTCGGCGTGGATGCTGGCGAAGCAGGGCGCCCCGGTGAGCATCGCGTGCGACTTCGAGGGCGGCACCTCCAGGGAACACATTCACATGCCTGACACGCTGGATGTGCGGCTGGAGTACTTCGCGAATTGCAGCGCACGCAAGCCGCACACCGTGCAACAGTACCGCGTGTGGCGCACTGCGGAGGACGGTACGGGATGGCGCATGCGGTAAGGGCGTGCAGAGGAGGTGCCTCCGCATTGGCCGCAGATCGGCGGGCCAGTTCCCGGTCGGTGAGCTATCCCGCCAGGAAGCGGAGGGCGTTGGCATAGCTCTCCCAAGCCAGTTCGGTGATGACGATCTTCACGTCTTGCGTGCTGAGGGCTTACGAGCAGCAGGACGTGACTTGCCTCTCCCAGTCGCAATATCCTCAGCAGGTCATTGGAGCGCTTGCGGGCTTCGGACAGGCTCAGTACGTCGCCCTTGCTGATGGCCTCTTCGGAGCGCACGGCCATTTCGTTGATACGGCGCCGCTGGGCTTCCTCCTTGGTGGTGTCGCGCAGCAGGATGTCGATGACCTTCAGCACATGGGCATCCTCTTCCTTGGCGAGCCGCTTGATGATCCGGGTCTTCAGTGCTGTGGTGGCCGTGGTACCGATGCTTTGTTCAAAGGTAAAGGCTCAAAGCAAGTGCTCCTGAACCTTCGCTGGGTCTACATCCTCGGGACCCTGCGTTCCAGGCAACTCCTTCGTTTCGTGGGATCTCACCGATAAGGTCGATCACGCCACGGCATTGTCCAACTACACTGGTCATGCCCGCACATGCTGACAGGGCCTCCCCCCCCTCACGGCAACTGCGCAACCCTCACCGCCGTGGGCACCGTGCCTCCAATGGTGGCCAGTATGGGGTCGCGGTCATTGTCCGCGCCCGTGTACTTCACCACGCCGTCCATGGTGATGTCCTCGGTGAAGTAGCCGCTTACCGTGTTGGTGGGGACAGTTCCGCCGATGCGCGCGAGGATCGGGTCACGGTCGTTGCCCGCACCGGTGTATTTCACCTCATCGTTGACGGTGGCATCGCCCGCCCAGAGCACCTGCATGGCACCGCTGATGTTGCGGGCATTGGTACCGTACGTCTGCGTGGCGGACGTGGTGAAGTCCACCGCTGTGCTGGTGCTGCCCAGGCTTACCGGCACGGCCGTCATACACGACAGGTGGTTGCGATGACCCACGACCACGAAGTAGTTCCCTGCGGGCACCGTCATGGTCACGGGACTGGTGCCGTCCGCGTCCACCACGTCGCCATCGCGTCGCAGGAGAGCAGTGCGCGAGGCCAGCACCTGCGTGTTGTCGCCGGCGGCGCGGAGTTCGATCAGCACATGGTCCACGATGGCGTTGGGACCGGTGGTGGCCAGGACCCCTGCCGTGGTGGATGGTGAGGGCGGGCCGACATGCACATAGCCCAGTGCCGGGTAGGGATCGGCAAGCGGGATCAACCCAGCGGTCCGTAATCCATCATTCATCAGCCCGGTACCGCTCACGAACGGACCATCGAGCAGCAGGCGGGGTGCCAGGAGGATGTACGGCACCTGCTGTGCGAGGCGCGCCGTACCACCACCGGTCACATATACCGCCTGGTCGCTGCCCAGAACGAAGCCGTTGCTGTAGCTGCTGGGCGTGGTGATGAACCAGCCCGTGCTGCCGTCGCTGTTCACCTTGCAGATGCCCATGGCGAAGAGTGTGCCCGCGCAGAGGTAGGCGTTGTTGGACGCGTCCAACATCATCTGGGCGTGCAGGAGGTAGTTCTCCGGACCGTCGGCATTGTTGTTCACCCACAACTGCGTGCCTCCTGCATCAGCCTTCAGGAAGGCCGCGCCGCCACTGCCGCCCGAGGGGAAGCCGCTGATGACCGGAGCATTGTCACTGCCTACTTCCACGCGATAGGCGGTGATCGGATAGCTGTTCTGCCAGATGAGCGTGCCCGTGGGCGAGACCTTCCGGATGATGCTGCTGGTGGAGCTGGGGTAGGCGGTGTGTACCAGGTAGGTGTTGCCCAAGGCATCGCCGGCGAGGTCACCCACGGTGAGGGAGTTCGCGGTGTAGTTCCAGATCGTGTTGCCGTCGCGATCCAGCTTGGTGTAACCGTTCACACTCCCCGTGATGCTGCGGTGCGAGATCACCAGCGCGCTGTCCGGCGTGAACTTGATGTTGATGGGTGCGCCGATGCCCACATCGAACCAGTTCCACACCGGCTCACCCGCCGGGGAGAACTTCTTCACCTTGGTGACCTGGCCGTTCGGGCCCGTTCCGATCCCCAACACATAGATGAAGCCCGCCAGGTCCACCACACACTTGCGCGTGGACGAACCGTCGAAGTCGGTCTCGTACACCACACGCCACAGCAGCTCACCGGTGGCGCTGAACTTCTCCACCAGGCTGTTGGCATTGACCGGGTTGGAGAAACCGCTGGTGATGGTGCCCGTGACGATGGCATTGCCCTGCAGGTCCGTGGCCACCCAGGTGGCCCTGTCGGTGCGGGTGGTGCTCGTCTGGTCGTAAGCGGCGGTCCATAACAACGCACCGGTGGATGATCGTTTGGTGAGGGTGATGTCGCCCCCCAGGTTGCCGTCGTAGTTGACGGTGAACACGTTGTTCTGCTGGTCGAGCGCGATGGCCAACCCACCTTCGGCCACGTTCCAATCCACGCTGACCTGGGCGTGGAGGTCCAGTGCGACGAGAAGGGCAAGGAGGAGCAGGATGATCTTCATGGCGTGGTGCGTTGGATGCACCACAAATCTGCCTCGCATTCCAGCGCCAGGAGGTGACCGCGGTCACCTCCTTCACCGGAACGGGCGATGATCCGGATGGAACGGGAAAAGGAGGCGATGGAACGGATGTGTTGCTTAGAACAGTACCCCATGTTGGAGCGTGAGGATCGGGATGCATGCAGGCAGTTCGCGCTGTCGTTGATGGGCAACAGCTTTTCGGTGAAGGATCGCGGCATAAGATGCCTCGGTACCTCGCCAACGAGAATTTGCCATTCGAAGCTTTTGTAATACTGCTCCTTGGGTCATTGTGCACCCACAATTCGGGCCTCACGGTCACAAGCCCGACATCCCGTTCGGCGCGATGCCTGGTCACTCCACCAGGAAGCGCTTCACCACCGGCCCTTTCTCCGTCCGCAAGCGGAAGAGGTACACGCCCGTTGGCAACCCGGCCACCTGCACGGTGGAACTGGTGAGCGCGCCCACACGCTGCACGGTACGCCCCTGCATGTCGAAGACCTCGAGGCTTTGGACCCCGGCGTAGCGCTCGATGAAGAGGCTGCGCGTGATGGGGTCGAAGCGGATATCGCCCAGCTCCGCCAACTCATTCACGGATAGTGCGGCCTGGCAGGCTTGCACCAGCTGGTACAGCTGCGCCTCCGTCTGGGAGGTGGACACGCCCTCCACGATACCGTCCGGGCAGATCTTGTAGATGACCGGGTAGAACGTCACATTGTAGTCCGTGAAGACACCCCGGTCGGGATCCTCCACATTGAAGATCGGGTACGGTGTTCCCTCCAACCAATTTCCTTGCGTCACCCAAGGCTCATGGTTGCCGGTGAAGGCGTTCGAATCATTCCATTGGTCGTACTCCAGGGCCAGCACCATCAGTTCATCCGTAGCGTCCGGGCCATACGCTTCGTAGATGTTCTTCAGCCGGTGTGTCTGGTGGTAGGCCCAGCAGCTGGGGCAGTGGGCGGCGAAGATCTCCACGAAGACGGTCTTGCCGGCATCGAGGTAGCTGTAGAGGTTGTGGGTACTGCCGTAGTAGTCGGTGAGGGTGAAGTCGGGCGCGGTGCTGCCGTTGGGCAGCTGAGCGGAGGCGCCAAGGCCGGGCAGGAAGAGCGAAAGAACAAGCAGCTGTTTCATGGTCCAATTTCAGTGTTCTCACCAGCCCGACCTGGGTGGTGCAAGCATTCGTATGGTGAAGGTAGTGCCACCCTGGGTCCAGCGGCCTGCTGATACGCGACCATCCGTGCGATCCAAAGAACGCTCAACGCTGCAGCATCAACGACGCCCAGCAGATGTACGCGTTCAAGCCGAAGAAGAACAAGGCCGGCAAGGAGACCCACAAGCTGTCCTTCGACCTTCTTCTTACGATCAAGCCAGCCAGCATGAGCAGGGCAAGACCCAACGATGCCAACGTCAGTATCGGGTGGAACCACAGGCCCACCAGGAGACCGGTTGCTCCCAGGAATTGCAGGACGATGATCAACAAGCCCAGTTTCGCCATCCCGAAGCGTTCGAACTCGTTCCGCATGTGGGGCGACCTGAAGTAGTCGGCCACGTAGGCGAAGAAGGAGATGCTCGATAGGAGAACAGCGATCCCAAGCAGCGTCATGCGCGTGCTACGGCCTTGTTTGCACAAGGATGAACGCGCTGAGGAGGAAAAGGATCAGGGATGGCAGCTTCTTGATGAAGGGGTTGCCTGCCTTGAAATGGAACACCTGGGCGGCGAGCATGAACAGGGCCATACCGGCAGCCGCAAGCGGCACCACCGGTGGATACCAGATGCCCACCACCAGCATGGTGGCCAATGCGGTCTTGGCCGTTCCCACCGCATTGCGGGCCACATCGCTGAGGCCGAACTGCCTGAATTCGGCAACGACATTGTGGTACCTCAGCACCCAGACGAAGGCAACGGAGCATGCAACGGCGATCTGCAGCGCGGTGATCAAGTGGTCCATGGTGTTTGGCTTTGTGACGAATGTAGAACGCCTTTGTGCATGTGTCCACCCAAGGGCCGGGGGGCGATGATGCCTTCGACGTGTGCTCTTGCGAATGAACAAGCCGCCCCGTTCACACAAGGCGGCTTGTCATCTGTTCGTTTATCGCCCTTAGGGCATTACCACCGTGTCGATCACGTGGATCACACCGTTGGAACCTTTCAGGTCGGTCGCGGTCACCATGGCGGTTCCGCCTTTGCTGTCGGTGAGGATCACCTTGTCACCTCTCATGGAGGCGGTGAGTTGGGCGCCGTTCACCGTGGTGAGCACCACCTTACCCTTACCTGCTTTGATGGCAGCAACTACTGCGGCAGCATCCAGGTTCCCTGCCACCACGTGGTAGGTGAGGATCCCACTCAAGGTCCTTTTGGACTCGGGCTTGAGCAACCCTTCCACCGTTCCTTTCGGCAGTTTATCGAAGGCCGCGTTGGTTGGTGCGAATACGGTGAAGGGGCCATCACTCTTCAAGGTACCAACCAAGTCAGCAGCCTTCACGGCGGCCACCAGTGTGGTATGGTCGGCAGAGCCGATCGCGATGTCCACCACATCCTTGTCCTGGGCGAACGTGAAAGCACTGGCGAGCACAAGGCCCGTTGTCAAGATCATCTTCATCATGTGTTCCGTCTGTTTGGTTAGATGCTAAGAACACGTAGTGCCCAAATAAGTTCAACATGCCAGGCGCTTTCCTGCTACATGCCGTTGAGCCGTTCGACCTTCCCCCACGAACAATACCCGTACGCAGATGTTCCTTTCAAAAACCCGAAAATGGAGTTCTTCAACAGGTGGTATCCCATGATCCTGGCTTTCGTCAGTTTCCTGCTGTCGGTCACGCTTTGGTTCAGTGGCAGAAAGGAAGAAGGTCAATTCGTGGGCATCTGGGTGCCCTCCATCCTCGCCGCGGGCATCTTCTTCAAACTGGAGTTTGACAAGAAACGGTCATGAACGACATCTGGCTCTTCATTCTCGGCACACTTGTCTTTGGAGCTTATCTGTTCGGCCTGTTGAGCATGATAAACAAGCAACACAAGATCCAGGCACGCGAACAGGCCAATTACGAAAAGGCGCTCTCCAGGAAGAAAGTTGAAGGCAGTCCAGTTGGGGAGAGCAACAATAGGTAATGTAGACGCCCCGACCCTTGGGCCCCCTTTCCGGGAGGTGAACAACACTGGACCGGTCTCGTTCGCCACACCGCCTGGCCAGGGGGCTGATGTGTTTTCGGGATGCGTAAGGTTCGGTAAAGGTCCCGATGTTGAGATGGTTCCCGATACCCATCGGGACGGACGAAGCTGCACCTGCTTCGAGCACAGGTCTTCGATATTCTTCAGCAGGTCATCGCCCTTGTCCAGCAAGGCCTGTTTTGCCGCATGGCACCGAAGAAGCCCAGCACCTTCTGGATGTGGTGCCAGGCGTGGTCCGTTTCCTGTCGCACCTCCATCAGCACATGCAGCACATCCGCCTGCGGTGCACCGTACCAGCTATGCACATCGTTCAGTTGGTCCCCGAGGACCAGCCGCACTACATGTGCTTCACCAGGCTCCTGTTGTTGCGGCATCGGTCGCTGCAGTGTTTCACCTCGTCCCACACCTTCTCCCATTTCTTGCGCCACTGGAAAGGACGCGCGCATGTTGTGCAGGACTTCGCATCGCGCATGGCAGGAGGTCTGTGCCGGGGCATGGTTCAGGCGAGTATCAGCCCTTCCTGTTCCCTGCCGTAGATGATGGCCTCGCCGCGTTGGTGGCGGTGACCGATCACCCAGCACAGCCAGGCATCGGCCTCATGCCGGTCGGCAGGTGCGGGCGGTGGCATGGCGATCATACCGGCCATGATGCTCAGCTTGTGCTTCGGAATGGCCTTGCGCGGCTCCACCTTCAAACCCTCCCAGGCGTGCCGGATGAGAGCGGCGGGGTACGCTTCATGCACGGCGATGCCCTGTTCCGTCCACAGCGCTGCCAGGCGCATGGCCCGCGCCGTAAGACCGCCCAGGAACATGGGGCTCATGCCCCGCGCCTGATGGTCGGCCACGCGGAAGAAGTGATCCCCACCACGCCCCGCATACACCGCGGGCAGGCTCAGCGGTGCATCGATGTAGATGGCCTGCGGACGAAGCTCTACCACCGTGCTCTCCAGCCATGCATCGCCATCGTCGTCCTTCGCGGGACGCATAAAGCGGAACAGCCCACCGTCCAGGTGGCACACTGCGGTGTTCCCTGATGAGCGTGCACCGAAGTCGATGCCGATGTGTGTGACGGACTTCCCCTCGTTCATTTCAGATCGCACTTAGGCCACCATCCACTCCGATCACCTGCCCCGTGATCCACCCTGCATCCTCTCCCAGCAGGAAGGCGGCCATGGCGGCGATGTCCTGCGCTTCGCCCACGCGCTTCAGCGGATGCCGATCGGCACTGGCCTTCTCGCGCTCGGGTGTGGAAAGCAGTTTCTCCGCCAGGGTGGTGCGGGTAAGGCTCGGCGCGATGCAGTTCACGCGTACCGTAGGCGCGAGCTCGGCCGCCAACGCGCGCGTCATGCCTTCCACCGCACCCTTGGCAGCCGCCACGCCTGCATGGAATGCCATGCCGCGTTGCACCGCCACGGTACTGAAGAGCACGATGCCACTGCCCGGCACTTTCCTCAACCGCTCGGTGCAGGCCTGTATGGCGGTGAAGGCCCCGATCGCGTTCAGCTCAAAGGCCCTACGCATGTCGTCGGCCCTGGTGCTGCGGATGGGCTTGAGCTCGATGCTCCCCGGGCAGTACACCAACCCACCCAGCGCATCCGGCAGCAAGTCCATGGGGAAGACCGGTGCGAGGACATCATGCGTGATATGGCGTTCCGTACCAGGCACATCGGGTGTGGACCGCCCCATGGTGAGCACAGTCCTTCCTTCGGCGACCAAACGCAGAGCGAGGGCAAGACCGATACCCCGGGAAGCACCAATGACAAGGATGGGATGCATGCTGAAGCCAACACGCTGTTGGCTGGAATGTTCCCGGTGACCTGCGCAGCCGATGCATCAGCAAGGCGTATGAATTTGAAAGACCAAACGGTCATGCATGCACGCTCACATTCCAGGACGGTCCGAGCCTGTCGTGGGGGTGGACGGCTTTTGGCGGACGCCCCGATGAAAGAGGGGTTGATGAAACAAAAGGTGGACGAGGTCTGGTTGCGCAGCCCGAGGCCCCAGCTGGCATGCCGATGGCGTGTACCTGGTCCGCACCCCTCACCCCATGCCCCCATGCACGCCAACCGTTCCCGGGTCGACAGTCCCAGTTGATGTCATTGTGGATAGCTGGACACGGCGTCAGCGGTCACATCCCCATCGCCATTCAACCGACTCCACCGGCTGCGGTGCCCGCACAGCCCACACCCGCATGGGGCAGGGCCTTCCGGAATTGGGGTGCCTGGACCACGCGTGGACGTGTGCGACGCTGAAGAGGGCACACCCGGTCAATATCGGATCGGCCTGCGCGTTCCGAACTTCAGCGACCCTTCCGATGTTCCGACCTCTGTCCCGATGCCGCTGATCACCTTCACCCCCCGGGGCATGTACTGCGCTGCGGCCGATGTGTACATCGATCCCTGGCGTCCGGTGGACCGTGCCATCATCACCCATGCCCACAGCGACCATGCGCGCAGCGGTATGGGTTCCTACCTCTGCCATGTTCACAGCGTGCCCATTTTGCGTCACCGCCTGGGTGCGGACATCGTGGTGGAAGGGATCGCCTACGGGGAGGAACGCCTGATCAACGGGGTGCGCCTCAGCCTGCACCCGGCCGGCCATGTGATCGGTTCGGCGCAGGTGCGTGTGGAGCACAAGGGCGAGGTCTGGGTGGCGAGCGGCGATTACAAGGTGGAGGACGATGGCTTCACGCCACCCTTCGAGCTGGTGCGCTGCAACACCTTCATCACCGAATGCACCTTCGGGCTGCCGGTGTACACCTGGGAACCACAGCGCAGCATCTTCGATGCCATGAACGCCTGGTGGCGTGCGAACGCCGCGGAGGGTGTGGCCACGGTGATCTCCGCTTATTCCCTTGGCAAGGCCCAACGCGTTCTGGCCAATGTGGATCACAGCATCGGACCGATCCTCGTGCATGGTGCGGTGGAAGGCTGCAACAAGGCCATCCGTGCGGCCGGCTTCCGATTGCCGGAGACGATCCCGCTGACCCGCGATACCGATCGCGAGCTCATCAAGCGCGCCCTGGTGATCGCCCCGGGCAGTGCCGTGGACACGCCGTGGGCGAACAAGCTGCGTCCGTACAGCACGGGCATCGCCAGTGGCTGGATGCGGGTGCGCGGCTGGCGCAGGCGCAGCGCGGTGGACCGTGGTTTCGCCCTGAGCGATCACGTGGACTGGCCGGGACTGAACGCCACGGTGAAAGCCACAGGTGCGGAGCGGGTGATCGCCACACATGGCTACACCGATCTGTTCGGCCGCTGGCTGAACGAACAGGGGATCGAGGCACATACCGAGAAGACGGCCTTCAAGGGAGAGGAAGAACCCGCCGCCACTTCGGAAGAGACCAGCGCGTGATGCAACGCTTCGCACAGCTCATCGCGCGCATGGACGCCACCAACAGCACCAACGAAAAGGTGCAGGCGCTCACGGACTATTTTGCCCATGCGCCGGAGGATGACAAGCTGTGGACCATCGCGCTGCTGAGCCACCGGCGGCCGAAGCGCTCCCTGCGCACCTCCGACCTGAGGAACTGGGCGGCGGAAGAGGCGGGGATCCCGTACTGGCTTTTCGAGGAGAGTTATCACATCGTCGGTGATCTCAGTGAGGCCATCGCATTGATCGTGCCCGGCGATGCGGGCAGCAACAGCGGTTCGCTCACCGAGCACATCGAACTGGTCATCGCACTGAAGGGGATGGAGGAGGGTGAACGACGGGCGCGGGTGGTGGAGAAATGGGCGCAGTTGGATGAGATGGGCCGCTTCATCTTCAACAAGCTCATCACCGGCGGCTTCCGGATCGGCGTATCGCAGAAGCTGATGGTGCGGGCCCTGAGCAAGCATACCGGGGTGCCGCAGGATCAGCTCGCGCACCAGCTGATGGGCAACTGGGACCCACAGACCATCCGCTTCGAGGAACTGGTGCGTGCGGATGACGGGAAGGCCACGCTCTCGCGGCCCTATCCCTTTTGCCTGGCGCATGCCCTGGACGCGCCGCCCGCCGAACTCGGCGATCCGCAGCAGTGGATGGCGGAACACAAGTGGGATGGCATCCGCGGCCAGTTGGTCGTGCGGCAGGGCGAACTGTTCGTGTGGTCGCGCGGGGAGGAATTGGTGACGGACAAGTATCCGGAATATCACGAACTGCGCACGGCACTTCCCCATGGCACCGTGCCGGATGGCGAGATCCTGCCGTGGGGCGATGGCCTTCCGCTCACGTTCAATGTACTGCAAACGCGTATCGGTCGCACCACGGTTTCGCAGCGCGCGCTAAAGGAGGCGCCCGTGGTGTTCGTGGCCTATGACATCCTGGAGCATGCAGGCGCGGATGTGCGCGAACGGCCCATGGACGAACGCCGCGTATTGCTGGAACAAGTCGTTTCCCAGGCCCAACGCCCGGTGCTGCGCCTATCGCCACTTGTGGATTTTACCACATGGGACGCGCTCTCGGCGGAACGCGACCGATCCCGCGAGATGCACAGCGAAGGCATCATGCTCAAGCGCCGCGATTCGCTCTACCGCGTGGGCCGCAAGCGTGGCGACTGGTGGAAGTGGAAGGTGGATGCGCTGACGATCGATGGCGTGTTGCTGTATGCGCAACGTGGTCACGGCCGGCGTGCGGACCTCTTCACCGACTTCACCTTCGCCGTGTGGAAGGGCGATGAACTCGTGCCCTTCACCAAGGCATACAGCGGCCTCACCGACCAGGAGATGAAGAAGGTGGACGCCTACGTGAAGCAGCATACCATCGAGAAGTTCGGTCCGGTCCGCAGCGTCACGCCCAAGTACGTCTTCGAGATCGCCTTCGAAGGCATCAACAAAAGTCCCCGGCACAAGAGCGGTGTGGCGCTGCGTTTCCCGCGCATCCACCGCTGGCGCACCGACAAGGACATCCGCGACGCCAACACGCTGGAGGATCTCCAGGATATGCTGCATGCCCACACAAAAGGCCCCCAGTGATCGTACGGTCACCAGGCAGGCCACGCAGTGGTTCGCTGCGCAGGGCTTGAAGCCACAGGCCTTCCAACGCGCCGCATGGCAGGCCTACCTCGCAGGGCGCAACGGATTATTGACCGCACCGACCGGCACCGGCAAGACCTATGCGCTGCTTGTTCCCATCCTGTTAGAGGAGCTCCGTGCTACTGCGATGTCGAGGTCCCCACGCGGGCTGCGGGCCATCTGGATCGCCCCCATCCGCGCCTTGACGAAGGAGATCGAAGCATCTGCGATACGCGCCATCACCGGCCTGGGCCTCGATTGGTCCGTGGGCGTGCGCACCGGTGATACCACGGCCACCGCGAAGCGGAAGCAGAAGGAACGCATGCCCGAGTTGTTGATCACCACGCCCGAGAGCCTGCATGTACTGCTGGCGCAAAAAGGTTCCTCGGCCTTGTTCGCCGATCTGCGTTGCCTGGTGGCCGACGAATGGCACGAACTGCTCGGCAGCAAACGCGCGGTGCTATTGGAGCTCGCGCTATCCCGCTTGCGAACGCTGGCACCGACCCTGAAGACCTGGGGTATCAGCGCGACGATCGGGAATCTGGAGGAAGCCATGGATGTGCTGCTGGGAGAGGAGCAAGCCGGGCAGGAGCGCATCATCATCCGTGGGGAGACGAAGAAGAGGATCGAGGTGCGCTCCGTACTGCCGCCGGACATCCGCGCATTCCCCTGGGCCGGTCACGCGGGGGTGCGTTCGGTGGAGCAGGTATTGCCGCTTCTGAAAGAAAGCAGCAGCACGCTGATCTTCACCAACACCCGCTCCTTCGCTGAACGCTGGTACCAGCGCCTGCTGGATGTCGCACCCGATCTGAGCGGCGTGATCGCCCTGCACCATGGTTCGCTGGGCCGCGACCTGCGCGACTGGGTGGAAGAGGCGCTGCATGACCATCGCCTCCGCGCGGTGATCTGCACCAGCAGTCTCGACCTTGGTGTGGACTTCCGTCCGGTGGAGACCATCGTGCAGGTGGGTGGACCAAAGAACGTGGCGCGCTTCATCCAGCGTGCGGGCCGCAGCGGACATCAGCCCGGCGCGGTGAGCCGCATCCACTTCGTGCCCACGCACGCCATGGAATTGCTTGAAGGTGCCGCGCTGCGCCTGGCCATCGACGAGCAACGCGTGGAGCAACGCATGCCCTACGTGCGCTCCTTCGATGTACTGTGCCAGTATCTGGTGACACTCGCCGTGGGCGATGGATTCCGACAGGAAGAGATACATGCTGAAGTGCTGCGGACCTTCAGTTTCCGCTCCATGACCATGGAGGAATGGCATTGGGTACTCGGCTTCATCACCACCGGTGGGCCTACCTTGCTGGCCTACGATGAATTCCAGAAAGTGCAGGTGGAGGAAGGGGTGTACAGCGTGATGGATCGCGGCATCGCCTTGCGGCATCGCCTGTCCATCGGCACCATCACCAGCGACTCCGCCATCCGGGTCAAATTCATCGGCGGGGGTTACATCGGTTCCGTGGAGGAGAACTTCGTGAGCCAGCTGGAACGCGGCGAGGTGTTCTGGTTCGCGGGGCGCAGCCTGGAGTTCATCTCCATCCGCAACATGGAGGCACTGGTGCGCAAGAGCGATGTCACCAAGGGCCGGGTGCCGAGCTGGATGGGTGGGCGGATCCCCCTGAGTTCGCAGTTGAGCGCGGTGCTGCGGCGCATCGTGCAACGGGCTGCGGAAGGGGAGGAGCAGGATGTGGAAGTGCGTACCCTGGCACCCCTGCTGGAGAAACAGCGGGAGCGCTCGCATATCCCCTACGGGAATGAATTGTTGGTGGAGAAGATGCGCTCGCGTGAGGGACACCATGTCTTCATCTATCCCTTCGAAGGCCGGGCGGTACACGAAGGCATGGCGGCATTGCTCGCCTATCGCATCGGCCTGCTCACGCCCATCTCCTTCAGCATCGCCATGAACGACTACGGATTCGAGCTGCTCAGCGACCGGGAGATCCCCATCCAGGCGGCCTTCGACAGTGATCTGTTCAGCACGGCCCACCTGCTGCACGACATCGAGGCCAGCATGAACGCGACCGAGATGGCACGCCGCCGCTTTCGCGAGATCGCGCAGATCGCAGGGCTGGTCTTCAAGGGCTTCCGCAGCAAGGCCCATCCCGTGCGTCACCTGCAGGCCAGTTCGCACCTGTTCTTCGAAGTGTTCGCCGACATGGACCCGGCCAACCTGTTGCTGATCCAGGCGCGCGAGGAGGTGATGACCTTCCAGCTGGAGGAGGCACGCCTGCGCAAGGCCCTGGAGCGTATCGCTGGTCAGCATGTGGTGATCAAGGAGTGCAAGGGATCTACGCCCTTCTGTTTTCCCATCATGGTGGATCGTCTGCGGGAGAAGCTCACTTCCGAGAAGCTGGAGGAACGTATCAAACGGATGACCGCCCAACTCGCATGACCGGCCTGACCATACAGGTGCGTGGGGAACGTTTACGTCTGCTCGCCGACAAGGCGGTGTACTGGCCGGCGCGCCGCACGCTGATCATCGCCGATCTGCATCTGGGCAAGGCCATGCACTTCCGACTGTCGGGCATCGCGGCACCCGCCGCTGTGGAGCAGCGGAATCTGGACCGCCTGGACCGGCTGATGCAACGCTGGCGTCCCGCCGAAGTGCTCCTGCTCGGCGACCTCTTCCACAGCCGCCACAATGCCAGTTGGGAAAGCTTCGCCGCTTTCAGGGCGCTGTACGCCGATGTGGTCTTCACCCTGATCTCCGGGAACCACGACATCCTAGATCCGGAACGTTACCACCAGGCCGGGATCACTTGTGCACCATTCCTACTCCGTGGTCCATTCCACTTCACGCACCATCCCTCCCCGCAAGCGGGCCACCATAACATCGCGGGTCATGTGCATCCGGGGATCCGCCTGGCCGGTAAAGCGCGTCAACATCTCACCCTGCCGTGTTACTGGTTCGGTGCCAGTGCCGCCGTGCTGCCCGCCTTCGGGACCTTCACGGGCCTGCATATGGTGCGTCCTGTGCCGGGTGATCGTATCCTGGCCATCACCGGAGATCATGTGTTCCGGTGTAGTACGGAAGCGTAACTCGAACAGCCGGACCGCTATGGCGTGCGGTGCAGGAAGAACGTCTCCTTGAAGTGCTCTTCCGGGATCACCAGGTTCTCGCGCACTTCATTAAAGAAAGCCTCGATCAGCCCGAGGTGCGCTCCGTAGAGTGCCAGTTGCTCCGCCATGATCGTGCTGTCCGGCTGCGGGAAATGCGCATGGTACAAGTGCCTCAGGTGGAAGGCGCCGGTGTAGCTCTCGTGTCCGAAGTTGGCCCGCGCCGTGGCGTGGAGCATGGGCCCGGTGCTGTGACCGGTGAAGAAGGCGAAGGGCGCATCGGTCCTGGTATTGGCCAGGGCAAGCGCGGGCATTGGCACGCGGTGGCCTTCGACCTTCAATGCATGGTACAACTCCGGCCAGCGGTCGATGATCACGGCGGTGTCACGCTTGAACTCGATGGTTGTCTCCATGCTCACGAAGGCCTGGGCGATGTCCGGAGTATCCAGGAAGAGCCAGCCTTGCTGCGCGCCCCAGCTGTGGCCGATCACAAAGACACTGTCACATGTGGTGAGGCTGCGTGCATAACGTACCAGCGTATACAGGGCGGCGGGATCCGGCGTCCAGTTGATCGGCGTGCCGTACTGTTTCCCTTCCAGTGGCCAGTGGAAGTTGGCCGCAACGAAGCCGTAGCCGCGCGAAGCGAAGTACTCGGCCATGAAGTGGTTCTCATCGCTGAGGCCCTGTGCGCCGTGGTGGTATACGATCACCGGGGCATCCAGCTTGTGGGAGTGCGGCGCGCGGTGACTGTTGGTGCGAAAGGTCTTCAGGGTGTCCAGCATCTGCGTTGCGGTGAAGGCACCGTAGTCGATGGGCGCGCCGGTATCGAGGGCCTCGGACAGATTGTAGTCGATGAAAGCGCTGTCCATGCCCAGGACCAGGTTGGCGTGTACCTGTGACAAGGGCGGTGCGAGGCGCCGTTCGCGCAGATCGCCGTAGGTGATGGGCTGTCCAGCCGGGTGCACATCCTGCGGGAACCAGTGGTGGACAAAAAGTGGTGCGGGCCCCTGGTAGCCGTGGCCCTGGTAGGGAAGGTCCTCTACGAAGAGCAGCGTGTCGTGGTGACCGACGGAATGGGGTCCGAGCGGGATGAACTGCTCGAAGCCCTGCTGGTTTAGGACCGCTGATGCGGCATGAACCGAAAGGGCCGTGATGGCGAAGGCCTTGGCGCGTAGGAGGTAGGGGTTCATCCAATGCATGGGCAGGAGATGGCGTTGTTCAGCGCACGAAGTTGCCGGAAGGTGTGGAAGTGGCGAAAAGCTTCACAGAGATCGGATGGAACTGTGCAGCGGTATCAGGCACTTGGAAGTGGGAGGCTACCATCGTAGATCACAGCTCGTGCAGGGTTCCATGTGAGACCACAGGATCCGGGGATAGTGGAGGGGACATTTCCTTCTCCCGTGCCATCATCCGCTTCAGCGCCACGAGCATCGCCATCGCCGCCCCCAACATGCACGCGAAGATCGTCCATGTGGTGCTGTAGCCGAAGCGCGCTACGAGGTTGAGGCCGAGGGTGTGCCCGATGATGTGCGCTACGCTCCAGCTGATGGTGAACAGGCCCATGTATGCACCGGTCCTGCCCTGCTCGGCGCGGTCGAAGGCGAAGCGGTTCATGAAGGGGAAGTTGAGCATCTCGCCCACGGTCATGAACAGCATGCCGATCCACAGGAAGGCGATGTGCGGGAACACGTTGAGCACCACGAAGCTGATCGCGATGAGCAGGACGCTGAAGACCAGGATGCGCATGCGTTCGAAGCCGCGGTCCTCACAGTACTTGATCAGCGGCATCTCGGTGAGGAAGATCAATGCGCCGTTCACGCCCAGGAGCAGGCCGATGTTGAACTCGTCCAGACCGTGGACTTCGTGGTAGAAGAGCGGTATGGTGCTGAAATACTGTAGGAAGGGCACGCAGATGAGCACCACGGTGAGCAGGAAGAAGAGGTAGGGACCATCGCGGTACGGCGAGCGAAGCGCGGTGGACCGTGCCGCATCACCGTCTTTCCGGGCCTTTGCGCGTGGCAGTCCGTGGTACATCATCACCATGGCAACCAGGCATGTGAGCCCATCCACCCAGAACAGTCCGCTGTAACCGATGCCCGCGATGATGAGCCCGCCCACCGCGGGCCCCATGCTGAAACCCAGGTTGATCGCGAGCCGGATCAGGGTGACGGCCCGCGTGCGGCTCTCAGCGCCGGCATAGGCGCGGATGGCCACGAACATGGCCGGGCGGAAGGCATCGCTCAGCACCAGAAGAAAGAAGACACCGATGCAGAAGGGCCAGAAACCCTGTACGTATTGCAGCGCGATGAAGGCGAGGCCGGAGGTGAGGAGCGTACCGATCATCACGTCGTAGAAACCGAGCTTGTCGGAGAGCTTGCCACCCAGCCAGGAGCCCACCACGGAACCCGCGCCGAAGCTGCTCATGATCCAGCCCACCTCCTCCAGGCTCAGGCCCATGTCCTTGGTGAGGTAGAGCGACATGAAGGGCACCACCATGGTACCTGCGCGATTCACGAAGGTGATGAGCGCGAGGATCCACACCTCGCGGCTGAGGCCGCTGAAAGAGCCTACGTAGTAGCGGTATGCGCGGTGGAGGTACTGCACCGCGCAAACGTAATGGGCGGCTGCGTTCCCCCGGGGATATAATTACTAATGGTGAGGCAAGCTCTGCCCACCATGCGGGCAGCTCCGGGGAGGGAGGCCGAATGCATGGTATGTGCAGTGTATGATCAAACACAAACACGATGAGATCCCACACCTTTCTGCTCGCACTTGCCTGCGCCACTGGCTTCTCCGCTTGTAGAATGGGGGAGGACAAGCGCCCGTCCGACCCGGCACCTGCCGTGGGCCGAACCCATGGAAATGATACGGTGCGCGGAGCGTCCAATGATACCGTACGCGACTTCTCACATCCCATACGCAACGTATCGGTCGATACAGCGAACTTGCGGTGATCCTGCACTTCCTACGCGATCAATTCGATCACGCGTGCCTCTGCGAAGTCGGTAGTTCTACATGGTTCGGGCAGGCGACCCTTTTATAAGGTAGATTCACCGACCAAACCCAGGCCCTCATGATCCAACGAACCGCCCTCGCCACAACCCTTTCCGCCCTGCTACTCGGGGCTTGCACCACCCCGCCACCATGCCCACCGGTGGAGGAGCACTTCCAGCACCCGGTGCTCTCCATTCCGCAGGAAGCCGATGCGAACATCGCCCTGGTGGAAGGCTACCTGAACGCGATGATCTCGGCGAACGCCGATGGCATCCGTGGCGCCGTTGCCCCGGACTTCTACGCCAACAACACCTGGTTCCCGGAGGATTCCTCGGATGTGGAGGGTGTGATCAAGAACTGGATGAAGAACGATTCCACCCGTACGGACCAGAAGATCAGCAAGGTTTACGCGCAATGCATCCAGGTGGCCGATGGCAATGAATACCCCGGCCAATGGGTACAGTACTGGGGCAGGTATTCGGCCAAGGACAACGAAACGGGCAAACCCTTCGAAACGAAGTTCATCCTGGACGCGAATGTGAAGGATGGCAAGTTGGTGAAGAGTTACCTATGGTTCGACAGGCTGTCCGCATTTCATCAGACGGGCAAAACGCCGCCTGCGGCACCTGCAACGAAGTGATCGATCCTTAGAAGGTCTTCGGACCATTCGGAGATCAATGGGAAAGGGCGGTCGCGGTGCGGCCGCCCTTTCTCCGTACCTACGTAGCCCACTGACCGACCATGCCTCGCATCTTCAACTCCATCCGCCAGCGGCTCCTGAAGGAGAACCGCTTTACCCGTTACCTGGTCTATGCCATCGGCGAGATCATGCTGGTGGTGATCGGGATCTTGATCGCCCTGCAATTGAACCTGCTGAAGGAAGAGCGCAACCAACGCAGGCAGGAGGTCCAGACCCTGGAACAACTGCGCGATGAGTTCACCTCGAACCTGAAGCAACTCGACGAGAAGATCTCCATGCGCGAGAGCATGATACGTGCAGCACTGCAACTCCTGGCCTACCATGACGACAGCACCCTGATCGTTCCAGACTCCGTGGAAACCTACATCGCCCGCACCACGGTGAGCCCCACGTTCGATCCGGTGACCAACGACCTGATCACCGCTGGGCGGCTTTACCTGATCAGCAACCTGGCCCTGCGGCGCAAGCTCTCCACCTGGTCCAGCGAAGTAGTGCAGGTTACGGAGGAAGAGGTGGCATGGATCGGCATCAACCGGAACGTGTATGCGCCCTTCCTTCGAAAGAACTACCCGATGCGCAACATACATGTCGCCAAGTGGAGTGGTCTGGATGTGGTGCGTACCATCATGCTCGACAAGCAGAGCGCCGTGAACATGGACATAGCACGCTCCGAACGCCCCCCGGACCTTGCGGCTCTCTTCTCCCAGCCAGAGACGGAAGACCTCCTATCTACCGTGGTTTCCGCGAGCCTCTTCGCCAACCGGCAGAGTGAGGCGCTGCGCAAAAGCATCGTGGAGATCCTGGAGTTGATCGATACCGAATTGAAGGACAACTGACCCACGCCGAACAATGGCCCGCATCTTCAATACCAACCGCCAGCACATGCTGGAAGCGTACCGACCTGAGACTGACCACACTTGCCATAGATCCAACTGAATGTCAGAGACACGTCAACTATCCGCCATCCTGTTCGCTGACATCGTCGGCTTCTCGGCACTGATGCAGAGCGATGAGAAACGTGCACTGATCCTTCGCCAGAAGCTCAAGGAGGATCTTGAAGCCACGGTAGATCTGCACAACGGCAAGATCATCAAATGGATGGGCGATGGCGTGCTGTGTACGTTCAGCAGCGCCATCCAGTCGTTGCGAACGGCCATTGCCGTGCAGGTGCGCATGCAGCAGGAACCGGTGGTTCCGCTGCGTATCGGGATCCACCAGGCCGATGTGATCTTCCACGATGACGACGTACATGGGGACGGGGTGAACATCGCATCGCGCCTGGAATCATTGGCGACCCCTGGCAGCATCTTCATCTCTTCCAAGGTGCAGGATGACGTGAAGAGCCAGAGCGACATCCAGACCGTTTCGCTGGGCAAATACCTGCTGAAGAACATGCAGGAACCCGTGGAGATCTTCGCGGTGAGCAACGCCGGCCTGGTCGTCCCATCGAACAAGAAGCTCGAAGGCAAGGGCGTCAAGTACGTCAGCGATCGGATCTCCATCAAGAAGAGGACACTGCTTCTAAGGGTGATGCTGTTGCTCGGCATCGCAGCAGTGGCGGCCTACTTGCTCATACCGCCCTACCTCGGCAAGCTGCATGCGCGCAACACATTGCTGCCCGCCATTCAGGAGCTTGCGGACAACAACTTCGTCATGCCCACCGAAGGCTTCGACATGGCGCTGGAAGCGGAGAAGCATATTCCGGGGGACTCCGCATTGATCAAGCTGTGGCCCAACATTGCCGCAGTGGTCTCCATGGAAACCGACCCCGCTGGCGCAGAGGTCTTCTGGAAGGACTACAACAAGCCGGATGACGCCTGGCGATCTGCGGGTACCACGCCGCTGAAGGAGGTCCGGCTGCCGCGCGGGTACCTGCGCATGGAGATCAGGAAGGAAGGTTACCAGACCATCGAATATGCCGGACCACCGTGGGGGATGATAGGGTCCGACATCGACACGCTCCGCTTGGACGCAGCAGGCAGCTTGCCGGAGAACATGAACCGCATCCCGGCGAACACAGCCCACATGAACATCGTGGGGCTTGAACAGGAAGGTGGAAAGGCCGTGGGGGAATTCCTGATCGACAGGCACGAGGTGACCAACAAGGCATTCAAGGCCTTCGTGGATGCCGGTGGATATGCGGACACCAGCTTCTGGAAGCACGCCTTTTACGGCAAAGGCGTGGAATACACCGCCGCCGATGCAATGGCCATGTTCATCGACCGGACGAACAGGCCCGGTCCGGCGAATTGGGAGGCGGGCACCTATCCCGATGGCACGGAGGACCATCCGGTGACCGGCATCTCCTGGTACGAAGCAGCGGCCTACGCCGTCTACGCGAAGAAGCAACTGCCTACCATCTTCCACTGGAGCGTTGTATCCCACACGAACCGGACAGAGTTCATTGTACCGCTCAGCAACTTCAATGGCACATCCACGGTTCCGGTCGGCAGCTTGAAAGGATACAGCTCCTTCGGGGTGTACGACCTGGCAGGCAATGCAAGGGAATGGTGCATGAACGCCAGCAACGTCAAAGGCCAGAACTACATCCTTGGCGGTGGATGGAACGACCCCACTTATTCCTTCAACGACAGTTATACCCAGTCCGCCATGGACCGCAGTGTGGCCAATGGGTTCCGCTGCATGAAACTGCTCGAAGGAGATACCACGGTAGCCCAGCTCACAGCTGATGTTGCTCCCCTCTTCCGTGATTACAGGAAGGAACAGCCGGTGGATGACCAGACGTTCGCTATGATCCTGAACCAGTTCACCTATGACAAGAAACCGCTTGACCCGACGATCGAGGAGACCATTGAAGGAGATACCTGGAAGGCCGAGAAGGTTTCGTTCGATGCAGGCTACAACAAGGAGCGGATGGTGGCCTGGATCTACATGCTCAAGGACGGAAAGCCCGGATACCAGCCCATCCTATTCTTCCCCGGTTCGGGTGACATCTACTCGACCAAGTATGATCCCTTAAAGGTGACCCGGTTCCTCGGTTTTGTGATGAAAAGCGGGCGCGCACTGGTGGTGCCCATCTACAAGGGGACCCATGAGCGCCATGACGAGCTTAACTCGGACCTTCCCAATGAAACGGTCTTCTACAAGGAGCACGTGCTGATGTGGAACAAGGAATTCAGCAGGACCATCGACTATCTTGAAACGCGTCCGGACATGGAAGCGGACAAGGTGGGTTACCTCGGCTGGAGCTGGGGCGGCTATATGGGCGGTATCATCCCGGCGGTGGAAAAACGGGTCAAAGCGGTTGTGTTGAACGTCGGGGGCATGGTGATGAACAAGTCATTGCCCGAGGCCGACCAGCTGAACTACCTGCCCCGTGTGACGCAGCCCACGTTGATGCTGAACGGCAAGCACGATATGTTCTTCCCGCTGGAAACGGCGCAGAAACCCATGTTCGACCTGCTCGGCACACCTACTGAGCATAAGAAGATGATCGTGTACGAGGTGGGCCACCTGGTGCCGAGATTGGATTTTGTGAAGGAGACGCTGGCCTGGTATGACACCTATCTGGGAAAGGTCGATCGATCATCAAAGCAGACAGAACACGCACCATGAACCTCATCTTCAGCTCCATCCGACAGCGCATGATGGCGTTACCCATATGTCGTCCCTACGGGACTCAATGGGCGGTCATATCTGGATCACTACCCACATCCGTCCCTACGGGACTTGAATGAACCGTAATGCCCCGCATCTTCAACTCCATCCGCCAACGCCTCCTAAAGGAGAACCGTCTTACCCGCTACCTGGTCTATGCCATAGGCGAGATCCTGCTGGTGGTCATCGGGATCTTGATCGCTTTGCAGGTGAACAACTACCGTGAAGCGCAGCGAAGCACCGCGCGAGAGACCGCCTTCCTGCACGGCTTGCGATCGGATCTCTTGCTCAGCATTGATGAACTGCAGCGGAGCATTGATCTGTACCACTCCAACGTACGCTCGGCCCAGGTGATGATCGACTGCTTCGAGGGGAGACATACGCTCTCCCCGGACTCATTCAGCTACCACACGATCAGTGTCCTCTACAGGGAGCCTTTCCACCGCAACAACAGCACCATGAAGGAACTGGTCAGCTCAGGCAGCCTTGGCCTGCTTTCGGACGACAGCCTCAAGAACGCGTTGCTGAGCATGGAGCTCGAGTACGACCGGATCGATAGCTATCAGGATCACATCCGCCACGACTATGACGAGTTCCTGTATAGCGTGTTCTTTCGCTTAGGCGACGTAGAGCAAACCTTCAACACCTACCTCGCCATGGTCACAGCGGCCGACCGCTCCGATATCAGACCCATGGCACCTGAGGTCATGTCCGCACTGCGATCGGACCAGACCTACAAGAATGGCATGTCCCTCTGCAAGATCAATGGGCAGGACATCATAGGGCACTTGCAAAGCATGGCGCTCAGCTCGAGACAAGCCCTGGCGCGGATCGATGCGCAATTGAACAATTGAACCATGGCGCGCATCTTCAACACCATCCGCCAGCGGCTCCTGAAAGAGAACCTTCTCACGCGCTACCTGGTCTACGCCATCGGCGAGATCCTGCTGGTGGTGATCGGGATCCTGATCGCCTTGCAGATCAACGACTCCAGCGCGCAGCGGAAACTGGAACGCACCAACGTGCGGCTCATGGAACGCATGCAGGATGAGCTAACCATCAACATCGATCGGCTGCATTACCTGGACACCATGTATTCCTTCAAGGCCGTACGACTGGGCTGGACGCCCATGCTGGGCCGCATCGATACGGCCTTGGGCTACATCACGGAGGGGTTTGATGAAGAGCGTTTGGTGTGGATGCTGGAAGTCGGCAAGTTGCACGATGCCAGTATGTATAACCTCAGCAATGCCGTGTACCGCGAAATGCTCAGTTCAGGCCGCTTCTACTCCCTGGGGCCGGACAGCCTGATGAAACGGATCCAGTTGTACTACCAACTGCTGGACCGTGAAGAGCGCTACGCCATTGATTGGAACGACGAAGCCAGCATCGCTTGGAAGGAATGCAAGTATGGCTTCAACGATCTGGTGGATGACTACCGGATGTATGGCCGTGCAGCACTGAAGGACCACCCGTGGTATCAGGACCGTCGATCACGCGAGTTCATCGACTTGAAGTCCGCACTGCTCATTTCGGAACGGTGTACAGAGCGGAACCGCAGGCATGCGTACACGATGATCCAGCACTCGGACACCTTGATGCAGGCACTGCAACACGAGATCCTATCACACCCATGATCCGCTTCTTCCGCAACATCCGCAAGAACCTATTGACCAAGGCAACTCCATGTCCGCATTACGCACAGTCCCATAGGGACGCGATGACGGTAGCCCTATGTATCAATACGACCCGCCCAGTCCCGTAGGGACGCGATATGCGTAGATCTTCGAGCATGACGCGTTCCACCCAGTCCCGTAGGGACGTGATATTGGTACACGCCAATGCCTATCCACCGTTCCAACACGTGTAATACATTCAACGCATGGCAAACACCTACACCCAGATCCACATCCAGGTCGTGTTCGCGGTGCAGAACCGACAAAGCCTCATCGCCAAGGCTTGGAACGAAGAGCTCTTCCGGTACATCACCGGAATCATCCAGAACCATGGCCACAAGCTGTTGCGGATCAATGGCGTATCCGACCACATCCACATCCTGTTCGGCATGCGCCCCACGCAAGCGCTATCGGAACTGGTTCAACACGTCAAGCAGGATTCCTCCAAATGGATCGACCAGAAGGGCTTGGTGCAAGGCAAGTTCTCGTGGCAGGAGGGCTATGGCGGATTCTCCTATTCCAGACGGGATGTTCCCAACGTGATCGCCTACATCGACAAGCAGGAGGAGCATCACCGCACGCGGAGCTTCCAAGAGGAATATGTTGAATTCCTGAAGGATTTCGAGATCGAACATGATGAACGATACATCTTCAAAACGGTGGAATGATACCCAATCCGATCCTCGACATGGAAGAAGATCCGGTCCCACCGATATCGCGTCCCTACGGGACTGAATGGCCGTTGCGGCTAAGGGGCTACAGACATCACGTCCCTACGGGACTATCCCCATCGAACGGCATCGCCTGCAAATTCTACCTACATCGCGTCCCTCCGGGACTTCCGACGGTCGACCATGCGGGACTAACTGAGCAACGCCCATGATAAAATTCTTCCGCCACATCCGCCAGAACTTGTTGGCACAAGGCCGCATTGCTCGCTACCTCACTTACGCCATCGGCGAGATCGCGCTCGTGGTCATCGGCATTCTTATCGCCTTGCAGATCAATACTTGGAACGAACACCGAAAACTGAAGGCCGAAGAGGTCAAACTGCTCGAGAACTTCAAGACAACGCTGCAAGGCGATACGGCTCAATTCAGCTACTACATCGAAGAATTCGGCACCATTGAGAACTCCATCAACATCCTCATAGAACACATGGATGAGGATCTGCCCTACCAGAATTCCTTGCAATTCCATTTCCTGAACTCCACGGCTGTCTGGTCGCCGGGAACGGACCTGGGTGTGTTCTCGACCTTGACATCGAACGACCTCAACATCATCTCTAACGACAGTCTTAAGCAGAGCATCGTCGACTACTATGCCTTTGCGAACCGGGACTTCCGGCCACTGACACAGCGGTACCAGGAGATCATCTACAATGCCAGCAGAGATCTGTTCAACACACGGTTCGATCAGATCTGGAACACATCCGCCCGTGCAATGATCCCCCACGACTATGCCTCGCTCAAGTCGGACAAGGAGTACAACTATTTTCTGCACAGCTTGAAACATCAGCTCTTCTACCTGGTGCAGGATCCATTGAAGAAGGCCGATGACAAGGCCGGAGCATTGATCCGAGCAATCGACATTGAACTGAAGGAACTAACGCATCAGCAATGATCAAGGTCTTCCGCAGCATCCGCCAGGGCCTCCTGGCCCAAGGCCGCGTTACGCGCTACCTCACCTATGCCATCGGCGAGATCCTGCTGGTGGTGATCGGCATCCTCATCGCCTTGCAGATCAACAACTGGAATACCGAACGAAGCAACCGGGCACGCGAGGTGAAATACCTCACCGGCATCAAGGCCGACTTCGCAGTGGACCTGAACAATTTGGCAGTTCTCATCGAGGACAAGCAACGGAAAACCTCGTCCGCATGGCTCCTGCTGAACACGGCTCCTCCCACCAACGTTGCTGACCTACGCTCCCTGGACTCCCTGTCCCACAACGTGTTCGCTTGGCAGACTTTCGTGCCCAGCACCAAGACCTTGGACGAGCTGATCGGCTCAGGGAACCTCAGCTTCATCACCAACGACTCCATCAAGGGCCGCATGTTGGATGTAGCACAGGAGTACGAAAACCTTGCCGTGCATACCGCGCACATGCGCCGCGAATACGACATGTACCTCTACGATCGCGCCGCACTCTCTGTCGCCCAATTCACCTCGCTGGATTGGAACAAGGTGCTCGGGCAAAACACGCTTTCGCGGAAATTGGAGACTGACGAAGTGGAGCTGGCAGCGGTGCAGCAGCAGTGGGCCACGCTCCTGCAGGATCTTGCTTTCCGGAATGGGTTGAAGCTCGCGATGCTGAACAACAACCTGATGCACAAGGACTGCATGGAAATGGTCCGCGAGATCGAAGGGACCATCGCCCTGATCGACCAGGAAATACACGAAGTGCCATGATCAAATTCTTCCGCCATATCCGTCAAAGCATGCTGGCACAGGGCCGGGTCACGCGCTACCTCACCTATGCCGTGGGCGAGATCGTACTGGTGGTGATCGGGATCTTGATCGCCTTGCAGATCAACATCTGGAATGAGAACAGAAAGCTGGAGCGTTTGGAGGTGGTGCTCCTGCAGGAGATGCAGGATAACCTGCGGGCGGACATTCTGGACGCAAAGGGGAATGTGAAGTACCATGAGAAGGTTATAACATCGGCGAACATCATCCTCTTTTGCTTCGAGAATGACCATCCACCGAACGATTCCTTGAACAAGTACTACGGAAAGGTCTCTTTGGTACCCAAGTTCCTGAACATCGAAACCGCGTATCGCAGCTTCGAGAAAGAGGGATTAAGGTCCATCAGGAACGATTCTTTGAGGAATGCCATTATTGACTACTACGAGCAGACCTCGCAATTCATGGCCGATTGGAATCTCGCCGATTGGGATATGCAGTTCCAGGACTACCGTGAGGTGTCACGGAAGTTCTTCAAGAAGTTCCAGGTCCTGGGGGAACAGGTCCCTGCGGACTATTCCATACTGAGCAGCAGCCAAGAGTATCGGAATTTCCTCAACAACAAGATCGGTTGGGCAGCCCAGGCGATCAAATTGTACGAAGGGCAGGCACGAAGTGCCCAAGCGCTGATCGAACAGATCGAAGAGGAACTCAACGCTCGCCGCCAATGATCCGCTTCTTCCGCACCATCAGACAAGGCCTTTTGGCCCAAGGCCGCATCACGCGCTACCTCACCTACGCCATCGGCGAGATCGTGCTGGTGGTGATCGGGATCCTTATCGCGGTGCAGATCAACGACTGGAACGAGCTGCGGAAGATCAAGCTCTCCAATGGCACCCAGCTACGCAAGATGGTCACGGAGCTGGAGGTGAACATCACGCGCATGGAGTTGCTCGCCAACAACCGCTCCGGTAAGATGTCCTATGGCTTCGCATCGCTTGAAGAAGCGGTCGCCAATTGTGATTCGCTGCTGCGGCTCACCTACGCAGGCCTCAGCGAGAAGGACATTCCCTTCCTCACCACCGCACGTTTTTTCGCAGGCCAGTCCATCTTGAACCTTCAGCAGGATGTCTTTGAAGAGCTGAAGAGCACAGGTCGATTGAACACTGTTGGCTCCGATAGTCTGGTGGCGGCGATCAAGAATTACAACAAGCGATTCTTGCGCGAAGAGTATTACGCTCAACTCCACATTGACCTGGTTCTGAGTGATATTGAGAAGGTCGAGACCAGCTTAGGCAAGCTCAGGCTCGATCACCGCATGGCGCCTGAAAAGTTCTCGCAAGCCAACTACCCTTGGTTATTCGACCCCGCCTCGCGTGAATACCAGGACATCCAGATCTCGATCGCATCGGCCCACAGCTCACAGCAGAAAACGCTGGAGAAGATGGTGGAGATCATGGCGCAATCGCAAGCATTGATCGCTCAGATCGAACAGGAACTTAAAGCCAACGAGCCTTGATCCGCTTCTTCCGAACCATCCGCCAAAGCTTGCTGGCACAAGGCCGCATTTCCCGCTACCTCACCTATGCCATCGGCGAGATCCTGCTGGTGGTGATCGGCATCCTGCTCGCCTTGCAGGTGAACACCTGGAACGAAGCGCGCAAACAGAACATCATCCACGGAACGTTGCTGACGCGACTTTCGGAAGAGTTCCGCGCGTTGGAACCGGTGGTGGCCGAACTGGTGGCATTCACGCACAGTTCGCGGGAGAGCACGGCACTTGTGGTCAATGCCTTGCGACTGGAAGAATCGCCAGCGGATGAGCATGCTTTCCGCGCCGCACTTGCGCGAGCGAACTGGGTGCAGAATGTGCCGCAGATGGCTACGTCATACAAGGAATTGGTCTCCACCGGTCGCCTGTCGGACATCCGTGATATTGAATTGCGCAATGCCTTGATCCGCTATGGCGACGCACACGAACGACTGGAACGCATCTACCCGGCGGCCACCAGCGTCATCTTCACGCCGGGTTCCAACTACTACCGCGCCGTGGATTGGAACATGGACCCCAAGACCTGGGAAGGTGAAGGAGGCATCGTCTCCTACGACTGGACCGCACTTCGACCTTCCCGTGCGGAAATGCAGGGCTGGGTGGCCTACCAGTACGACCTTGCGCTGTACGCGGAAAAGGAACTCCAGGAGATCCGCACCATTCTCAGCCTGCTCAAAGCACCGCAGCCATGATACGCTTCTTCCGAACGATCCGCCAAGGCCTGCTTGCCCAAGGTCGCATTGCGCGCTACCTCACCTATGCCGTGGGCGAGATCATCCTGGTGGTGATCGGCATATTCCTGGCCCTTCAACTGAACAACTGGAACAACGATCGCAAACGCACTGAGCAGGAACTGGGCCTCCTCGTAGAGATGCGGCAGAACCTGGTCAACGACTTGGAGGATTGTCGCGACAACATCGCATCGCAGGAGCGGTGGGGTCGTGCGCAAGTGGCGGTCCTGGAACAGCTGGAGCAACGAATGCCCTTCCATGATTCGCTGCGCTTCCACTACGCCAATCTGGTAGGTGCTACTACCCTGACCATGAATACTTCAGCCTATGACAACCTGAAAAGCATCGGTTTCGACCTGATCCGCAACGACAGCCTTCGCGGAGCGATAACCGGACTTTATTCTGAGCGCTACCGCTTCGTTGCGATGACCGAATCCCAATTTGATGTACACCTGCAAATGGTGGATCTTGCACCACAGGTCTACAACAAGCTCGTGGTGGATACGGTGTGGAAGAGTGCGACACCCCTTGATCTGGACGCCTTGATGAATGACGATGGATTCAAAGGTGTGCTCCGCATGAATCGCTTCACCAAAGGCTTCATGGCCCAGATCTATTGGAACATTGAGGTCCAGATCCAAGAGCTGATCGCCCTCATCGACAAGGAGCTGGAGGCGCGGCGGTAAGTTCTGCCTTCACTGGCCTGCAGCCACCCGCCACGCCAGCAACGCTGCCACGAAAGTGATGGGCGTGAAGATCAAAGTCTCGCGCAGGTCCTCAGCGGCCAGGTTGCCAACCGTGTTCAAGGCGAAGAGCAGAACGATGGCCCACATGCCCCACTTACCGACCGCAGGGATCGAGTGGCCAATGCGCCCCATGCGGATCAGCACGATGGCGATCATCAGCAACAACATGGCGATGGCCACAAGAGACATCACGGTGCGCTGTTCATCGCTTTCCAACTGACCGCCCCACACCATTCCGGTGGGAATGAAGCCGGATAGCACTATGACCTGGAACAGCAGGGCGGCACCAAAGAGTAGGAGGAGTGCAGTGGCGGCAGCGCGGAAACCGATGATGCGGCGCATGGCGCCAAACTACGATTCCGAAGGAAGTGTTCGAAATGGCTTACAACCTCACTCCACGTCCGGCGAGACCTCTTTGCTGGGATGCTCCTGCTCCTGGCCATCCATTCCTTGGGCGCCTGTGTCCTGATCCACTTGGCCAAGCTTGATCACATCCAAGGCCGTGGCCTTCAACAAACGGCCCGACCAGAAGTCGCTTCGGATCGGCCCGTGGGCGGTGACAAGGTTGCCGACCTCCACCCGCAAATGGTCCCGCGAAGTCATGGGGTCATAGGAGAGGGTGCTGGTATCCACCGTGATCCGCCCATCGGCCTGGTCCAGTGTGAACTGGCGGCCGTTAATGCCGGTGACGCGCCCATGGACCACGGTGCCTGAGCCATGCGATGCGTTGATCATCCGGATGGCATCGCCTTCGCCGATCACCTGATGCCGGGAGGGTTCCTCGCTTTTCACTACCACGACGCGCGCCTTCAGCACTTTGCGCTCGAAAAAGTCCCCATCCACCCGGCCGTACACAGTAAGGTGTTGGTCCTGTTGGAAAGCGTGGGCCCGCAGTTCTTCGCTGCCCATGGCAACCGCCACGGTACCCCCCTCATAGGCCAGGATGAAGCTCTTTTCCCCCACCATCTTCACGTTGCCTTCGATCCTGATCCAGCTACCCTGGTCGTTGTTCGCGTAGACCATGTAGGTGCTGTCGCGTGTCCGGATGCCCGCCTCATCGAGTACGGGGGCTTTCCGTCTCTGGGATGCGGTGTCCTGCCTGACGGGATCCTGCGGAGCAAGATCGCCGGGTTCCTGCGCACGCATCGGCGCCGTTGAAATGATCAGCATCGCCACTGTCAGACCTGTTCCTTTGAGCATGATGTAGGGTTTGTGGGTGTAGCTGACTGGGCATCAAGGCTTATGCCAGTGGATCGGGACCCGCCCGGCGCCAGAAGATACAAAGTACGCCAGGAAGACTCAGTACTCGCGCTCTCGTATCACTTCGATGCTGGAGGCCCGCATCACATGCCCCTTCCAGAAGGTGCGATCGATGTCGCCCAGCACAGTGATCCGATCCCCTTCGCTGATCCGATCCTTGCCGGTGGCTTCCATCGCGTTGTATGGCAGGCGCGTCAGGTCCACGGTGATCATCCGATCTCCCTTGTCCAGAGTGAGGTGTCTGGCCGTGATGCCGGTGACGCGTCCATGCAGCACGGTGCCCGATACGATGGTGGGGGTGATGGACTTGAGGCGGTCCTCGTTCTCTTCCACCACATGGACGTAAGTGCTCAGGCTCTCCACGAAGACCGCGCGGGCCTGGATCATGGTGCTGCGAAACAACCGCTCGTCCACGATGCCGAACACCATGACACGCTCGTTCTCCATGAACTTATGACTCCTCGTAGTGTCATCGGCCAGTTGCACGGTGATGGTGCCATCGCCATAGTTCAAAACGAAATCGCCGGCACCGGCGCTTTCCACGGTGCCGGAGATCCCGATCCAACTACCATCGTCCTCGGCGTAGGGGTCCACCACCAGCTTGGGCGGGTGTTCCTGGGCCTGTAGGGTGAAGGAAAGGATCGGGAGAAGGAGAGGGGTGAGGGCGCGCAGTATCATGGCGTGTGGGGTTTTAGGAGTGTTGTTTGAACTACTTCCGGGTATATCAAGCGCGGGTCTCTCCATCGGGGTCGTCTTCGGAAAGACCACCATCATCTGGCACGGGGCGTTCTTCCCTGCGCGGTTCCCGGTCACTGGGATCGTCCTTCTTGGAGATCTTGGACTCATCAGAGCGCTTGGGATCGTCTGTAGGATCGATCCGATCGGGAATGTCCGGCATGGCGTTGCCTTTTCCTGGGTCCGCACCGTCGTTATTAGAACTGACCTTACCGCGCTGACCGGGATCATCGTGCTTCTGCTCCAGGTCATTGTTGCTCTTTACCATGGTCCGTTGATGTTGATGTTCAAGAAACCTCTTTCGCGATCTAAAGCGAACGATTCGCGGAGCGCCTATCAGGCGGCCTCCTTTTCCGCGATCCCCTTGCTCAGTTCGCGGCGCACGGGTCGCAAGGCTTCACCCCAGGCGACGAGCTGCTTCACCATGGTGTCGAAGTCCTTCTTGTGACGATCGGCGGGCGTGAACTCGCTCATGTCCTTGAAGTCGGTCATCAGCGAGAAGGATACCTGCTGGCGCACGGTGGCGATCTGCAATTCGGCCATGATCAGCCGCAGGTGTTCCACGGCCCGCACCCCATTGGCGCTGCCGTAGGAGACGAAGCCCGCCACCTTGTTGTTCCACTCCTTGTACAGGAAGTCGATGGCGTTCTTCAGCGCTCCGGAGGTGCTGTGATTGTACTCGGGTGTCACGAAAACGAAGGCATCGAAACGCTCGATCGTGGCGGCCCATGCTTTCGTGTGTGCGTTGCTGTACTTGCCCTGCGAGGGTGGGATCGGTTCATCCAACAAGGGCAGGTCCTGGTCGGCCAGGTCGATCAGTTCGAACTCCGCATCGTCGCGCTTTTGCGCAAGCGCGTTCACCCATTGTGCAACAGCTTCCCCATTACGTTGTGGGCGGGTGCTTCCCAGAATGATCGCGATCTTCAGCATGTGTGGCATTATCAGGGGTTTCGGGCTCGATCTCGCAGGCAATTACCGCAGATCATACACCGAAGAGCCAGCCGTTTCGCTCCGAAAGGGCAATGACGTTGATGCGAGAAGTCCAAAAAGGACGAGACCGCCTACAGGCTCCTCCGGCTTAGTGGCATTGCATCGGACGTTGGTTCAAAGTGTCCAGTCTTCCAACCTGATGTCTTGGATCCGTTGGAAGTGCCGGATGTTGTTGGTCACCAGTGTGAGGTCGTGGTGGACGGCGGTGGCTCCGATCAGGAGGTCGAAGTCGGGGAGGGGTTGGCCGAGGCGGTTCAGCCGCGCTTTCTCGAAGGCGAACACATCCAACGATTCGCGAATCGGTAGAACTGTCACGCCTATGAGGAACTGTTCCAACGGAGCCCTATTTGCTAACGGCCGTTCGCTCCTGGCGACTCCGTACTTCAATTCAGCCAACGTCACTTCGGAAACGAAAAGGTCTCGTATCCGTGCTCTCTTCGTTCGTTCGGACAAACCCGGCAGCCCCTTCATCAGGAAGATGCAGATGTTGGTATCCAGCAGATATGCCACCTAGAGAAACGATCAGTCCAAGGACTCACGATCCGGGTTCTCGGTGCGGGCATCACGAATGCTCTTGGCCAATTCCTCTGCCGTGCCGTCCCCCTCCCATGCGCCGAATGAAGACCAGAACTTTTCGGTGCGTTTCCTTTCTTCATCTTCAGAGGGGAGCATGTCCTGCCCCTTTTCAATGCTGCGGCCGAGAATGTCAATGATCGCCTTCTTCGTGGCCGTGCTCAATCCGAGCAAACGGTCCACGTAGCTCCTCACCCAGGGTTCTTTGAAGCTGAAGGCTTTCATTCTGCCAAAGATAATGGAACACGCAAGGGCACGGATCACGCCAACAAGCCCCTGCGCCACACATCCTCGAACTTGTCCCGCAACACCGCGACCAACTCGGGTTGCATGAAGTCGTAGATGTCCTCGATGTACAGGCAGACGATCGGCTTCTGCTCATACAACTGCGGGAAACCTGCCTACCGGACAGGCAGGCGCTCACGGATCTTGTTCCGGTGTTGCTTCTCCATCACCACGATTGTATCTGCCCATTCCATGTGCCATTCCTCCAGAACCACGTTGGCTGTGCGGTCCGTTCCTGCGGAGTCCACTTCGAAGCGCGCCTGCCTACCGGAGGTAGGGGTCGTCCTCGTAGATCTTGTGGGCCGTGGCAGAGCGCATGCGGTTCACAGTGCAGACGAAGAGGATGCGAGGGCGGGGCATTATGCCAGGGTCTTGACCCTACTATTCAACTCGGGAATTCCGCTAAGACAGTGCCGTCCCAAAGGCGAAACTGAAGAGCCTCATCCTCTTGACGATGTTTGTCGTCTTCGACTTGATCGTAAATGCTGACGACCCATGCGTCGGTGATCAGGTTGTTCTTCCTGAGGATGCCTATCACCTGCTGCCCTGAAACGATAGAAGCCAAGAACGCGCTCAAATCGCCTTTGTTCACACCATATACGTCGAGTAGATCGCCGTGTGTGTGCCATTGGGTGTCTTCAAAACCGCAGGCAATGTCACCGGACTCATCTACGAGGGCCACAAGGCTCAGTAAGCCATCCGCTGACACGTGCCGTTCAAGTTCCGTCAACACTATTTCACTCCATTAGGTGACCATCCGCTCCACGACCTCCACCGGATCCTTCACCCCCTCCACCATGCCCAGCACCTTCAGCATCACTCGGTCCAGCAAGGTATCCGGGCAACTCGCGCCGCTGGTGAGAATGATCGTCACCGGGCGTTTCCCCGGCAGCCAGCCAGAAGTTCGCTCCAGCTTGTGCTCCGGGTAGTTGAAGTGCTCGATCTCATCCGCGCTCAACAATTCCTTCTCCCCATTGATGAAGTAGGTCGGGAACCTCTGCTCCAACAGTTCCACCAAGTGGCTGGTGTTGCTGCTGTTGTAGCCACCCACCACCAGTGCCAGGTCGGCTTCGGTCTTCAGCAGTTCGATGGTGGCGTCCTGGTTGTCGTTGGTGGCGTAGCAGAGCGTGTCACGCGTGTCGGCGAAGTGTTTCTTCAGATCGGCTTCGCCGTATTTCCTGAGCATCACCTGCTTCAGGTGGTCGGCGATGGCCTGGGTCTCGGTGGCCAGCATGGTGGTCTGGTTCACCACGCCGATGCGTTGCAGGTCCCTGGCAGGATCGAAGCCCGGCGTGCTACGCATTCCGAATAGTTCGTGGAATCGCTCCGGGGGCAGCTCTCCCAGGATGATCCGGCCGAGTTCCTGCGTCTCGGCCATGTCTTTCACGATCACCGCCGGCGCTCCCCGGGCCGTGTGACTGAAGGTGGCGCGGGTCTCTTCATGCGCGGCCTTGCCGTGGATGATCACCGTATGTTCCTTCTGCCCAAGCTGCGCGCTGCGGTTCCACACCTTCTCCACGAAGGGGCAGGTGGTGTTGTGCTTCAGCGGGTCGATGCCGATGGCCCGCAGCCGCGCCTCGGTCTCCAGCGTAGTGCCAAAGGCCGGGATGATCACGATGTCGTCGGCCGTCAATTCGTCCCAGTCCATCAGCATGGTGCCGTGGGTGTCCTGGATGAAGCGCAGTCCGTGGCTCTCCAGGTCGGCGTTCACCTCGGGGTTGTGGATCATCTGGCTCAGCAGGAAGATCCGTGTGCCGGGATGCTCCTCCAGGGCCTTGTAGCTGATCTCGATGGCGTTCTCCACCCCATAGCAGAATCCGAAGTGACGGGCGAACACGAAACGCACGGCGCCCAGGTCAAGCAGGGTGGGAGAGAGGTCCTTCTTCTTCGGGTCCTGCACCTTGCGGAAGGCCTTCAGGCTCCCGATCAGCTCGCTGCGGTAGTGGGTGGTGATCGTGAAGCTGCGCATGCCGATCAGATGATCAGAAGATCAGACGATCAAATGATCGAATGCCATTCTGCTGGGTCGCGAACGCCAAAGGTACCGGCCCTGTTCAGGACACACATTGCCGCCGCTGTCCATTTTCCGATCCTCTGATCCTCTGATCCTCTAATTATCAGGACTTTCCTACATTTGCGGCCCCATTCGGGAAACCTGCCGTGACGCAGCAGGTGAACAAACGAACCCTTCCGGACAGCGTCCTCGGTCCGGGATACAAGTAAACCGCTCGCCCATATGGCAGCAGAAGAACAACAAGGCGCCGATTCGGCCGCCGAAACCCCGGGAACCGAAGAGGTGACCGCGACCCAGGCAGCCGCCCCGGCCGCCGAACCCGCCCAGACCAGTGCACCACGGGGCCCACGCCCCACACCGGTGTCCACCAAGGTCGGCAATCGCACCACCGTCACCTTCGCAGAGCCCCCCGCCGATTTCGACTGGGATGCCGTGGAGAACGACGCCGTGGCCGGTGCCACGGAGCATGACCGCATGGAGAAAGCCTATGAGGACACCCTCAGCAGCATCTCCGAGAAGCAGGTGCTCATGGGCACCGTGGTGGGCATGAACAAAAAAGAGGTGGTGATCAACATCGGATACAAGTCCGAAGGCGTGGTCCCCGTCAGCGAATTCCGCTACAAGCCCGATCTCGCCATCGGCGACCAGGTGGAGGTCTATATCGAGAAGCAGGAGGACAAGGGTGGGCAGATGGTCATCAGCCACAAGACCGCCCGGGTACACAATGCGTGGGGCAAGGTGAACCACGCCATGGAGACCAACGAGATCATCACAGGCTACGTGAAGTGCCGCACCAAGGGTGGCCTCATCGTGGACGTGTTCGGCATCGAGGCCTTCCTCCCCGGCAGCCAGATCGATGTGAAGCCCATCCGCGACTACGATCAGTACGTGGGCAAGAACATGGAGTTCAAGGTGGTGAAGATCAACCAGGAATTCAAGAACGTGGTGGTCTCCCACAAGGCGCTGATCGAAGCCGAACTGGAAGCCCAGAAGAAGCAGATCATCGGTGGCCTGGAGAAAGGCCAGGTGCTGGAAGGCACCGTGAAGAACATCACCAGCTACGGCGTGTTCGTGGACCTGGGCGGTGTGGACGGTTTGATCCACATCACCGACCTGAGCTACGGCCGCGTGAGCCACCCCGAGGAGGTGGTGAAACTGGACGAGAAGATCAACGTGGTGATCCTGGACTTCGACGACGAGAAGAAGCGCATCGCCCTCGGCCTGAAGCAGCTACAGTCACACCCCTGGGATGCCCTGAGCGCCGACATGAACGCTGGCGACAAGGTGAAGGGCAAGGTGATGGTGATCACCGACTACGGTGCATTCGTGGAAGTGGCCCCCGGTGTGGAAGGCCTGCTGCACGTGAGCGAGATGAGCTGGAGCCAGCACCTGCGCAGCCCCAAGGACTTCCTGAAGGAAGGGCAGGAGATCGAGTGCGTGATCCTGAACATCGACCGCGAAGAGCGCAAGATGAGCCTGGGCATGAAGCAACTCGCCGCCGACCCCTGGGCGGACATCGAGATGAAATACCCGATCCGTTCCAAGCACACGGCCAAGGTGCGCAACTTCACCCACTTCGGCATCTTCGCCGAGCTGGAGGAGGGCGTGGACGGCCTCATCCACATCAGCGATCTGAGCTGGACCAAGCGCATCAAGCACCCCAGCGAATTCTGCAATGTGGGCGATGAGGTGGAAGTGGTGGTGCTGGAGGTGGACAAGGAGAATCGCCGCCTGAGCCTCGGCCACAAGCAGGTGGAGGAGAACCCCTGGGAAGTGTTCGCCGGTGTGTTCACCACAGGCAGCATCCATGAGGGCACCATCACCGGCCGTGCGGGCCAGAACTTCGTGGTGAGCCTGCCCTACGGCGTGGAAGGCACCGTCACCACCAAGCACCTGAAGAAAGCCGATGGCTCCAAGGCCGAAGTGGAGGACAAGCTCCCCTTCATGGTATTGGAGTTCAACGGCGAAGCCCGCCGCATCAACCTGAGCCATACCCGCACCTTCGAGGAGGGCGACGAGCCTGTGGAGGCCGCCGCTCCCGCCAAGCGTGGTGCGCGCAAGGAAGGCGCCGGCACCAGCGTGAAGAGCGTGAATGAAAAGGTGGAGAAGAGCACCCTGGGCGACCTGGGTGTGCTGGGCGATCTGAAGAGCGCCATGGAGACCAAGGAGCGCGCTACCAAGGGCAGGAAGAAGAAGGAAGAAGAAGCCGAGGACGAAGGCACCGAGTAAGGGACCTTCCTACGCGATACATGCCGAAGCCCAGCCCCGCACCTGCGGTGGCTGGGCTTCGGCGTTTTGGTGCCGGATCACGTTACCGAGCCATGAATACGAATGGAAGTTTACCACGACCATTTGGAATGCGACCCTTGGTACCTTATGTTCGTCCTGCTGTTGCGTCTGAGTCGCTCCGGGGTCGCACACAGCACGGTCGATCTATACCGTTGGTGCATGACCCTGTTGAGCAAATATCCAAGTCGGATCGCGCTTCCGGCCACAGGGCTGGGTTATTGGCACTCCCTGCTTTCGGCAGATAGGCAGTGCTCCGGCACTCCAGTGATCCAGCGATCGCCTTCCATTGCAACAGAACAAGGTAGGCCCAGCGGCTTGCCTCAACAAAGAAGCCCCCGGTGCTTGTAACACCAGGGGCCTCGGTCACTCATGTCCCACCAACCCACTCGAATAGGTGAACGAAACAGAGCAGCGCGAAAGTAAGGTGCCCCATGGCCATGCAGGCAGCACCGGCCGCCAATGAGCGGTCTTGACGATGGGCCCACCCGCCAGGGATATGGCGGGTACACCGGCGGGGCCGCAACGCCGGAGCGTATCTTGAACAGTGGTGACCGGACCGATGCACCGGGGTAACCCGCCACCAAAAGGTGGCGCCCGGCGCTTGATCGACAACGAACAAGAACGAACGATGACCTCGCGAGCGATGCACAACAGGTGGCCGGGTTTGAGCCTCGGCTGCATGCTCGGTTGCCTGTTGTTCATGGCCGTTTCACCGGGCAGATCGCAGAACCTCGTGCCCAACCATTCCTTCGAGGAGTTCACGGATTGCCTGGAGGTGAACACCGCCTACACCGCAGAAACGGGCCCACTGGGTTGGTTCTCGGCAGGGGGGACTGGTGACTACTTCCTGAGTTGCCTGCCTTATGGGGCTTTCAATGGAGTGCCGCTCAGCTCATGGGCCTTCCAGTATCCGCAGGATGGGGAATGCTACGTGGGTGTGGTCACCTACAGTCAGGCAACAGGCTACCGGGAATTTTTCATGATCGAGCTTCTCGCGCCGTTGGTTGTAGGTGAAACTTACTACGCCAGCTTCTACGCGAACGCTACATGGGGTGGAACTGAGCTGAATCCTCAGTTATGGTTGGCATCCAGCCATGTCGGAATGCTCTTCACTATGCAGCCACGGCCATGGCAATCGGGACAGCCATTGCCTGTGCCGGGCAACTTCGCGCACGCGTACCATCCTTGGATCATTGCCGATACGGTGGGCTGGACGCTGGTGAGCGGCAGCTTCGTGGCCGACAGTGCTTACCAGTATCTGATGCTCGGGAACCACTTCGACAACGCCACCACGGACACGCTGCACTTTGCCAACTACCCATGGAACCCAGCCGCACACACATTGATCGACAACGTGTGCGTTTCACCGGATCCCAAGGGGTGCCCCTTGGCGCTGGGTGTATCCGAGCCGGATATGGACGCAGTGGGGCTGTTCCCCAATCCGGCGAGGGCGGAGATCGCGATGAGTGGAGTGCCGCCGGGTACCAGGATCAGCATCCATGATGCCTTGGGGCGCTTGGTGTGGCGTGAGGAGAACATGAGTGGCAATTGGCGTATGAACGTGCTGGCATGGGCAAGAGGCACCTATGTACTGCGCTTGGAGCAACAGGGGAGGTTTCGTTCGTTCAAGTTCGTGTTGATCGAGTAGCGGAGGTCCGGTCTTTGGAGGCGTTCACAACAACAAAACCGAAGACCATGAAACAGACATTTTTGAGGCCATGGACCATGGCCGTTTGCATGCTGATCCTGGGTGGTGGGTATGCGCAGGTAACCACGCCGAACAACCAACCTTTTGGCACCGATAATTTCGTTGGCTGGGACAATACGGTAACCACCGAACCGCTGATGATCAAGCATGAAGCGAACCAGCCGATCGACTTGTTCACGAATGACATCCACCGCTTCCGTCTTTTACCGGATGCCACCTACGTGGTGAACCCCAACCTGCCAGCCAAGCTGGCCGACGGCTGGGCGCTGCTCTGCCCCGATGTGGCGGGCTTCCTCTCTCTTGGCGCCCCAGGCCCATTCAGCCTGCTGCACCTGGCCGATGGGCAGAACGCCTTCATGAGCAGCGACCGTGAGTGGATGAACATCGGGATCACCTTCACGGGTAACCGCGACATGGGCTACATCGGACAGAAAGCTTACGGAATGGATCGCACCGACATGGTGTTCCATTGGAGCGACGACCCCGGAGAAGCGGCCGCCGACCGTGCGCGCTTCCTGTTCACCAGCGGCTACAACGCCTCGGCACCTACCGGTGCCACCAGCGCCGAGGGCTTGGAAGGCATGCGCCTCTTCGTAGAGGACGATGACAACATCAACGTGGGCATCGGCGACTGGTTCGCGGCGAATTTCAACGACCCTACGATCACCGAGCCGGAGGAACGGCTGGATGTGGTCGATGGGCGTGTGCGGATCCGGCAATTGCCCACCGAGTTGGCGGCCGATTCACTGGACAAGTTCGTGGTGGTAGACCCTGATGGGGTGTTGGGCTGGCGCAATGTGCCACCTGGCACGTTGGGCTGCGAGTGGGACCAATATGGCGGTGCGAACAATCTGCGCACAGCGTGGCCCGGCGCAGCTGCGGGTTGCCCGGATGAAGACAGCCATGTGGGCATTGGTACCAGCCCAGTGCTTGGGAAGTTGACCATCTTAGAAACCGCCTCAGTACCGAGTGCCGGCGAGCATGGCATCCACCTGACGATGGAGGCGGATGATGACTCTAACTATGGCTTGACCATAAGACTGGACAACAAACCGGGGCATGCCTCGAATCTGAGCAACGGGATCGATGTGTTAAGCAATAATGCTGCGGGCACTACCAAGGGTACGCGTTCACGAGCGTACATGGCATCGGGGTTGGTAGCCACAGGCGATGTAATGGGCGTGGAGGCCATCGGCTCCATTTATGGAACCGTGAGGAATGTGATGGCCACACGATCCACTGTGGACATCCAGTCCAGCGGCAGTCTTACACATGATGCATTCGGGGTGTATTCGACTGTCACCAACCTTGCGACCGATTCATCCTCGGCGCGATACCTCTACGGTGTCTATGGGCAGGTATCAGGTCCCTTTGACCAGGAACAACGTGCCATTTATGGCCGCTCGAATACCTGTACCGACTGCTGGGCCGGGTACTTTCAAGGAAAGGTGAAGATCACTGGCAAATGATATGTCAACGGGAGCGTCCTGATCACTTCAGATGAAGGGTTCAAAACCAATGTTCAGGACTTGGAGAACCCTTTGGACCTTGTCAAGCAACTCAGGCCCACCACCTATGAGTTCTCACCTCAGGACCACCCTGAGTTCAATTTTCCGTCGGGGCAGCAGATCGGCTTCATTGCACAAGAAGTCGAGGAGGTCCTGCCCCAACTGGTTGAAACCATGCATCAAGGGGCCGTCTTCGATAGCCTGGGCACCCAATTGGCAGCGGGCTTTGACTACAAGACGCTCAACTACATAGGGCTCATTCCGGTACTCCTGGGTGCCGTGCAGGAACAGCAGGATCAGATGGATGAACTGAAGAACCAGCTGGCCGCCATGCAAGAAGCCCTCGCCGCGTGCTGTGCCCCATCACAAGATGGTTCCCTCATGCACCAGCCCTTGGACAGCGAAGGCGAGCCCAAGAACGATCCTGCCTTGGAACGTCTGCTGCGCATCGATCCCAACCCCTTCACGGATGCCACCACACTGCGCTACACGCTGGAGCGCGCAGGTCGCGTGCAGTTGTTGGTGAACAGCAGCGATGGCAAACAGTTGCAGGTGTTGCATGAGGGTCTGGCTTCGGCAGGTGATCACAGCTACGATTGGAACACCGGCCACCTGGCGCCGGGCATGTACTACGTGACGCTGCTGCTGGATGGCGAGCCGCTGGTGAAGCGGGCGGTGAAGGTGCGGTAGTGGAGCGAGAACTGCGTTTGAACGTGGGAGGGTGCGAGGGTGGGATCATCCATCTCTCGCACCCTTGCACTTTCGCACCCTGCTTCTGCGACAACAGTTTTCCGAAGACCGCATCGTCCCTTTTCGCTGCCCGCTATCTTCGCCGCCATGCGGCCGGTGACCATCCTTTCGGGCAAAGCCCTGGAGCTGACCGTGGAGCGGCTGTGCCACCAGCTGATCGAAGACCACGGCGACCTGAGCGGTGTCGCGCTCATCGGCCTGCAGCCACGCGGCATCCTGCTGGCCCGCCGCCTGCGTACCGTGCTGGCCCGCATCCTGGGTCGCGAGGAACTCCAGTACGGCGAGCTCGACATCACCTTCCACCGCGACGACTTCCGCCTGCGTTCCAGCCCCCCGGCACCCAACGCCACCCAACTCGATTTTTCCCTCGACGGCCGCAAGGTGGTGCTGGTGGATGATGTGCTCTTCACCGGACGCACCATACGTGCCGGCCTAGATGCCCTGCTCGCCTTCGGCCGCCCGGCCACCGTGCAACTGCTCGTGCTCATCGACCGGCGCTTCAGCCGCGAACTGCCCATACAGCCCGACCACGTGGGCCGCTGGGTGGACAGCATCGCCGGGCAGCGCGTCACCGTGGAATGGCAGGAGACCGACGGACAGGACCGCGTGGTGCTGCACGGCACCGATGAGGAGATCGCGGACGCAGGAACCATCGCCCAGGGTGTGGGCAACTGAACATGCACGCGCCACAGACACCATGAGCCCCACCACCACCGCCACGATGGACAGCCACAGCGGCCAGCTCAGCACCGAGCACCTGCTGGGCATCCAGGAGCTCGGTGTGGAGGACATCCAGCTGATCTTCCGCACCGCGGACAGTTTCAAGGAGGTGCTGGGCCGCGCCATCAAAAAGGTGCCCTCCCTGCGCGACATCACCATCGCCAACCTCTTCTTTGAAAGCAGCACCCGCACCCGCGTAAGCTTCGAACTGGCCGAGAAACGCCTCAGTGCCGATGTCGTGAACTTCAGCTCCAGCGGCAGCAGCGTCAGCAAGGGTGAGACCCTTGTCGATACGGTGAACAACATCCTGGCGATGAAGGTGGACATGGTGGTGATGCGTCACCCCGACCCGGGCGCCGCCGTCTTCCTGAGCCGCCATGTGGATGCACGCATCGTGAATGCCGGCGACGGCACCCACGAGCATCCCACCCAGGCCCTGCTCGATGCGTACAGTATCCGCGAGAAGCTCGGCAGGGTGGAAGGGGTGAAGGTGCTGATCGCGGGCGATATCCTCCACAGCCGCGTGGCCCTGAGCAACATCCTCTGCCTGCGCAAATTGGGCGCCGAGGTGATGCTCTCCGGCCCGGCCACCCTGATGCCGCGCTATGTGCACACCCTTGGAGTGACGGTGGAACACGACCTGGACAAGGCGCTGGCATGGTGCGACGTGGCCAACATGCTCCGCATCCAGATGGAACGGCAGGGAGGCGATGGCCTGGCCAACTTCCCCAGCCTGCGCGAGTACGCCATGCTCTACGGGCTGGACCTCGCGCGTTACAGGAAGATCGGCCGCGACATCGTGGTCATGCATCCGGGGCCCATCAACCGGGGGGTGGAGGTCACCAGCGAAGTGGCCGACCATGCCAACAGCATCATCCTGGACCAGGTGGAGAACGGCGTGGCCATCCGCATGGCCGTCCTCTACCTGCTGGCCGCCCGGATCCCACGCGCCGGTGTTTGAAACCGCCCCTGCCAAGGGACCCCCACGGGATACCCGCGCCTGATTATCTTTGACCGGAACCCCCGACCATGAACTTCACCATCGAAGACAAAGGGCGCTACACCCTGGTCACCAGCAACGTGGAAAAGCTGGACACCAGTTGTGCGCCCGAATTGAAGAGCGAGCTGGTCTACCTGAACAAGACCAACGTGCGCAACGTCATCATCGATCTGGCGGCCACGCGCTACTGCGATTCCTCGGGGCTGAGTGCCCTGCTGGTGGCCAACCGCCTGTGCAAGAGTGTGAATGGCTCACTGGTGGTCTGTGGCCTGCAGGAACCCGTGCAGAAACTCGTGCAGATCTCGCAACTGGAGAGCGTGCTCTCCATCACCCCCACGGCCGCCGAAGCGGTGGACCTCCTCTACATGGAGGAGATCGAGAAGGACATCAACAAGGACCAGTGATCCCCACCCAATGAGGAAACTCCTACCCCTGCTTTTCATCGCCATCGGAAGCGCTGCCATCGCGCAGCCCTGCACACCCAACCCACTCTACGCGGATAGCATCTTCGGAGTGTGGCCGGACACCACCACCAACTTCGTTTGGGGTGCGCTGGGCGAGCCCTATTTCCAGGACCTCAACCTGATCGTACCGGAAGATGCGGGGGTGATCGATCCGAATTTCTCCGGACAGATCATCGACTCGGTGGCCTTCACGGGCATCAACGGTTTGCCGAACGGACTCATTGTGGTCTGTGCCTCGCAGACCGGCGCACCATGCACCTACATCACGGGCCAACTGGGCTGTGGCGTGATCCAGGGCATCCCCACTGAATTTGGGCAGTTCCCACTGGTGCTGAACGTGCTGGCATACACCACCTTTTTCGGCAATGTGATCCCCGTCCCGTATTCCTTCTCGGGATACAAGATCAATATCTCGCAGATGGTGAACGTGGAGGAGATCGGCGCGACCGGCCTTGCGCAGGTGCGCAACGTGCCAAATCCATTCGCCGTGCGTACCCAGATCGAATTCCAGATGCCACGCGCCAGCCAGGTGCGAGTGCGGGTCTTCAACCTGCTGGGCGAGGAACTTTGGGAGCAGACGCTGCAAGGCAAGGCTGGCATGAACCGCATCCCCTTCGAAAGTCGTGACATGCCCGACGGCGTGTATCTCTACAAGGTGGAGGCCGGCAAGGAGGCCCACACCGGCCGCATGGTACTGAACCGCTGACCGACCCCAACGATCCAAGGAAGGCCCCGATCCCGCATGGCGGGACCGGGGCCTTCACCATTCAGACCCATGTCCGCACGCCGTTTCGCGCTGACCACGCTTGGCACCGGTGCCGCGCTTCCCGCACGCGGGCGCTTCCCCAGTGCGCAGCTGCTCAACGTGCACGAGAAGCTCTACCTGATCGATTGCGGGGAGGGCACCCAGGAGCGGATGCGCATGGCGGGGATCAACTTCATGCGTGTGGGTCACGTCTTCATCAGCCACATGCATGGCGATCATTACCTGGGCTTGATGGGGCTTCTCAGCTCCATGCATCTGCTCGGTCGCCGCACCGCTTTCCATGTGCATGGCCCACCCGAACTGCGGGAGGTGATCGACGTGCAGTTGCGGGCGTCCGGCACATGGCTTCGTTTCCCGCTGGAAATACATATCCTGCGTCCGGAAAGCGGCATGGTCGCCTGGGAGGATGAGCGCCTGGAGGTGCGCCTGCTGGCCTTGCGCCACCGCATCCCATGCACCGGCTTTGTTTTCCGGGAACGGCCTGCGCAACGCGGCCTGCGTCGTGACACGCTCCACTTGATCCCGCATTTCAAGCGCAACGCCGTGAAGGATGGCGAAGACCTCGCCCTGCCGGATGGCAGCATCCATGCGAATGCGGATCTGACGTTGGATCCGCCCCAGCCGCGCAGTTATGCCTATTGCTCCGATACCGCCTATGCGCCGGAACTGATCCCGCATATTCAGGGAGTGGACCTGCTGTACCACGAAGCCACCTTCACCGAAATGCTGGCGGCGCGTGCGCGGGAGACCATGCATGCCACTGCCGCACAGGCCGCCTCACTGGCGCGCGATGCAGGAGTGGGACGACTGCTGTTGGGGCACTTCAGTTCGCGGTACAAGACCACAGAACCACTGTTGATCGAGGCGCGTGCGATCTTCCCCGCGACCGAAGCGGCGCAGGACGGGGAGGAGTACGTGGTGAACGAACGAACACCGGTGTAGAACTTCATTTGGGGCACCAGTTGTGCGCGGCTAAATTTGCGCGCGCTTTAGAACCATTCTAAACAAAGACATGCGCGTTCGCACCCTGCTGGCCGACCATGGCGAACTGTCCCTCATCGGGCTGCGTGCCATCCTTGCGGGTGTGGAGCGTGTGGAAGTGGTGGGCGTGGCGCGCGACGCCATAGAGCTTCAGGCCCAGATGGTGCGGCTTCACCCGGATGTGGTGCTGATCGACCATACCGCCGAGGGTTTTGGTGCATCGGCGATCCGCGACGGGATACGCCGCTCCAAACGCACGCGCTTCGTGGCGATCACGCCAGATCCCTCCCCCGCCACGCTGAAGAGCGCGATCCGTGCCGGGGTGGCCAGCTACATCCGCAAGGACTGCAGTGTGCAGGAGATCATCGACGCAGTGACGCGCACTGCCGATGGCGACAAATTCTACTGCGGCAAGGTGCTGGGTGCGCTGGAACGCGCGGGATACGACAGCGAGCGCTTCCTGGCCGAGCCCCTTACCTGCGACCCCGTGGCACTTACCGCCCGCGAATGCGAAGTGATCGCGCTGATCGCCGAGGGCCGGTCCTATACCCGCATCGCGGAGCAGCTCCACCTCAGCGCCCATACGGTCTCCACCCACCGCCGCAACATCATGCAGAAGCTGGGGGTGAACAACACCGCCGCCGTGGTGATGTACGCCATGCGGAACGGCCTGGTGAGCCCCAACAAATTCCTCTTCGACCCGGCCGTCTGAACGGTGAGGTCCGTGACCATTCCAACATGAGCGAAGGTCTGGTGATCGGGGAGGTGGGCGGCAGTTCCTCGCGCTGGGCATGGGTCACGCCGGGTGCATCGCCTGTGATCCTTCCATCACGCGGCAAGTCCCTGTTGGGTTTCAATCCCCTGAGTGGTGACGCGGACCGCTTCGTGGCGGACCTGCACGAAGGCTTCTCCACGGACTGCCCCGCCATGCTGGACGCCGGACGGCTCCTGGTCTACGCAGCGGGCTGTTCCGCCGCTCCGCGCAAGGCTGCCATGGGCGAAGCGCTTTCGCGCCTCTGGCCCGCTGCTTCCATTACGGTGGACACCGACCTGATGGGCGCAGCGGTCGGCCTGTGCGGTTCGAAGCCCGGCCTGGTGCTGATCTTGGGTACCGGTATGAACGCCGGCTGGTACGATGGCACACACCTCTTTACACCCATGCCATCGCTGGGCTGGGCACTGGGCGATGAGGGCAGCGGGGCGGACATCGGGCGCACACTGCTGCAGGACGCTTTGCTGGGCCGCATGCCGGAGACCGTTCGTGAGGAATTGTTCGGAGTGAATGGACCGGACCTGGACAGCACCCTGGAAGCCGTATATCGATCGCCGTTCCCTGCACGCACACTGGCCGCATACACAAGCCTGCTCGCCGGGCGCGCACATGCACCCTACGTGCGCGACCTGCTCCTCGGTCGCTTCCATGGCATGGCCGAGATCATCACCGAATTCTTCACAGCGGAACAGCGCGCGGAGGTGTATGCCACAGGCTCGGTGGCCTATGGTTTCCGGGAGGTGCTCGCGGGCTGTCTGTTGGACCGTGGCATGACGCTCATGGCCGTGGAGCCGGATCCACTGCCGGGTCTGGTGCGCCGCCACCACCGGCCGGTGTAACCCTGTCACCGTCGGTCACCAGTTCCACGAGTCGCGCGAAGGCGACCTTGCTCGGAGGGCTCTCCAAGCTGCGCACCACGCGTGTGCGCTCCACGGCCGTCAGGTGCCAGCTCAGGGAGATCTTTTCCTCCTGATCGCGCCGCAACTCCACGTCCACCACTTCCATGGGGAAGCCCATCCAGGAGCTGGCCTGTCGCAGCATCAGGTCGTAGTCCTGGTCCTGGATGCGCACCACATTGTCGAACACATTGCCCATGGGGTCGATCACCCGGCCGAAAAGCGAGGAGCCAGAAGAGTGGATATCCAGGTGCTTGGGTGTGTCCCGCATCTGCAGCATCACCACCCCGCCGGTGTGCGCGGCGATCCAATGCCGGAAGGTGTGCAACCAGGCGAGGGTCACGCGGTAGCCGTAGTTGTCGCGCACCCCGGCATCCATCACGCGCATGGCGGGTTCGCTCGGCAGGGTCACCACCGGGGTGATGTACGGGAACGTGGCGTTCATGCGCAGGGCGCTGGTGAGTTTCAGCCGCTCCGGCGAATGCGCGGCGAAGAAGCGGCCGAACTCGATCGACTCGGGCTGGCCCATGCCACGCACGGGCGCATCGGGCACGATGTCCGTGAGGAAGGCCATGGGGAGCGCGGCGATCACCAGCCTCCGCCCGTCGTTGATGGATACGGGGCTCATCACCAGCAAGGGCATGCGGGCCTCACGCTCCGCGTTGCTCAGATCGCCCAACCGCACATCGAGCATGCCGCGTGTGATCTGGTTCAACCGCCGTTCGAAGGCGTACCCGCGGTCCAGGGTGTAGCGCTGGTCGCCGTCGTACACCTTGCGGTAGCGCACGAACATGTCGTTGGTCACGAAGTTGAAGGCGATGGTATTGAGCATGTCGCTGCTCAGTTCCTCCATCAGCAACGGATCGAAGCGCGCCATGGTCCCTGCTTCGCTGTCGGCGAAGGCCATCTGGCGGAAGTAGGCCGCGCCGATCAGCCCCCCGGAGGAGCCGGTGATCAGCGCCGTGCGGTCCATCAGCGTGCCGCCCATCAGGCTGTCGGCATGTTGCAGGCAGCGGAAGGTCCACATCAGCGAACGCTGCCCGCCTCCGCTGCTGTTCACCAGCAGCAGCTTGGGTTTTTCGCCGGCGGGTGTGAGCGCAGCATTGCGTTCCCGCCAGGCTTCCAGGGTGGCCAGCATGGCCTTCGCATCGTGCCTGCTGGCGGCCGTGTCCTGCGCCAGGGCGGCGATGGTGGCCCGGTCGTAGCGCGCCGGTGCTGCGCCATAGTCCAGCCCATAGGCGTGGTTGTCGTGGAAGAAGCTGTCCGTGGTGTGGCTCAACGCGTTCAAAGCCACCGCGCAGATGATGATCAGTGTCACGGTCCAGCCCTGCAGCCAGCTGTACAGCGCGCTGATGATCATCAGCAGCATGGTGAAGAGCAGGATGGTGCTGGCCCCGGCGGGGATGGCGAAGAAGCGCATGTCGCTGAAAGCGCCCAGCAGGATGAAGCTCAGCACCAGCACCACCTCGAAGATCGATCCGTTGATGTGGTTCTGCCAGAGCACGTCGCGCAACATCTCCCGGTCGTAATGCGAACTGCTGCGGGCCAGCTTGATGTGCAGCCGCGGGGTGAGGTAGGTCTCCACGCGCCATTTCTCTGTGCGTTGGGCGCGGCGCAGCCATCGGTTGGCTTTCCGCTTTTCATTACGCCGTCCCGGGGGTGCATCATGTGCCGGGCCGATGATGTCCACCAGGGGTTCCGCCGGCCGGTATTCGTCGGGCTCGCGCCCCAGCAGTTTGATGATGTCCGTATTGGTGCGCGTGAAGTAGAGCAGGGCAAGTCCCAGGAACAAGCCCACTCCGGTGAGGAAGCCCACAAGGTGCAGTGCGATCCGGGCCGGTGGCATCAGCTCCTTCTCGTACTGGAATGACGCGCTGCACCACAGGTAGACCAGGATGAACAGCACGGGGATCACCGCGTTGTTCACGTTGAATTTCAGAAAGGGCCGCGACAATGTGGCGATGAACGGGAAGCGGTAGCCGTGCATCGTGTAGCTGTACAGGTTGAAGGCCGTGATCAGGCCACCCAGCGCGAAGCCGGTGATCGCGAAGGAGAGGAAACTCACCTTGCCGAAGTACTCCGGGAAGAGGAAGAGGTAGGGGATCCCGTATTTCACGCCGATCCGCTCGGTGATGTAAGCCAGCAGCAGCAACCAGATCAGCAGCAGCAGGTGGTTCTTCTTCAGGTGCAGCAACAGCAGTTGCAGCGGGAAGAAGTACACCACGCGGCGGAACCACTGGCGGGAGGTGAGACGGGTGAACATCGCGGCTCGGAGGGATACACCAATGATACGTCCAGCCGGGCCGGGGTGTTGTGCCCGGTCGTGCCGTTCATCTACATACGACGGTGGATGAGGCCGGAAGGCGTCTAGAGCCTGTTTAGGATCTCTTGAATGATGGGCTCCGAGACTATTTTTGGTCGAGGCGAAGTAGGAAAATTTTCGCGTAGCGGTGTCTACGGGAACATTTTCCGGCGAAGCATCGGCGGAAAAGAGGCCGGAGAGCGCATTTGAAGAGATCCTAAACAGGCTCTTATACCTTGGCGAGTGTCAGCGCCATCACCGCGGCCTCCAAGGTCTCGGCGTCGGCCTTCAGCCGCTCGGCCTTGGTGATCACCTGCTTCTTGAAGGCCTCGTCCCCCAGACCGGCGCAGTTGATGCGCACGTTGAGGTAGGCGCCGATGGCCCCGGTACGTGCGCAGAGGGCACCCACGCCGGCATCACTCACACTGGCCTCCAGTCCTGTGGCGGCCATGGCATTCATCAGGGCCATGCTTTCCACGCAGACCTCCATGGTGCGCAACGGGGTGTTGATCGCGCCCTTGGTAGCCTCTTCGATGGCGGCTTTGCGCGCGGCTTTCTCCACGTCGTTGCCCTTGGGCAGTCCGAAAGCCAGCAGGATGCGGTCGAAGGCGCGGGTGTCCTCATCCACCAGGAAGAGCAACTCGCGACGAAGTTTCTCACCCTTCACGGCCCAGTCGCTGAATTCGCTCCAGCGCTCGTCCCAGCCGCGCTTGTGCGCGCTGAGGTTGGCCACCATGGTGCCCAGCGCCACGCCCAGCGCACCCACGTACGCCGCCACGCTGCCGCCACCGGGTGCGGGGCTTTCGCTGGCGGTCTCCTCACTGAAGCGCCGCAGGTCCATCCGCACCAGGCGCTCGTGGTTCGGCTCCTCCAACATGTATTCGATCACCTTCTTCTCCGGATCGAAGGGGGAGAGGTCATCGAGCCCCAGCGACTTCACGGCGATCTTGATCTTCTCGCGCTCGGGGATCCCCAGGCTGCGTTCCTGCCGCGCAAGGAAGAAGTCGGCCGCATCCAGCAGGGCCTGCTTTGGTATCAGGCCCACCAGCTCGCTGCCGGTCACCCGGATGCCGCGCTCGGCCGCGCTCTTGCAGGCTTCATCGAAGGCCACATGCACGGGCGTCACGGTGATGTCGGTGAGGTTGAGCGAGAGCTGTGCGATGCCGTACTCTTCGATGTACCAGCCGATGCCCTTCACCGCCTTGAGCTTGCCAGGGATCTTCACCGGTTCGCCGCTGGCGTCGGTGACGATCTTACCCGTGAGCGGATCCCCTTCACGCTGCACGCGGCCCGCCTCGCGGATGTCGAAGGCGATGGCGTTCGCGCGCCGTGTGCTGGTGGTGTTCAAATTCACATTGTAGGCCACCAGGAAGTTGCGCGCGCCGATCGCCGTGGCGCCGCTGCGTGCCACGCTGTCATTCCATTCGGCCGGGCCATGGTCGGGCTTCCAGGCGGGGTCGGAAAGCTTCTTCTTCAAACCCTCGTATTCGCCGCTGCGGTTGTTGGCCAGGTTGCGCCGCTTCTCCTCGCGTGCGGCGGCCTCGTAACAATAGACCGGGATGCCCAACTCCTTGCCCACACGTTCGGCAAGTTGCTGCGCGTAGACCGCGGTCTCTTCCATGGTGATGCCGCTGATGGGCACCAGGGGGCATACGTCGGTGGCGCCGAAGCGCGGATGCTCACCGCTGTGCGTGCGCATGTCGATCAGCTCCTGCGCCTTCTTGATCAGCCGGAAAGCCGCCTCGATCACCGGACCCGGTTCCCCCACGAAGGTGATCACCGTGCGGTTGGTGGCCCGGCCCGGATCAATGTCCAGCAGGCGTACACCTTCCACGGTGTTCACCACCTGTGCGATGGTGTCGATCCTGGCACGGTCGCGCCCCTCGCTGATGTTGGGCACACATTCGATCAGTTGGCGTGGCATGTGGTAACTTATTTGGGCGGCAAAGCTAGGGCTGACCGGTCCAGGCCTGCGTGGGATCCAAACCTCTGCAGGCTCTCTCGCAGAGGATCCTGCACCACCACCTCACTTCAGCCCGATCATTCGACCAGGCATTGATCACCTTCACAGGCAACCAGGCATGAGCTATGTGGGGCAGAAAGCCCAAGGCCTGGACCGCACCGACATGGTGCTCCATGATTTGGGAAGTGCGCGCAGGTGTGTTAGGTTCGTCCTGCCGGTAGGCTTGAGCCCGTTGCTCCGGAGGCTCGCAGAAGGCAGCATTGTAGTGGACAAGGCAAGCCAGGTGTAAGCCATGGCACGGAGCAAGCAACATAGGATCCATTATCCCGCAAGGGGCCGAAGCAGCAGGGCTTGTGCCGGACAACCTGCAACCTACAACCTGCAACCCTCAACCTTCCTACGCCTCTCACTCACTCTCTCTCTCTCTCTCTACAATAATGCGCCCTGCAAAGGCCGCAAAGAAGAAGCCCCCGGTGCTACTAACACCGAGGGCCTTTGTTGCTCATGTCCCACCTAACCCAGTTGCATAGGTAAACGAAACAGAGCAGCGCGGAGATAGAACGACACCCCCGGCAGCGCCGGGCAGCGTTCACGCCACCCAGGCGGTCTTAACTTGGGATGCCTTGACGGAACCCGCGACGGACGAAGGCATTAGCACAAGCGGAAGGACCGGAGCGATGCACTTAATGTGCATCACGAATACGAACACGAACAATGCTTTCCCTTAGGATGAACGGTGGGTGGCGGCACAGGACCGCAAGGTTTGTGGGCTGTAGCCTGCTGTTCATTGCTGGCCATGGCGCAGACGCCCAAGGTAATTTGGTACCGAACGCGAGCTTTGAGGAGATTGCGGAGTGTCCTACATTTCCAACTCTGTATGGCTTTCAACCCACATCCAAGCCAGTGTACTGGGAGAAGTGGCTCAGTAGCCCTGATTTTTTCAATGCGTGCGTGGACACGTTGACAGGTGTCCCACAGAATACGCTTGGATATCAGTTTGCCTTGGACGGTGATGCGTATATCGGTATGTTCACCTATAAGGAGAACTATCGGGAATACGTGGGCTGCGAACTGCTCGAACCCATGGTGGCCGGGCAGACCTATCACCTGAGTTTTCATGCCAATACAGCGATGGGGGGAACGTACCACTACCCGAAATGGGCGAGCAACAACCTGGGCATGCTCTTCACTATGGAACCCACTGCTGTCCGGTTAAGCCTTGGTCAAACATAGGATGAGCCCAACATGGACGCGGCATATCGAGCGAAAATGCGTGGGGCGGATTTGAATTGCTGTCCGTCGATGAGGTGGGTTTCCTTGAGGACAACTCAAGGAACTCCGCATGAACATCGGCAGCACGGTTTACAGCCAATTGATGGCGCATCTTCCCTGGACAACGTTCGACCGCATCGTGGAGCGCTATGCCGGGGACTACCGGGTCCGAACCCTTACCTGTCGGGAGCATTTCAGGGCGATGGCATTCGCGCAGCTCACCTATCGGGAGAGCCTTCGGGACATCGAGACCTGTCTCGGTGCGCAGCCCGGCAAGCTGTTCCGCATGGGGTTGAGCAGCCCGGTGAAGCGCAGCACGCTCTCCGATGCCAACGAATTGCGCGACTGGCGCATCTACTCGGACTTTGCCCAGGTTTTGATCGGGCAAGCGCGCAAGCTGCATGCGAGCGAACCCGGCGTTCTGGATGTGAAGGAGACGGTCTATGCGCTGGATTCCACCACCATCGACCTGTGCCTTTCCTCCTTTCCCTGGGCGGTGTTCCGCAAGACCAAGGCGGCCGTGAAGATGCATACGCTCATGGATCTGCGCGGCTCGATCCCCAGCTTCATCCACGTGAGCGATGGAAAGATGCACGACGTGAACGCATTGGATCTGCTCATCCCGGAGGCGGGCAGCTTCTACGTCATGGACCGCGCCTACCTGGCTCTGGAGCGCCTTTGCACACTGCACGTTTGCGGGGCGTTCTTCATTACCCGGGCCAAGTCCAACACGGATCTGCGACGTCTTTACTCGGCACCCTCCGATCGCAAGACCGGCATCATCTGCGACCAGACCGTTGTCTTCGTCGGCATCAAGTCGGCTTCGGACTACCCTCACAAACTCCGGCGCATCAAGCTCAAGGACCTGGAGAGTGGGCGCCTTCTGGTTTTCCTCACCAACAACTTCGCGCTGCCCGCCACTACCATCGCCGAGCTCTATCGCAACCGATGGCAGGTCGAACTGTTCTTCAAGTGGATCAAGCAGCATCTGCGTATCAAGAAGTTCTATGGCCTCTCGGAGAACGCCGTCAAGTGCCAGATCTGGATCGCCGTGTCCGTGTACCTGCTGGTGGCCATCGTTCGCAAGCGGCTGAAGTTGGATGCTTCGCTCCATTCCATTCTACAGATCTGCTCGGTCATGCCCTTCGAGAAAATGCCCATCCAGCAAGCCTTTCAGAAGTCCAGGGATGAGGAATTGGCACCCACCCCTCTGAACCAGTTGATTTTGTTCGATTCTTAACCGGACAGCAGTG